>JBAQWV010000148.1:0-37050 GCA_049299095.1 Anaerolineae bacterium | reverse complement strand
GCACAACCTTCTGACTGTAGTTGGTCACATAATTGAGCAACTGGCCGCGCAGCGACTGCCAGTCTTCGCTTTCCAGAATCTGGTTCATGGTTGACGCGTCAGATGTGACACCACCAGTGAGAATCTGCGGGCCGTCGCCATAGACGGTGTACCAGGCCTCGGTGGGTTGCAGGCCCAGTTTCATGAGTTTGGGAGCGAACTCGCGGACAATAAACTCAAAGTAGGGCTGTTCACGGCCAGCCTTGATATCCCAACTCATCAACAACTTCATCATTCCAGGAACTCCTCGCGCGCCTGACAGTGTTATAACAGTCACTGCGGTGCGGCTGATTGACTGGTAAATATCGTGTATAGGATACCAGTAACTGGGCGATTCGGCAAGTTATTTTGGCTGATAAAAAAGCCCGGACTGGGTATTACCGATAACATCGGCTATACTGTGGTGGACAGGCTGGCTTTGTAGAGTCTGCGACTGGTGGCTATCAGGAGGCTGAATGATGCTATTAAACATACAAAAACACCCGGAGCAGATCCATCCTTCGGCGTTTCTGGCGCAAGGTGCGGTGGTGGTGGGGGATGTGACGCTGCACGCGCAAAGCGGTGTTTGGTTCAACGCGACACTGCGCGGCGACGTGGAAGCCATTGTACTTGGCCCGCGCAGCAACATCCAGGAAGGGTGTATTCTCCATGCCGATCCCGGCTTTCCGGCTGTGATCGGCGCGGATGTAACGGTTGGGCACGGCGCGGTGGTGCATGGGGCGCGGGTGGGCGATAATTGCATCATCGGTATTCGTGCCGTGTTACTGAACGGTGCGGTGATCGGTGAAAACAGTATTGTCGGCGCGGGTGCGCTGGTGACTGAAGGCAAGGTCTTCCCGCCGGGGTCGTTGATTCTGGGGATGCCAGCGCGCGTGGTGCGGGCGCTGACCGATGAGGAGATCGCGGGTAATCGCCTGTCTGCGGCGCGCTATGTGGAACGGGCCGCGGCGTTTGGCGGCGTTGACGCGGCGTGAAGGCCGGTTCTGCGCTGCGGTTACAGCGTGGTATAATCGTAATTGTCAGCCCATGCTGCCTGAAGCAGCTTATAATCTGTTCGGAACATTTAAGTGAAATTTCAGAATTCGGGAGTGGTGAGTTGCCTCAAACAGAGCTAACCACCTCTGGGCGGTACCGGCTACGTGCAACGGGCCGCTGCCGAATTCTTTGTAACTGAACGAAGGATTGTGTCTTGAAGAAACGTTTTATACTTATTTCGTTGTGTGTGATGCTTGGTATCAGTGGATGTACGCGCGACAAGGGTGTAATCAAGGGGCAAGATGCCTCGCCCGATGCGGTGCCGACCCTATCGCCCTCATATTCAGTCAACGGCTTCGATCCGGGTGGCACGGAATACAGCGGAAATTTGCAGTTACGGCCTGGCGCGCCCGGTACCTACGGGATGCAGTGGATTATCACTGGCAGCTTGCAGGAAGGCTTTGGAGAGGTGGTCGGAAACCAGCTTCTTGTCCGCTGGCGCACGGTGGACGGCATTGATCTGCACATCACTGGGGTCAGCACCTACACGATCACTACGGAAGGGGAGCTATACGGCACGCGCGCGGTTGATGGCTTGCAGCAGACGGGTACAGAAAAGGCCTTTCCTAATTCAACTGATTAAGGCTGCCAGACCTGACAAAGGCAGTAAATAAAAACGGGACGCTCTCTGCGTCCCGATTTTATTTACTGCTGGAACCTGTGTTCCTGACACCCTTATTTCAGCGTCAATAGATAGGCCGTAATGTCCTTGATCTGCTGCTCGTTGAGCTTGGTAGCCCAGTCCTTCGGCATCAGATCAGCATTGCATTGCAAGCTTAGATCGCTCAAAGTACAGCCGGTAGCCAAATGGGCGTTGGTGTCAACGATTGACTGGTGAATGTACTCTTCGGCGGACATGCCGGGGATGGTGGTACCGGCGCGGGTTGCGATGCCAGCCAGCGACGGGCCTACCAGCACTTTGCCGGCTTCAGTAGTGTGACAGGTGGCGCAGCCTGCATTGCCTTCCAGCACAGGTTGGCTAAACAAGGTCTTGCCGGTGGCGGGATTACCGCCGTTGCTGGCGACCGGAGCCTGAGCTGCCGGTGCAGGTTCCTTGGCGCCGCCGCCGCAGGCAGCCAGTGCGAAAGCTGCTATCAAGAGAACAACGAAGAAAACGGTTTTACGCATCGTGTGGGGTGCTCCTTCACATAAAATAGAATGGATGGAATGGGTGTGTGACAAATTGTACTCACTAATGCAAAGTCATCAAAAACGCGACCAGGTCATCAATCTGCTGCTGTGTGAGGTTCTTGGCAAGGTCAGGACGTGTCTGTCCAGCCAAATAGCCTTCGACAACGTAGGCATCCGGTGTCATGATGGATTGCAGCAGGTATTCTTGAGCGGTCATGCCGGGCACGCGTGTTTCAGCCCGCGTCGCCACACCCGCCAGTGAGGGGCCAACGAGGCGGACATCTGGTTCCAGCGAATGGCAAATCTGGCAGCCGGGGTTACGGCCCATTGTCCTTCCCATGAACAACCGCTCGCCTTGTTCTGGATCGGCAGCCAGACGCGCATCATGATAGGTGATACGATTGACCTGACTGGCTCCCAAGGTGATTGTATCATCCATGACCACAGTCGGGTCTGTCTGCCCCTGCATGTCGAATATTAACATCCGCACGCGGTGGCTGCCTGGTGCGAGATTCAATTGTTCCAGAATCTGTGTCGGGGTCGCGCCGCCATCCTTGAGCGGATAGGTCTTGTCAAGCATCACCTGCCCATCTACCTCGATCTGTAAGCGCGTGGGGGCAATCTGGGCCGGATTGGGTGGGCGATTAATGATGTCGGAGGCTGTAGCAGGGATGATGACGTAGCCGCTACGATGGACAAGATTGAGTAATAGGCGTGCCTCGCCGCTGGCTGGTGGGTTGTACGGGACCCTGGTGGCAGCGATGGACAGGCCAGTGGTGAGTACCAGTAGTATGAAGGCCGGCAACAGGCCGCGCAGGGTGAGCTTGTCCAGTCCGAATGAGTAGCTGGTGGCAGGTGCACGATCTTTACTGCGCAAGGCCCGCGCAAAGTCATTGGGCGGCTGCCAAGCGGTGGCGACTGCCTCAACGGGGATTTCACGGCGCAGCCGCGGCAGGCGTTCCCGTTCGACGCGCTGCTCCATCCACAGGTTGCCCTCGCGGTTGGCGCAGTCTTCCGGCGGGCAGCCGATAAACTGTACTTCGGCCGCGCCCGCGCGCAGCGCCTCACGCGCGAGGTCAGGATGGGCCATGCCGATGCACGGCAGTGGGATCACCTCGACATGAGCGCCGCTAACGGTAGCCTGCTTGCCGTGGCCGCCAAAGATCTTTTGATCCTCAGGGCTAAGATAAGCCCGCGCAGCCTGTTGTGCGTGGCGTTCGCAAGCAAAGACAACATGGACCGGCTGGGTGCTTTGTTGTGCCGCGCGGGCAACGGTTTCCTGCCAAAGCGGTTCCGGGGCCTCGTTGCCCAACGTAATTGCCAATGGCGGGCAACTGCCGATGCAGATGCCGCAGGACACGCACATCTTGGGATCAATCACGGCCAGGAATTTGTGCGGCGCGCCTGGCTCACGCTCGACCATCGTGATGGCCTTGTAGGGGCAGTCGGCCGCGCATAGTGTACAGCCGGTGCAACGGTCGTTGTGAACCACGGCTGGCTGCAAGGCAGGCCGGCGCAGCAACCAGGGAATAGCCGTTGCCACCCCCATCACGAGGATCAACCCGCCCCAGAAAAGCGCAGGAGACAGGCTTAAGGAGGCCGGGACGTACCACAGCAAGAAAATATCAAGCGGGACTTCAGTGGGGAGTTGCTCAAAACTGCCTGGCCTTAACATGCCGACCGGGAAGAAGAGGGCAGCCAGCAGCAGAGGAATCCCCAGTAAGAGCATCCAGTAGCGCGGGGGCAAGATTTTGGCCCGCTGCAAGCGTTTGATGTGCAGATAGAAGAACATACCGATGGCGACTGATAGGCCCAGGTGAACGATCAGGATGGCAAAGGCGAACATCCAGCCGCCCGCCGCGGCTTCTGTCAACATGAAGCGATTGAGGAAGGCGATGCCCTGATCGAAACGGGAAAGCCAGTTGATGAGCGTCTGATTGAACAATTGCGCCCGTTCATCAAAAATCAGCCAGTAGCCGGTCAGCCCTGCGCCCCAGATGAAGAGGACCAGTATCATACCGGTGACCCAGGCCAGCCAACGCGGCCCGCGGAAACGGTCCATGAAGAAGGTGCGCCAGCCGTGCAGCAGAGCAGCCACCACAGCCAGCACAGACGCATAGCGGTGCAAGGCGCGCATCAGGCGACCCAGGAAGTTATTTTCTACCTTGGCGACAGCCTGGTACGATTCGGCAAAGCCGAAGTTCAGAAAAAGGGTCAGGTAAATGCCGGTAACGAGGATGATCAGCAAAGCAAACAGCGTGATCGTGCCGGTGTGATACAGGGGGTTCCATTGTGGCGAATGCACAAAGCGAGCGATTGGACGTTCAACGGCCAGACTAAGGCGCTCCAGCAGGTTCAGAAAGCGTCGTACCGGTGTGCGTTGACGCACAGGCCAGTTGATAGTAGTGGCGTGTTTGTCGGTTGCTGCGGGCAATTGAGCGCCGTGTTCTTCGTGATCGGTTTCGTCGTGGCCGTTTTGGACTGACATGATAATTTCCTGTAGGGATTTTACGCAGTTGACAGCAAGGGTGTTATTTTGACACCATAGACACGAGGGGGCGAGAAATCCGGTGGACAGAAACAGGGATTTCTCGTTGTTTTACTCCGCAAAGTGACATCAACTGTGTAAGTCCTATCTGAATAAAACTGGCGGATTCCCAGACAACATGCCTGTGAATCCGCCAGTTTGATTGACATCAATAACGAAATTCTAGCTTACTTCAAGCCGAGCAAGGTTCAGAAAAGAAAGCCTGGTGGAGGCGTGTGTCAGTAAAGGCTAGTACAGGTTGTTAAAGCCGGGCGATGTATTGGACATCGTCGTGATCTGATTCAGCAGGTTGGGGCCGTAGACCAGGACAATCAGCAGGATAGTAGCTGTCAGCCACGGCGCCCAGCGATCGAGCCAAGCGGGGGTGCTGGTTTGCGGATCCTGCATCGCTTCCGCTTCGGGTACTTGCGGTACTTCATTGGCGGCAGCGCGCTTGCCGAGTACTGTCATGATGAGGATGAAGATAAACAGATAGACACCCACAAACATGATCGTACCACCGACGGCAGTTTGCAGCAGGCGCGGTTCCCAGTTGGCCGGTACGTAGGGCGAAGTGCCCAACGGCGTGCGGCGGGGCGCACCCAGCAGGCCCAGCGTGTGCATGGCGTTGGAGAAGATCATCATGCCGATGAACCAGGTCCACCCTTGAATGACGGCCAGCTTGCGGCCCCACAGTTTGCGGCCTGTGACGTGTGGCACCAGCCAGTAGGCGATACCCATAAAGGTCATGGTCACCGCGGAGGCGACGGTCAGGTGGAAGTGGCCGGGAACCCAGGTGGTATTGTGGACAACTAGGTTCACGTTATAGGAGGAGTTGGTCATGCCGCCGATGCCACCAAAGATGAACAGAATACCCGACAGCAATTGGATGGAGACCGACGGATCGCCCCAGGGCAGCTTGCGAATCCAGCCCAGCAGGCCCGTGCCGCCGCGCTGGCGTCCGGCATATTCCAGCGACGCTACCACCGTGAAGGCTGTCAGCAGGGAGGGGAAGGCTACCACATAGGTTAGCAAGGCGTGGATATATTTCCAGATTAACGGAATACCGGGGTCGGTATACTGATGATGGAAGCCCAAAGGCGAAGACAGCACCAAGAAAAGCCAGAAGGACAAACGGGCCAACGAATCGCTGAACAGCTTGCCGCCGGCCTGCTTGGGTAACATGCCGTACCAGGAAACATAAGCGGGCAACAGCCAGAAGTAAACCAGCGGGTGACCGGTAAACCAGAAGTAGGTGCGGTCAAGCTGCGGGTCAACACCGGGCAGAAGGCCGAGCGACCAGGGGAGCAACTGCGTGAGGATTTCGACCGCAATACCAATCGTGGCAATTTGCCACAGCACGGTGTTGATCAAGCTGCCAAAACTGATGAGCGGTGTACGGACGCCAGGGTTTTCCTTGCGCCATTTACGATAAGTCAGGATGAAGCCCCAGCCTTCTACCCAGCTACCAACCACGACCAGCACAAGGCCGATGTAGAAGAAGGGCGAGGCTTGCAGAGGGGGGTAGAAGGTGAACAGAACCGATGCCTGGTTTAGCAAGATCGGCACGGCCGCGGTGACCAAGCCGACCACCATCAAGATAAAGCCAACCCAGTTCAACGCCGGTACGGCCAAAGAGCGGCGCAAGCCGTAGGTGATCGTCAGCGTAAAGAAGCCTTCGATGAAGAAGGTGGTCCAGATCAAGGCATTCAGCACACCATGCAACGTCAAGCCCTGATAGTAGGACTTCAGGAGTGGCTGCAAGAGAGTGTAGAGGTCAACCTTGGTGAATTCCAACGCCTGCATCGGGCCAAAAAGCGAGCCAATGGACAGGGCGATGACAGCAAACAGAACATGTAAGCCAACCAGGCGCTTTTCACTGGCAGCCAAAACATATTTGGCTGGCAGTGAATAAGGCTTTTCAACAGCAACGGGAGCAGTAGAAGCGATGGCAGTCATAGTGCGTTACCTCGTTTAGATTCAGGGCGTCACAGTGATGGTGCCATACATTTGCGCATGGCTGAGGCCGCAGTATTCGTGACAAATCCAGTTGTATTCACCAGGCGTATTGAAACGCTGAGTTAGGGACGAGACTTGTCCGGGGATGATCATCATGTTAACGTTGGTGCCGGGCATCTTGAAGCCGTGCTGCACATCCGCGCTGGTGACATAGAAAGTCACTTCCGAACCTACGGGGATGGTCAACTGGCGTGGATCGAAATACCAACCGACACCATGTGCGACGATATAGGCTTCGTAGCGGCCAGGAGCCAGCTCACGCAGGCCGGGGGTGGCAAAAGGCCCCTCGGTGGTAATCGTTCGCGGATCCACTTCCAGTTCTGGGGAAGGCAACTGAATACCCAAAGAATAACTGGCGAGTGTGACGGCGACGGCAAAGACAACGAGCATGGCCGCGGCAGCGATCATCCAGCCTCGCTCGTAAGGGTCAACATGGAGCTTTGGCTCGTTTGTATTTATGGTCGTAGTCATGGCGTATTCGGTCCTTGGCCTACCAATGTGAGGTATACATAGCCCCACAAAGTAACAATGGTAAAGAAGAACAGTATCATGAGGATTACTGTACCACGCGGATGAAATTGACCATCATCATGGTCTGATTTCTGCTCTGGCGCCATAGCCTTACCTCCTTGCAAAGATAACTGATTAGCGGGACGATTTCAATAATTGCTTGATGTCGGCTGCGACGTCCTCAGCCGGGGTTTGAAACGGAATAATCAAACGCAACTGGCCTTGCCGGTCCAGTACCATTACCGAGGCAGTATGATCTACCAGGTAGCCGGTGGCGGCTGTACCTTCATGTTTTTCGTAAAAAACGCCAAAGGGCAACGCTGCATCGGCAATCTGATCAGGAGTGCCCGACAGACCAATGAAGGTCGGGTTGAAGTTGCTCAGATATGCACCCAGCGCCTGCGGCGTGTCGCGACCAGGATCAACAGATATCATTACGAAGTTGACTTCTTCAGCCTTGTTGCCCAGTAGCTCAAAGGTCTTTTTCATTTCAGTCAACGTTGTCGGACAGACATCCGGGCAGAAAGTATAACCGAAGTATACCATAACCACTTCGCCCTTAAACTCTTGTAAGCTGCGGGGCTGTCCCGTCTGATCGGTCAACACCAAATCGGGGATAGACATCGGTTTATCAAGCAGTTGGCCGTGATACCGGTTGCTACCGCAACTGGTCAACACAACCGACAGTAAACTAACTAACAAAAAAAGGCGTCGCATAACCATAGCAGATCCGTCGTATCACGGTGAATAACACAGGAACAGGTGCGCCGCTTCATAAATCAGCTTGTTGGCGCCAGTGCTTTTCTGCACTTCTTCGGCCAGCACGCCGATATGACGTAAAATGCGATCAGAATCGGGAATTTGCACCTGATAGCGATATTTACCGCGGATAATGCCCCAACCGTCCACCAGGACAAAGGTGGGGTCAAAGCGAAAACCGCCAGCTTCATCCGGCGTGTAGTAGGCCTCAAAACCGCCGCCGATCAAGGCCTTAAGCCGCGTTGCATCGCCTGAGGCAAAAATCCACTGTTCAGGGTTAGCGCCCAGACTTTGGGCATATTGGGCTAACGCTTGTGGGGTGTCGTGTTCCGGGTCAAAGCTGATGGTAACGAACTTGACTGACATCCCATACAGTTCAACTTCAGCAAGGCGCTGCTGAACTTCCTGCATGGTTTGATTCATCTTGTCGCAATCGGCGCCGCAGCGCGTATATGAGAAGTTGTATAGAACCACATTGCCGCGCAATTGCTCGCTGGTGAGTTGCTGTCCGTTCTGATCAGTGAGAATGAACCCTGGCGCAAGGCGAATGCGGGGCAATACCTTAACAGGTTGTAAAGTGGCAAAAGCGAAGACACCTGTGATTAACAAAACGCCGACAATGGGAAAAATCCACCACAAGCGAAACAAAGATCGGTTTTTTCGTTGTGGTGTTGTGGCATGTACTGCCATGACAGGGTACTCCTTTTATCCGTTGCCGGATGCCTTCTTGTACCACAATTCTGTGATAATAACAAATTGTACTTTTGAGCTTGTGTATAGAAACGCAAAGGAGCCAGCCCTGCGCGGGATGGCTCCTTCTTAGTCAAGACTAGAAAAGCAGCATGGCAAGCTGCGGGCGGTATTCGCCGGTGAGGGGATTTTCATCTCCCAACAGCGTAAAAATATCGAGCATGGCTTGCCGTGCCTGGTTGCGGAACGTGCCGCGATCACGGCGTACCACTTCCAGATAGCCTTCCAGCGCCTCGCGATAGCTGCCTTTGGCGGTCATCGCTGCGCCCAGCCCCAGCCGCGCGTCCAGATCGTCCGGGTTCGCTGCCAGCTTGCGCCGCGCCTCCACCTCGCCGCCGCTCAGGGATGCCTGCTGCCGAAAACCGGCTTTGGCGATCAGTCCCTCGGCTTCGGTGCGCTGCGGCGTGCCAAAGGGTACACGCTGCAAAGTGCTCAGCACATCGGCAAACTGGTCCTGCTGGAACAGGATGCGCCCGAGGCCGAGCAAAGCCCCCGCGTGGTTGGCATCGTTGCGTAGCGCCTGCCGGTATGTGGCTTCGGCCTGTTGAAGCTGGCCCGCGGTTTCCTGCTGCTGCCCTTGCTTCGCCAATTGATCAGCCGCGCTGGGCACCAGCTTGTTCAAAAAGCTGCGGATTTGTGGCTCAGGCACAGCACCGACGAACTCAGCCGTGACCTGACCATCGCGAAATCCCTTGACCGCGGGGATGCCCTGAATGCCATAGCGCCCCGCGGTGTGCGGGTTATGGTCAACGTTTAGCTTCGCCAGCACCCAGGCGCCGTTCGCCTCACGCGCGAGCCGCTCCAGCGTGGGGCCGATCATGCGGCACGGGCCGCACCACGGGGCCCAGAAATCCACTACGACAGGGATGGTCTGCGACTGCGCCAGAACTTGGCTGGCAAAATCCTGATCGGTGACTTCGATCACCGCTTCAAAAGGTGTATTTGATCCTGACATGATTTTTGCTCCGAAAATTATGCGTTAAACAAACAGCTCTATCCACTTTCGATGCGACTGTCACCCCCAAAGTTACTCGTCTTCCCTCTATATGGGTCATCCTTCGGCAGGCTTAAGGCACGGTGGTACGCCGCCGAACCACAGGCAGCTAATCATCGTTCACGCCGTAGGGAGCCAGCTCATGATCAATCACCAGCGCAAACTTATGTAAATGTGCGCTGGGAACCTGCAAGTTAAAATCCCGAATGGCACGGTTGATGTGGGTAGCTTCTTCGCGGAAGTCGCGCACAGCCGCCAGCCACGCGCCTTCGATCCATTGCGGGCCAGAGCACATTTCGGCATCGCGCGCATGCAGGTAGTCCGCGTGGGCGCGGGCCAGCTTGGCGCGCGCTGCGGTGATATCCGCCTCAATCCGCTTGCTGTCATCAATCCAGGGCAGCGTATAGCCGGCATTTTTCAGCAGGTTGTGCGCCAGCTCATCGCCCTCGTTCATGTACGGGTTGCGCTCCAGGTTTAACGGCTTGCCCTTGCCGGGCAAGTTATCGAGATCGAGCTTGCTGATCTGCTCTTCGATCAGACTTTGCCAGTCCTTTGGCGGCTTAGGCTTGCTGTTCGCCTGATCTTCCTCGTAGCGACGGCGCAGCTCGTCTTTGCTGGTGGGTTTGTCGTCGTGGGTCATCATACCACCAATTATACCATCAGCGCAGGCGGTTGGCACGCCCCGCCGCGGGTTTAGCCAGATGCAACAGCTCCAGCAGCCGCTGGCGGCCCTGCTGAAGCTGCAAACTGCGCAATCGCCATGTGCCAACGATGCCATAGGGCAGGAACATCACGATGGACACGTATACCACACCGATCATAAAGCTGGCGCTTTCACCGAACCACTTGGTGAAATAATATTCCATCAGGCGCAGCGCAGCCGCGCCGACCATTGCGCCGCTCAGTGTGCCAATGCCGCCGATCAGCAGCATCAGCAGGCCCTGCACGGTGAAGCCCAGCCCGGCAAT
Source organism: Anaerolineae bacterium (assembly GCA_049299095.1). Classification (GTDB taxonomy): domain Bacteria; phylum Chloroflexota; class Anaerolineae; order JAAEKA01; family JAAEKA01; genus JAAEKA01. The sequence goes on along the minus strand of JBAQWV010000148.1, from coordinate 26,318 downwards.
TTCAGGACTGACCAGCGGTTTGTATAGCGCATGAAACATGCCGGCCAGCGCCGCGGTGCTGCTGGCCAGCATCAGCGCGGCCAGTTTGAAGGAGAAGGTGTTGAACCCCACGCTCAAGGCACGGTTTTCGTTTTCGCGCGTGGCAATACACACGCGGCCGGTCGGTGAATCGACGAACCGCTTGTAGAGCAGATACACCAAGACCGCGAACGCCAGCGTCAGGTAGTAAAAACGTAACCGATCGTCCACCGGGCTGAGGCCCGCGGGTCGCGGAATTCCCTGCAACCCTACATCCGCGCCGGTATACGCATTGAGTTCCTGCGACTTGATCAGGATGTCGAAGACCGAGGCGATACCCAGCGTCACCAACGCGAAGGTGATCCCCTTGACCCGCGGCAACACGACACCAAAAAGCAGGGCTTGCAGCAGGCCGATAACCAGGATCGCCGCCACCACCTGCCCCAGGTTCCAGCCAAAACTTTTCAGCAGGATGCCTGTCATGTACGCGCCCATCGCAAAGAACATGCCATGTCCAAAGGAAAGCAGGCCGGTGACGCCCAACACCAGGTCATAGCTGATCGCGAACACCGCGAGGATGAACACTTCGATCAACAACCCTTGCAGGAACTTGGCATTGCCCGCATCGTTCGCCAGCAGGCTGGCAAAGGATTGGCCGTTCAGCAGCGCCAACACAAACGGCAAGGCGGCCAGCACCGCAACGGTGAGCAAAAAGGCGATGTTGCGTTTTAAAAATGAAGGTTGTGCAGTCATGAATACGCCTTCGGGAAAAAATCAGTAGGCAAGTAGACAGGTGGATACCTAGAAAAAGGGGGAAGGTGCGAGGGTAACAAATGCCATAGCAACCCTATTTCCTTGTATAGTTGTCCCTTGTCTACGTATCTCTCTATTCCTTCCGCCCAAACAAGCCCTGCGGCAGAACCAGCAGGATGATAATCATCAAAATAATGGTAGAGGCGGGTACAATGGGCGGGGTGGGCTTCCACGGCTCGGCCAGGAAGGGCAGTTTGATGCCGATCTGCCCGTAGCGGATGATGAACTGCTGCACCAACCCGACGATGATCGCGCCTGCCGCCGCGCCGGGGTAGCTCGTTAGACCACCAATCGCCAGCGCGATCAGCGAGCCGAGCAGCAGGGTTGCACCCATCGCGTCCGACAAACCGCTGGCCGGAGCAGCAATCACACCACCCAGCGCGGCCAACCCAACGCCCAAGCCAAACACCTGCGTAAACACGCGACGCACGTTGATGCCCAACGCCTCGACCATCGCGCTGTCCTGCACGCCCGCGCGGATAATCATGCCCAACCGCGAGCGTTGCAACAGCAGCCAGACCGCCACCAGCACCACCAGGCCAACCAGGATCACAAAGATTTCGTTGTAGGTGCGCACCAACGCCTTTTCGCCGCCGATGTTCAGCACCAGCGTGGAACAATGGTAACGCAACCAATCGCCTACGCTGGTCGCCGGGCAGCCTTCGCCGGTGCTGGCAAAGAGCGAGGGCTTGGGCATGGTGAAGCCGGTGCGGCCCCACACTGCGCGCACCAGTTCGGTGCCAATGAAGGCCAGACCAAAGGTAAGCATAATCTGGTAGATCGCACGCGCGTACAGCGGGCGGATCAGCGTTGCTTCCATCAGGCTACCCAGCCCCACCCCCACCAGCGCGGCGGTCAGCGCGGCCAACACAAAGCGCACTGTGCTATCCAGACCAAATAGCCAGTTGGTCAGAGGGGTGTTGAAGGCAGCCAGCAGCAGCGCAACCACCACCAGCGCCACAGCAGTGACGACTGGCTGCCGCCAGGCCACGCGCGTGACCACATCGCCGCGGCGCGCCTGCGTGAAGCCAGCCACAGCCAGTCCCAGTAGAATGCTACCCAGCAGCACCGCGCCCCACACCAGTACCGGTGATTGACCAGGGGCAAAGGTGGCCGGTTGCACCTGTTGCGTCAGTGTACCGGCCTCGGCAAATTGCGTCCAGACAATCGGGCTGCGCTGGTAATCTGCTGCATTCCACAACGCCAGCGGCGCATGGCGCAGACCGTAAACCAGCACCACACCCCCCAACAGCAAGGCGAGCCACGGCCAGACACGTGCCAGCGCGGATGAGAGGCGCAAGCGGCTCAGCAGCGGCCCCCAGAGGGGCATCAGCGCCAGCCCAGCCAGCAGCAAGCCCATCGGGGTTGCCAGATCCACCACGCTGTCGGGGCGCACGTACATGCTCCAGCCGAGATACGCGCCGATCATGAACAGCGTGCCGTGCGCCAGATTCAGCACATCCATCAAGCCCATGATGATGCTGAGGCCCGCGGCGACCAGGAAGGTGATCGAACCTGCGGCCAGCCCGCGCAGCACTGTCACGAACCAATCGCGCGTGCTCATGCCCTGAATGGCGAGCAGAAAGAGCACTGTCAGGATCGTCAGCGTCAGGATCAGGGTGCGATTTTTGCCAAAGGATTGGAGGTAGTTGCTCATGGTAATGGTATTGTCAGGCTGCGCCCAAATAACGCTGGATGGTGGCTTTGTCCTTGACCAGATCAGCCATCGCGCCGGACTGAATGGACTGCCCTTCTTCGATGATGACGTAATGCTGGGCCAGCTGGCGGGCCACGATAAAATTCTGTTCGACCAACACCACGGTGGTTTGTGCGGACAGCTTGCGAATCGCTTCCATCATGGCTTCAATGATCACCGGCGCGAGGCCCTCGCTCGGCTCATCAATCAGCAGCAGGCGATTGTCGGGGACCAATGCACGCGCCAACGCCAGCATTTGCTGCTGGCCGCCGGACAAATGGGTGCCGGGCAGATGGATCAGGCGCTTCAGGTCGGGGAACAGCTCAAAAATAAAGTCTGACTTGCGCTCCAAATCGCCCTTTTTGCGTTCTGCGATCTTGAGGTTTTCATGCACGCTCAGGTCACGGAAGATGGCGCGATGTTCCGGCACAAAGCCAATACCCAGCGACGCAATCTCGAAGCTGCGACGGCCTTGAATCTCCACGCCGTCAAAGATCACCCGGCCCGCGCGCGGCGGGGTCAGCCCTAAGATAGACTTGAGCGTGGTAGTCTTGCCCGCGCCGTTGCGCCCCAGCAAAGCCACGATCTGACCGGCGGGGACCTGCACACTGACGCCTTCAAGGATGTGGAACTGGCCGATGTTGGTGTGAATATCGTGGACTTCGAGAAGGTTCATGGTAGGAGGGGAAAGAGTAAGTTTGAGAATGGTCAACCGGTAGCTGCGCAGAGCCAGCTTTAACCCTAAAATTTATAATTCATACAGCCCGCCGAGATAGGCAGTCTGCACTGTTTCGTTGGCAGCAATTTCCGCGGGCGTGCCCTCGGCCAGCACCTGCCCCTGGTGCATCACCGTGATGCGGTCGGAAATACTCATCACCACATTCATGTTGTGCTCCACCAGCACAATCGTCTTGTCGCCGCTGGCTTGGATCTGCTGGATCAAGGTCAGCAGCTCCGGCACTTGCTCCGAAGCCATGCCAGCGGTCGGCTCATCCAGCAACAGCAGATCAGGATCGGACGCGAGAATAATGCCCAGCTCCAGCTTGCGCTGATCGCCGTGCGGCAAGACGCGGGCAGGCATCAAACCACGTTCAGCCAGCCCGACCTGCTGCAAGATTGCCCACGCCTTCTGCTCGTAGCGCGTGAACGCGCCTGCAGGCCGCCAGAATTTGAAGTTATCTTTGCCCAGCGCCTGACAGGCCAGCCGCACGTTTTCCAGCGCGGTCAGATTGGGAAAGAGATTGGTAATCTGAAACGAACGGCCAATACCCATGTGGGCGCTGCGGTGCAATGGTTGACGCGTAATGTCCTTGCCCTTGTACAGCACGTGCCCGGACGTCGGTTCCAGGTTACCGCTGAGCAGGTTAAAGAAGGTGGTCTTGCCCGCGCCGTTCGGCCCGATCACCGAATGGATTGTACCAGGCTGCACCTGCACGCTGACATCGTTGACGGCCACGAGCGCGCCGAACGCCTTGCGTAAATGTCGGGTTTCGAGGATGGGAATTGATGGCATGGAATACCGCAGGAAACAGGTAAACAAGTACACAAGAGCGCAAGGAAGTAGACAAGGAGACCAGGTTTCTAATCCGTCTCCTTGTCTACTTTCCTTGTTCACTCGTCTACTGTCAATTATTGTCCGCTCAGCGTGCCGTAGGGCAGGTTGCCGCAGCGATCTTTCAGCGTTTCCGGCAACAGGCAGGGCGGCGCGGGCCGCGTGACTGTCACCAGTTCAAACATCTTGAAGTCGGCCGCGGCCAGATCGGTCAGCTTCATGATGTACATATCCTGCAGCGCGACATGATCTTCGGGGCGAATCTTGATCACGCCCTTGGGGCCTTCGAATTCGATGCCTTCCATAGCCTTGATCATGGCTTCGCCGCTGGTGTCGCCGCCGCTCTTCTTCAGCCCAGCCACAGCCAGCAGCGCCGCATTCATACCGTCCGCATCGAACAAGTCCGGCACATCATTGTAGCGCGCCTTGATCTGTTCCACCAACCAGTCGTTGATGGCGTTTTGTGGCGCGGTGTAGTGATAGACAATGCCGCTGGCCTTGCCCTGCACCTTATCGGCCACTGGCCCAAAGATGGCAGCCATCGTCTTGTTGTCGAAGTAGGACGCGCCCAGGCCCATGCTGTCCAGCACGCCCAGTTCCTTGGCTGACTGGAACATCGGGATAAAACCGCCGCCAGCCCAGGTCACGATCCAGGCTTCTGCGCCGCTGTTAGCGATCTGTTCCATATAGGGGGTGAAGTCTGTGGTGTCCAGCGGGGCAAAGATGTCCTCGGCCACAAACTCGCCGCCGAACTTCGTGCAGGCATCGCGCGCGGAGGCCGCGCCGCCGTAGCCAAAGCTATAGTCGGGTGCGATCTGGATGAACTTCTTGTACTGCGTGGTCATGTACTCGCACAGGTTGATGAAGTCCTGGTAGTTTTCACGGCTGACGCGGAAGGTGTACTCGTTGAAGTTCACGCCGGTGATGTCGTTGGCCGCGGCCGGGGCGGCGATCAGTACCACGCCGCTTTCCTTGGCGATTTCTTGCAGGCTGGCAGTGCTGCCAGAGCTGACCGTGCCCACCAGCATGTTGACCTTGTCTTTTTCGATCAACTCGCGCGCCACAGTTGCCGTCTGCTCGGCACTGCCCTTGTCGTCGCGCACCAGCACCTGCACTTCGCAGCCGTCAATCGTGTAGGAGGTCGTCGCGCCGTTATCCGTAGAGGTGCCCGCCGCGCCCGCGGCGTACTCCATGCCCAACTGGAAAGAGCGGTTCATCATGACGCCGTACAAGGCCAAGCTGCCCGACAGGTCAGTGATCAGGCCAATCTTGACGGGCGACTCGCACTTGAGCGCGCCTTCAGCCATCGGCGCTTCGGTGGCCGCCGGCGCTTCAGTGGCAGCAGGGGCTTCAGTAGCCGCCGGCGCTTCGGTAGCGGCGGGGGCTTCGGTGGCAGCCGGCGCAGCCGGTTCCGGTGCGGTGGTCGGCGCCGGAGTGGCCGCGCCACCGCAGGCTGCCAACACAAACGATGCCAGCAGCAACACGGTCATGAGCAAATGCAAACGCTTCATTATCTAACTCCTCCTGAAAATGAATTAGCAGCTAGGCTGCCGGACGAACTATCCAGTAATCAGTGTCCAGTATTCAGAACTGGTTACCGTTTACTGCTGCGTGGCCAAAAAGCCAAGCAACAACGAATTGAATAAACCGGGCTGTTCCCAGTTGGCCGCGTGGCCGGCGTGTGGCAGCACGGCAAGCTGGCTGCGCGGGATGCCGCGGGTGATCACCTCGGCGTACTTGCGCGGCTTGAGGATATCGTCCTCACCCACCATCACCAGCGCAGGCGCGGCGATCTGCGGGAGCTGGGCCGTGATGTCCAGCCGCTCAAAGCTGCCAAGCAGCTCCAGAAACGCGCCCATGTCGAGTGTGTGGTAACGTTGCCGCGCCGCGGTCAGCACCGGGCCATTGACAGCCAGCCACGCTTCAGAAAAGTTCACCGGCGCAGTCACGTTGAACAGCATATCGGCGTCTTTGGCCTGCGCCGCCGCAACCCAACCGGCAATCATGGCACGCAGCAGGGGGTCAATGTGACTGACCGCGGAGGAGAGCACCAGGCTGAGCGTGCGCGCTGGATAGCGCAGGGCAAACACCATGCTGATCTCCGCGCCGTACGAGATGCCACCGATGTGCGCCTGCGGAATGTCCAGCGCGTCGAGCAGCGCGGCCAGATCGTCGGCGTGCTGTTCCATGCTGTACGGCCCCGCGGGATGCTCCGACTGCCACATCCCGCGGCAGTCGTACAACAATACACGGTAATGACGGCTGAATACCGGCGTCTGGAACACCCAACTGGCCGTACTCATCAGTACGCCATTGGACAGCACCAGCACCGGCTTGTCCTGCTGCCAGCCGTGCTGCTCATAGTAAAGTTGAATGCCGTTGGCTGTGATAGTTGGCATCGGGATTATCTCGATGAAGCGGGATCGGAAAGCCGATTATCCTGCGATGAAAGTATGGAAGAGCTGGTTGAACTCCTCCGGCCTCTCCAGAAACGGGCTGTGGCCCGCATCGTCAATCACTGCTTCCATGACATCGCCACCGCCGTCGGCGTAGCGTTGCAACACCGCACGGAGCTGATCGAGCATTGGCTGTGGCGGGCAGTCGTCCAGCCCCGGCCAGCCCGGCACCAGGCCCATCGCGCCCAGCGCGGCGATGTCCCAAAACGCATTGTTGGAGACGATGTTGTCGTCGGCCCCGCGCAGCCACAATACCGGCGGCTTGGGGGTGATGTCAGCCAGCGCGCTGGCATCGAAATACTTGCGGCTGAAGGCGTTGACAATACCCCGCTCGCCGGGGGCCACTGTCGGCCAGTGGGCAGAGGGCTGGACGCTGCCGGGGTACCAATCTTCGCCGATGCGCAACGATAACATGCTGCTGAGCAGCTCTTCCTCGCGTGCTGGCAGGAAGGGCGGCTTGACGTAGAATTGGCGCAGCACATTGCGCGGGGATGCGGGGTTGTCGGTGTCACGGTTCTTTTCGGCCATGAGGCGCACAAATTCCGGGTTGACGCTGCCCGCGCCCGCGGGCGCGCCGTCGGCGTAGCAGGGTGTGCCCGCGACATCCTTGCTGCCGCTGTAGCCATAGGGGGACATGCTGTCTACCAACGTGAGCGAGCGCACTGCTGTAGGCCGTGCGATGGCGATTTTCATGGCGATGCCGCCCCCCATGCTGTGTCCAACCAGGTGAAACGTCGGCAGCATGAGCGCATCGGCCAGCGCCAACACGTCCGCAACCATGTCATCCAGCCCCAACGTGGCGTCCACTGGCAGCGGCTCGGTATCGCCGTAGCCGCGCAGATCGGGCGCAATGCCCCGAAAGCCGACAGGTAGGGCCACCATCGTCTCTTCCCAAAAGGTCGCGGAAGAGCCATTGCCGTGGATGAACAGCACCGGCTGGTCGTCAGCCGCGCCGCAGGTCAACGCGTGAATGGTCAAGCGCGGGGTTGGGATCATCCTGGATGTGATAGCGGGTAGTGTTGGAATCGTACTCATTCGGTTACTCCTTCGTAACTGGTAAACGGTGAACAGTGAACGGACAGGGATGCGGATCGCAGCTACCGCAGCTCGCGCCGCAGGATTTTGCCCATGCCGGATAGAGGCAACTCGCTGCGAAATTCGACACTTTTCGGTACTTTGTAGCGGGCCAATTGTCCCGCCATAAAGTCAAGCAACTCATCAGCGGTTGTGGTTGCGTCTGGCTTGAGGACGACAATGGCTTTGCCCACTTCACCCCATTTGGTGTCAGGCACGCCGACAACCGCGGCCATGTGGACGGCAGGATGGCGGTACAGCGCAGCCTCAATCTCCGCCGGGTAGACATTTTCGCCGCCGCTGATGAACATATCCTTTTTGCGGTCAACCACGTAAAAATACCATTCTTCGTCGTAGTACACGATGTCGCCGGTGTGGAACCAACCATCGGCGTCCAGCACTGCGGCGTAGGCGGCGGGATTGTTCCAATAGCCGGAGGAGCGGCTGGGGCCTTTCAGCAGCAGCTCGCCCGCTTCGTTCGGGCCGAGTGTCTGGTTGTCCTCGTCCACCACGCGTACATCCACGAAGAAGTTGGGGCGGCCAATGCTGCCTGCTTTACGGATGGCGTCTTCCGGTGGCAGGGCAAACAGCCCCGGGCCGAATTCGGTCATACCAAACCCCTGTTTGAAGCGAATGCCCTTTTCGTGGGTGTACTTTTCGACCAACGGAACCGGCAACGGCGCGCCGCCGCTGGTGCAAAAGCGCAGGCTGCTGAGGTCCGCGCTTTGCCAGTTGGGCGCGGTGGTGAGCATCTGGTACATGGTGGGCACTGCGGCAAAGACAGTGGCCTGATAGCGCGAGATCAAATCCAGCACCTGGGCCGGGTCAAATTGCCGCGTCAGCACCGTGGTGTTGCCAAAGATCACCTGCGACGACAGATAAGTGAACAGCCCGCCCGCATGGAACAGCGGAAAGATATTGACATACACATCATCGTGGGTGAGATCGTGAATCACGGTGTTCATCACATTCCACACGATCATGCGATGACTGATCATTGCACCTTTGGGCAGACCAGTGGTGCCGCCGGTGAAGAGCAAGCAGGCAATGTCCTCTTCGGTCAAGGTGGGACAGGAAACAGGTAAATCGGACGACTGGTCTAGGGTGGATTGGTAGGCGCGGCTGAAGGGCAGGCCCGCACCTTCCAGGTGGAGGAAGTAATCAATGGTCAACGAGGCCGTGTTTGCGTTGTCTTCGCGGGCGGTTGGAAGGTGGTTACTGGTTATTGACCATTGGATCTGTGCCACGGCGTCCTTGAAGTCGTCGGAGAACAACAGCGCCTTGGGGGTCGTCAGCTCCAACAGACCCAGCAGCTCGCGCCAGTGCAGCCGCCAGTTCAGCGGTGTATGGATCGCGCCCAGCTTGCCGCAGGCGTAGAACAAATCGAGGTGTTCCACGCCATCGCGCGCGAGGATCGCCACACGGTCCCCCGGCTGCACTCCGGCCACATCGCGCAGCCAGTGCGCCAGACGGTTGGCGCGTTCGTTCATCTGACGGTAAGTCAACTCTAGCGCAGGCTGCTTGCCCGCGTCAACCATCGCCAGCTTGTCTGGGCTATAGAGTTGTCGTCTACCAAGATAATCGCCAATGTACATGAGAACTCCCAATGCAAGGACACAAGTGCATGTGAGGCTTTCCTTGCCTACTTGTTTCCTTATTTCTTCGAGACCTGCTCTGCCAGCAACTGGTTAAAGGCTTCCGGCTTTTCGATGAAAGGCGCGTGACCGGTGTCTGCGATCACGACCTCACGGAAAGAGCCACCAGCCGCGGCGTATTGCTCCAACATGGTGCGCGTCTGGCTGATCATTGGCTGGGGTGGGTAGATAGCCGGGCCGGGCCAGCCAGGCAGCAAGCCCAGTGCGCCCAGCGTCGCCGGATCCGCGGCAGCCTGATCGGAAACGCTCAAATCGTGGCTGCCACGCACCCACAAAATCGGCGGCTTGGGCTGGGCCGCCACCACTGCCGCGGCATAATGACAGTAACGCGGCGACAGCGCATTGGCCGCGCCCCACACGCCAGGAGCAACAAAGGGCCAATTGGGTGACAGTGTCTTGTCGCCGGGAAAGCCCTGCGGCCCCGCGTGCATCGAGAGTGCTGCCGACAGTAGCTCTTCCTCGCGCGCAGGCACGAAGGGCGGCTTGAACACCAGTCGCCGCAAGCCATTGCGGTAAGCAAAGGGATTTTCCAGGCTGCGGTCGCCGCTTTCCACCGCCTGCACCACTGGCGGCGCGATCAGCCCGCTGCCGGAACCGGCGAAATCGGGCCAGCATGGCGTGCCATCCACATCCTTGGTGCCGCCAAAGCCATAAGGTGAGCCAGGCGCAACCACAGTCACGGTGAGGAAACGCTCTGGCGCATGCGCCAGGAGGTGCCAAACCACCATGCCGCCGAGCGAATTGCCCACCAGATGGACACGCTGAATGTTCAACACATCCAACAGAGCCAGCGCGTCATCAGCCCAGTCGCCTGCGCCGCGGGTGGCGTCAATGAGAGCCGCGCGATCAGCGTCGCCAAAGCCGCGCTGATCGGGGGCAATGCCGCGGTAGCCTGCGGGCAGCGCCAACATCGTCTCTTCCCACCAAGTGGCCGAGGAGGCATTGCCGTGCAGAAACAGTACCGGTGCGCCATCATCTGGCCCGCTGAACAGCACGCGCGTGGCAAGCCGTGATGTGGTAATCGTTCGGGCAGTCATATCGGGCAGGATTGGAACGGTCATGGATGCCTCGTTTGTAGTGCGGGGGTAGTAGAGATGTAACAGGTTACTTTTCTACTCTACGCCGGCATGCGCAACGCCACACCGGCGTAATTGTAACCGACGCCGGAACCAACCATCGCCACCAGATCGCCCGGCTTCACTTTGCCGCGCTCGACCGCGTCGTCCAGTGCCATGCCGATACATGCGGAACCGGTGTAGCCCCAGTCTTCCATGATCCAGTGCGTCTTGGTCAGGGGCAGCCTCAGCGCGTCCATTGCAATCTTGATCGAAGGTAAGCGCACCTGCGTAAAGATCACCATGTCCAGATCGTCCACCGCAAACCCGCCGCGTTCGGCCAGGGTGCGCACCAGCAGCGGCCAGTTAGTGTGATTGACGTCAGGCGGATAACGCTGCAAAAAGCGCACGTTGGTACGGCCTGCCTGTACGGCCTCGACAGTAGCCGGTTCGTAGGTCGCGCCTGCGTACAGCCCCCAATAGTTGGCGTATGTGCCATCGGCCAGGTACGCCGAAGCCAGCACGCCGGGCTGATTGGCCGCGGCCAGTACCACCGCGCCCGCACCATCACTATAAAAGAATTGGGTCACGTCGGTAGGATCTGCCAGCTTGCTCATCATGTACACGCCAACCACGAGGATATACTGCATCCACGGATTGGTAGCGATCAGTCCCGCTGCGGTAGCGATGCCGGTGGGAAAAGAAGCGCAGGCGCAGCCGATGTCGAACGTACCGGCATTGATCGCGCCTAGCTTGTGCTGCACCACCGTAGCCGTGGCCGGGGTGATGTAGTCGGGTGTGTCGGTTCCCAGCAGGATCATGTCTACCTGCTCAGGCCGCAGCCCGGCCTTGTTCAACGCATCCTGCGCCGCGCGCACAGCCAGATCAGAGGCTGCCCACGCACGCGGGGCGAGGCGACGCTGGCGGATGCCGGAGCTTTCCTCGAACGCATCCACCACGCGCACAAGGTCAGGATTGATGGCCTGCATCCGTTCTTTGAGCTGTGCGTTTGTGAAGCGTTCTTCCGGCACATAGCGCCCGGAGCTGAGTATTGTGGCGTAGCGTGTCATCATTTTATCCTATTTAGGACTTATGCAATTCGCAGGATGGGGGTCATTCCGCGACCCACCAAGGCCGAGAAATCTGCTGGCGGAAGCATAAAGACAGGGATTTCTCATCGTTTTACTTCTCAAAATGACACCAACCGCGAAATTCTACTCTTTTTGTGCAATCAGATCTTGAAGCCAGGCCTTTAGCTCCGGTTTGATTACCTTGCCATAAGGCGAGATGGGCAGAGCCGCAACGAAGGTCACATGCTTGGGCACTTTGTAACGCGCCAATCGTTGCATGGCGAACTGACGCAATTCTGCGTCGCTGGCTGTGTAGCCAGCTTTTAGCACCACTGCCATCAGTCCCACCTCGCCCCATTTCGGATCGGGGATACCGATCAACGCGGCGTCCTGCACGGCGGGGTGGTCACGAAAGGTCTTTTCGACCTCGGCTGCATAGATGTTTTCACCGCCGCTAATAATCATATCCTTGAAGCGGCCTTCAATCGTGTAAAAACCATCTGTGTCACGGCGCGCCATGTCGCCCGTGTGGAACCAGCCATCAGACAGAGCTTTGGCAGTAGCAGCCGGATTGCGCCAGTACCCGCTGCATACGTGTGGCCCGCGGATCAGCAATTCGCCGGTTTCGCCCTCAGCCACATCAAGACCGGTTTCAGGGTTGACCAGGCGCATGGCACTGTGCATGACTGGCTTGCCGACCGCGCCGACCTTCGTTACCGATTCTTCATCGGTCATGCTGAAGCAGTTGGGGCCGACTTCGGTCAGGCCATAGCCCTGGCGAAAGATCACCGGCTGCTGCGCGCGCCACGCTTCAACCAGCGGCACGGGCAGCGGAGCGCCGCCGCTGATGAAGAAATGCACGGTACTGAAATCGGCTTCAGCAAAGCCGGGGGTATCCAGCCACATCTGAAACAGCGTGGGCACGCCGAGAATCACAGTGCAGCGTTCCTCTTGGATCATACGCAGCGATTGGGCAGCATCGAAGCTGCGCGACAGGATCACGCGGCCACCGGCATAGAGCAGTGGGGTCATAAAAGCAAACAGCCCACCCGCGTGGAACAGTGGCGTCAGTATCGGTGACACGTCGCGTTCGCTCAAACCCCAACTGATCACCGTGTTGATGCAGTTCCACAGAATTTGGCGATGTGGCAGCACCGCACCTTTCGATTGACCGGTTGTGCCGGAGGTGTAAAGGATGCAATAAGGCCAATCACCATCCAACGCGGGGCGCAGTGGCTCCACGGCGGAGGCAGCTTGCAAGCCGGCCTCATAAACGACCGCGCCGGTAATATCCCCGTGACCCAGGCTGACCAACGTCGTGGGCGGGATCATCGGCAACATCTCGGCCAGCGTGGCGGCGAACTCCGCATCCACCACCAGCACCCCTGGCGTACAGTCGTTGATGATATAGCTTAGCTCGCGGGCGGTCAGACGCCAGTTCAGCGGCGTAAAGATCGCACCGATCTTGGCCAGACCGTAGAACAAGTCGAGATAAACGACACTATTCTGCGCTAGAATCGAGACACGGTCGCCTGCCTGCACTCCCAGGCTCGCCATAAAGTTTGCCGCGCGGCAAGCGCGGGCGTTCAAGTCGGCATAGCTGAAGCGGCGACCAGTGTCCAGTTCCAGCAACGCCTCGCGGTCAGGCGTCAAATGCGCACGGTTAGTCAGCAAGTTAGCAGCGTGCATAGAAGTAAAAAATGGTTAATGGTGAAATGGATAACGGTAAATAGTTAATTGACGGAGGTGCCAGGTCTTCGGCCCTGAGTGGTTTGGATGCTGGCATACAGGATGGCGCAGAGTTCATCGCACTCACGCAGCATCAGGCTAACTTCGGACTGAGGAAGCATCTGGCTGCGAAGAATGATAATAAGCCAGACACGAGACTCGTTCATTTCTTTAAGGGCAATCCGCAATTTATGCACAAAATCACGCTTGCTTTCGGCACTACGAGCCTCGCTATAGTTTGGTGCAGGCGACGTGCCGCTGCGAAGAAGCTGCCCACCAACATGCCTGCCGCCAGGTGTAACGGGCAATTTATCACACAACGCAATGGTCGTTACTGCAAAATTAATCAGCCGTTCTTCGATATCATCGCCCTTTGCCATCGGCATCCCTCCTTCAGAAAAGACACCGTATCAACAAATGGTTAACAGTGATGGTTAATGGCGTAAACATGCGTTAACCATTAACCATTAACCATTAACCATTAACCGTTGACCATTAACCGTTGACCATTGACCATTGACCATTGCTCAGGTTCCCACCAAGATACCGCCATCAATGCGTAGTACTTCGCCGTTAATGTAGCTGGCGTCATCCGAGGCAAGGAAGAGGTAGCCATTGGCAATGTCACGCGGCTGCCCCATGCGACCCAACGGCACATGCGCCACCATGTCGTTCAGCACCTTTTCTGGCATCTGCAACACCATCTCGGTGAGGATGAAGCCGGGGGCAATAGCGTTGACGCGCACGCCGTAGCGCCCCAACTCGCGCGCCCATACCTTGGTCATGCCAATGACACCCGACTTGGTAGCGACATAATTTGTCTGGCCGAAGTTGCCGTCCAGGCCGACCACACTGCTGGCATTCAGGATCACGCCGCTGCCCTGTTTGATCATCACCGGAGCCACGGCCTGCGCGCAGTTGAATACGCCCTTCAGGTTAACATCAATGACCAGGTCCCAGTCAGCTTCCGGCATCTGCTTTACCAGCGATCCATCCTTCACCACCACCAGACGACCATCGCGCAGCACGCCCGCGTTGTTCACCAGCACATCAACCCGACCAAAGCGGGCCACCACAGCGTCAACCCAACGCTGCACATCGGCGCGGTCGGCCACGTTTACCTTATAGAACGCGGCCAAGCCCAGTTCAGCCACCACAGCCTGGCCTGCGGCCTCATTCACATCACAGATCACGACAACAGCGCCTTCTTCCTGAAAACGCTGCGCAGTGGCCTTGCCAATGCCAGCCGCGCCGCCGGTGACGAGTGTTACTTTATTTTGTAGTCGCATTGAAGTTCCTTTCGGTAATCGGTGATCGGTGATCGGTAATCGGTGATCGGTAATCGGTGATCGGTAATCGGTGATCGGTGATCGGTGATCGGAGCGGAGGTCGTTCATAAATCGTCGCTTACGCCGTACTGTGGTTCAGGTTCACGGATAAGTGTTTTACTGTCACCACAAAACAAATCCGCTTTGTCTATCATACCAGCAAGCAGTTTGCCAATTCGTTGGCAGCGGCTACGCAAATCATCTAATTCTTCTTGTGACAGGTAACCGCAATCGAAAGCAGTCTCTAGCCAGTGCTGAGTTTCTTGCTGTTCACCATCAGCGTCGGTTAACTTGCTGATGAAATGACGCTCGTAGCGCCGTTTAGCCCAGGCTTCAGCAATTTGAGCTCCCATTGAGCGGGAGGAACGTCTGATCTGATCGGTTAAAGCATAGATTTCCTCGCGTGGAAAACGCTTGGAAATCTCAAAAATATCTTTAGCAAGCGTTCTTGCCTGTTGATAAGCAAACAAATCACCGAAACTTTTTGCATACGATAATCTTTCCACGTCGAAAACTTCCTTACCGATCAGCGATTAGCGATCACCGATCGCCTCTCCCCACTGTACCACGCCCGCGGCCCAGACATACCCAATACCCGCGGCCACAATCGCCATCAAGTCGCCATCCTTCAGCCGACCCGTGGCCAGCCCTTCGCGAATGCTGAACATCACATCCTGTTCGCCGGTGTGGCCGATTCCGCCCAAGTACACCGACTGCTCTTCACGCAAACCGAGGTGATCCAGCATCTCGCGGTGGCCCGACGGCTTAATCAGGATCATGTTCAAGTAGTCAATATCCGCGCGCGTATATGGCTGGCCGTTCAGTCGTGTGCCGCTCTTGCGCAGCGCCTCGTCCACACAGCGCAGCCAGTTGTCCATACTCACGGCGTTCAGCCGGTTCTTCATCGCTTCCGGCTCCACCAAATCGAAGTAAAACAGCTCCGGCGTCGCCATGTTCGCCTCGGCCAGCGCTTGCGGTGTGGGGAAATAAGCTGTACCGCTGGCAGGCACAACCACATGCTTGCTCATGCTACCGTCCACAATGATGTGCGAGCCAAGCACATGGTTGCGCGGCCAGCCCTTGCGCAGCAGTAACGCACCCGCGCCGGTGGCAATGTTCCACAAAAACGAAGTGCGTGCGTTGCGAAAATCAATAAAATCAGAGATGCGATAACCACCCGCGATCAGCACCGTGTTGATCTCAGGGTCCGCCACCATCATGTCACGCGCCATTTTCAACGCGCCCACCGTGGTAGCACAGCGCATGTGCAAATCCACAGCCCACGCGCGCGTCGCACCGATCTCATACGCCAAATGGATACCGGTCGTCCACAAGGAATACTCGCGCCACTCCTCGGTGGTACACAGCACCACGTCAATTTCATCCGGGCTGATGTCAGTTTGCGCCAAACAGTCCTGGGCAGCCTTGATCGCCATTTCATTGGGCTGATCATTTGGCCCGGCCACGAATTTACCAGTGATCCCCAGCTTGTCACGGATCACCCACTCCGGCAAGCCGCTTTGCGCGGCGATTTCCGCCGCGGTCATATAACCAGACGGCGAATACGTTCCCACACTGACAATACCCACGGGCGGCGGTTGCATGATCATACTGGCTCCTCCAACGGTTCACGGCTCAAATCTACATAGCGGGCGATAAATTGCAACGCCTCGTCAATGCGCGTAAAGCGTGCCTCCTCGTCACTTTGGACGTGGCGCACCACTCCCCGCCAGGGTGTTTCCGTTGGACTTTCCTGGGTAAACCGCAAAATAAAAGAACTAATGACGACTTCTGACATAGAACACCTGCACCAATGCAGCTTCTGTTTTTACGGTGAGCATGTTACAATCGCGCCAACACTGGCGCGTTGCCCATGCCCCGCATTATACCACTCGCCAGTTACCATGCAGTTACAATGCTCTTGGCTCCTCGCAACTAACTGTTTCACATGATCCTGCGCACCAAGCTCACGCCTCCCTATTTACCGCGGCGCACCCTGCAACGCCCGCGCGTGACCGCGCGGCTGGACGAAGCGCGCGAGCATCGCTTGACCATCGTTCATGCTGAAGCGGGCTATGGCAAAAGCACCGCGCTGGCTGCGCTGGCCGCCGCGCACCCCCCCACAGCCTGGTATCAACTGGACGCGGCGGACACCGAGCCACTGGTCTTCATGGAACATTTACTAGCCAGCCTGCGGCGCGCGCTGCCCACGCTCTCCGATGCGCCCAACGCCACCCTCGAAGCCTGGAGCGCAGCCAGCGGTGACACGCGCTGGACCGCCACCATCACCGCACTGGTCAACGAACTGGACGCGCAGCCCGCGCCGCTGCTGCTGGTGCTGGACGACGCGCACCACATCGCCCCTTCGCTGCCCATCCTCGACGCACTCAATCGCCTGCTCGACCACGCGCCCCACACCTTGCACACCGTGCTGGCGACCCGCCTGCCGCTGCCGCTGCCCTCTCTTTCAACCTGGCGGCTGCGCGGGGAGGTGTTGGAACTTGGCCGCGACGATCTGGCCTTTACCGCTGACGAAGTAGCCGCGCTATTTGCCCAGCACTATGGCGTGACCCTCACTGCCCAGCAAGCCGCGCGGCTGGCTGAACAAACCGAAGGCTGGGCCATCGCCCTGCCGTTGGCCTGGCAAAGCAGCGGCGCAGCCCGTCCGCGCCTGCCCGCCGCCACCACCGCCGACGACCTGTTTAACTATCTGGCGCACGAGGTGCTGGCGCAGCAGCCCGCCGCGGTGGTGGAATTCCTGCAACAAACCGCAGTGCTGCGCCAGCTTTCCCCGCTGATCTGTGATTGTCTGCTGAACCGCACCGACAGCGCCCATGTGTTGCGCGCGCTGCTGGACAGCGGGCTGTTTATGGTTAGCCTGGGCGACGGCCACGCGCGCTACCATCACCTGTTTCAGCAGTTTTTGTTGCACAGATTATCTCCCGCGGCCGCGCAAGCAGCCCACCGCCGAGCCGCGGCCTGCTGCGCCGCGCAGGCACAGCCCGAAGAAGCACTGTACCACCTGCTGGCCGCGCAGGCATGGGACGAGGCCGCACACAATCTGCGCTCGCTGGGGCAGGAGATGGTACGCGCCGGACGACTGGACACGCTAGCGGGCTGGCTGAACAGCCTACCCCCCGACGTGCTGGAACGTCATCCGCCGCTGCTGGCCTATCTGGGCGATGTGGCTCGGCTACACAGCCGTTTTAACGAAGCGTTGGGCTGGTATCGCCAGGCGGAAACCCGCAGCCGCGCATTGGGTGATCTGAGCGCCATCGGGCAGGCGCTGCGCGGCCAGGCCCGCGTCTACCTCGATACAGTCAGCCCCGCACAAGCCGAGCATTTGTTGCAGGAGGCGCTGCGCCTGTCAGACGGACAGGAAGACCGCGAAACCCGCATCCGTTTACTGGAACTGCTAGCCGAAAATCGCCTTAACCTGGGGCGGCTGGAGGATGCCGAGCGTTTTCAGGCGCAGGCGGGCGTGCTGCGCGAGGAGGTCAGCACCGAAGCCGAGCTGGCTGTGCGCGTGCTGATGCGCACCGGACGGCTGGCCGAGGCGCGGGCAATTCTGGAAACGCGCGCCGAAGCGGAACGCCGCGCGCCGGTGCTGCGCCCGCGTGCGCACCGCGAGACGCTGCTGCTGCTGGCCTTACTACTCACCTTTCAAGGCGAGGGCGACGCCGCGCTCCGCTCTGCCCAGGAAGGCGCGCTGCGCGGCCAGATGTTGGGATCGCCGTACATCAGCGCGGTCGGCGCGATGCGACAGGGTCATGCCTGGCTGCTGCAAGTCATCCCCGACACAGCGCAGGCCATCCAGTGCTTCCAGCAGGCGATCACGATTGCCGATGATTTGGCGGTGCCGCGGCTGAAGGTTGAGGCGTTTTGGGGCTTGTGCCGCGCGCATGGCTTCAGCGGCAACCTGCCCGCGGCCGAAGCCGCGGCCATGCAGGGCATCGCGATTGCCCAGCAAACAGGCGATGAGTGGGTGATGGCATTGACCCGGTTGGCGATGGCGAGCAGTTTGGTGTTGGCTGGTCGCTATGACGAAGCCGGGCCACTGCTGCTTGACACCGCGGCGGCTTTTCGTGAATGCAGCGACACCTTTGGCGAAACTGCCACGCGGCTGTGGCAGTGTTTGTTGTGGCAGGCCACGGGCGACACAACGCGCTTGGCGCGCGGCGTGGAAGAGTTGCTGCGCACAGCCCGCGATCACGCCTATGATTGGCTGTTTTTGCGTCCCACGTTGCTCGGAGCACCGGACGAACGCCGTGTTGTACCATTGCTGATCCAGGCGCGCAGCAATGAACGCGTCCGTTCCTATGCCACCAGCCTGCTGGAACGGCTGGGGCTGGCAGAAGTCGAGTTGCATCCTGGTTATCAACTGCGCGTGCAAACGCTGGGCACGTTTCGGGCTTGGCGCGGCGCGGAGGAAATCGCCCCATCGGAATGGCGGCGCGACAAGGCGCGGCAACTCTTTCAGTTGTTGCTAACGCGGCGCAAACGTCTGCTGGAGCGTGACCAGATCGTGGAATTGTTGTGGCCGGGGCTGGACGCGGACACAGCCGAGCGCGATTTCAAGGTGGCACTCAGCACCCTGTACCGCGTGCTAGAACCAGCACTGCCGCCGCGAGCGCCCTCCGCGTATGTGTTGCGCGAGGGCACGCTCTATGGCCTGCGACCCGGCGCGGATGTAGCCGTAGACGCGTCCGCCTTCGAGGAGAAGGTGACGCAGGGGGAGCGGCTGGCGGCGCAGGGCAACGACACATTCATTGATGCACTCACCGATGCGCTGGCCCTGTATCGCGGCGATTATTTACAGGATTATCCCTACGACGAATGGTGCAGTGAGGAGCGCGAGCGGTTGCTGGGGCTGTATTTGCACACCGCCGACCGGCTGGCCGCAGCGCTGGCCGCGCGTGCGCGCTGGGCCGAAACGCTGGAGGTGTGTCAGGCGATCCTGCGCCGCGACGAATGTTGGGAACAAGCGTATCGTTGGATGATGCTGGCACATGCGCGGCTGGGCAACCGTGCCCAGGCGCTGCGCACGTATGCGCGCTGCGTGGAGCGCCTGCACGCCGAGCTGGATGTGTCGCCGTCACCGGCTACGGTGACGCTGTTCAACGAGCTGCGCGGCTGAACCGCTGCAGAGCAAGGCCGACGTTGCGCCGATCCATCTGTTTTCGATGAATTACAGGAGAGATCATGACCTTCAAACGCTGGTTGTATCGCGGGGGACGCCCCAACACTCTCGCCAAGCTCCTCAATCGTGGTTGGGCGAGCCTACACGCAACAGGTATTTTACCGGCCAGTTTTGTGACGCTGGAAGTAGTGGGGCGAAAATCGGGGAACGTGATCAGCTTTCCGCTGATGTTGTTAACCAGCAACGGCGCGCGTTATCTGGTTTCGATGTTGGGGAACGAGGCGAACTGGGTACAGAACGTACACGCTGCGGGCGGTAATGCCACCCTGGTGCATGGCCGCAGCGAGCGGGTGCGTCTGATCGAGGTTCCTGTCGCAGAACGCGCACCGCTGCTCAAAGCGTATTTGCAGATCGCGCCCGGCGCGCGGCCACACATTCCTGTCAGCAAAGACGCGCCGCTGGCAGAGTTCGCCGCCGTTGCCCCCTCCTATCCGGTTTTTCATGTGGAGCAGGTTTTATAAGATAAGTCCCGTTTGCTGTCAGCCTCACACCCCACGCCGCCACCAAAACCACGCCGAGCGCCACGGCGGGTTGTTCTGCACGGTTGTTTCCCCATATTCCACCCGTTCCAGGGTGAACCCATCCGCGAACAGGCCGCGCAGCCGCGATTCATCCAGCCAGCGTTGCGCGTCCGGCGCGGCGGCCGCGTCATTCAGATGCGCAAAGAGCAGATACCCCGCGCCCGGTCGCAGCAGACGCAGCAACTCCGCATGATACGCTCCCAATTCTGCCGCGTTCAGGCCATGCGCGCAGCCCACATC
This sequence comes from Anaerolineae bacterium, assembly GCA_049299095.1. Taxonomy (GTDB): domain Bacteria; phylum Chloroflexota; class Anaerolineae; order JAAEKA01; family JAAEKA01; genus JAAEKA01. Next base: position 5,912 of record JBAQWV010000148.1, on the reverse strand, counting down.
CAGCGCGAAGTCGTAAGGCCCAGCCAGGAAATCCAGCGCAGCCACCGACCCGGCATAAAAATGCACCGGTTGCGCCAGCCCAGCCGCCGCGGCGCGGCGGGTCGCCTCCATCACTGCCTGCGGCACAAAGTCTACGCCATCCACCCGCCAGCCGCGCCGCGCCAGGTACAGCGCGGCGCGGCCCAAGCCCGTGCCCAGATCAAGCGCACGACCCGGTGATAGGTTGGCCGCCGTCGTGATTACCTCCGGCGGCGGCTCCTGATGATCCCAGGGTACACTGCCCACAGCATAAAGCTGTTGCAGGCGCTCGAAATCGGCCACGCTTACGCAGGTTCCTGTTGGGTGGTGCAGTGGATGCCGCCGCCGCCCGCGGCGATGCCGTCAATGTTGATCTGTACGATTTCGCGGTCGGGGAACAGTTCTTGCAACGTGGCGCGGGCCGCTTCGTCCGTCTTCGCATCGCCAAACTCCGGCGCGATCACTGCCCCGTTGCACACATAGAAATTGATATAGCCCGCGGCGAAGTCGTCCGTGGCGTACTGCTCGCGGATGTCGGTCGGCCCTTCCAGCGTAGCTACCTGCAACTGGCGACCCTGCGCGTCGGTGGCTGCTTTAAGGATTTCCAAATGCTTAACCGTCACCGCGTGGTCAAAGGACTGCGGATCGGGGTCATACCCCGCCACCACCACACCCGGCTTGGCAAAGCGGGCATAAAAATCGGTGTGGCCGTCGGTGATGTCCTTGCCGGCGATGCCGGGCAACCAAATGATCTTCTTCAAGCCCAACAAACGCTTGAGTTCCGCCTCGCAAGCGGCCTTGGACAGGTCAGGGTTGCGGTTGGGGTTCAGCACGCAGCTTTCAGTGATGATCGCCGTGCCCTCACCGTCCACTTCAATGCCACCGCCTTCCAGCACCAGCGACGTCTTCAGTTGCTCTACACCGGCTAGCTCAGCCACCAACCCTGCCACCAGTGCGTCCTGGGCATGTTCCTGCTTGTTGCCCCAGCCGTTGAAGTTGAAGTTGACCGCGGCCTTTTGCCCGGCACTGTCCTTGACAAACACCGGCCCGGTGTCGCGCATCCACAGGTCGTCCAGTTCAGCCACCACCAATTCCACATCCGGCCCGACCAACTCGCGCACCATCTCTTCCTCTTCGGCGCGTACCAGCATCGTCACCGGCTCGAAGCGCGCAATCGTGGTCGCAATCAGCGCCAGACTGCGCTGCACCTCCGGCAGCAGCTCGTCGCCCCAGATGTCGCCAGTTGGCCCAAAAGCCATCCACGTTCGCTTGTGCGGCATCGCCTCATCGGGCATTACAAAAGTGCTGACCTCAGCTTCTTCGCCCGGTTCCGAAGGCAGGGCAGACTTAAGCGTATCAGCCGTCTCCTCCACCTGCGCCAACTCTTCGTCGGTGCAGCTCACGCCGGACATAGCCAGCCAACTCCCCACAGCCAGCAGACTACCGGTTTGTAAAAACTTCCTACGCGTCACCATAATGAGTGTGTGCTCCTATCAACAAGATACTAACTAGTCCATTGTAACGGTAAATGATCAAACGTCAATTCACCCGACGATACAACATTACCCCCTGAATTGAGCGTTCCAGGGTGTACTTCTGCACTAAATAGTCATGGAGGTGGACAAAATAGGGGGATGTGCGCGGCGGTGTGACTGACAGCACCACGTAGCGCGGCGGATGCGTCATGATACGGTCCAGCTCGTCCAGCGGCTCCACCGGCAGCAACGCGGCCAGCCCCTCGTCATAGAACAGCGCGGGCAGCACATAGCGCGTCGGCGCGTCCACCCCGGCCAGAAAATACAGCACCGGCTCGCCATCGGCTACCAAGAACGTCTCGCCCGGCTGTAACTGGCGGCGCAGGTAAGCGCCGATATAAGCCAGCGTTTCTGTGCGCGGTGTATGCCGTATGCGTGCCCACGCCTCCACGCTGCTGGCGCGGGCGCTGTGCGCGAGCGGCTGTCCCAGCGCCACAATCGCCAACAAGCCGAGTAAAACCGGTTGCCAGCGCCGCGGCAGCGTACTAAGCTGCACCCCCTGCACCAGCGTCCAGGCGGCCAGCAGGCAAAGCGGGGGCAACAGTTGTAGAAAATAGTGTGGAAACAGGCGGCCCGCAGCCAGTACAGCCAGCAGTGCGCCGCCCAGCCAGAGCCACAGCATCGCCACAGGCCCACTTACGCGCGTGCGCCAGCTGACCAGCCCTGCCAGCGGCAGGGCCAGCCACAGCGCGGTCGTGCTGCGCACCTGCGCCCACAACGCCGCGGCCAGTGCAGTCATGGTAACGGGTGGCGCTGCACGCAGATAACGCGCGTTGGCCGTGACGTTGGCGTATAGATAATCCGCCCAATGTCCGCTGGCCGCGAATGTGGCCGCTGCGACCAGCGTTGGCAGTGCCGCACCCAGCAGTAGCCAGGCTGCCGCGGCCAGCACGCGCCGAGCCGGCATCACCTGTCCGCGGGCGCGGCTGAACAGCAGGGTCAACAGCAACACAGTCAGCGCGGCCAGTAGCTCCCCGGCGGCCGCGGTCTTGATCTGTAACGCGCAGCCGAAGAGCAGCCCAGCCATGAACAGTGTGCCGCGTTGCAAGCGCAGCGCGGCGGGCGCGCCCGTGTGCGTGAGGAGCAACAGCGCGGCCACAATCCACGGCGCAAACAGGATTTCGGCGTTGGTCGCCAAGCCACCATTGCGCGTCGAAAAGAGTGCGTACATCACGGCCGCGCTGCCGCCCACGGCCCAACTGCCAAGTGCGGCGCGGCCGTAGACCAGCAGCAGCCAGCTTGTAGCCATCACTGCCACGATCCCCAGCCAGCGAATAGCTAGTACAGTTGGTCCAAAGGCAACTTGTGCCGCGGCAAACAGCGCGTACAGGCCAGGCGGTTTGTGATCCCACACCACGGTGTAGGGCGCGTGCCCCTGCAACAGGCTGCGCGCCATCAGCAAATAGACGCTTTCGTCCCAGTCAACGACCGAATACGGCAGAGCGGGCAGGCGCAGCAGCGTTACGAGCGCAGCCAGCACCAGCAAAGCCAAGAGGAGGATAAGACGGCGGTTCATGGAAAAAGCGATGATAAATCCTCGCCGGCCTGTGCGGATGGGTGTGATTACCGCAAAAAGGGGCGGACATCGGTGACGATCATGCCCGCGGCCCGCGCACCCTGCAAACCTGCTTCGCCGTCTTCGAACACCTGGCACTGGGTGGGTGGCACGGCGATGCGCCGCGCGGCTTCGAGGAAGATGCCCGGCGCAGGCTTGTGCGGCACAGCGTCGTCAGCGGTGACGATGGCATCAAACGCGCCGGTCAGGCCGACCGCGGCCAGCACCACCTTGACATTGCTCATAATGCCGCCGGTCGCCAGGGCTATCGGCCAGACGCCGCGCGCCTGCTGCAAGACCGCCACCACCGGCATGATGGGCGTGGACTGCATCAGCCGCCCGCGCACCAGCTCCTCCTTGGCGCGCGCAAAGCCTTGTGGATCGAGCGCATGACCGAAGCGTTGATTGAAACGGCGCACCGTCTCCGCGGTCGGCAGGCCGGTCAGTTCGTCGAGAAAGGACTGCGGGCAGGTCACGCCAAAACTGGCAAAAGTTTCGTGCCAGGCGCGATAATGAATGGGCAGGGTATCAGCCAACGTGCCATCCAAATCGAAGATCAGGCCGCGGGCGAGGGGATGGATCATCAAAGGTTCCGACATTACAACACCACCAAATCATCGCGATGGACGACCTCCGGGCTGTTTTCGTAGCCCAGGATCGCGCCAATTTCTTCCGAGCGGCGTCCGCGGATGCGCTCCAGCGAGGCCGCGCCGTAACGCGCCAGCCCGCGGGCAACCTCGCGGCCGTCGGCTGTGCAGATGCGCACGGTGTCGCCGCGCTCGAACTGGCCCTCCAGCCGGGTGATACCGACCGGCAACAAGCTGCGGCCCTGGTCAAGCAAGGCCGTGACCGCGCCCGCATCGAGAAAAACGCGGCCAGCCGGGGCCGGGCCACCCAGCAGCCAGCGTTTGCGGCTTTCCAGTCGCGTGCCCAACGCGCGGAAGCGTGTGCCCACGTTGTCGCCGCGCGCGGCCTTCAGCACGACGTCCTCCACGCTCCCTGCGGCGATCACCACCTCGGCCCCGCCGCGCCGCGCCAAATCTGCGGCGGCCAGCTTGGTGCTCATGCCGCCAGTGCCCAACCCGCTGCGGCTGCCACCTGCCAGCGCGCGCAGGCTGTCGTCAATCTGTTCGACTTCAGGAATAAGCTGCGCGGTGGGGTCGGTGCGGGGATCTGCCGTGAGCAGCCCCGGCTGGTCGGTGAGGATCAGCAGCAGTTCAGTTTCGACGAGGTTCGACACCAGCGCGGACAGGTTATCGTTGTCGCCCAGCTTGATTTCGTCGGTGGAAACCGCGTCGTTTTCGTTGATAATCGGCACAATGCGCTCGGCCAGCAGTGCTTGCAGGGTGTCGCGTGCGTTTAGGTAACGATTCCGGTGATCCAGATCGGCGCGCGTTAGCAAGACCTGCCCGGCAATGATGCCGTAGATGTCGAAGAACTGTGAGTAATGGCTCATCAGATGGCTTTGACCTACCGCGGCGAGCATCTGTTTGGCGGGGACGGCCTGCGGTAACGGGCGATAGTTGAGCCGCTCGCGCCCAGCCACAATCGCGGCCGAGCTGACAACGACGACCTCAACGCCCGCGGCGTGCAGGCGCGCGCATTGCCGCACCAAATCCAGCATACGCGGCTGGTTCAGGCGCGGCGAACCGGCGGTCAGCACGCTGGTTCCCAGCTTGAGTACCAGACGATGATAGAGAAACAAGGGGGGAGAGGATTCAGATGTGGGCATAGGTTCAAACAAAAGCACACCCCGGCCAGTGCCGAGGTGAAAGCGGTGTAAGCAAGCAACAAAGCAGCCGTTTCTGCTTCAATGGACGCTGCACGGCAAGTATAGCATGTCTCCCAAGCTGGGTCAACTCAAACAGGACTTGCGCCGTTGGTGCCATTTCGGGGAGTTGACGACGAAACATCCCTGTTTTTCTGTGTATTCGCCAGGGGATTCTTCCGCCCTGGCGGGCCTCGCAATGAGACATGTACGGCGTAACTGCGTAAGTCCTATCAAATTTCGCACGGTGTTTTGTGCCGGTTGTTTGGGATTCTTTGCGACTTGTGGCACAATGACGGCATCTACGATCCGTCCGATCAAATTCTTTGGAGAGCCTTATGTCATCTTCTCGTTATACAAAACTGGCCTGGGCGGTGATGATCTGGAATGTCTTGACCGCGCTGTGGGGGGCATTTGTACGTGCCACCGGTTCCGGTGCGGGCTGCGGCAACCACTGGCCGCTGTGCAATGGCGCGGTGGTGCCGCGTGCCGAGCGTGTAGACACGCTGGTGGAGTTCAGTCACCGCATCACCTCCGGCATTGCCTTGATCGGTGTGTTGATTTTGCTGATCTGGGCCTTTCGCTCTTTTCCCAAGGGACATGCCGTGCGCTGGGGCACAGTTGTATCGGCCTTTTTCATCATCAGTGAATCGTTGCTCGGTGCGGCGCTGGTGATCTTTGGCTGGGTCACAGATGACGATTCGGCAGGGCGGGCCATTGTGGTCTCCATCCACCTCGTAAACACCTTCATGCTGATCGCTTCGCTGGCGGTGACAGCGTGGTGGGCCTCTAACCAGCGGCCGATTGCATTGCATACACAACGCTGGCTGGTGTGGGCCTTGCGCGCCGGGCTGTTCGGTGTCCTTGTTATCGGTGTCACGGGCGCGATAACTGCGCTGGGCGACACTCTGTTCCCGGCGAGCAGCGTGGCCGAGGGGCTGCGCCAGGATATGGATCCTTCTATGCACTTCCTGATTCGTCTACGCGTCTGGCATCCGCTGCTGTCGGTGCTGACCGGGGCGTTTTTGCTATTTAC
>JBAQWV010000147.1:0-34765 GCA_049299095.1 Anaerolineae bacterium | reverse complement strand
ACGTGAACCTGTCGGTGGAGCTGATCGTGCCGGTGGCGCTGGAGGCGGGTTCCCGCTTCGCCATCCGCGAAGGTGGCCGCACCGTCGGCGCTGGCGTTATCACCAAGGTCATGGACTAAGGCACGCTGAGCTGATCGGCCAGCATGGATTTGTGAGATACAGGAAAGAGAACCGGCGGCCAGTCAAGCGTCGGTTCTCTTCCCCAGCAGGATAGCAGGAAGAATTATGGCAAAAAAGCCGCTTCGCATCAAGCTAAAGGCCTATGATCATCGGGTCCTGGACAATTCTGTCCGCCAGATCGTGGATGCCGCCGAGCGCACGGGCGCAACGGTAATCGGCCCTGTGCCGCTGCCGACGCGCATCGAGAAGTTTACGATCATGCGCAGCACCTTTATTGACAAGGACTCGCGCGAGCAGTTTGAAATCCGAACGCACAAGCGACTCATTGATATCCTGGAGCCGAGCAGCAAGACGATTGATAGCCTTATGCGTCTTCACTTGCCCGCCGGTGTGGACATCGAAATTAAACTGTAGCAAGTGGCAAGTAGCAGGCGGCTAAAGCCTGCAACCTGCAACGTTTATTGGGATGATGAGACTCGCCCAGAGTCTACAGTCCCCAGAAGGAATGGACCAATGAAGGGTTTACTGGGCCGCAAGGTTGGCATGACGCAAGTCTTCAACGAAGGCGTCGTCGTGCCGGTAACCGTCATAGAAGTCGGGCCGTGCTACGTCACGCAGAAAAAGACCAAAGATGTAGACGGCTATACAGCCATCCAGATCGGTTTTGGGGAAACCAAGCCGAAGCGCTTGTCCAAGGGTGAACTTCAGCACCTGAAGCGCAATGGAGTGCCCGCGCTGCGTTACCTGCGTGAAATTCCTGTCAAGGAAGAAGAGCTGGGGAACTACGAAGTTGGCCAGAAGTTGAACGCCGACGTTTTTGCGTCCGGTGAACTGGTTGACGTGACCGGCACCTCGAAAGGGCGCGGCTTCCAGGGCGGTATTAAGCGGCACAACTTTAATCGTCAGCCGAAGACCCACGGCGCATCGGACCGTACCCGCGCTCCTGGCGCGGCTGGTTCGGGTACAACCCCCGGCCACACTTACAAAGGTCATCGCGGCCCTGGACATATGGGCGATGAACGCGTGACTGTGCAGAGCCTGGCTGTTGTGCGCGTGGATGCCGAGCGCAACATGCTCGTGGTGCGCGGTGCGATTCCCGGCCCCAAGGGCGGGTTCGTGATCGTGCGTGAAGCAAGGAAACAGGGGTAAGTGAAGATGCGAGTACCAGTTCTCAATATGGCTGGAGATAGAGTCGGCGAAATTGAGCTGCGCGACGATATCTTCGCAGCCCCCATTAACAAGACCGCTATGCACCAGGCTTTGGTGCGCCAGCTCGCCAACGCTCGCCGGGGTACGCACAAAGTGAAGACCCGTGGTGAAGTGGCTGGCGGTGGCCGCAAGCCGTGGCGTCAGAAGGGCACCGGCCGCGCCCGTCAGGGCAGCACGCGTGCACCGCACTGGCGTGGTGGCGGTAGCGTATTTGGCCCGACTCCCCGCTCATACGAACAGAAGATGCCGCGCAAGATGCGCCATGTCGCCATGCGTTCGGCCCTGTCTGCCAAGGCAGGCAACGAGCAGTTGGTCGTTGTTCAGGAGTTGTCACTGGCGCAGCCCAAGACCAAGGAAATGGTCGGCATTTTGCGCAATCTGAAGGTAGACAGCAGCGCGCTGATCTTGCTGCCACAGCGGAACACCAATGTCGAGCTGTCAGCACGCAATCTACCGGATGTGAAGGCGCTCCAGGCGGGCTATTTGAACATGCGTGATCTGTTGGGTCATCGCACGCTGGTTGTAACCACCGATGCGATCAACGAGATCGAGCGAATTCTGGGTTAAGCGTAGGAGAAAAGAAACATGCACGTACGAGAAGTTCTACGCCGCCCCTTGATGACGGAAAAAACCAACATTCAAGCGGACGAAAACAACCAGTTTGCCTTCGAGGTTGATCGACGGGCCAACAAGCTCCAGGTCAAGGACGCAATCGAAGCCAGCTTCGACGTCACCGTGGAGAAAGTTCGTGTCATCAACATGCCCGCGCGTATGGGCCACCGTGGCCGCCGCTTGGTTATCAAGAAATCCGCGTGGAAAAAGGCTATTGTGACGCTGGCTAAAGGCGATAGCATTAGCTGGGTCGAAGGCGTCTAGACGAGGAGATCAACATGGGTATTCGTGTTTACAAGCCTACGTCGCCTGGCCGCCGCGGTATGAGTGTTCTCACCTTTGATGACCTCACCAAGACCCGGCCAGAGCGTTCGCTGGTAGAACCGCTGAAGAGTGGCTCTGGTCGCAACAACCGCGGCCGGATCACCGTCCGTCATCGCGGCGGCGGCCACAAGCGGCTTTACCGCATCATTGATTTCAAGCGCGACAAGTTTGGCGTGCCGGCGCGGGTCGCCTCGATTGAGTACGATCCCAACCGTTCCGCCCGCATTGCCCTGTTGGTGTATGCGGACGGCGCCAAGCGCTATATTTTAGCCCCGCTGGGTCTGAATGTAGGCGATGGCGTGCAGTCTGGCCCTGGCTCGGACATCCGGGTGGGCAATGCCCTGCCGCTGCATCGCATTCCCCTGGGCACAGTCGTGCACAACATCGAGTTGCAGCCCGGTCGCGGTGGCCAGATGGCCCGTGCGGCTGGCACGTCAGCGCAGTTGATGGCGAAGGAAGGCGATTATGCCACCCTGCGCCTGCCCAGCGGTGAAATGCGTCGGGTGAACTTGAATTGTCTGGCCACGATTGGTCAGGTGGGTAACACCGATCACAGCAACATTACCCTCGGTAAGGCTGGCCGCAAGCGTTGGATGGGCCGTCGGCCCGAAGTGCGCGGTGTGGCGATGGACCCGTCTGCTCACCCGCATGGTGGTGGTGAAGGACGTTCGCCCATTGGTATGCCTGGCCCGAAGACCCCGTGGGGCAAGCCGACCCTGGGTTACAAGACACGGCGCAATAAATCAACTGATAAGTTCATTGTCCGTCGCCGTGGTCCGCGCCGTCGTCGTCGGTAAAATCACTGGCTGGCTTGGGCTGTGCCCGGCCAGCCACGCAAGATATTGAGGTTCACAGATGTCGAGATCGGTCAAAAAAGGGCCATTCATTGAGCCCAAGCTGCTGAAGAAAATCGAGAACATGAACCGCACCGGCGAGAAGCGCATTCTCAAGACCTGGTCGCGTGCTTCAACGGTCTTCCCCCAGATGGTGGGTCACACCATTGCGGTACACGATGGCCGTCGCCATGTGCCTGTCTATGTTTCCGAAAACATGGTCGGCCATAAGCTGGGCGAGTTCGCTCCGACCCGCTTTTTCCGGGGACACATTTCTAAGGAAAAGCGCGCCAAGCGCCGCTAGGGTTCTGTTCCACAGAATTGGCATGGGTACCGTGCTCAGGCCGGTACTGTTGAATAGACCAGAGAGCAGACAATGAGTACAGAAAATCAGAATCAAGTGCAGGCGCAGCGCAAGCACGTCGGCATTTCTGCCCAGAAAGTGCGGCTGGTGTTGAACCAGGTGCGCGGAATGCGGGCGGAAGATGCCTTGACAACGCTGAGCTTTATGCCCCAGTCAGCCGCTCGCGAAGTGTACAAGGCCGTTGCGTCGGCCCTCGCCAACGCTGAGCAGAACGAAGGTCTGGAGCGTGAAGATATGTGGATTAGCGAGATCTACGCGGATGAAGGCCCGCTGCGCAAGTGGCGTCGTTTCGGCGCTCGCGGCCGGTTCAAGCCGATCCTGAAGCGCTCGTCCCACATCACTGTAGTGCTCCAGGAGCGCCTGCAGTAATACCAAATCGTCCTGGACGGTTCAAGCTCATTGAGCGCCGTCAAGTGGACGTGACTGAACAAGTCTTATCCTGAATAGGAGGACACCTTGGGTCGTAAAGTACATCCTTATGGTTTTCGCTTAGGCGTTATCAAAGACTGGCGTGCACGCTGGTTCGCTGAAAAGGGACGTTACACGGATTTGTTGGCTGAGGATCGCACGATCCGCACCATGATCCGCAAAGAAATCCCCAAGGCTTCGATTTCCGAGATCGAAATCGAACGCCAGCGTAACTACGTACACGTGTGGATTCACACTGCAAAGCCCGGCATCATCATCGGTCGCAAGGGCGCTACGGTCAATCAACTGCGCACCAATTTGCAGGAACTGACTGGCAAGCGCGTCAAGGTGGATGTCACCGAGATCACTCGTCCCGAGATTGATGCTTACCTGATTGCTGAGAGCATTGCCGAGCAGATCGAGCGTCGCGTGTCGCACAAGCGTGCGATGAAGCAGGCCATCACCCGTGCCATGCGCCAGGGCGCTGAAGGCATCATGATCACTGTTGCCGGTCGCCTGTCAGGCTCCGAAATGGCCCGCCGAGAGACGCAACGTGAAGGTCAGGTGCCGCGCCATACCCTGCGCGCCGACATTGACTATGCTCACGCCGAAGCTCTCACAACCTTTGGCCGCATTGGCATCAAGGTGTGGGTCTACCGAGGCGAGGTTCTGCCTGGCAAAGCTGTCGCAACACCGGCCCCTGTGCCCCAGCCGCAGGCTGCCGCATAAGGCTGAAGCGGACGCTGAGCAAGGGCGGCTTGTCGTGGGACAGTGGTTCCAGGCTATGCCAACGCCAGCCAAGTAGAGGAGAAGTATTGCCATGTTGATGCCAAAACGTGCAAAATATCGTAAACAACATCGTGGCCGTATGCGTGGTTACAGCCAGCGCGGCAGCACGGTGAGCCAGGGTGAGTATGGCTTGCAAGCTTTGGAACCCTGCTGGATGACCTCACGCCAGATTGAAGCGGCTCGTCGCGCGATTGTGCGCTATGTACGCCGCGGCGGCAAGGTGTGGATCAAGGTCTTCCCTGATAAGCCCGTAACAGCCAAGGCCGCGGAAACCCGCATGGGTAGCGGTAAAGGCGCGGTGGACCACTGGGTCGCCGTTGTTCGCCCTGGCCGTGTGCTGTTTGAGATCGCCGGTGTGAGTGAAGATGTGGCGAAAGAAGCGATGGAACGCGCGGCGTTCAAGCTGCCCATCCGCACCCAATTCGTCAGGCGTGAAACTCTCGGAGATGTGTCCTGATGTTAGCCTACGAGATTCGAAACCTAACGAGCGCCGAGATCGGCCAGAAGCTGGATGAAGCCTACGAAGAGCTGTTCAACCTGCGTTTTCAGCGAGCCACCGGCCAGTTGAAAAACACCGCGCGCAAGGGTGAGCTTCGCAAGGAAATCGCCCGATTGAAGACCATCATGCGCGAGCGCGAGCTGGCAGCCTGGATGGCTCAGGAGAATAAGTAACCATGCGCGAGCAACGCAAAGTTCTGGTCGGTCGCGTTACCAGCGATAAAATGGACAAATCGGTTGTTGTGGAGACGGTACGCGTCGCCCGCCACCCGATTTATGGAAAAATAGTTCGCAGCCACCGCAAGTTCATGGCCCACGATGAGCGCAACGAATGCACCGTTGGTGATGTCGTTCGTATCGTGGAAGGTCGGCCCATGAGCCGCCAGAAGCGTTGGGTTGTGGACGCGATCCTGGAGCATGTCGAGGCCTAAGCCGCGGCAGGATAATCCAGACCCAGGAGTGTGAGCTATGATCCAGCAAGAAACTCGCTTACGAGTTGCAGATAATACCGGCGCGCGCGAACTGTTGTGCATTCAGGTGCGCGGCAGCACCCGCCGCCGCTACGGTTCCGTTGGAGACATCATCATCGCCACGGTCAAACAGGCCGCGCCCCACAGCTCGGTCAAAAAGGGCGACATCGTCAAGGCCGTCATCGTGCGTACCGCCAAGGAATATTCGCGGGCCGATGGCAGCAGCATTCGCTTCGACGACAACGCCGCCGTGATCATTGATGACAACAAAAATCCCAAGGGCACACGCATCTTTGGACCCGTAGCACGTGAACTGCGTGAGCGCGGCTACATGAAGATCGTTTCGTTGGCCCCAGAGGTGTTGTAATGCACATCAAAACAGGCGATACCGTTGAAGTAATCAGCGGTGAAAGCAAAGGAAAACGTGGTGAGGTGCAGCGAGTTTTGCGGGCGCGCTTGAGCGGACGCCAGCAAGGCCAGCCCAATCCCGACAAGGCACGCGTCATTGTGGCCGGCGTCAATCTGATCATCAAACATCAGCGCCGCACCGGCAACGTCCGCACCCAGACGGGCCGCATCGAGCGCGAAGCGCCGATCCATATCAGCAATGTGATGCTGGTGTGCCCGAACTGTGGCAAGACGACGCGCGTCGGTCACTTGATTTCGGAAGACGGCACAAAGCAACGAAGCTGCAAGCAATGCGGCGAGGCAATTGCCTAAGATACGTCTTGGCAACCGTTGTACAAACGCTTGCTAGCAGGAGATAGGTATGTCGAAGCTAAAAGATCGCTACAGCAACGAGGTCGTTCCTGCGTTGCAGTCAGAGTTTCAATATATTAACCCGATGCAGGTGCCGCGTGTCGAGAAGGTCGTGGTCAACATCGGCATGGGCGAAGCGTTGCAGAACGCCAAGTCCCTCGATGCTGCCATCGGCGATCTGACGACCATTGTCGGCCAGAAGCCGGTTACCACCAAAGCTCGCCGCTCCATCGCCGGGTTCAAGCTGCGCGAAGGTAACACCATTGGCGTCATGGTGACGCTGCGCGGTGACAGGATGTGGGATTTCCTGGATCGCCTGTGCAACATCGCCCTGCCCCGCCAGCGTGACTTCCGCGGTGTTTCTCCCGACGGCTTCGATGGTCGCGGCAACTACACCCTCGGTCTGCGCGAACAGTTGATCTTCCCTGAGATTGACTACGACAAGATTGATAAGGTGCGTGGTATGTCGGTCACCATCGTGACCACGGCCAAAACCGACGAGGAAGGCCGCCGGTTGCTGGCTCACTTGGGCATGCCCTTCCAGCGTCCCGGTGAAAGCCGCTAAGTGACCCTCGGTCATGACGCCGTGGCATTCGAGCGGCGTGATTTGAAAAGATGAAGAGGCAGGTACCTTGGCTAAGAAATCCATGATCAACCGTGAGCAGCATCGCAAATATCCGACTCGCGTTCGCAATCGTTGTACGATCTGTGGACGCCCGCGCGGCTATATGCGTCGATTCAAGCTGTGCCGCATTTGCTTCCGCAAGGAAGCGCTGGAAGGCCGGCTCCCGGGCGTGGTCAAGTCCAGCTGGTAAACGACGGCGCAGATTGCGTCACGCGGCGCACTGCCACCAGACAAAAGCGACAAGAAAGATTCTTAAGACGGCAGTCAGCATAGCTCGCTGAGCCGTGACAGAGTCGATGGAGTTCACAACGCTATGATGACAGATCCGATTGCGGACATGCTGAATCGCATCAGCAACGGGCTGTTGGCTCGCCACAAGCAGGTGACGATGCCCAGTTCGAAGGTAAAGGTCGCCGTTGCGCGCATCCTGAAAGAAGAAGGGTACATCAAAAATTATCAGGTGACCCGGGATGAGCCGCAACCTTACTTGCGCATCATGCTGAAGTATGACGACGAGCGCCAGCCGGTGATCACCAAGCTGCAGCGCATCAGCAAGCCCGGACGCCGTGTTTACGTGTCTCGTGATGATATTCCGTGGGTTTTGAATGGAATGGGCATTGCCATCGTTTCCACCCCGCGCGGCATCATCACTGGTCAGCAAGCCCGGCGCATGCAAGTGGGCGGCGAAGTGATTTGCTACGTATGGTAAGCCTTGCGGCTACCCTACGTAACCAATCACAGCCCCCATTGGAGGTGTAGAGTGTCAAGAATTGGACGATTGCCCATTTCTCTTCCTAAAAACGTTACCGTTGATGTCAAGCCGGGCAACGAGGTGATCGTAAATGGCCCCAAGGGCCAGTTGGCGCAGAACTTCAATGTGGATATGGCTATTGACGTTGAAGGCAATGTGGTGACAGTTTCGCGCCCCAGCGATGGGCGCATTCACCGCATGCAGCACGGCCTGACCCGTGCCTTGTTGTCCAACATGGTCACAGGTGTTTCGACCGGCTTCAAAAAAGACCTCGAAATTCAAGGCGTCGGTTACCGCGCCGAGATGAAAGGCCCCAAGCTTGTGCTTTTCATGGGCTACTCTCATCCGGTCGAAATGGATGCCCCTGAAGGGATCACTTACACTGTTGACACCCGCGCCGGCAAGATCAGCGTCCAGGGTATTGACAAGGAGCTGGTTGGCTTGACAGCAGCACGGATCCGTCGGGTTCGGCCGCCAGAGCCTTACCACGGTAAAGGGATTCGCTACGCGGGCGAAGTCGTTCGCCGCAAGCAGGGCAAGACTGGTAAATAAGTCCGTTAGCGGTGAGACCTTCCCTGTGGAATGGTTCCCAATCACCGGGAGTAACCAGGTTCATCCGGTTACAAGGATTAGGAGACAAGGTTATGGCGAAAGATAGTCGAAGCGTCTTGCGCAGGAGACGACACGAGCGAGTGCGCCGCCGCGTACACGGTACAGCCGAGCGGCCCCGCCTGAACGTTTTCCGCAGCCTGAGCCACATTTACGCCCAGGTCATCGACGATGATAAAGGTACAACCCTGGTAGCTGCATCAACGCTGGACACCGAAATCAGCGGTCAGGCAGCCAGTGTCAATAAAACTGAGCAGGCCAAACTGGTCGGCACGTTGGTAGCCGAGCGCGCATTGGCTCATGGTATCAAGCAGGTAGTCTTCGATCGTGGCGGCTACCCTTACCATGGTCGCGTGCGTGCCCTAGCTGAGGCCTCGCGGGCAGGTGGGCTCGACTTCTAGTCGGCCTTTGCCCATGTACGCCCTGCACGCCAAGGCAGGAGGAATAATGCCAGCACAGCAACAGCAACAACAACAGCAACAACAACAGCGACGACGTCAGCAACGACCGCGTGAGGTCGAAGAACGTGAAGAATTGGACGAACGCGTAGTACACCTGGCGCGTACCGCCAAGGTCGTCAAGGGTGGCCGCCGGTTCGCCTTCCGCGCCGTCGTCGTCGTCGGTGATAACAACGGCAGCGTCGGCATCGGCGTCGGCAAAGCACGCGAAGTTCCCGAAGCCATTCGCAAGGGCGGTGACCGGGCGCGGCGCAATATGCGCAAGATTCCCATGCTGGGCAGCACCATCCCGCACGAGATCGTGGCCGACTACAGCGCTGCCAAGGTACTCCTGAAGCCGGCTTCCCCCGGTACAGGTGTTATCGCGGGTGGCGGCGTGCGTGCGGTAGTTGAAGCCGCCGGTATCAAGGATATCCTGACCAAGTCCATGGGCAGCGCCAACATTCTGAATGTCGTGCGCGCCACCTACAAGGGCTTGACCACGCTCAAGGATCCTGAAACGGAAGCGCAGCGTCGTGGCAAGCCGGTGGGCAGCGTCATGCCCTTCTGGAGCCGAAATGCAAACTAAGAATATTGATCCCAAGGCCAAGATCGTGCGCGTCACCTATGTTCGCAGCGCGATTGGCTATGAGAAGAGCCAACGCCGTACTGTGCATGCCCTGGGCCTGCGTCGGCTTGGCGACACAGTCGAGCAGGTAAACAACCCGGCCATTCGAGGCATGATTGATCGTATCGGTCACCTCCTCGAGGTCGAGGTTGTCGAATAACAAGGAGTTGACCATGCAATTGCATGATCTGCAGCCCGCTCCCGGGTCGAAGAAAAATCGCAAGCGCGTTGGCCGCGGCCCTGCCGCCGGTCAGGGCAAGACAGCCGGTCGTGGTACCAAGGGCCAGAACAGCCGCAGTGGCGGCGGTGTACGCCCGTACTTCGAAGGTGGTCAGTTGCCCCTGGTGCGCCGCCTGCCTCACCTGCGCGGCTTCACCAACATCTGGCGCATCGAATACAAGCCGGTCAACCTGGTCCGTCTGGAAGGCTTCGCTGCCAACAGCGAGGTCTCTCCCGCGACGCTGGCCGCTGCCGGTATTGTGAAGGCCAACGACCGCGTGGCTATTCTGGGCAATGGCGACATTGACCGCCCACTCAAGGTGCGCGCTCACCGCGTGTCGCAGGCAGCCCAGGATAAGATCGTGGCGGCTGGCGGTACGGTTGAGATCATCGAGGCCTAGACTGACCGTGTGTCAGTCCAGCACTGGCTTTTTGTCAGTCTGGTCACTCACCCTGGAGGTTTAACCACCCATGCTCACAGCCGTGCGCAACGCCTTACGCCTGCCAGACCTGCGCAAGAAGATTCTGGTCACGCTCGGTATCTTGGCGCTTTATCGCGCCGCTGCCGCCGTGCCGGTGCCGGGTGTCAACACACAAGCACTCAGCAGCTTGTTTCAGAATACCCCTTTGCTGGGCTTTCTGAACCTGATGTCTGGCGGCGCGTTGAAAAACTTCTCCGTGATGGCGATGGGTGTTTATCCCTATATCACGGCAACCATTATCATGCAGTTGTTGATCCCGATTATCCCGGCGCTCAAGGCTTTGAGCGAAGAGGGTGATCAGGGACGACAACGCATGAACCAGTACACAATCTTGCTGACCATTCCGCTGGCTTTGTTGCAGGCGTTTGGTCAAGCCACGATCATGCAACGGGCCGGCGTACTGCCCAATTTCGGCTTTGCCGGTCCTAACCTGATGACATCAGTTACGGTGTTGATCTCTATGATCGCTGGAACGATGTTTGCCATGTGGTTGGGACAGTTGATTACCGAAGAAGGTATGGGCAATGGTATTTCGCTGATTATCTTCGGTGGTATCGTCTCCCAGTTACCGGCGAATATCGCCGAGTTAATTGCAGCCCGACAGTATGTGGAATTGGCGCTGTTCCTGCTGGTAACGCTCGTGACGATTTTTGTGATCGTGGTCGTGCTGGAAGGCCAGCGGCGCATTCTGGTGCAGTATGGCAAGCGCGTTCGCGTGATGCGCGGCAATCGTATGATGGTAGCGGGTGGACAAAGCACGTACATCCCGCTGCGTGTCAACACCGCAGGTATGATCCCGATTATCTTCGCGCAAAGCCTGCTGCTATTCCCTGGTACGATTGCCAGCTACTTTCAGAACGCTGCGGGTATCTTCGGCAGCATTGCCCGCTTCCTGACCAACACTTTCACGCCGAGCAACTGGGTGTATTGGATTCTGTACTTCTTCCTGGTGATCGGGTTCACCTATTTCTACACGGACGTAATCTTCCGTGAACAGAAACTGGCTGATTCGCTGCAAAAGCAGGGTGGCTTTGTCCCCGGCATCCGCCCCGGCAAGCGTACTGAAGACTATCTGAATGCGGTGATGAGCCGCATCAC
Source organism: Anaerolineae bacterium (assembly GCA_049299095.1). Taxonomy (GTDB): domain Bacteria; phylum Chloroflexota; class Anaerolineae; order JAAEKA01; family JAAEKA01; genus JAAEKA01. The sequence continues at coordinate 23,530 of JBAQWV010000147.1, read as the reverse complement.
CTTCGTCGGCGCGCTGTTCCTTGGTATGATTGCCATTCTGCCTTGGTTGGTCAGCCTGATCACACGCACCAACGTGACTGGCAACACCCAGTTGTTGGTCACCAGTTCAGGTCTGTTGATCGTGGTCGGCGTTGTGCTTGATACCATGAAACAACTGGAAGCTCAGTTGCTCATGCGCCACTACGAAGGTTTCATTCGCTAGGCGGCGTTGCCGTCTGGCAAAATAAAAAAGGCAATTGCCTGGGAGGTAGCGACAATGGCGTCAACGCATCCCGTTTATGTGATCTTCATCGGACCGCCTGGAGCCGGCAAAGGCACCCAGGCGGCCATGTTGGAGAAAGAACTTGGCTTGAAACAAGTCTCCTCAGGTGACTTGTTTCGCGAGAACCTGAAAAATCAAACAGAACTAGGCTTGCTCGCCAAGAGCTACATGGATCGTGGCGAGTTGGTTCCCGACGATGTCACCATTCGCATGGTACAGGATCGGATGCAGCGGCCCGACACAGCCAAAGGCGTAATTCTGGACGGCTTTCCCCGCACGCTGGAACAAGCCAGCGCACTCGATGCCATGCTGGCCAGCCAGGGCAGCCGCATCAGCCTCACGCCGGTGCTGACTGTGCCAGACGACGACCTGATCGCGCGTTTGACGGGTCGCCGAGTTTGCAGAAATTGCGGAGCTACGTATCATATACTGTTCAACCCCTCGAAGGTTGAAAACGTATGCGATGCCTGTGGCGGCGAACTGTACCAGCGTTCTGATGATTCGCTGGAAACTGTGCGCAACCGGCTGTACGTCTATTACAAACAGACTTCGCCCTTGATTGGTTATTACTACGCTCAGGGACTGGTCAAGACGATTGACGGCAGTCAGGACATCAACGTTGTGAAGCAAGCCTTACTGGATGCCATTCGGGCAACCGTCTAAAGGCAAAATGATCTTACCATTGACACGCAACGCCGGCGGAATTCGCATCAAGTCGCCGCAAGAGTTGGAATTGATGCGTTCAGCCGGACGTATTGTCGCGGAAGTACACGCGCGCATGCGGGAGCTGCTTAGCCCCGGCGTAACCACTGCCGATCTTAATGCGGCGGCGGAAACGCTCATCCGCGGCTATGGCGCGATCCCGATCTTCGTCGGCTATCCGAATGCGCACAAAGGCGCGCCAGCTTTTCCCGCCAGCATCTGCGCTTCGATCAACGACGAGTTGGTACACGGCATTCCCAGCCCGCAGCGCACGTTGCAGGCTGGTGACATCATTAGCATTGATGTCGGTGTGCTGTACAAGGGCTTTGTAGGCGATTCGGGCTGGACGTACGCGGTCGGCCCGATCAGCGCGGAAGCGCAGCAGCTTCTGGCGGTAACCGAACGCAGCTTGTGGGCTGGCATTGCCCAGGCCACAGCGGGCAATCGCTTTCTGGACATCAGTCGCACGATGCAAGCTGTCGTGGAAGAGGCTGGTTTTGCGGTGGTGCGGGAATACACCAGTCACGGTGTCGGCCGCAACATGCACGAGGAACCGCAAATCCTGAACTATGTGCCGGAGCGCGCGGAAGCCGCCCGTATGTACCCGGCACTAAATCGCCGTCTGGTTGCGGGCATGACCTTTGCGCTGGAGCCGATGGTGAACGCCGGAACCTGGCGCACCCAGTTGCTGCCTGACCAGTGGACCGTGTCTACTGCCGATGGCCGCCTGTCTGCTCATTTCGAGCATACCATCGCTGTCACGGACGGCGAGGCCGAGGTGCTGACCAAATTGTAGGACAAAGGTGTGGCAGATAACTCCTGGCGCACCTCATTTACGCTGGCAGGGCTTCTTTGCCAGTCAGGAGAGATAGACATGAAAGTCAAGCCGTCAGTCAAGCGACGTTGCGAAAACTGCAAGATCATCAAGCGGCACGGTGTTGTGCGGGTCATTTGCACCAACCCGCGCCACAAGCAGCGTCAGGGATAGTTCGTTTGGTTGCTGCAGCAAGCACAGCAGCCAGAACGTGTGAAACTAAGGAGCTAATTCTATGGCACGTATTGCCGGTGTTGACCTGCCGCGCGACAAGCGCGTTATTGTGGGTCTGACCTATATCTACGGGATCGGCCCCGCCACCAGCGCCGAGATCCTGCGCAAGCTCAGCATCAACGAGAGCATACGCATCCGTGATTTGAGCGAAGCCGATGTGGCCAAGCTGCGTGAAACCATTGACCGCGAATACCGCGTCGAAGGCGATCTGCGCCGCGAGGTCAGCATGAACATCAAACGGCTGCAGGAGATCAACGCATATCGTGGTATGCGCCATCGCCTGAACCTGCCCTCGCGCGGCCAGCGCACCCGCACGAATGCCCGCATGAACCGCGGCGCACGCAAGACGGTGGCCGGCAAGAAGCGAGCTCGCAAGTAATTGTAGTTGTAGCAAGTAAGGAGCAAATAGATACATGGCAAAGCCAAGACGCACCGTACGTCGTGGGCCACGTCGTGAACGGCGGACAGTACCGCACGGCCAGGCGCACATTCAGGCGAGCTTCAACAACACCATCGTGACCGTCACTGACTCCCAGGGCAATGCCGTGGCATGGAGCAGCTCCGGCAGCGTGGGCTTCAAGGGATCGCGCAAGAGCACGCCCTATGCTGCCCAGCTGGCCGCCAGCGCCACCGCCCGTCAGGCTATGGATATGGGAATGCGTGAGGTGGATGTGTTTGTGAAGGGGCCTGGCCCTGGTCGTGAATCGGCCATCCGCTCCCTGCAGGCTGCCGGCCTGAAGGTGACGAGCATCACCGACGTAACACCCTTGCCGCACAACGGCTGCCGCCCGCCCAAGAAGCGCCGCGTCTAGTTCGTTGCTGGCAAGTGCAGCAATTGCCCCATTGGGGCACAGGTTTGAATGTTGAAAGACCGTTTTGAGAGGGACGAAGGTTGCCAAGCCGTAAACCTCTCCGATCTACCTTATAGGAGGCAGTAACTTGGCAAGGTATACAGATGCAGTATGTAGAATGTGTCGGCGCGAAGGTCAGAAGCTCTATCTCAAGGGCGATCGCTGTCTGACCCCCAAGTGCGCGTTTGAGCGCCGCGGGTATGTGCCTGGTATGCATTCTAAAAAGAATCAGTTTAAACGGAACCAAAGTGATTACTCGTTGCAGCTACGAGAAAAGCAAAAGGTCAAGCGCATTTACGGCGTTATGGAACGTCAGTTCCGCCGCTATTTCCGCTACGCGTTGCGCACGCAGGGCTTGACCGGCGCCACCCTGTTGACTGTTTTGGAGTCTCGGCTGGATAATGTCGTGTACCGCTTGGGGCTTGCTCAGTCGCGCGCACAGGCCCGCCAATTGGTGCGTCACGGACATATCACGGTCAATGGCCGCAAAACGAATGTCCCGTCGTATCTGGTGCGCGTCAATGACGCAATAGCGATCCGCCCCGAAAGCCGCAGCCGCGAATATTTCCGCACTGTTGGCGATATTCTGGGGGAACGCCCGGTCCCGGCCTGGTTGAGCATGGATAAGGACGCCCTGTCTGCCCGTGTGCTGAGCCGACCAACCCGCGATGACATTGATATTCCTGTCAACGAGCAGTTGATCGTCGAGTTCTACAGCCGCTAATAACAGTTCTTGCTGCCGGGAGCGTTGTAAGGACGACCGGCAGGAAGAGTTGCGATACCTGGTAGCGCTGCTCCTCATGTGGTCATTCCACAGCGGGAACGGCAACGACGTCAGGAGGGTGACTCTTGCTAAACCTAAGTATTGTACTTCCCAAAATAGAATATGAGGCACAATCACAGCAATATGGCCGCTTTGTGATTGGACCTTTAGAAAGCGGTTATGGCGTGACCCTGGGCAATGCCTTGCGCCGGGTCCTGCTGTCATCGCTCCCCGGAGCGGCTGTCACTTCTGTGCGCATCGAGGGCATTCATCACGAATTTTCGCCCATTCCGCATGTGCGCGAGGACACTACAGGCTTCATCCTGAATGTCAAGCAACTGCGCGTGCGCAGCACGAGCAACGATCCCGTGCGCGTGACTTTGCAAGTCAACGCCGAAGGCCCTGTCACCGCCAGTGACCTGGTCTATCCCGCCGAGATCGAAGTCATCAACCCCGACCTGCTGCTGCTGACCGCAGACAGCAACGACGTGGACTTGCTTGTGGAACTGGTCATTCGCCGGGGCCGCGGCTATTCGCCCGCCGAAGAGCGCGGCAAAGTGCCGTTGGGCGAGATTCCGGTGGATGCCATCTTCAATCCGGTGCGTAAGGCCGCCTTCCATGTCGAGCGCGCTCGTATCGGTCAGCAGACCGACTTCGACCGCCTGGTACTCGAAATCTGGACGGACGGCACGATCACCCCAGAAGAATCGCTGGGTGAAGCTGCCAAGCTGCTGTTGCAGCACCTGTCATTGATCGCTGGCGTCGAAGCTACGGTTCCGCTGATCGAAGAGATTCCGAACGAATCGATCCCGCAGACCGTTTACGATGTGGCGATTGAAGATCTTGACCTGTCAGTTCGTGCGTATAACTGCCTGAAGCGCGCCGGCATCACCCGTGTCGGTGAAGTCATTCAGCGCCTTGAGAAAGGCCCGGACGCGCTGCTCAGCATTCGTAACTTCGGCCAGAAATCGCTGGATGAGCTGGTTGAGCGCCTGCAGGAAAAGAATTACATGCAGTATGTTAAATACCAGATGCCTGAGAAGTCCGAAACCGCGGCTGCGGCTGAAGAGGATGACGAAGACGATCTGGGCGATGACTCCAGCATAGACATTGATGTGGACGCCTTGCTGGCGGCCATGACTTCCGGCGGCGAAGCTGGATGATCTGAACCGGTCGCCGTTGGCCCATCATGGCAACTACGACCGTTTCAGACCTGGAGCAACAAGAGGATCTGAGCGATGAGACACAGAAGAGCAGGTCGCCAGCTAGGCCGCAACAGTGGTCAACGCAAGGCATTGTACCGCAACCTAACGAAAGAATTGTTGACGCACGAAGTCATCCACACCACCGAAGCCAAGGCCAAGTCGGTTCGCCCGTTGGCGGAAAAACTGATTACGCTGGCCAAGCACGGCACAACGGATAACCGGGTTCATGCCCAGCGTTTGGCGATGGCCCGCTTAAACGACGCCGTCACCGTTCGCAAGCTGTTCAACGAGCTGGCTCCGCGCTATGCTGGCCGGCCGGGTGGTTATGTTCGTATTACCAAGCTTGGGCCGCGCAAGGGCGATGGCGCTGAGATGGTACAGATCGAGCTGGTGGAGGAGTAGACCGACGACTACACAGCCCGCCCCTCTGCCCGGCGCTGAAAGCACCCGAACCCCTGTCCGTGCCCTTGTGGAATATGATGGCACCCACTACTACGGTTTTCAAGTGCTTTCCGACAAAGCCTCCGTGCAAGGAGCGTTGGAGCAGGTGTTACAGCGCTTGACCGGCCATCCGACGCGTATCCGCTATGCGGGGCGCACCGATGCCGGTGTTCACGCAGCAGGTCAGGTGATTGCCGCCGACGTAGCTTGGCGGCACAGCCTGACCGACTTGGAACGAGCCTGGAACGCCTTACTGCCCGCCGACATTGCGGTGCGGCAACTGGCCGAAGTCACTGATCCAACCTTTCATCCACGCTTCAGCGCACGCAGCCGCGTGTACCGGTACAGCGTGTGGACAGCGCCCTGGCGCTCTCCCCTGCACGCCCGCTACAGCCACCACGTGCCGCAATCGTTGGATGTGGATCAGATGAACCAGGCCGCCGCCGTGCTGATCGGCTCGCACGATTTTGCGAGCTTCGGTCAGCCGACCCAGGGCGATAGCACCGTCCGGGACGTGATGCGGGCAAGCTGGCAGCGGACAGACTGGATGTTGCACTTCGAGATCGAGGCTAACGCCTTTCTGCGACACATGGTGCGCACCGTGGTTGGTACGCTCTTGGCAGTCGGCCACGGCCACCGCAGCGTTGCAAGTGTCATTCAGTTGCTGGCAGCGCCCAATCGGGCGCAAGCGGCTCCGCCAGCCCCAGCCTGCGGGCTGTCTTTAGTCGAGGTCAAGTACTAAACCGGTAAGCAAGGCACAGGAGAACCGACGTGAGAACTTATACAACCAAGCCCGAGGATATCAACCGCGAGTGGTACGTGATTGACGCCACTGGCATGACCCTGGGACGGCTGGCCACCCAAATCGCCACGGTGTTGAAGGGCAAGCACAAGCCCATTTATTCCCCGTACATGGACGCTGGCGACTTCGTGATCGTCGTCAACGCGCACAAGGTGCGCGTCACCGGTCGCAAGTTGGACCAGAAGTTTTATTATCGCCACTCAGGCTATCCGGGCGGTCTCAAGGAGATTTCCTTGCGCGACCAGCTCAACCAGCACCCTGATCGCGTGATCCGCCTTGCGGTGCGCGGCATGTTGCCCAAGAATCGCCTGGGCCGCCAGATGATCAAGAAGCTGAAGATTTACGCAACGCCGGGCCACCCGCATGAGGCGCAGCAGCCCAAGCCGTTTACCATCTAGTCAGCCAGGCTGTCGCTGCCTGTGGCAGGCTGGCGACGGCTGACCGAGGAGACAGACTGAACATGGATAAAGACAAGGATTTGCAGTACTACCAGGGCGTCGGTCGGCGCAAGCGTGCTTCCGCCCGCGTGCGGTTGTATCCCGGCACCGGCAAGGTCACCGTCAACGATCTGCCGCTGGAGCAATACTTCACCCGCATCGCTGACCAGCGCGTGGCTGTGCTGCCGCTGGAAGTGGCCGGCCTGAACGACAGCATGAACGTTTCCGTCAAAGTAGCTGGCGGTGGCGTCGGTGGCCAGGCGACAGCCGTGAGCATGGGCATCGCCCGTGCGCTGTCCCATCGCGATGACGATGTGGACCAGCCTGAGCAGCGCCTGCGCCCGCTGATGCGGCGCGGCGGCTTCCTGACCCGCGACCCGCGCGAGAAGGAACGCAAGAAGCCCGGCCTCAAGCGCGCCCGCAAGGCTCCGCAGTACACCAAGCGCTAAACGCTTGTCGCGGTTGGCCTGCCTGCGCAGTGCCAGCATTGCTTTCGACGCCAGAGACGTTGAAGGAGTACCTTCAATGTCTCTGGCGTTTTGTGTTGAATCTCTGGGAGGTAACGATGCTTCGTGTGGCGATTTTAACGGTTAGTGATCGCGCGGCAAGTGGTGTTAGTCTAGATGCCAGTGGCCCGGCCATTGCCCGGCTGCTGCAAGAGCAACTGGGCACGGCGGTGCAGGAGCAGCAGGTGACACCCGATGAACAGCCGCTAATTGAAGCCGCGCTGCGCGGTTGGGCCGACCGGGGTGATGTGGATGTGATCCTCACCACCGGTGGCACCGGCTTTGCTCGGCGCGATGTGACGCCGGAAGCCACGCAGGCTGTGATTGATCGGCCTGCGCCGGGCCTGGCCGAGGCGATGCGCGCGGCCAGCTTGCAGGTGACGCCGCACGCCATGTTGAGTCGAGCCACCGCGGGCATTCGCGGGCGCACGTTAATCGTGAACCTGCCCGGCAGCCCAAAAGCCGCCTGCGAGACGCTGGCGGTGATCCTGCCGGTGTTGCCGCACGCCGCTGAACTGTTGCAGCAAGGCGCACAGCCGGTAATCTACCACCATGCGCGCCCAGGGGAACATGGCACCGCCGGCTGAACAGCGCGTACCACCGGCTTCACCACACGATTTGTCACAAAATCGTCTATTTCCCAAGGTCAACGTGTAGGGCGGTCACGCGGTGGCCGCTGTCTACTTCCCTGCCAGAGCAAGGCCCTGGGCAGGGGCGCCAGCCATCTGAGCAGACAAATCTCACACGGCGTTGTTGGCAGTCATGTTCATAAGTCTTTGGCTTTGCCGCAGGGTGGGGTACAATATCAATAGCGCGTTGCTCAGGTGCGTCAGTTGCGCACAGATGGCCATCGCCTGCGTGCTGCGCCAGCCGCAAATGACCCCGCGCTGATCGGCGCCAGCAGGGCGCAGCAGATTGAGGAAGCGGTGGCCGCGCTGCATCAGCTCACTTTCAACGCAGACGAGTTGGGATAGATTGGCGCCATCCTTGTTTCCTGGCCCACAGCGCCCCGGATCGAACGCATGGACACGATTCGCACCCTGTACATTGTCATCGGCTCGTTGTTAATCCTGTTCGCGCTGCCATTGCTGGGACGCCGCATCAAGCCCAATGGGCTGTACGGCTTTCGTGTGCCACAAACGCTGGCCGATCCCGCGCTGTGGTACGCAGTCAACGCCCACTTTGCCCGCCGTATGATCGTGACGGGCATCTGCACCGCGCTGGCTGCGCTGGGCTTGTATCGCCGCTTTGGCCTTAATTTGGATACTTACGCGTGGCTGTGTCTGGCTGCGTTCGTGCTGTCATTTGCGCTTGGTGTAACGCAAAGCTGGCGCTACATGACCCGCTGGCCGCGTGACTAAGCGCAGCCAGCTTGTTTTTGTCCGTTTGGAGGTTGCCCATGCGCAACGGAGTTGCTAACATTCGTGCCGCGTTTGCCCGCGCCAACGCCGAGGGCCGCGCGGCCTTCATGCCCTATCAGATGCTCGGCCACCCCAGCCTGGACCAGTCTCCACGCGTGATCGAGGCACTGGCCGCGGCGGGCGCAGATCTCTTCGAGTTGGGCATGCCCTTTTCCGATCCGCTGGCCGACGGGCCGGTAATTCAGGCTGCGGCTCAGCGCGCCCTGGACAACGGCATGACGGTCGCCCGCTGCCTCGCCCAGGTGCGGACGCTGCGCGCTGCTCTTCCCGCCATCCCCTTTTGTCTGATGGGTTACATCAACCCGCTGCTGGCCTATGGCCTGGATCGCTTTGTGCAGGACGCAGCCGACGCCGGCGCGGATGGGCTGATCGTGCCTGACCTGCCGCCCGATGAGCCAGAAGCGGAAACCTTGCTGGCCGCCTGTCGGACACATGGCCTGGCGACGATTTTCCTGCTCGCGCCTACCAGCACCACCGAACGCATCCGACTGAGCGTGGCCCGCAGCCGCGGCTTCGTCTATTTGGTCAGCGTGGCCGGCATTACCGGCGCGCGCGACCACCTGCCCGCAACCCTAAACGATTTTGTGGCCCGCGTGCGCGCTGAGGCCATGCGCCAGTCGCCCGCCGAGCCGTTGTACCTGGCTGTCGGATTTGGTATCAGCACGCCCAAACTGGCGGAGCAAGTCGCGGCGATTGCCGACGGTGTGATCGTCGGCAGCGCGTTGGTGAAGCTGGCCGAACAAGCCACCGACCCCGCTTCTGTCGTCGCCACGAGCGCGCTGGCACTGGCTCAGGCCGCGCGCCGCACTGATTGAACCCGCATATGAACGAATGGCTGGATGCTGCCCGCTTGCAGGACGAAGCGCAGGCGCTTTATCGCACGTTGTTTGCTCGCCCCGCGCCGCCGGTGCTGGTGGAACGGTTCTTGCCGGTCAGCCAGACGCTCAACGCGCGCGCCAGCGCCGCTGATGTGGCAGCCTATTACCGCGCCCTGGCTGCCGAGGAAGACCTGGAGGCCCTGGAATTTGCCGCGCGGCTCACGCACCGCCTGCCGCTGCTGACGCGCAAGCTGCAAGCAATGGTGGTGCTGGCCGAGACCTTGCCGGAAAATCAGTCAGTTTACATCAATTCCCATTCAAGTTGGCTGGGCGGTGTGTGGGCGGCTGGTTGGGCCACCGTGCGTTCCGTGTGGCTGGCGGGCAAGGGGTGGCGGCTTTTGCGGGGAGGGCGCTATGCCTGACGTGATCATCATCGGCGCGGGCGCAGCCGCCAGCGCGGCGGCTTTCGAGCTGGCGCTGCGTGGCATTCGTCCCGTGATGCTCGATGTGGGGCATCAGGATGAAGATCCGACCCCACGCGTGACCGGTAACCTGTACGATTTCCGCGCGCAGCATGACAGCTTTGACCTGCACATTGGTCGCGATTACCGCGGGCTGGCAGGCGTGGTCACCGGCGAACCGACTATCGCCAAGCTGCAAGCGCCCCACATGGCCTACGTCACGCGCGATGCAGCTACGTTGGGGCCGCTCGATCAGCACGCGTTTCAAGCAATCCAAAGCTTTGCCTGCGGCGGCCTCGGCAACGCCTGGGGGGCCGGGCTGTACCGCTGGATCCCGGCAGACTTGCAGGATTTTCCGCTGGCGCTGGCCGCGTTGGAACCGTTTTTCGACAAGTTGACGCGCGAGATCGGCATCAGCGGCGCGGACGATGACCTGACCGAGTTCTTTGGCGACCCGCGTGGCCTGCAACCACCGCTGGAGCTGTCGCACAATGCCCGCCGCGTGTGGCAGGCGTATGGTCGCCAACGCGGCAGCCTGCGCGCCCGCCGGATTTATCTGGGGCGACCACGCGCTGGCGTGCTGAGCGCGCCGCACGACAACCGCCCGGCGTGCGATTACAGCAATCTGGAGTTTTGGCAGGCCCAGCCTTACCTGTTCACTCCTGCGCGGCTGCTGCGCAAACTGATCGCCTTGGGCCAGCTCGACTATCGCCCCGGCCTGTTGGCCCTGCGCTGGCAGGAGGAGGCGGAGGGCGTGACGGTAACGGCGCGGCGCGTGGCAACCGGCGAAGAGGTGCAGATCCGCGGGCAACGCCTGCTGCTGGCCGCCGGGGCGATCAACAGCGCGCGGCTGGCGCTGCAATCTAGCCATGACACCGCCACCTGCTTGCCGCTGCTGGAAAATCCGATCCTGCAAATTCCGTTGGTGTTGCCAGCTTCGATTGGACGGCGGCTTGACACGCATGCGTTCGGCCTGGTGCAGCTCAACCTGGTTTGGGAGGCCGCAGCCTGGCAAACGCTCTTGCAGGGCAGCCTGATCGAGCTGACCGCACCGCTGCGCTCAGAGTTCTACGGCCGCTTCCCCCTGGCTGCGCGCGCCAACCTGACACTGGTCAAGCAATTTTTGCCGGCGATGCTGATGCTGCAACTCTATTTTCCGGCCTGGGCGCAGCCGCCTGCGCGCTTGTCCTTGCAGGCTGATGGCCGCCTGAATATCACCGGCGCAGCCTTTCAGCCCGATTATCCCCAGCTTGCGCCGCTGCTGGCTGCACTGCGTCGGTTAGGTCTATGGACGCATCCCGCGCTGATCCAGCAGCCGATCACCGGCCACGCCATTCATTACGCGGGCACGCTACCGATGCGCGCCACGCCGGGGCCGTATCAAAGTCATCCGGATGGGCGGCTGGCAGGTGCGCAACGCGTGTACGTGGCAGATTCAGCAAGCTTTTCCAACTTATCGGCCAAGAATATGTCACTTGGCATGATGGCCAACGCCATGCGTATTGCTGCGGAGGCAACCCGATGACTACGGTACTGATTACCGGCGCAACCGGTTTTATCGCGCGTCACTTGGCGGTGACGTTGCAGGCCGCGGATGTGCGTGTTCTCGGTGTTTCGCATAGCAGCGTTGTTGCGCCGCCTGGTTATGCGCGTGTCGCGCGGACGGGGCTGGGCGACAGTCTGCTACCGCTGCTGGCCGAGGAGCGCATAGACGCCATCGTACACACCGCCCTGGCAACCGGCACCGACGAATATCGTCTGAATGTGGAAGGTACGGCAAGATGGCTGGATGAAGGCCGCGCAGCAGGGGTGCCGCTGCAAATTCTGCTCAGCACGCTGTCTGCGGATGCGGATGCGCTGTCGTTGTATGGCCGCGCCAAGTGGGCGCAAGAGCAACGCTTTCAGGCCGCGAACGAGGTAGTGTTTCGGCTGGGGGTGGTGGTGGGCAATGGTGGTATGTTCGTGCGTATTCGGCAATCCGCGACGCGACTGCCGATAACGCCGCTGCTGAATGGCGGCAGTCAGCAGTTATACGTGGCCGGGGTTGATGCGATTTGTGCGGTCCTGCGCGATACAATTCTCGCCGGTGGTGCTGGCTTGCGCGGGCGCGCGTGGAACCTGGTGCAGCCGGAGCCAGTGACGCTGCGCACGTTGATTCAGGCTATTCAGCGCGACCAAAACCAGCCTACGCGACTGCTGTCGGTGCCGGTGACGCCGGTGCTATGGGCCGTGCGCCTGCTGGAAGGTGTGCCGATGCTGCGGCTGCCCATTTCCAGTGCGAACGTGCGCGGGCTGGTGCAGCAAGGCCAGCGTCACGTGATGTCCGATTGGGCGCGGTTTGGCTATCCGACGCAGTCGCTGGAAGCGTTATTGCGGCAGGTCCCCGGTGGAGCCACCAGTAAGTGAACCCTTGCAGCGCAGGGATGTAGAGGCGGGCCTGTCAAAGCCACTGACGGGACACAAGTCGGTACATGACTGCTGGGCGCAGAAAATGCTTGCCGTCTGGAGCGGCCAGACTGGGTGTATCAGGTGGTTGCGTGCTCACCCCTCCCCCAAAGCATTTGACATGCCCCATGCCCGCGGTTACAATGGCGCAGCGGCATCCGCCGCGAACTTTGATATTGTGGGCGATCTTGAAACCAACACCCGTTTTGCCAGTCAATGGCTCCGGCGAGCAGGCCGCAGCCGCACCATCTTCCGCTGTCGCACAGCATCGCGTGATCTTCCAGCCCGCCGGGCGGCAAGGTCTCGTGGACGCGGGCACCAGCCTGCTTGATGCCGCGCGCCAGCTCGGCGTGCAGATTGAATCGATCTGCGGCGGTCGCCAAACCTGCTCCAAATGTCAGGTGCGCATTGAAACCGGCAATTTTGCCCGCTACGGCATCCAGTCGGCAGCCGAGCATGTCTCGTCTGAGGGAGAACGCGAAGCACGCTACCGCGCAGAAAAGGGCCTGCTGGCCGGCTGCCGCATGAGCTGTGCCGCACAGGTGCAGGGCGATGTCGTTGTCACCGTGCCGGAAGAAAGCCGTGCCCATAAACAGGTCGTGCGCAAGGCCGCAGCCGCGCGTCCGGTCGAACTCGACCCCGCGCTGCGGCTTTGCTACGTTGAACTGCCGCCTGCCAGCCTGGACGACGAGCGCAGCGACTGGACGCGGCTGGCCGACGAACTCGCGGCGCGCTTTGCCCTGCCGCGCACCACGCTGCACATAGACCCCGCCATCCTGCCCAGCTTGCAGCCTGCCTTGCGTCACGGGCGCAAAACCGCCGCCGACGGTGCTGTGATCCACGCGGTGACAGCCACCGTGTGGCAGGAGCGCGAAGTCCTGCGCGTACAGCCCGGCTACCATGAGCAGCTTGTCGGTTTAGCCGTAGACATCGGCACCACCACCATGGTGGCGCATCTGGCCGACCTGCGCAGTGGGGAAGTGCTGGCGACGGAAAGCTGCATGAACCCGCAGATCAGCTACGGTGAAGACCTGATGTCGCGCGTGTCCTACGTCATGGAACACGCCGATGGCCTGGCGACGCTGCACCACGCAGTCATCACCTCGCTCAACAGCCTCATCGTTGCAGCCACCCGCGCGGCTGGCCTCGCCCCGGACGACGTAGTGGATTTCGTGGTGGTTGGCAACACCATTATGCACCATCTCTTCCTCGGCATTGACCCGCTGGAGCTGGGCGGCGCGCCCTTTGCACCCGCCATCAAGCAAGCGGTGGACATCAAGGCGCGCGATCTGGGCTTGCAGGCCAGCCGCGGCGCCTATGTTTTTGTGCCACCGGTGGAAGCGGGCTATGTCGGTTCTGACAACGTAGCCGCGCTTGTGGCGCAGGAGCCGCAGCGCAGCGCCGCCATGACGCTGCTGATTGACGTAGGCACGAATGGCGAGATGGTCCTGGGCAATCACACGCGGCTGCTCTCTGCTTCCTCACCCACCGGCCCGGCCTTTGAGGGCGCGCAGGTGCGCAACGGGATGCGGGCCGCGCCGGGAGCCATCGAGCGGGTACGCATTGACCCCGCCACGCTGGCCGTGCGCTTCCGCGTCATTGGCCGTGACGAGTGGCTCACATCGTACGACAACGCGGCGGCATCGGCAGCCAGCGACGACGCACTGAGCGCCAGCGCGGCACGCGCGGCCCGGCAACAGCGTCGGACAGAGATTTTGCCCGCGGGCATTTGCGGTTCCGGTATCATCGAGGCCATTGCCGAGCTGTTCACCGCGGGCCTGCTGGATAGTTCTGGCCGTTTTGTGGCCACCGCGCCCACGCCGCGCCTCGGGTTTGACGGTCCCCGCGGCTATTTTGTCCTCGCCTGGCCGCACGAAACCAGCACCGGCCGCGCGATCATCGTCCATGCCGACGATGTGCGCGCGATTCAGCTCGCCAAGGCTGCGCTGTACGCAGGGGCCAAGCTGCTGCTGCGTCACGCTGGACTGACCACGGTAGACCGTATCGAGCTGGCCGGCGCATTCGGCTCGTACATTGACCCGGCCTACGCTATGATCCTCGGCATGATCCCCGACTGCGATCTGGCTCATGTGGCTGCGGTAGGCAACGCCGCGGGTGACGGCGCGCTGCTGATGCTGCTCAGCCGCGCCAAACGCCGCGAGGCCGACGACCTGGCGGACACCGTGCAGCACATTCAAACCGCCACCGATCCGCATTTTCAGGATGAATTTGTCGCTGCGTTGGCGCTGCCTCATGCCAGCGACGCGTTTCCGCACCTGGAGCCGATCTTGGCGACAGCGGCTAATCGGCGTATCATACCAGTAGTCAGCGGCGAACCCGCGGACGACGCGCGCGCACAACGCCGCGCCGAACGTCAGGCGCGGCGCAATCGCTAAAACGCTGGAAAATACCGCCGCGCAACCCTAATCAATTTAGGACTTATGCAGTTGGTGTCATTTCGAGGAGTGCCATCGCCTATGGCGAGACATCCCTGTTTTAGGACAGTGGACGGGATTTTTCGCTCCTGCGCGCCTGCGGCATCGAAATGACACTTTACTGTCACCTGCACAAGTCCAGCAATTACCAGAAATGGTCATAACACAGGAAATTTTATGCCGAATAACAATTTCGACGCATTGCCCCCGCAACTACAGGATTTCTACATCAAAATGCAGGATGACCTGTACGATGGTCTAAAAGATGATGTGATGGATGCCACACAAGAGGCGTTGGCAGATTGGCAGCAAACACCCGCGGAAATTTTGCAAAATGGCCTTGTGGCAGGCATGGATATCGTCGGCGAGGACTTTCGCGATGGCATCCTCTTCGTGCCGGAGGTGCTGCTGGCCGCCAAGGCCATGAAAGGCGCAATGGAGATTCTGCGTCCGCTGCTGACCGACGCCAAGGATGTGCAGCGCCAGGGAACTGTCGTCATCGGCACAGTCAAAGGCGACATCCACGACATCGGCAAGAACCTGGTCGGTATGATGCTAGAAGGCGCGGGCTTTGAGGTGATCAACCTCGGCATCAACGTGGACGCGGACAAATTCCTGGCCGCGCTGCGTGAACACAACGCCGACATTCTCGGCATGTCCGCGCTGCTGACTACCACCATGCCCTACATGCGCACCGTGATCCAGCGTCTGCGCGACGAAGGGCTGCGCGAGCAAATCACTGTGCTGGTTGGCGGTGCGCCGCTCACCGAAGCCTTTGCCGAAGACATCGGCGCCGACCGTTATTGCCAGGACGCTGCAGTGGCCGTGGAAGCCGCCAAAGCGTTTATGACGATGAAGAAGAAGTAAGTAAGGTACAGGGCTGAGAAGCAGACAAAGAAACAAGTAGACACGGTAAAGATCGCAATCAGACGAGACGGTATTGGCAAAGGAACAGTCTGATCCTGTAGCGTTCACCGAATACCGAATACCGGCTACTGCTCACCGCCCGCCAGCGGCACCAAGGCACGATCTCACGAATATGATGACAAAAAACCGACTTCTTAAACAGCTTGAAACCAAGGGCCTGCTGCTGGGCGACGGTGCGATGGGCACCATGTTGCAGCGCGCCGGCCTCACCGACGGCGGCGCACCCGAATTGTGGAACGTCACGCATCCCGACGATGTGCGCGCAGTCTATCAGGGCTACGCCGACGCAGGCAGCGACATTATCACCACCAACACCTTCGGCGGTAACAGCTACCGTCTGAAACTGCACAACCTGCAAGACCGCGTTTTTGAGTTGAACCAGGCTGGCGCGGCGCTGGCGCGCGCAGTTGCAGGAGACGACCGCCTCGTGGCGGGTTCGATGGGCCCCACCGGCGAGCTGTTGGAGCCACTCGGCCCGCTGACGATCCAGGAAGCCAGCGCAGCGTTTGCCGAGCAGGCCGCAGGCCTCGCCGCGGGCGGCGCTGATTTCGTCCTCGTCGAAACCATGAGTTCACTGGACGAAGTGCAGGCCGCAGTGGAAGGGGTACGTGCTGCCACCGATTTGCCGGTTGTGGTGACGATGACCTTTGACACCAACTTCCGCACCATGATGGGTGTCAGCCCGACGCACGCGGTGCAAACGCTGGCCGAGTGGGGCGTGGCCGTGATCGGCGCAAACTGCGGCAATGGCCCGGCGGAAACCGAGCGCGTGATGTGGGAGATGGCGCAGGCCCGGCCCGCAGGCGTAGTGCTGATGGCCCAATCCAACGCGGGCCTGCCGCACTGGCACAACGGCGAGATTTCCTACGACGGCACGCCGCCGGTGATGGCTACCTACGCGCAGCGGATGCGCGCGATGGGCGTGCAGGTGATCGGCGCATGTTGTGGCAGCACCCCCGATCATCTCGCCAGTATGCGCGTGGCGCTCGATGGCCCGCCGCTGGCTGAGTATGTGCCTGAATTTGCTGCCCCGCAGGCTAAACCCGTCACTGATGCTTCTGAGCGCCGTGCGGCGCGCCGCGCCGCACGCAGCGAAAGTTAACATGAACGCCATGAAACAAGCAGATCAAAAATCCCGCCTGATTTTTCTGGCCGCCACGCTGGTAATCGGCTTGATTTTGGCCAATATTGCGGCTTCGCTGCTGGCTGTCTGGCAGCTCGATCCGGGCGCAGCCGTGCCTGGGCCGTGGAGTGCTTTGTTCGATGCCGCACGCGCCAACTCGCGCAGCAATTTCTGGTCTGTACTCGGCGCAGGGTTTTTTGGCGGCGCGGCGCTGGCTTGCCTGGTATTTGCCCTGCAACGCGCGCTGCAACTGTTGCTGGGTTCCTTGTCGGGCAGCACACGCTAGCCGCTCGCCATTCATGGCACGCAGATGAGGTGATCGCTGATGGATGGCGCATTTGCCTGGTCGTACACACATTGGGACGCAGGTGTGTGTACCCCCGTGGATGGTCTGATCATTGACGAGGGTATGGTGCGTTTGCATGTCAACGGCCAGGAATTGGCAACGCTGATGTGTACGCCTAGCGACCTGATTACGTTGGCGCTCGGCTTTTTGCGCTCCGAGGGCATCATTCGCGGCCTGCATGATGTGCGACTAGTCCATGTTTGCCCCAGCCAAACCTGCGTGGAGGTTTGGTTGCAGGATGCTGAAGTTGTCCTGCCCAGCCGCGCGATCCTCACCTCCGGCTGTGGCGGTGGCGTCACTTTCGATGACCTGAGCCAGCGCGCTGCGCCGGTGGCTTCTCGTTGCCGCATCGAGCCACAGGCAGTCTTCCGGGCGATGCAGGACATGTCCGCCGCAGCCAGCTTATACAGCACCACGCGCGGTGTGCATACGTCCGCCCTGAGCGACGGACAGCGGCTGGTCGCTATCGCTGAAGATGTGGGCCGTCATAACACGATTGATCGGCTCTGGGGTCATTGTTTGCAGCAAGGCATTGATCCTGCCAATCACATCCTGGTTGCCACAGGGCGTATCAGTTCGGAAATGCTGAACAAGGCCGCCAAGATGGGCATTCCGGCGGTTGTCAGCCGCACCTCCCCCACGAGTTTGAGCGTGCGCCTGGCGCGTGAATGGGATATCCTGCTAATTGGCTATGTGCGCAGCCATAGTTTTAACATCTACGCCGGCGACTGGCGTTTAAACAATTAAGGTACGATACGATGGATCCGAGTAACAGACAACAGTTATTTATGGCGTTAAATCAGGCTCGTCAAGAATTACTGCGCTCCATGCTATTTTTGAGCGAAAAAGAAGCCATGGACTACGCCCAGGTAGATAACTGGTGTATCCGTGACGTGATGAGCCATATCACCGCACGCGAATGTACGGCGCTGGCCGCGGTACAGCATCTGGTCGAGGATGGCGATCCACAATTCCCCGATCCGTTGGACGATCAACAGTTTAACCGATCGGCGGTACTGCGGCGGCGCGATCTATCTCTGAGCGACGTGCTGGACGAGCTGGATGGCACGCGGCGGCTGGTGCTGCGCTATACCCGCCCCATGCTCAACCAGGATTTGTACGGAGTGCATACCGTTCGCAGCACCGGCGAGGCGAAGAGCATCGCCGATGTGCTGGCCGCGCTGGTGGAACATGACTATCTGCACGCATCGCAAATCTGGCAACGCCGCATCGAAATGGGTATGTTGCACCGGCTAGACTTTCGCACGGTCCTTATTGATGAGCGCACGGCCTTTATGAACGCACTGGGTGGTATGTACGAGGAGGAGATGATCTCGATCCCTGTCTGCGGCCACTGGACAGTCAAGGACCTGATGGCGCACATGCTGAGCTGGGATGATGAAATCCTGCGCACGATGGAGCACTGGACTGACGAGCGTCCCTGGCAGCAGGATGCCCTATACGACGACGAGTGGAACGAACTCGAAGTATATATGCGCAACGAGATGACAGTGATTGATCTGGCCGATGCACTCGCGACCTCGCAGCGCAAGATTTTGCGCGCTTTTGATCGCACCGAAGATGCGAAACTGGTCGCGTTGGCCTTGACGCCCTGGGGCGACCGCACATCGCTGCTCGGCTTCCTGTACGAAATGGCCCTGCACAACGGCACGCATCGCGCCGACCTGGAAAAGATCAGCGGGCCGCCTGCGCCTCGTCGCCGCCGCAAACGTTGATCTCTTGGATCTCTGACCGATCCGTAGCGATCCCGCCGAGCGGCGCTGATGGGGCGGTTTCGCGTCAACCCATCTTCTCTTGTGTGTAGGTCCTACTGCGATGAAATTCACCGCGTAACTCTAATTGTATTTGTGACGATTTCCCCAGACTAGACAGCCCTTCGAGTGGCTGTGTAGCCTGGGGATTTCTTCTTCTACCCCATCCACGCGCCCGCTCGATACGACGCACAAAGCTTGCCTTTGATGGAGCCAACACTGATGATCATGGATACCTCGCGCGCCCGCGCGGCCGAGCTGGACCAACAAGATCCGCTGGCTGCGTTCCGCCAGCATTTCTACCAGCCCGACCCCGATCTTGTCTACATGGATGGCAACTCACTGGGGCGTTTGCCGCTTACCACGCCAGAGCGCCTGCATCAGGTGATCCAACAGGAGTGGGGCACGCAACTGATCCGCTCCTGGAACGAAGCAGGGTGGTTCACCAGCCCGCAACGTCTGGGCGATCTGCTTGCGCCGCTGATCGGCGCGGCCGCGGGCGAAGTTGCCATCGGCGATTCGACCACCGTCAATTTTTTCAAGCTGGTGCTGGCCGCGCTGGGGTTGCGTCCCGACCGTCCCAAGATCGTCTCTGACGTCTTTAACTTTCCGTCGGACCTCTACGTACTGCAAGGCGTCCGGTCATTGCTGGGCAACCGACACAACCTGCACTTGATGCCCAGCCGCGACGGCATCTACATGGATTGGGAAACCATCGCCGAGAGCATTGATTCTTCCACGGCACTCGTCACGCTGTCGCATGTGGCCTTCAAAAGCAGCTTTATGTATGATGCTCGCGCGGTGACGGAGTATGCACACCAGCAGGGCGCGCTCGTGCTATGGGACCTCAGCCACGCCGCGGGGGCTGTGCCGGTGGCGCTCAATGATTGGGGTGCAGACTTCGCAGTGGGCTGCACCTACAAATACCTTAACGGCGGGCCGGGCGCGCCTGCGTTCCTGTACGTGCGGCGCGAGCTGCAAGCGCAGGCTGCATCACCAATTTGGGGCTGGTACGGCGACAGCCGCCCCTTCGCCTTTGATCTTGCTTATGCCCCCGCACCCGACATTCGCCGTTTTGTCAGCGGCACGCCGCCAGTGCTCTCTTTGCTGGCCATTGAGCAAGGCATCAGCCTGCTGGCGCAGGCGGGCATCGCACCACTGCGTGCCAAGTCCGTGGCGCTCACAGAGTACATGATCGCCCTGGCAGATACCATCCTCGCACCGCTGGGCTTTGTGCTGGGCACCCCGCGCGAGCCGGCGCAGCGCGGCTCGCACATCAGCATCCGCCACGTCGAAGGTTATCGCATCAACCGTGCCTTGATCGAGGAGATGCAAGTCGTCCCTGACTTCCGCACACCCGACAACCTGCGCCTCGGTCTGGCGCCGTTGTACACCTCCTTCACCGATGTATGGGAAACCGTGGAGCGCATTCGTCGGGTGGTTGTCGAACAGCGCTATCAGCATTATCCCACCACGCACACCGCGGTCACCTGATCCGGGCTGTTTGTGTTATAATTGTTTCGTTGACACATGGTAGGAAAGGACTTTTCATGGCCCCGCAACCAGCCTCTGTAAATTTCATGCAGAAAATCATGCGCCACCCATTGGTGCGCGCCATCGTTGGCTTTATCTTCATCTCGATGGTGATCGGTCTTTCTCAGGCCGCGCTGACGATGCTGTTCGGTGATGTTAATCCGGCGATTAGTGTTTTGTTGGCTTTGCTCACCGTACTGGTTGTGCTGGGGGCTTATGCTCTGTTCGTGCGCCTGCTGGAACGGCGGCCTGTCACCGAATTGAGTACACGCGGTGCATTGGCCGAACTGGCGGCAGGCATCGCTCTCGGCGGCGGACTGATGACCATCATCGTCGCACTGCTCTGGGTGCTGGGCTATTACCGCGTGATCCAAGTCAATGGCTTCAGCGCCATGCTGCCCATGCTGGCACTGGCGATCACCTCCGGCGTCACCGAAGAGGTGCTGTTCCGCGGTATCTTCTTCCGCCTGCTGGAAAAAGCCGCGGGTACGGTCATCGCCCTGGCGGTTACGTCCTTGTTCTTCGGCCTGGTACACATGGCCAACCCCAATGCCAGCCTGCTGGCCGCACTGGCGATTGCGCTGGAAGCAGGCATTATGCTGGGGGCGGCGTTCATGTTGACGCGGCGCTTGTGGCTGGCTATCGGCATTCACTTCGCCTGGAACTTCGCCCAAGGCGGCATCTTCGGCGTTCCCGTCTCCGGCATTTCTCTGCCAGGGCTATTGCAGCCGCGCATCGCAGGCCCGGAGCTGCTCACCGGCGGCCCGTTCGGCGTGGAAGCCTCGCTGCTGGCGTTGGCGCTCTGTCTGGTGGCCGGACTGCTGCTGGTGCAGCGGGCACGGCAGCGCGGGCATTGGGTTAGTGCACCCTGGACACGCGCCAAGCCGTCCGCATAAATTGTTTTCAGGAGGTCGTCATGGCGACGCTACACAGCACGCCGACATTTCCCCCTCTGGGCCGGACGATAGCCTGGCCGTTCACTCGTTCCGTTGCGGATTTGGTACGGGAGCGCTATTCCTGCCGCGCCTATCTGCGCGATCCGCTTGCGCCCGACCTGGTGCAGCAAATCACCGAGTTGGGGCACGCGGTCAGCGTCGGGCCATTCGGCGCGCCGCTGCGTTTTGAGCTGACCGCAGCCACTGATGAGGAGCGCAACAGCCTGCGCGGGCTGGGCACGTATGGTTTGATCCGCGACCCCAGTGGCTTTTTGAGCGGTGTGGTTGGCCCCGGCAAGCGCAACATGGAAGATTTTGGGTTTGCCCTGGAAACGCTGGTGCTCTATCTTACCAATTTTGAGTTGGGTACGGTTTGGCTGGGGGGCAACTTCACCCGCAGCGCCTTCTCGGATCGCATCGGCCAGCGCCGCGACGAGATTTTGCCCGCAGTGATCGCCACCGGCTATCCCAACGGCGAGTATCGCCAGCACGACCGGCTGCGCCCGCAGGTGCGCGCGGACAGCCGCCGCCCTTGGGAAACACTTTTCCTGGAAGCCGACTTTCGTACACCACTCACGCGCGATACCGCGGGCGCGTACACGCTGCCGCTCGACATGCTGCGGCTCGCACCCTCTGCGGTCAACGGCCAGCCGTGGCGTGTGATCCGCGACGGCACACATTTCCACTTCTATGTGCAGCGCAGCACGCGTGGCCGCGCCGCACAGAGCTTTTTTAGCGGCCTGCCAGACTTGCAGCGCGTGGATGTGGGCATTGCTATGGCGCACTTTGCCTTGACCGCGTCTGAATTGCACCTGACCGGCGCGTGGGTTGTGCAGGAGCCGGAGTTGCGCCAGCCCGCCAACGCAATGGAGTACCTCAGCACCTGGACCGCCGCGACCTAAAGGCTGGCGTATGATTACCTACCAAATCACTACCGATCACCTTGGCCCTGAGCACCTGCACGGCTTTTTTGTCGGCTGGCCCAATCCGCCCAGCCCGGCAGTGCATTGGCAGCTCTTGCAGCGCAGCAGCTATGTGGTGTTGGCGCGCGACCACAGCACGCAGGCCGTGGTTGGCTTCATCACTGCCATCTCTGACGGCGTGCTGTCGGCCTATATTCCGTTGCTGGAGGTTTTGCCCGCTTGGCGCGGCCAGGGTATCGGCAGCGAGTTAACCCGCCGAATGCTCGCACAGGTGGCGCATCTGTACATGGTGGACGTGATCTGCGACGCCGATGTACAGCCGTTTTACGAGCGACTGGGGATGATGCCGTACACCAGCATGATCGCGCGGAACTACGCGCAGCAGGCAGGCGCAGTCACGGAGGATACCCCGGCCCTCTCGGACCAGCGTCCACCGTTCAGCGGACGTTCCCGCGCCACCCGCACCAGCCAGCCCGATCCCTTGCGCCGCGACTTTCCTGCCGGGTGCAGCCAGCCTGCCTTGCGCGCGCTGGCCGCGGCCGGTTTCACCGAATTGGCGCAGTTAACCGCGGTGAGCGAAGATGATTTGCTGCGGCTGCATGGCATGGGGCCGAAAGCGCTGCGCGCATTGGCTGCGGCCCTGGCCGAGCGCGGTCTGCATTTTGCCGGGCCGGCAAGGTAAATAATGACCCTGCTTGACCAACTCTCCTCCAAGACCAGCGGCCATAAAACTGGCGCCACGCGCTGGGTGACGCCGTTCTGTCTGGCCGATCCTGCCTTGCTGCACGAAATCGCTGCGGGGCTGCGACAGCCAGATGCTCTGCTGCAAGCCGATTGTGCCGAGGTGCTGACCATGACTGCCGAGCAACGGCCTGATCTGGTCGCGCCTTTTGCGGCTGATTTGTTGCCGCTGCTTGATGCCCGCGCCACGCGGGCGCGCTGGGAGGCGATGCACGCACTGGCATTGATCGCTGATCGTGTGTCCGAAGTTCTTACGCCCGCACTGCCGCAGATCCGGGGGATCATCCAGCGTGACGGCAGTATCATCGTGCGCGATTACGCCGTGGACGCCCTGGCGCGCTATGCGGCAGTGGATGCTGCCGCCGCGCTCCGTGTTTATCCGCTGCTGTTGGAGGCGTTGGACGCCTGGGAGGGCCGCCATGCTGGCCGCGCACTGCCCGGTTTGACCCGCGTCGGACAGCAACTTCCCGACCTGCGCCCTGCCATTTTGGCCGCGGCGGCCCCGTTTCAGGACAGCGGCAAGGCGGTGGTACGCAAGGCTGCTAAAATTCTGCAAAAAGCACTCGCTTAAATGACCACACCTCACCCCACGAACACTTCCTTGAACGTGCAAAAACTGGCTTGCCCGAACTG
>JBAQWV010000146.1:0-1589 GCA_049299095.1 Anaerolineae bacterium | reverse complement strand
GTGGGTACACTGATTGGCAAGATCTGGTGGTTTGCAGGAGTACCCGATGTTTCGCAAGAACAACGCACATCTTCAGACGGTGATGTTGAGCAGTGTCGATGCACTGCCTGAGAAACAGCAGCGACGGCTGGCGGAGTCGTGGGCCGGCACGTTCTACCGAGAGCTCTTTAGCCGCATTGACGAGGCGCGCTTTGCGGTGTTGTATTCAGACGAGCCCTCGCGGCCGAACATACCGGTCAACGTGCTGGTGGCGCTGGAGTACTT
Organism: Anaerolineae bacterium; assembly: GCA_049299095.1. Classification (GTDB taxonomy): domain Bacteria; phylum Chloroflexota; class Anaerolineae; order JAAEKA01; family JAAEKA01; genus JAAEKA01. Next base: position 1,325 of record JBAQWV010000146.1, on the reverse strand, counting down.
GAAGGCCGGGCGCGGCTGGAGCGATGAGGAGATGCATGATGCGTTTCTGTTCGACGTGCAAGTGCGCTATGCCCTGGGCTATCGCACTCTGGGCGAAGGGGCCTTTGAGCTACGCACGGTGTACAACTTTCGCGCTCGTTTGAGCGACCACATGCAGAAACGCGGTGAGAACTTGCTGGATGAGACGTTTGCATCCGTGACCGATGGCCAGATTGCGGCTTTTGGGTTGAAGACGGACAAACTGCGCATGGACTCCAGCCAGATTGCCAGCAACATCCGCCAAATGAGCCGTCTGCAGTTATTGGTCGAAGTCGTGCAGCGCGTTCATCGCCTGTTGAATGACGCGGAGCAGGCACGCTATGGCGCAGACTTTGCGCCTTACCTGCAGGGCAAGGCTGGGCAATACGTCTACCGGGTCAAATACGGCGAAACGGCCTCTCACTTGGAGCGGATCGGCGTCCTGATGCACAAGCTAATTGGCGAGTTGGCCCCAGCATATGCCGAAGCACTGGTCTACCAGATGCTACAACGCGTCTTCCATGAGCACTTTGTGGTCGAAACGCCTGGGTTGCGGATCAAACAAGGCCACGAACTGCGCGCCGACAGCTTACAGGCACCAGATGATGCGGAAGCCACCTACCGCAAGAAAGCCGGATGCGACTACAAAGGGTATGTGCTGAACGTCACCGAAACCTGCGATCCGAGCAACCCCTTCCAGTTGGTGGTCGATGTGCAAGCCGACTCGAACACCATTGACGATAGCGTCCTGTTGACGACGGCGCTGCCCGAATTGGTGGAGCGTACCGACGTCAGCGAAATCTACACCGATGGCGGCTACAACAGTCCTAAGGTGGATGCCGCCCTGGCCGAGCACCAGGTTACCCATGTGCAGAGCGCCATCCGCGGCGGTCAGCCCAGCGGCAAACGGCTGAGCCTGGCTGACTTCGCCATCCAGATGGCGCAGGATGGCACGCCGACCACGCTCACTTGTCCGGCGGGGCAGACCGTCGAGGTTGAAGCAGGGCGCAAAGCGGGACGCTTCAGCGTGCGTTTTGATGCGCAGCAATGCGCCGGTTGTCCATTACTCGGTGGACCTTGCCCGGCCCAACCCGGCAAACGTGATCCACGACCCGTGTTAAGGTTCACGCAAGGTGAGGCGGTAGTCGCTCGCCGTCGTCAACGTAACGCCCAGGCACGCGCCAGCCGTCGGAACTTGCGCAGCGCCATTGAGGCCACGATTCGATCGATCAAACTGCCTTTCAACGACGACCAACTCCCTGTCCGGGGAGGCTTCCGCGTCAGTTGCATGCTGATCGGCTCAGCGG
>JBAQWV010000145.1:0-41886 GCA_049299095.1 Anaerolineae bacterium | reverse complement strand
GTACTTTTCCACCCGAAATGTCGTTCTTTGGTGCCAGCCCCAGCCAGGAACAGAAATGCTTGCTGGATGGGAACTTGCTCATATCGGTACCGATTTCAAGCAAGATGGTTTGTGCGATAGCAATGCTAATGCCATCCACACGCGTCAAATCCACTCCGGCAATGCGTTGCAAGTGCTGCCAAATTTTTTGCGCGTTCACCGGAGCATTTTTAGACGTGATGCGTTTGGGCGGTTTTGCCACTGCTTCGGTTGGCGTAGCTAGCCAATCCGGGCGAGTGAGCGCATACAATCGTTCAATTTGGGTGTCACAAGCCTCAATCTTTTGGGTAAACAGCTCATGTTACGCAGGCGCCTCTAGCGAGGCGAAGCGAAATGGCTGCATGGTCTGAAGTTGCTCAAAGGCCGATTGGAGCGCGGCAAGATAGAGCTTGGTCTTCAGGGTGTAATGGTTGAGCTTGGTGCCACTACGCAGTCCTTCTAGGGCGTGTTTGCAAAGCTAGATCCAGAGGATCGTAGCGGCAATCGTCAACATGGCTCGGTAGTTCTCAGCTCGCTTTTCGTAGCGCGTCGCTAGGCGACGGAACTGTTTGAGACGATTGATGAGCCGCTCGATCTGATTGCGTTGTTTGTAGATTACCTTGTCGAAAGGTCCACGACGGCGCTCGTTGCGCTTGCGTGGGATGGTGATCCGAATGTTGCGACGCCGAGCATAGGTACGGTTCTCTTGGCTGCCATACGCCTTGTCAGCGACAATCCGGCGAGGGCGCAGTTTTGGACGACCAGGGCCAATGCGCTTGACCGCACCCTGCTCGAGCAGGGTGGGCAAGAGCGGCGAGTCATGCCGTTGACCAGGCGTCAGCACGAAGGTCATCGGTTTGCCGTGGCCCTCGGCACGTAGGTGCATTTTGGTCGTGAAACCACCGCGGCTCCGGCCTAAGGCTTCGCTCGCTGGGTCTCCTTTTTTGCGCCAGCGGCATGCTGGTGCGCACGCACGGTGGTGCTATCAATATAGTGCACTTCCCAATCGATTTGGCCAAGCGCATCGGCTTGCTCCTGAACTAGCGCAAAGATGCGATCCCAGACACCAGCCTGGCGCCAACGATAGAAGCGGCTGGCCACCGTTTGCCACTTGCCATAGCGTTCTGGCACGTCTCGCCACGCTGCTCCTGTGCGCAACACCCACAGGATGCCGTTCAGGATTTGGCGATGGTCGATGGCTGGTCGGCCCGTTTCAGGTTTCTGTGGTGGCAGAAGCGGCCGTATCTTCTCCCACTGCTCATTGCTTAGGTCACCTCGGCTCATAATGCCAAGTTTATTCATTACCACTGGCTTTGCAAACACGCCCTAGTTGGGCGGACTGGTCGGTTAGGACAGCGAGAAACATGGAGCTACTGCAATGACTCAGAATGCCAGACAGATCGCTGAAGACTTTGCGCGCCTCGTGGAGTCTCGGTCGTCCGAAACGAGCCATGTCTTCGACGTGTTTGCGTTCAGGTCGAACATGGCGGGCACTCTAGTTGGCAAGCTACGCGAGGAGCTAGACTCGCTCATACGAGTAATCTACCTCCAGAACACGCCAAGTATCTCCGAGCGCCTGCGGCTGATGTCCCTCACCCTCGCAGGGGAGAAGTGGACGCGGCTGACACACAACGGCAAATACGCGCAGGTCACCGACCGCGACATGGTCGAGGTCGCTAACAATCTCAACGGCTGGAGCGAGTCGGTGTACCGCTTCGGATGCGCGTTCATTCACCTCTCCTCGTTCCACGACTACCAGCACTCCGACCCGTTTGCGCAGCTCGATCCGACCGAGCAAGCCGACATCTTGCGCCACATGCGCGCTTATCACGACGGTCCGCGCGAAAGTAGTCCGACGTTCGCTGACATCGTCGACTACATCCCGATGATTTACATCAAAATCCGAGATAACCTCGACTGCCGTCTGAAAGACCTTCTGCGCACAACGGCTCCATGACCGCAGTCGGATCCCAAGGGAACCCAGACTTGCTCCGGAGACGTGTCATCGCCGTGGGCATTCTGCCATGTCGTGCCGACCAACAATCCGTTGCAGCTTACTGGCCGGCTCCGGCCTCAATTGTCCGACGGGTTGGAAAGCCGGCCCCACAGCTGAACGTCAGGTCGTTGGGCGGTTCTGGCGCTTGCGGAATGGGCACGCATGCCCGGCGTCCGGCGGTCCTGGCCGCATGCCCGGCCGCCCAACTCCCGCGTGCAGGTGACGCCGCTGGCGCGGCCCAAAACCTAGTGGTTTTTTTATCACGTTGTGGCATGCCTGCATTCGTCTCGATCTACACGCCTGCCAGCCGCGCCGCTGAAGCCCAACGTTAGGCCCGTCCCCTTAGGTCAAGGTTTTGAAAAACGGGGTGTTCGTCAGTCATGGCGTTTGACATTGCTAACGCATGACGTTATTCTCTTTGAGATGATAAAAACCTTTGCACATAAAGAAACCGAAAAACTATTCAGGCGCACGTTTTCACGTAAACTGTATTCTTAAGTGTCGTGCCCGACAAAGCGCCTTAAGAAACGACCCCTGGTTGATGCGTTGGGACGAGGGTTAGTCCAAAACGAGTGGGCGACGCGTCACGGCTTGCCGGTCTGACGCTCCATGAAGTATACTCCCATCACCGCAGCGTGCCCGTTTCTGGTGGTTTGCAGGACGAGGCTCCGCCCCGACCAGGTGGGTGCAGCCGATGGGTGGGACGGCTGCAAAGAAACTGGGCAGTGGGTTACTGATGCCAGTGTACCGCACATTGGTGAGGGAGATGATGAATTGTGGCCTCGCATTTTGGAAAAAGCCTATGCCCAATGGCAAGGGAATGGTGATATCACACGTGGTTATCAAACATTAAATAAGGGAGGAGTATCACATGATGTATTTCAAGCTCTAACCGGTACTGATAGTCAATCCACAACAGACATGAGAGAGTACAGTTTGCAAGAATTGGCTCAATTACATAATAACGGCACTGCCATTACGTTATCCAGCCTGAATAGAACAAGTGATGGAGAAGAAGGATATTATGATGCAGGCAAGGGACGACTTCATACAACTCATGCTTACTGGATAGAAAGTATAGATGTTACGAACGATAGGATAGTTGTTCGTAATCCTTGGGGATATGATAGTAGTTCTAATTATAGGATTGAACTTTCCTATGATGAATTCATTGAGAGCTTTGACAGAATTGACATGAATTCTTTACAACATACATAGAGACAGAATTATGATTGAGGCCAAATTACGATCAAGGTTATGTATTTTTGTTTCATTGTGGTTGTTCATCTTCCTGATAAGTTGTTCACCCATAGATGGAACACCGCTACCAATTTATGAGGAGACTACAATGCCAAACTCACAAAATACACAGCAAGTACCAATTGATAGTTACGAATATGGTGAAGAAGTACTTTATTCTGCACATAATGGTGGTCAGATAATCGTGAAGGGTGATTTTCTACGCATTGGGGTTGGCGCAGTTCGATCAGGGGAATACTTAGATAATGATGGTAATTTGCAATCCGGGACAATAGCCCACTTGTCTTTTTTTGTGCGTGGACGACCTGAACTTGAGCAAGATTTAGATGTTTACGAAGGAAAAATAATAACTGTGGCAGGATATCGTGTTCGAGTAACTGATGTCAATAATGACGAAAAATTAGTGGTTATCAAAATTGCCACGCCAATTAAACCTTAAGCCATACAATACAAATTTAAGATCCGCCCAACAATCAAAATCAGGCCGAATTGCTAACCTGTATTCTGAAGTGTCGTGCCCGACAAAGCGCCTTAAAAAACGACCCCTGGTGGTTGCGTTGGGACGAGGGCCAGTCCAAAACGGGCGGGCGACGCGTCACGGCTTGCCAGTCTGACGCTCCATGAAGTATACTCCCATCACCGCAGCGCGCCCGTTTCTTGTGGTTTGCAGGACGAGGCTCCGCCCCGACCAGGTGGGTGCAGCCGACGGGTGGGGACTGCCGCCCTGCGGGCGGCGTGCGGCAGGCAGCAAGCAGTGACCTGACCCGCCCTGAATAGAGTTGACACGAATAGAAGTACGGCATGGGCGGTTACACCACCTTGACCAGAATGCCGCGCGGCGTTATACTTGGCCCACTGGATGACGAAAGCAGGAAGGAACTGCGGTTTACATTCCGCATTTTAGCACAATTTTTTATCCGCATAAAACCCCGTAGCGGGGTGATATGCGGACTGCATTCCGTATAATGCCCCCACAGGGGGCAAAAAGCGGAATAGCCGTCCGGTTGATATGCGGACTGTATTCCGCATAATTACTAGTTGGGCGGCTTAGGTAGAAAACGGTTTGCTAGAGGTGGCATCGATTAATGAAATCATTTTGCGCAAGAAACCTGGTTAGTAATGAAAAATAATTCTTCCTTTCTTCTACTAAATATTTATGGCTTTTTATGGATACTTGTCGGAGGTATTGGTCTTTATTATGGCTTACCCAAACTGATGCAAGGGAAGTTTGACATACCATATATGGTTGTGGCTTTGCCAATTGGGATTGGACTTTTTCGCCAGAGTCCTTGGGCGAGGAAACAAGCCTTAATAATTTTGTTTGTCTTTCTTGCCTTTGATGTTATTCTTTTCCTCCTTGTTGGTACTTCTGGTAAATTTAGCGAATCGGCGATCACTATTGTGGGTATGAATGGACTTGAAACGGAAGTACCAAACCCCATTTTCTACCCACTTAGCCTTGGATTAATAGCAGGACAAATTTGGTTTCTGATGTCAAAGCAAATTAAACAATGTTTCTCGGCAAAAGACAATGAAAAATTGCTTAACAGCCGCCCAACACCGCGTGCACTGGACAGGTGGGAGTCTGCGCGATTTACAAACAGTTTTCAAGCTTCGAGTTTATACTGCTCTCAGGCAGAGTCTCGTCCCACCCACCTGCAAGTAACGCAAGCCGTTAGGCGTTTGCCTTGCATAACTTTCTACAAAATCTACAAAATCAGGGAGACCGCATGACCGATAGCACTGGGGAAGGCTTCATCACAAAAAAGCACGGCAGGCTAATGAATATCGCATCAGTTGCGAATATTTTTGCATGGATTGCTCTTGTTTCTCAAGTTTTATATGTAGGGGCAAGGTTTATCCAACTCCAAAATTCGTACATGATACAAACCTTGTCAACAGGTTTTGGTCAACCCAATTTTATGGAGATGTTGAGCGAAAATCCTGTTTACACTTTCAGCCTTGTTGTAGATTTGGCAGGTATTTTTATTCGGGGTGCTATTTACTGGCTTGTTCTCAAAGGCATTTCGGCAGGTTTATATATGATTGTCGAAACTGACTTGAATTACAAAGACAAATTTGAAGGGGTGACCAATGAGTAACAGCCTACGCAAACAGATTTACAGTAATTTCAAATTTAAAGAAACTGATGAACTAGTCGAAATCTGGCAAAAGAATGACCACGTGGAATGGTCAGAAGATACATTCAGTGTCATTCAAGAGATTTTACAAGAAAGGCTTGGTGAACTTCCGTCACAAGATGAGCCTATTTTGGAGTATAAAGATACCGAAGGCGAAATTGATGAAGATGAAGCCGATTTTGATTTTTTGATGGACGATGAAAATCCGCCTGAATTTTACAATCCGCATGAAATTTTACGGTTAGAAAACTGGTTGAATAAAGCCGCACTTGCTTCAATTGTTGCCTCTGCTATTTCCAGTTTAATAGCATTACCTCAAACGCAAAGAATTATATTGTCGTATTTCATGGGCGATACAAGCAAAAACTTTATCGCATGGTTGATAACGCTTATAATTTTTATCTTTGGGGTAGGCTTGCAAAGCATCATCATCTATTTTCCGTTAAAAGCATTGGGTTCTATTCTAAAGATTTTGATGGAAATGGAATTTAATAGTCGTGGTGTTGTAAAAACAAAAAACGCCTAACACAGCGTGCACAGATGATGTGGGAAGTCAAGGGCGCAAGGCAGTTTCCACATTTTGAGTTTATCCCCTCGTTGCGGTTGGTTCCCGCCCACACGTACCCCTGCGGGGCATAACGCAAACCGTTGGGCGCTTCGCGAAAGCACATAAGGAAATTTATTTTGAGTAGATTTGGTTCTGACCCACTTACTTTTTTTAATTCTGTTTACCAGAATGTTGTGCCTTGGGATATTGGAGCACCTCAACCCGCAATGGCGGCTCTTATTGAAAAATGCCCACCCTCAAATCCAGTTTTGGATCTTGGTTGTGGCTCTGGCGACCTTGCCATTTATTTAGCGGAGTTGGGGCATCAAGTTGTGGGAATTGATTTTGTTGAATCTGCCATTAAAAATGCCCAAGATAAAGTTGCGTCCCTTGCCGCTGAGACCGCCCAATTATTAAGTTTTCAGGTAGCAGACGCCCTCAAGCCATCTTTACTTCAAGAAAAGTTTGGAGCAGTTTTCGATTCAGGCTTTTATCACTTATTTAATCCAGACCAATGCGAGCAATTAATTGATGAAGTTGCCTCAATCTTGAAGCCGCATGGCTGTTATTATTTGCATGAGTTTGCAGTCGAATTCTCCATACCTAATGTGCCTCGCCAAATTTCAGTTGATGAATTGCAAACACGTTTTACGATTGAAAAAGGATGGCGTATTAAAGAAGTTCAAACGGTAGAATTCCTGAGCCGAGTTGCGCCTCCTGTACCAGCGACATGTGCTTGTATAGAGCGCCTTCCAATATAAACCGCGCCCAGCAAAGCGTCTTAAGAAACGACCCCTGGTTGATGTGTTGGGACGAGGGTTAGTCCAAAACGAGTGGGCGACGCGTCACGGCTTGCCGGTCTGACGCTCCATGAAGCCTTGTCCCATCACCGCAGCGCACCCGTTTCTGGTGGTTTGCAGGACGAGGCCCCGCCCCGACCAGGTGGGTGCAGCGGACGGATGGGGAGTCGGCGCGGTTTACAAGCATTTTTCTGGCTTCGAGTGTTCCCTGCTCCCAAGCAGAATCCACGCCCGCCCACACGTACCCCTGCGGGGCATAACGCAAACCGTTAGGCGCTAAATCCGATTTCGATAAGGAACTTAGGGAAATATGGAGTTTAGTTCATACATTTGGCAGTTATATAAAAGCTCACCTGAAGGTTCGTTAGCCATTCAAACCTATTCGGACCTTTTTGAACAGATTCTTGACGGTAAGTTCAAATTAACTCTGGCCAATGTACCTTTGAATATTTCAGATTGGACTTGGGAATTTACCAATATTGTCATCGAAGACTATTCAAGTAAAGAGATCAAGAGCATAGTTGAAGCGGGGAATGTACTTAACGAGATAGCCAGTGGTTTTCCGGTTACGTTTTATGATGAAGATAAGGGGACAGAAGAAGCAGCAGTACTAACACATGCTGATTTGTTAAATTGGTTAACAGAATTATCGGTGGGGTTGTATACGTGTTTTCCCGAATACTACTTCCCCTACCTTTTCAAAAACCATTTTTATTTGTTCGAACAAATATGCGTCGAGTTCAGTATTCCTCTACCGGAATTGCCCAGGAAGAAACACTTCGACAAAAGGTTGATGTACTATTTTGAATTGTGCCAAGTACTGTATGAGTTTCGGGTAAATCGTAACCTTTCACCAGCAGAATTGTGTGCATTTTTGTATTCGTTTGCTCCGAACTTTATTTCACTGGAAACAGAAAATGAACTGCCCAAGCCAATGAAGGTATGGATTGTGGGTGGTGGTATCAATAACAACGGTGATCCGGAGTTTCTTGATAGCGCCAACGGTGACACAATTTCAAACTGGCAAGGTAATGTTGATACCAGACGCGGCGATATTGTGTTGATTTATTGCTTGGCTCCAAGAAGTTCTATCCATTCGGTTTGGCGAGCCAAAACGGATGGGTTTGTTGACCCGTTTATGTATTTTTACAGCCAGATTTGGGTATGCAATCCGATCAAGACCGTTCCAGTCACCTATGAAGATTTGCGAAACGATCCTTTACTCTCGCAAAATGGTTTGGTTAGAAGTTCCATGCAAGGATTAAATGGACGACGCTTCAATTTTCGAGAATACGAGGCGATCCTGCAAATCATGGAACGGAAAGGGCAAGATATAACCATACTGCCCAGGATTGCTCCTATCTTTGATGTGGATGATGATGAAACCATATTGAAAGACGAAAGGGATGTGGAAATTCATCTGGTCGAACCTTTATTGAAAAAATTAGGTTACGAGAGTGATGATTGGACAAGACAAATGCCCGTCAGAATGGGAAGCGGGGAAAAAATCTATCCCGATTATGCTTTTTTCGCAAAGCAGAATAAGGGTGAAGAACAGTCCAAAATGGTTCTCGAGGCAAAGTTCCGCCTAAAAACACAAAAGGAACTATTCAAAGCCTATTGGCAAGCGAAGTCGTATGCTTTAAGATTGCAGGCCCGTGTGTTTATAATTGCTGCTGTTGAAGGTATATGGATTTTCAGTTTGACCAAAGCAGGTTTTGACTTTGACAAACACTAACATAAAACCTGGAAAGAGATATACCAGCCTGATATTTTCCCCAATCTTCTTGATGAAATTGGTAAATTGACGATCAAAAAGGCAAAAAACAACAATTTGTAATGAACTAAAAGCGCCTAACCACCGCTTCCACGCCGACCTGCTACCCGTCGGATTTGCTACCTGACTTTACCAGCAAAGGCATCTTAAATTGTGGCTCAATTTGCTGACCCGCAGGCGGCTGAAATGCAGCTGTTCGGCGGCTCGATAAAGGTTGTAACCAAAGGATTCACAATGTCACAGAATTCCTATGACTACTCAACACGCACAGGAATTCAGACCATTTCCTGGGAAGATTTCCACGGGATCTGTAAAGCCCTGGCTATTTCACTCTCATATTTCCAGCCAGAAGTCATTGTACCGATCGGGCGTGGAGGTTATTACCCAGGTGCACTACTCGCTCATCTGCTTCAAATCGAAATCTATCCAGTGCATGTTTCACGGCGCATAAACGACATCGTCATGTATAAAGAGCCACAATGGATCATTCCACCCCCTGCAAAAATTGCGCATCGCCGGGCTGTTGTTGTAGATGAGATTTGTGACAGCGGTGAAACCATCGTTATAGTCAAGAATAAGTGCATAGAGCTTGGAGCTTCAGTCGTAAAGAGCGCTGTTTTGTATGCCCATACCAAAGCTGTCCATGTGCCAGACTACATTGGGATCATTACCGATGAACTGTTGTTAAATCCGTGGGATCGTGAAGTTTTTCGAGACGGCGAGTTTCGTTTCAATCCAGAATATGCAGAAGCCTTGTTACATCAAGGTGTAGAAGCAAATTCAGAATTTTTGATCCAAGCCACAGCTTTTCGGCTTGCGAAAGAAAAAACGCTGCCCAACACAGCCTCCTGAAAAACAGCCGGCCAGAATCAGGCACGAAAAAGGTGCTTTTTTCGGGGGAGGTTCAACCCAAACAGGGTAAGAAATCTTGGTTTCTGTCCATTCCCAAGGTGGGGATTACTCGGTCCAAGTCAGCCTCGGAATGACATCCGTACTACGAACTACGTAGCCCTGGCCGCAACAATCAAAGTACCGCCCAACACAACCAGCCTTTGGGGAGCGGGCCGCGCGTCAAGCCGTTTCTGCAGGCTGCACCCGCCAATAAACGCCATTCTCGCGCTGCATCAAACCCTCGTCTATCAGGTAGCGGCGTAACATCGAGTAATCGGGGTTCACCTGCTTCAGGATTTCGTTCACCTGTTTTTCCGGGTACTGCACACCAAACGCAAACCGTTCCACCACCCAGCGCAGGATCACCGCTTGTTTGTTGCGGCGCGCGGGCATCTGCAACAGCTCGCCCTCGCGCGTGAAAATCTGTAAAATCTTCTCGTCTTCTGCCGTCATTATATTCACCTTATCACCTCGCCATCCAGCCTACTGTCCAACCAGCTTTACCACCGTCACACCATCGCCGCCTTCATTCGCTTCACCCTCGCGAAACTCCTTAATCAGCGGATGCTTGCGCAGCTCATTGCGCACCGCCGCACGCAGCGCGCCCGTGCCCTTGCCGTGGATAATGCGTACCCACGGCATCCCGCCCAGGTAGGCATCGTCCAGGTAACGCTCCAGCCGTGGCAGCATTTCCTCCACCGTCGCGCCGCGAATATCCAGTTCCAGCCCCACCTGGGGGGCAGGCGGCAAGCTGCTGGGCGCAGGCTCCGGCGTCGCCACCCGTCGCGGGTGGGTAATGCCCACCGGCTCGGCCTGGCTGACATCGCGGCGTTCCAGCCGGCTGAGCGGCAGGCGCATACGGAAGGACCCAATCTGCACTTCGGCATCCTGGTCCGCAGCGTTAAGCGTAGCAATCTGGCCGCTGGCTTGCAGGCTGGGGATCCACACCGTGTCGCCTACCCGCAGCGGCGTCACGCGTTGCGTCGGCGTCGGCTGACTAACCACATTGGCCGGCGCGGCTTCTGCCGCGCGTCGTTGCTGCGCCAGCACCTGCTGCGCTTCCGCCAGCATTTGCTGATGCGTGGTCAGGCCCGTGGGTTGCCCCGTGCCAAATCCCGCCAGTTGGCGGCGCACACGCTCCACCTCAGCTTCCACCTCGTCCAGCGTCGCCTGCGCCTGTGCGCGTGCATCGTTCAGCACCTCACGGCGCGCCTCTTCCAGCTTACTCAAGCGATAGCGCAACTCGGTTTCGTGCGCTTCCGCCTGTCGTCGGGCCGTTTCCGCCTGACCGCGCTCCGCTTCCAGCCGGTCGCGCGTGGTTTTAATCTCTTGTAGCAGGCTGTCCGCAGCCAGCGCCTCCGGCTGCACCAGCGCCTCAGCCGCGTGAATGATCGCCGGGTTCAGCCCCAGCCGCGTCGCAATCGCCAGCGCATTGGAGCGGCCCGGCAAGCCAATGCTCAATTCGTAAGTTGGGGCCAGAGTTTCGATGTTGAACTCAACGCTGGCATTGCGCACCCCGGGCGTGCTGTGCGCATAGACCTTCAAGTCGGAATAGTGCGTGGTTGCCAGCGTCGTCACACTGCGCTGCACCAGAAAATCGAGCAACGCACGCGCCAGCGCAGACCCTTCCTCCGGGTCGGTGCCCGCGCCCACCTCGTCCAGCAGCACCAGACTGCGGTCATCGGCCTCGTCGAGAATGCCGATGATGTTGGTGATATGGCTGGAGAAGGTGGACAGGTTCTGCTCGATGCTTTGCTCGTCACCGATGTCGGCAAAAATCGTCGTGAAGCAAGAGAGCGTTGAACCGTCGCTGGCCGGCACATGCAAGCCAGCCTGCGCCATCAGCGCCAGCAGCCCGACCGTTTTCAGCGTAACCGTCTTGCCGCCAGTGTTGGGACCGGTGATTAGAATCACGAAATAGCTATCGTCCAGGTAAACATCAATCGGCACCACGCTGTCCTGATCGAGCAGCGGATGGCGCGCGCGGCGCAGTTGGATGGTGGAACCGGGGTGACGAAAGGCAGGCGCGGCGGGCGCTTCGTCCGCTTCGCGCGCGCGGCGGCCCTGGCGCGCCTGGGGCGTTGCTTGATCGTTGAAGGGCACCAGCAGCGGTTCGGTGGCGCGTAGATCGTCCGCGTAGCGGGCGCGGGCAAAGATCAGGTCCAGCAGCGCCAGCGCCTCGACGGTTTGGCGAATTGGCAATGCTTCCCGGCCCACCACGTCACTCAACTCAGCCAGCAGGCGGCGAATTTCCTCCTGTTCGGCCAGTTGCAACTGCCGCCATTCGTTATTCAGCTCGACCACGCCATACGGCTCGATAAACAGCGTTGCGCCGCTGGCTGACTGGTCGTGTACCAGGCCGCGGATGCGCCCTTTGAACTCCGCCTTGAGCGGGATCACGTAGCGGCCCTGGCGTTGGGTGACAATCGCCTCCTGCAAATACTGCGCGGTGTCAGACGAGCTGATAAAACGGCTCAATCGCTCCATCAGCCGTCCCTGCACCACCTTGATCTCGCCGCGCAGCCGGGCCAGCTTGGGGCTGGCGCTGTCGAGGATGTCGCCGCGCTCGCTGATCACCTGGGCGATCTGCTCCGCCACATGTGCGGCCGGTTCGATGCGAAAACCGATGTCGGCCAGGTTGGGGAAGCGCGTTTCAAGCCGCGACAACAGCCCGCGCAGTGTGCGGGCGCGCAACAAGGTACTGCGCACTTCCAGCAGATCAGTTGCCAGCAGCACCACGCCCCGTTCGGCTAGCGGCAGCAGCGGGCGGATATCGTGGACGCCGCCCAGATGTACATCGCTGTGTTCGCCCAGCAAGCGCCGCGCTTCGGTGGTTTCGGCCAACCATTGCCGCGCCAGGCTCAGATCGTCGGTGGGTACGGTGTTCAGCACCAGGTCACGGCCCGCGGAAAAGCTGGTGTGTTCCGCCAGTCGTTGCAAAATTTTGTCAAATTCCAGGACGTGAAGGGTTTTCGCATTCATGTCGTGAGTATAACACAGCCGCGGGCCAAGCCGTAAATCAAATCCATTTGTTGGAGTGGGGCTTACACACGTCAACGCTCCACAACTTGCCACAGCCCTGCTTCTGCGGTACAATGCACCACGGTCGTGCTAGGCGGGGCGCTAGCGGTGCCCTGTACTCGCAATCCGCTATAGCGGGGCTGAATTCCCACTCCAAGGGCTTGGCGGTTGCTGTGACTAATCAGCAAAGCGGTGTTGATGGCTGGGTCCTGTGCGGCGCGGACCCGTGAACCTGGTCAGGACCGGAAGGTAGCAGCCATAAGCGGTTTCCCGTGGGTGCCACGGGGTAGCCTGGCCTGAGCTGGCTAGCGTGACAAGCCGGTGGCCGCAGTTCGACGAGGGGTGCACGGCCAGCACTCATGCGAGGCGAGTCTTTTCAGACTCGCCTCGCTTTTTTTGTTTCGAACACGGCCAACAGGCCGCGGGTGTCATTTTGGGGTTTTTTAATCGCCATGAGATAATGCGGGCATGGAATCAACTATTACGCTCTTTACCTTTGTTCTGCTGGCGATTGTGCTGGTACTTGCCAACATGGAGCATTATCACCGCGCGTTTCGTTGGATCACGCTGGCCGCGCTGGTTACCATGAACCTGATGATGCTTCTGCTTGGCGTTGCCAGCTTCGCGTTTACCACGGAAACCGCAAGCCAGATGGGCTTCTCCGGCGACACTGCGGTGGCGATGGGTACCTTTTTCCGCGCGATGGGCATCACCGGCCTGTTGGCATTTCTTCCGCTCATCCCTCCCGTGCGTCGCCTGTTAGCCCGCCTCATCCCCATCAACCCCGCGTCTGTGCTGCACACCGCCGCACTGGTGTATGCCATCTACCTGGCAGGAACCGGCATTGGTCAGCAGCCGCTGATGAGCAATCCTGAAGTGATGGGCGGTTTAGGGGAAACGGGTGGCGTCGGTGCGGCCACACTGTGGACCCAGACGCTCGGCATGGTGCTGGTGGCTGTGTCTGGCGTGGGGCTGTTCACGCGGCGCAACCTGCGCGAGACCGCTCAGCGGCTCGGGCTGGTGATGCCAACTCTGCGGCAGGTGTTGCTGGGTCTCGGCGCAATCGTGGGGCTGTTTGCGCTGCAAGTGGCGGTTTCCTACCTGTGGTCATTGTTTGACCCCGCCGGCATGGCGCAAATTGATGAAGCGAGTAATCTGTTACTCGGCAACCTGACCGGCCTCAGCGGCGCGTTTACCATCGGCATGGCCGCCGCACTGGGTGAGGAGATGCTCTTCCGCGGTGCGATGCTGCCCCCCTTCCGTCTGGTGCTCACTTCGATCCTGTTCACAATCATTCACAGCCAATATGCACTGTCGCCGGCCACGCTGCTGATCCTGATGATTGCCGTGGTGCTGGGGCTGATCCGCAATCGCACCAACCTAACGATTGCCATTCTGGTACACTTTGGCTACAACTTCCTGAGCGTGATCCTGGCCGGAATGGGGCAATAAGCTGATGAGCGGGGAAGAAGCCGGGCTGCCGGGCGCGGGCGATGTAGCGGAGCGGATGCGCCGTTTGCAGCAGCTTGGCGTACAGCGCGGGCGCGCCGGGTTTCAACCCCCGCGCCCTGCGCCGCCCGTGCCACTCCCCACCGCCAGCGCCAACCCCCTTGATCTCGCCACGCACACGGGTGCGCGCGCGGTGCTGACCCCGGCAGGAGTTTGCCTGGTTGCCAGCACGCAGTATCCCCTTGACGAAACGCGCGGCGGCTGGGCGTTGGCTGATACGCTGATGGTAAGCGGCGACGCGCTGGCCGCGTGTGGACGGGATCCCGCGCTGGCCGCGTACGACTTTCGTCAGGCTGCCTTTCTCGACACAGAAACCAGCGGGCTGGCAGGTGGTGCGGGCACGTTCGCGTTCATGGTCGGTATCGGCGTGTTCGACGATGTCTACACAGTGCATCAGGTGTTCATGCGCACCCCGGCGGAGGAGGGCGCGCTGCTGCACGTCGTGAGCGATCTGCTCGCGCCGCGACGTTTGCTGGTTACGTTCAACGGACGTTCGTTCGATGCCCCACTGCTGCAAACCCGTTTTGCCCTCCAGCGCGCGCCGTCACCGCTGGCCGGTCTGGCGCATCTAGACTTGCTAACTGCGGCGCGCCAGCGTTGGCGGTTGCGGCTACCCTCCTGTGCGCTCAGCGCGCTGGAGCAGGATATCCTCGGCTTTCAACGCAGCCAGGAGGATGTGCCTGGCTGGCTGATCCCGTCCATTTACCAGGAATTTGCCCGCAGCCAGGCACAGCCGCGGCCCGAAGTGGTGGCAGACGTGGCGCGCGTGTTCTATCATAACCGCGAGGACATCGTCAACATGGTTCCGCTGGCCGCGGCTTTGTGTGCGCCCTTTGCCGCGGCGGGCGATTGGCTGCCAGACCGGTCGTTTCATCCCGCGGACTGGGTGAGCGTGGCGCGTTGCTACGAGGAATTGGAGTGGCTGCCCGCATGCGAGGCTGCGTACCACCGCGCGCTGGCTGCGCCGCTGGCTCCAGAACTGCGCACAGTGGCTTTGCGTCGTCTGGGCGACTTACTGAAACGCCAGGAGCGCCGCGCCGAAGCCGCGCTGATTTGGCAGGACTGGATTACCAGCGTGCCTGGGCTGGACATAACCCCCTTTGAGGAATTAGCCAAGCATCATGAATGGCACGACCCTGACCTGGCTGCGGCGCGCAAATGGACGTTATGGGGGATGCACACTGCACGCCAACTGTCCTCCAGCTTTGCGCGCGAGCAGGCATTGACCGCCTTGCAGCACCGCCTGGAACGGCTGGAACGCAAGCTGGCTGGCGCAGACGCGTGATTACTGCCCTAAATCGCCTCACCTCCCACCTGCTTTTGCTACGCGTTTTGTTTCGTGGTATAGTGCACTTGTACCCGACGCATTGCGTCACAAACCGCACACAAATATCAGGAGGATACGTTTATGGCCATTCCTTTCTTGTCTGAAGAGTGGGCAGCAGCTTTCAAAAATGCTGTCAACAGCAGCGCTGCCTACAAGGTCGCCGCGGAAACGTGGGAAGGCGATTTCTACTTCGTGGCCGATCTCGCCAATGGCACGCAGCGCGTGCTGTACCTCGACTTGTGGCACGGCGAATGCCGCGATGCCTATATCGTGGCCGATCCCAGCTCAAAATCCCCTGAATTCGAAGTGAGCGGCAAAATCCCTTCGTGGAAAAAGGTCATTGAGAGAAAAGTTGATCCTATCCAGGGGCTTATCACCCGGCAGCTCAAGCTCAAGGGCAACATGGCCAAGGTGCTGAAGTCGGTCAAGGCCGCGCAGGAATTGGTCAACGCCGCCACCAACGTCCCCACGGAATTTCCTGAATAAGACAAGCCAGCGAGCCGTGTTTTTGTCAACACGGCTCTTTCTCCAATCCAACATGCCCTTGTGACAAGCGCGCTGCAAGCAACGTGCTTGTCTGGCTGCGCTTGCAGCCAACACCGTCAGCAGCCTTGAAGGAGGCGCAGGATGTGGATTTTTAGCAGCCCCAAAGTCGTGTTTGGTGATGATGCACTCGAGCATCTCGAAAACCTGCAAGGCCGCCGCGCCTTTTTCGTCACCGACGCCAACATGGTCGCGTTTGGTTTTGTTGAACGGGTTCAGCAGCGACTGGCCGCGGCCGGGCTGGAAAGCGCCGTCTTTGCCGAGGTCGAACCCAACCCCTCGCTGCAAACAGTGCGCCGCGCCGCCCAGCAGATGACCGATTGGCAGCCTGACTGGATCATCGGCCTGGGCGGTGGTTCCGCCATGGACGCAGCCAAGGCCGCCTGGCTGCTGTATGAAAACCCCGACGCTGACCCCGCGGCCATCAACCCGATGGAAGAATACGGCCTGCGCCAGAAAGCCCGGTTGATCGCCATTCCCACCACCTCTGGCACCGGCTCCGAAGCCACCTGGGCCACGGTGCTGACCGACCTCGAAGCGCAGATGAAGCTCTCGATGGGCACACCCGAATTGCTGCCCGACCTGGCGATTGTTGATTCGTCGCTGGTGCTGGGCCTGCCCGCCCGCATCACCGCGGACACCGGCATGGATGTGCTGACGCACGCGGTGGAAGCCTACACCAGCACGCTGCACAACGATTTCAGCGACGGACTGGCCTTGAAAGCCGTCGAATTGGTCTTCCAATACCTGCCGCGCGCGTATGCGGACGGCTCCGATGCCGATGCCCGCGGCCACATGCACAACGCTGCCACCATCGCGGGCGTGGCCTTCGGCAATTCGATGCTCGGCCTCGCACACGCGATGGGACATTCGCTTGGCGCAGTTCTCCATGTGCCGCATGGCCGCGCGGTGGGTCTGTTCCTGCCCTATGTGATCGAATACACGGCCAACGGCGGCGACACCCGCTACGGCGACATCGCTCACTTCCTGCACCTGCCCGCGGACGATGAAGAAGAGGGCACGGCGCAACTGGTCAGCGCGATCCGCAGCCTGTCCGATGGGATCAACTTTGCTACGCGTCTGGCCGCGCTGGGTATTGAGCGCGCAGCCTTTGAGGACGCGCTGCCCAAGCTGGTCGCCAACGCTGCGGCGGACAACCAAATCTTCTTTAATGCACGTTACGCCGACAACGACGATCTCGACAAGCTGTTCCGCTACGCGTACGACGGCCGTTCGATTGATTTTTAACGTTTGACTTCCTGCGTGCTGCCTGGAAAGTCACTGGGCAGCACGCACGATGCTTGTCAATATCTCCCGTTGAGTTGGCGTCCAGTTTGCCCCCTATGACCATCGCATTACACGGCTATCTCGGTAAGATTTTGCGCGTTGACCTGTCTGCTGGTCGCTGGTGGGACGAGCCGCTCAACGCCGACTATGCGCGCCAGTTTATCGGCGGCAGCGGCCTGGGTGCACGCTATCTGGCCGATTATGTGACCGGCGACACCGACCCACTGGGGCCGGATAATCCGCTGATCTTCATGACCGGCCCCTTTGTCGGCACGCAAACCCCGGCTTCGGGGCGTTACAGCGTGGTCGCGCGCTCCCCTGCCACCCGCCTGACAGGCGAAGCCAACGGCGGCGGCTACTGGGGGCCTGCGCTGCGCCATGCCGGCTATGATGGCATCATCATCACAGGACAAGCGCCGCAACCAGTGTACCTGAGCATCTTGCACGGCCAGGTGGCCCTGCACGACGCCACGCACCTCTGGGGACTGAACCACTACGACACGCAAGATCGCGTGGAACAGGAATTGGCCTCTGCTGAAAACAAGCTGCGCGTGCGCGTGGCAACTATCGGCGCGGCTGGCGAGAATTTGGTCAAGTACGCCGCGGTGATGAATGATCACGGCCGTGCGGCCGCGCGCACAGGCCTCGGCGCGGTGATGGGCAGCAAACGGCTCAAGGCGATTGCCTGCGGCGGCAAGTCGGAGATCCCGACTGCCGACCCCGCGGGCTATAAAAACTACCTGCGCGCGGCTATGCGCTTCGTGGTGGACGATATTTTTGTGGTCGGCTTGCGCATGACCGGCACGATCCTCGGCGCTGATGTGGGTTTTATGTACGGCGATACGCCGGTGCGCTATTACACAGCCAGCGAAGATCCGAAGATTGAAGCCACCATCAACAGCGCCACGCTGCTGGATACTATGCTCGACCGCCAAGTGCCTTGCTTCCGCTGTCCCATTTCTTGTGGCCGGGAAATTCACCTAAACCATTACACCGTGGAGCGCAGCGCTGTGACCGGCAGCGAGCATCCGAAAGTGGATGGGCCAGAGTACGAAACCGCAGTCGGGTTCAGTTCGCTGCTCGGCGCCAACGACCTGGAAGCCGCGGCCCTGGCCGGCCATCTGTGCAACCTGCACGGCCTCGATACGATCTCCACTGCACACACGATTGGCCTGCTCTACTATCTGTACAATCAGGGCATCATCACGCGGGCCGATACGGAAGGCCGCGACCTGACCTGGGGCGAGGCGCAGCCCGCGCTGGAGCTGGTGGAACGCATCGCATTGCGGCAGGGGCTGGGCGATTTGTTGGCAGAAGGCGCGGACGCGGTGGCGCGGCATTTTGGCGTGCCAGAGCTGGCGATCACCGTGAAAGGGCTGGAAGCACCCTTCCACGACCCGCGTGCATTTTCCGGTCAAGCATTGGTATATGCCACCACCAGCCGCGGCGCCTGTCACATGGCCGGTGATTATTACGAAGTGCTGCGCGGGCGCATTGTGCCGGAGCTGGGGCTAGATTTGCTGGAACGGCACGATGAAACCCGCGAGGTCGCCCAACTGGCAGCCAACACGATGGATTATCGCAGCTTTACCAACTCGGTGATTATGTGTCATTTCGAGGATGTGCAGGCTGAAAATTTGGTCGGCCTGCTCAATACGCTGACCGGTTGGAATGTGGACTACGCCGGTATTATGCAGTTGGGCGAGCGCATCAGCGTGCTGAAGCGCGCATTGAACTTCCGCCTGGGTGCAACGCGCGGCGATGATCGTCTGCCCAAACTGCTGCAAGCGCGCATTGAAACCGGCGGCACCGAAGGCTATGTGCCCGACATGGACACGTTGCTGGGCCTGTACTACGACGTGCGCGGCTGGGATCCGATCACCGGCAAGCCGCTGCCCGCCACGCTGCAACGTCTCGATCTGGAGGCGTGGGCCGCAGAACTGTGGCCCGCGCAGGAGCTGTCGGCATGACAGACCCATCGGCTACGATTCGGCCAGAGGCGCCGGTTTGGCGGCAACGCAGGCGGTTGGGGCTGGCGCTGTCAGGCGGCGTAGCGCGCGGGCACGCGCACATCGGCGTCATCCAGGCACTGGATGCCGCTGGAATTCACGCCGATTTCGTCAGTGGCGTTAGCGCGGGCGCGCTGGCCGCCGCAGCCTACGCCAGCGGGCTGGATGTGGCCGGGATGGAGGAGCTTTCCAATAACTTCACCTGGCCGCGCATTGCTGCGCCCATCCTGCCGC
Organism: Anaerolineae bacterium; assembly: GCA_049299095.1. Taxonomy (GTDB): domain Bacteria; phylum Chloroflexota; class Anaerolineae; order JAAEKA01; family JAAEKA01; genus JAAEKA01. The sequence continues at coordinate 22,526 of JBAQWV010000145.1, read as the reverse complement.
TGCCGGGTCGCTGGGGAACCAGAAAGCTGGGGCTGGTGGATTTCAGCAAACTGGAAACGTTTTTGATTCGCAAACTGGGCGATCTGACCTTTGACCAACTCCCCAAGCCACTGGCAATCGGCGCCACCGACATCATCACCGGTGAACCGGTGGTGATCACCAGCGGCCGCGTGGTTCATGCTGTGCGCGCCAGCGCGTCGGTGCCGGGGTTGGTTGCCCCCACCCGCTGGCGCGGGCGGCTGTTGTGTGATGGCTTTGCCAGCAACAACCTGTTGGTGCAGGTGCTGCGCGACATGGGCGCGGACGTGGTGGTGGCGGTGAACATCATGCCGGTGGGCGCGCAGTTGCCGTCCAACCCGTTTTGGGCCGGCAGCGCGGCCCTCAGTGCGTTGGTGATGCGCGCGGGCGATTCGCTAGACCGTGCCGATTTCGTGATCGAGCCGGATTTGGCGGAGACAGACTACGTGCTGCCAAAATCCGCGGATGTGCTGGCGCGTGGCCGTGCCGCTGCCGCGCCGCTCATCGCACCATTGCAGGCACTACTGGCGTAAGAAGCGGGAAAGTCAGTTGTGCGACATGGTCCCGTGGCGTTTGTGGCTTGTCCCGCCTGATGCTATAATTCCCCTGCTTTTGAGCAGCTTATTCACTTTTTGCCTGTTACAGGAGGTCTCATGCTAGTCGGCGAACGAATGTCACATCCGGTTTTAACGGTATCCCCCGATATGTCCGCTCTGGATGCGCAGGCTTTCATGCGCCGAGAGCATATCCGCCGCGCGCCGGTGATCCAAAACGGCAAGCTGGTTGGCATTGTGACGGAAGGTGATCTGCTCAACGCATCGCCCACGCAAGCCACACTGCTCAGCGTGTGGGAAATTAGCTATCTGGTCAGCAAGATCAAGGTCAGCCAGGTGATGACCAAGAACGTGATGACGATTAGCGAGGACACCCCGATTGAAGAGGCCGCGCGGCTGATGATTGATAACAAGATCGGCGGCTTGCCGGTGACGCTGGACGGCAAGGTAGTCGGCATGATCACCGAAACCGACCTGTTCAAGATCATGCTGGAGATGATGGGCGCGCGGCAGCAGGGCGCACGCATCAGCGTGCTGGTGCCGAACCAGGCGGGCGAAATCGCGGCCTTGAGCAAGGCGATCTACGACGCAGGGGGCAACATTATTGCGTTGGGTACCTTTGCCGGTGACGACCCCGGTTCTGCGGAGTTGATGATCAAGGTGGCGGGCGTCAGCGAGGACACACTACGCGCGGCCCTGGCTACGCATGTGTTAGAAGTGCGCGACATCCGCACGAATTAACCTTCAACGATACGCTAGACAAAATCGGCGGTTGGCAGGGCATAAAAGCCTGTCAGCCGCCGATTTATTTGTTAAAAAAGCACGCGGTAGGCAATTGCCTACCGCGCTTTGCTTTGGAACCATCAGGGCAGGTCAACCGACCCACTCTGTTTGGTTACGGTTTGGGTAGTCCGCTGGCTACCAGTTCCACGATGTCTTTCACCTCGATCCCCTGATCGGCCTGCTTGGAGGCATCGGTCAACATCGTGAGGCAGAAGGGGCAGCCGACCGCGATGGTCTTCACATCCAGGGCGGCCGCTTCCTGATAGCGGGTCATATTGACCGCGGCTGTGCCGTGCTCTTCTTCTTTCCACATCTGCGCGCCACCTGCACCGCAGCAGAAGGACTGTTCGCCGTGGCGCGGCATTTCGACGAAGCCGCCGTTAGCCCCTTGCAACACTGCCCGCGGCGCGGCTACGACATCATTCATACGGCCCAGATAGCAAGGATCGTGCAGGGTCAGGCCGCCCTTGACCGCATCGCCAGTCAGCCGCAGCTTGCCCTGCTCCATCATCTCCGCGATTAACTGCGTGCTGTGGATGACTTCATACTTGCCGCCGTACTGGTGATATTCTTTGCCCAGCGTGTGCATACAGTGTGGGCAGGTAGTGACGATGCGCTTGGGCTTGTCGCCGCCCATAAATTCGTTGAGCGTTTCGATGTTCGCCATCGCCATTTCGTAGAACAGCGCTTCGTTGCCGGAGCGACGGGCCGAGTCACCGGTGCAATTTTCCATTTCGCCCAGCACCGCATAGTTGGTGTGAGTGGCTTGCAGCACTTCGGCGAACGCACGCGCGGTGCTTTGGGCGCGCATGTCATACGACGGCGCACACCCCACCCACCACAACACATCGAAATCGGGCTTTTCCTCAACCGTGGGGATATCCAGGCCATCGGCCCACTTCATGCGGTCGCGTCGCGCCAGATTCCACGGATTGCCGGAGCGTTCCATACCCTTGTACGCGGCCTGCAACTCGTGCGGGAAATTGTTTTCCATCATCATCTGGTTGCGCCGCATGTACATCAGGTCGAACATCGGCTCGTTGCCCACCGGACACACCTGGATGCACGCGCCGCAGGCTGTGCAGGCCCACAACGCCGATTCGCTCAACGCGTAATCCAGCAGCGGCGGCGTAGCAGCGCCGCCAGCCAGCGCCGCGTCATTGGCGTTGATGAACATGCGCTTGTTGATCTCCAGCGCGGAGGGGGACAGCTCCTTGCCGGTGGTGTAGGCCGGGCACACATCCTGGCAGCGGTTGCACATGATGCACGAATAGGCATCCAGCACATGCTTCCAGGGCAGTTCCTCCAGGCGGGCGACGCCAAACTGCTCAATGGTCTCATCTTCCATATTGATCGGCTCCAGCTCGCCGCGTGAAGTACGCTCCGGCTTGAGCAGGAAGTTGAGGCCCGACATCATCAAGTGGATGTGTTTGGTGTAGGGGAAGTAGGGGATGAAGGCCAGGATCAGGCCGAGGGCAATCCACCAGGCCAGGTGCTGCATAACGTTCAGCGTGCCGTGGCTCATGCCGCCCCACAAATTGCTAACGGCGCTGGCAAACGGCTGCCAGCGGTCGGCGTGCTGCGCCACCTCGAAGCTCTCGCCCAGGAAGCGGAAGCCGATGTGCGCCAGAATGAACAGGCCGACGATCAGCGAGTCACGGCGGATGCGCCCGTTTTTGACCTGCTCGGTCAGCTTGATATTGTCGTGATAAGTCAGTTCAGGTGCTTTGAAGACGAAACGGCGCAGCAAGAACCACGTCATAGCCACCAGCGCGCCTACGCTGAGAAGATCGGCCAGCAGGCGATAGACATTGCCAACTGCGCCGGGCACCACCCAGCCGGTGTAGCCGCGCAACACATCCAGCGCGTTGACGAGGAAATAGAACATGAAAGCCCAGGCAATCAGGGCGTGCATGAAACTGGCTCCGGGGCGCGCGCGCCAGGTGGGCAACAGACCAATCCACTGCACTGCGGCATTCCACAGACGCTTGGGAATTTCCTTGATCGGCGGCTCGCCCTGGCCGCGCTGAATGATCTGGAAGACCCGCTTGAAGCCGCGATAGCCAAAATACAGCGACGCGACCACCGCAATCAGAAACAGAAGCATTTCAATGGGAGTTAGCCGAAACATGGAAGGCTCCTTCCGGGAATGAGAACTAGTGACTGTTGCTCACAACACCACCTGGTGTTTAGTCTAGCGCAAATCTGCTGTGCTGGCTATGACGCAGGTCATAGATAGCGCAGAATGTGGGGCATTTGTGGCACATTATACAAGAAAGGTACGCAATAACCAAATCGTGACGCGGCGCGTCACGATCACCGTCGTCACATTTTGGCGATTTTCTCCCCAGCTATTACACTGGTTGCATGACCGCATCCCCCCCCATTGCCTACGTCTATATCGTGCGCTGTGTAGACGGCACACTCTACACCGGCTGGACTTACGATGTGCCGCGCCGTGTGGCGATGCACAACGCCGGCCGCGGCGCGGCCTACACGCGGCAGCGCGGGCCGGTGGAGCTGGTATACCACGAGGTGCAGCCCGACCGCTCCGCGGCCATGCGTCGCGAGGAAGAGATCAAGCGCAAAGGCCGCGCCTACAAGGAACGCCTGATCCGCACCGGGATCTGAACATCCCCTTCCCGCAAATTCCCGCCCGCCAGACTTTGACCGCCGCGCATGGGGAACGTATAATCCTTCTGTTACGTTTCAAATAACACAAGGCCGCGATTTTTTTTCGTGATGCTTTTCCAATATTGCCTAACAAGGTCAGGAAACTCTGTTGAACAACTTTAGCTTATCGGTCTGCATGCCTGCGTACAACGAAGAGGCCAACCTTCCCGCCATGATCGCGGACGTGGTGGCCATCATGCAGCCGCGCTTTACCGATTTCGAGATCGTCGTCACCAACGATGGCAGCAAAGACCGCACTGGCGCCGTGCTGCGCGAGCTGGCCCTGCAATATCCCCAGCTCAAACCGGTGGATCACGTCGTCAATCAAGGCTACGGCGCAGCGGTTTTCACGGCTTTGAGCAACGCCACCAAAGACGTGATCTTCTTCACCGATTCCGACCGTCAGTTCAAGTTGGAAGAAATTGATCGGCTCACGGCACATCTGTCCGAAGGCGACATGGTCGTGGGATACCGCTCGCCGCGCCGCGACCCTCCCAAGCGTGTGCTCTTTGGTCACGGCTGGAGTTCGCTGGTCACGCTGCTCTTTGGCTACACGGCACGCGACATTGACTGCGCGTTTAAGCTGGTGCGCCGCGAGGCTTTCGAGCGTGTTGCCCCCAGCATTGTCTCACGCGGGGCCGCGTTCAGCGCCGAGTGGCTGGTACTCTCCAAGCGCGCCGGCGTGCGCATTGTCGAGGTGCCGGTCAGTCACCTGCCCCGCACCGCAGGCGCACAAACCGGCGCGCGCCCCGATGTCATCAAGCGTGCCTTCCGTGAGTTGTGGGCCTTCCGCAAGCGTCTGTGGCAGGGAGATGTCAAGCTGGCCGCGCCCGTGGCACAGGAGTAGCTGCACCGGTGCGCCTGCTGGCCCTGGCGCCCACCGGTTTTTTTGCTGACTACGGCTGCCATGTGCGCATTCGCGGCCATCTGGCTGCGTTGCAAGCACGCGGGCACAGTATTCGTCTCGTCACTTATCCCAGCGGGCGGGATGTTGAGGGGTTGCGCACGCTGCGTCCCGCGCTCTGGCCGCGCGGAAGTACTCTACCGGTTGGCTCCTCGCGGCGCAAGTTGCTGCTGGACATGCTCTTGATCCCCACCGCAGTGCGCGCCGCCCGGCATTTCCCCGGCGGTAAACCACAGCTTATTCACGCATTTCTGCACGAAGGCGCGCTACTGGGCGCAGCTCTGGCGCGGCTGCTGCACATCCCCTTGGTTTTCGACTTTCAGGGCAGCCTGACCGCGGAAATGCTCGATCACCGCTTCATTCGCCCCGCGTCCCCCTGGCTGCCGCCGCTGCAACGGCTGGAGCAGGCCATTGATCACCAGCCAAACGCCATCTTTGCCAGTTCGCATCATGCTGCCGCCCATCTCCGGCAGGCGGGCGTGCCCGCCGCGCGCATCCACACCCTGCCGGACAGCGTAGACCCCGGACGTTTTCGTCCGCGCGCCGAGCTTGATCCGGCGCGCCTGAGCGCACGGCGCGCCGCGCTGACGTTGCCCGCCGATCGTCCCGTCGTTGTTTATCTGGGCCTGCTCGCGCCTTACCAGGGCACTGACCTGCTGCTGCAAGCCTGGCAAACGCTCAGCCGCCAACCGCGCCCCCCGCACCTGTTGCTGATGGGCTTCCCCGATGTAACGTACTACACCGAACGCGCTCGGCAGTTGGGGGTGGCACAGCACATCACGTTCACCGGCGCGGTGGCCTACGAAGACGCGCCCTTCTATCTGGCACTGGGTGATGCCGCCGTAGCGCCCAAGCTGTCGGCCACCGAAGGCAGCGGCAAATTGCTGCCGTACATGGCCGCCGCGCTGCCTGTGGCTGCCTTCGACACCCCCGTGCAACGCGAATACCTGGGTGATTGGGGCTTTTACGCCGCGCCGGGTGATGCCGCTGGGCTGGCCCTCGCAATTACCTGCGCGCTGACCGAGCACGACCGCGCCCGGCAGGCCGCGCACGCCTTGCGCGCCCGCGTGGTCAGCACATATACCTGGCAACATGCCGCGCAGGCGCTGGAGGCAGTGTATGCCACGCTCCTGGCCTGAACGCCACTGGCTGGTCGCGGTTTTTCTCATCGCCTGTCTCAATGCCAGCCTGTTTGCCCTCGTCACCCCACTCTGGCAAGCGCCCGACGAACCGGGTCACACCGAATACGCCTGCCTGCTGGGCCAGTTGCGCCGTCCATTGCTGGGGCATGATCGTTCCGCTGCGCTGCAACAAACGATCCTGATTAGTCTGGCGCGCCACGATTTCTGGGCGCAGGTGCGTGCGCCTGTGCCCGCCACGTTGCCTGCCAGCTTTGCCGCGGATCCTTTTTTGCTGCGTTCGGCTAGCCAGATCGGTGACGAACCGCCGTTCTATTACCTTGTGCCGGCCGGACTGTGCCAGTTGCCGTTGTCGCTGGCAATGCGGGTGCGTTTGATGCGGCTGTTTGGCGCGGGGCTGTTCGGCCTCACCGCTGCCATCACTGCCTGGGCCTGGCGCGCGGGGCCGCGTGACCGCTGGCAAACGGCGATGGCGCGCTGGCAGCCGCTGCTGCTGGCCTTGCTGCCCATGCCCGCGTTTATCGCGGGTTCGGTCAACAACGACAGCCTGGCGCTGCTGGCAGGTACGCTGACGTTTGCCACCATGCTGCGCGGGCAGCGGCTGGGCTGGACGCGGCGACGCGTGGTGGGCTTGGTGTTGGCCGCGGCGTTGGCTGTGGTCAGCAAAAAGACGACCTGGTTTGTGCTGCCGTGGCTGCTGACGCTGGCGGGCTGGACGCTGTGGCGCGGGCTGGGCTGGCGCGGCTGGAACCTGCGTCGCCGCGTATTCATGGCCGCGGGGCTGGCTGTGCTGCTGGTTGGGCTGCTGCGCTGGCCAACCGCGGCCCCGGCGGGATGGCGCGGCTACGGACAGTGGCTGGGTGGCGGGCGTGTGGCGGTGGCTTCCCCCGCGGGCACGGCTGTGCGCGTGGTGGATCGTTCCAGCGAGCGGTTGGGGCGGATCGTCAATACAGTGGAAGCGCCGACAGCTTCGGCCTTGCGCGGCGAGGTGGTGACGGCCACGCTGTGGGTACGCAGCGCAGACGATCAGCCTGCACGCGGGCGCGTGCTGCTGCGTGATAGCGCGGGCGCAACGGAATTGCATTTCATGGTTGGCGCACAGTGGCAGCCGGTGATGCTGACGCATACGGTGGCGCTGACGACCACATATTTGGCACTGGTAGGTGGGCCGGGTTGGGCCGCGGCGGATACCGGTGACATCTTGCTGGCCGACGCGGCCGTAATGACTGACACGCGCACCAACCTGCTGCACAACGGCGATTTTGCTGCTGCGGCCCGTGCCGGCGAGGTACTGGCTGCGCCGCTGCGCCCGCTCTGGCAGCAGTTTGCCCCGCGCACCGGTGGAGCGTGGCCAGATCCGCGGCAAAGCCTGCTGTTTTTGGCCTTGTTGTTCCCAGGGTTTTGGGGTAATTTTGGCTGGCTGCAACACCCGCTGCCGCTGCCGGTGTATGGCGTGCTGGCCGCGTTCGTTGCGCTGGCGGGGTGGGGTGGTGTGCGCCGCTGGCGACGGCGTGATGGCACGCGTGCGCTCGCGGGGGTGTGGCTGCTGGCGACTGCGCTGGCGCTGCTGCAAGCTGTGCTACCGATGATCGGGCGTGACTGGCAACCGCAGGGCCGCTATCTGTTCCCGGCGTTGCTGCCGATCACCGGACTTTTATTGTGGGGCTTGGACGAGCAAATTCACTGGAGCGAACGGCGTTGCTGGCGCGCGGCGTTGCTGGCTGGCGTCTTCATGCTGGATGTGGCCGGGCTGCTGGCTGCGGGTGGCGTGCTTTAAGCAGCGATGGCTATTCGCCGAAGCATGGCAAGAGGCGTATAATATCAGCATCCGGCCTGTGCCGTTATTTTATTTTTCACTTGTAAAGAACCCTGTTTTGAGCGCACAAGTCAACAACGCCCACCACGAACGTCGCATCGCCATCAACTCCAGCTTGCTGTTGATTGCCTATGGTTTCCAGGCTGTCGTCAGTCTCGTCATCGTGGGGATTGTGGCGCGCTATCTGGGGCAAGCTGGCCTCGGTCGCTACGCTTACATTATCAGCTTTATTGAGCTGTTTACCACCTTCGTTGACATGGGCATGACCCGCATCTTGGTGCGGGAAGTTGCTAAGGATCGGCAACAAGCCTCTCGGTTTACTAGCGCGATCTGGACGCTACGGTTGATATTGGCTGCGTTGGCTTTCGTTGTGGTAACGGTAATGGCTGCGCGCAACGGCGACCGTTTCCTGTGGCTGGCAACGCTGACTTTCTTCCTGTCGCAGGTGCTTTACTTGTTGGGCGATGTGTTTGCAGCCACCTTCCAGGGCTATCAGCGCATGGAGCATCAGTTCTGGAGCATCCTCCTTGCCCAGGTGCTGATGCTGATCTTCACTCTGCTGGCGATCTGGCTCGATTTAGGCTTGATCGCTTTGTTTGCAGCCCGTATTCTGGCTAATGGTGTGCGTCTGATCTACGTTTGGTGGATCAGCGTGCACAAAAAGTTTGCCGAGGCGCATCCGATGCCGGAAGTGGTGACTAGCTCAAGACGCTTGCTGGCTGCGGTGCGCACGGCGCTGCCAACCTGGCGTACACGGGGCAAGGCCGCCGGACTGGCAGAGATCGAAAGCATCGGCCAGCGCACGATTCGGCAATGGGAAAATGTGCGCCTTGCTTGGCATTTGTTTTTCGAAGCGCTGCCGGTGGGCATTAGTCTGGTGCTGCAAAGCTATATTTGGCGCGGGGGCATAGTGCTGACTGCGCTGTGGCTGGGACAGCAGCAGGGCGATCTGGTGAACGGTGTTCTGTACGGCCCGTTGCGCGCCGTGCAACAAATCCGCATTATCCCCGGCGCTTTTGCTGCGGCCATGTTGCCGGTGTTCAGCGATCGGGCGAAAGGCCAGCGCACGGAGTTCGATACCGCATTTGGCAAGACTATCAAGCTGTTTACTGCTATCAGCTTGTTGATTGCGTTGGCTTTTACCTTTTTAGCGCAACCATTGGTGACGCTGCTGCTGGGCGATACGATTGACCTGGCCACCGCGGCGACTGTTATGGCAACGTTAGGCTGGACGGTGGTCATTTATTTCCCCAACTGGCTGTACGGCGTGACGCTAGTGGCGCTTGGTCGGCAGCGGTTGGAGACGGTTGGCCTGGCGATTGGCTTTGTGATCGGCCTGCTGGTGGCGTGGTGGGGCATCCCCCGCTTTCAGGCACTTGGTGTGGTGTATGGCATTCTGGCCGCAGAAGCCAGCTATTTTGTGGTTGGCACGTTAGGGATGCGCGGGCATTTTCACTGGCGCGAGCTGGCTCCATCACTGCTCAAGATCATTGCTGCTTGCCTGCTGGCTGGTGTGGTTTTTTATGCAGGCAGTTTGTTGTGGCAGTCTTTGACCGTCGCGGGGATGGTTCCGAGTGGTACCATCGGCGCACTATTGGAAGTCGGTGTAGCTGGGATTGCCGGTCTGGCCGTTTTTGTCATGGCGCTGGTGTTGCTACGTGCCTTCAACGAGGATGAAAAACAGGCCATTGCAGCCATGCTACGCCTGCGCTAAGAAAACAAGAGTTCCGAAGTCTGTAGAACGAATTATGTCTATTTCATCTAACCGCCTGGTCATCATTGGCCTGGATGGTGCAACCTTTGATTTGATCCAACCGTGGATCGCCAGTGGCGATCTGCCCAATTTGCAACGGTTGATGACCGAGGGCAGTTGGGGGCCGCTGGAATCGACCGTTCATCCCTTCACCGCGCAAGCCTGGACTTCGATGGTGACAGGCGTGCAGCAAGGCAAACACCGCGTTTTCGATTTCTGGGAGCGCGATTTTCAGACCTATGGCTTTCGCCTGATCAATGCCAGCCACCGCGCACTGCCTGCGCTGTGGAATCTGGCCGGGCACGCTGAAAAAGATGTCATTATCGTCAACGTGCCGCAAACCTACCCACCAGAGCCGGTGCGCGGGGTGATGGTCAGTGGCCGCGACACGCCCGGCTTGAGCGCGGCTTACACCTTTCCGCCGGAGCTGAAAGCAGAGCTGGACACTGTCAGCAGCACGCCGTATGTGATTGTGCCGGATGATTGGCTGTGGACGCAGCGCGGCCGCCCCGATCTGGCGCGCACGGAGCTGCTGCGCGAGGCGGATGTGCGCTTCGATGCCACGCTGCACCTGATGAAAACACGGCCGTGGGACTTGACCTTTTTTGTGGTCAGTGCGACTGACGGCGTGGCGCATTTCTTTTGGCAATACTTCGACCCGACACATCCCTTATACAATCCTGCGCTGGCCGCGCAGTACGGCGACACCGTGCGCGAGGTGTACCAACGCTGTGATGAGCGCATCGGGGAACTGCTGGCCTTTCTCCAGGATCAGCCCGATGTCAACGTGCTGGTGGTCTCGGACCACGGCGAAGGCCCGTTGGGGCGGCAAACGGTACATCTGAATCTATGGCTGGAAACTCAAGGCTTGCTGCATTTTCGTGACAAGCGCAGCCAGGCCAGCTTCAGCGAGCGTGCCGCGATTTGGGCTTCGCACGCGATGCAGCACGGTAAGCAATGGCTGTATCGGCATGTTGGCTTTCAGACGCTGACCAAGTTGCGCCATTGGTGGCCCGACAGCATCCGCACGCGCCTGGGCGCCGAGACGTTCTTCCCCGGCGTAGACTGGTTCAATACGCGCGCATACAGCGAGGAGTTGCGCGGCAACATCTGGATCAATCTGGCCGGGCGCGACCCGCACGGCATCGTACAGCCGGGCGGGGAGTACGAAGCTCTGCGCGACCAGATCATTGCCACACTGCCCTTGCTCACCGATCCTGAAACCGGCAGGCGTCCGATCCACCGCGTGCGGCGGCGCGAAGAACTATACAGCGGGCCGTTTGTCGAGCGGTTTCCCGACCTGCTGGTGGAGGCGGAGTATGCGGATGTGTTCAAGCCGCATCATGCCTACAATGGGCCATATGCCGCGCGCCAACTGAGCGACGCCGAGCTGTCTCGCATCAATATTACCGGCTGCCACCGCTCCAACGGTGTTTTCATCGCCTGGGGGCCGGATGTGCAGCCGGGGGGGCGCGTGCAGGGAGCGGCGTTGATTGACATTGCACCGACCGCGTTGCATCTGTTGGGCCAGCCTGTGCCGCAAGAGATGGACGGGCATGTGCTGCTGGCTGCACTCAAACCATCCGCGGCCGGGCCGATTGGTGCGACATCGCTGGCCGAGCTGGGCTTCTCTGGGGCAGGCTATGCCGCGGAGTTCAACGACGCGGAAGCCGAGTATGTGCGCGAGCGACTGGCGGGCTTGGGTTATTTGGGCTAAAATAGACGCAAAGGAATTCACCTATGATTGACTGGTTAGGCGTTTTCAACAACGCGCTCTGGATTGTCGGGCTGGCTGTGGCGTTGGCTGCGGTAAGCTATGCCGACTGGCAACGTCATGTGTCACCGGTGAAACGTAGTCTGCGCGAGGCGTTGGCATTGCCGTCCTTCCAGATCGTTTGGAGCCTGGGCTTGCTGCTGTTTTGTGTCGGTTTGGCCCTTACCAGCCATGTCTGGTGGCAGATGGTGCTGTGGGCACTGCTGGCTTTGGCTTTTCTTTATCTTGGTGTTGATGCTTGGCGAAGATTAAGGAGCACCGCCTTATGAGTAAAATTAAAATTCGCGACAGCCTGCTTTGGGGTCTTATTCTTGTTATGATCGGCGCTGGCTTCCTGGCTTGGAACCTGGGAGCCTTTGGTCAGCAGCAGGAAACAGTGGCGTTGGTGTTGACCGCTGGCTTTGCGCTGGCTGGTCTGGCCTTCATCGGCAATTATTTTCTTCATCGCACCGATTGGTGGAAATTGATCCCGGCGTTTACACTGCTGGCAGTGGCCGCGGTCATCTATTTGTCGACGCGTCAGGTGAACACCTTCTGGGTGGCTGTGTCGCTGCTGGCTGGCATTGGCCTGGCGTTTATCGTCATTTATCTGAGCAACCGTGAAGAACGCTGGTGGGCTTTGATCCCGTTTGGCTCGCTGGGGGTGATGGTGGCGGTGATCCTGCTGAGCATGCGGCCGGATGTGTCCACGGCGCTGCTGGGTGCAGTGCTCTTCGGCGGCATGGGGCTGGTATTTTTGGCGATCTACGCGCTGGCACGCGAACGACAACGCTTTAGCTGGGCGTTAGTACCCGCGGCTGCGCTGGGGATCATGGCGCTGGTGGCGCTGGCTGCGTATCTGCCACAGGCCGTTCCGACGCTGGGCAATGCCATTCGCATGTGGCCGGTGCTGGTGATGCTGATCGGTGTGGCCATGATTGTGTATGCTGCCACCCGCGGCGGCAAGCCGGCGGTGGCTCCGGTGGTGTTGCCTGCGCAACCCACACCGATGGAAACTTCGCTGGTGCCGGGGGCCAGTGTGACCACGGTGACAGATGATGTGCAGCCTCTGCCACGACCCACAGTCATTGAACGCTCGCCGATCACGCTGACCGATACGAAACCTGCGTCCACGGATGCCAACGGCGAAGTGGCAGACATCTACGACTTTCTGAAATCAGCACCGCCAGAGAGCTGATCATCCCCCATGTTCGATAAAAAAACAGCGGCCCACCAGGCTGCTGTTTTTTTTTCGCTATCCATCGCACTACCGGTTTACAAAAACTTACTGAGCGCACGGGCAATGTCCAGCGCAGCCTGCGGCTTCGCCAGAGTCTGGGCACGGTGACGCATGTCCGGCAGTGTGGCGTTTTTGGGATCTAGCCAACTGTTGACCGTGGCAGCAATGCGCTGCGGGTTGGGCCGGTATACCCCGACCTGGTTTTGTTCGACAAAACTGACGTTCCCCTCTTCCTGTCCCGGCACAAAGCTGCTCAAGATGATCGGCAAGCCGCAGGCGAGGCCCTCGGCGATGGTGCCCGGCCCAGCTTTGGTAATCAGAATATCTGATGCGGCCATCCAGACTGGCATGTTGTCCACAAAACCGGCAATGCGCGTTGGCATCGGCCAGTCCTGGGCTGCCATGCGTTGGCGCAGGTTCTCGTTGCGCCCGCAAATCACAGCCAGTTGACCGCCGCGCGCGGTCAACACCGGCGCAAGCGCGTGCGCGATCTCCTCCAGGTCGCCAATACCTGCGCCGCCGCCCTGAAGCAGCACCGTCGGGCGCTCCTCTAATTCGAGTACACGCCGCGCCTGTCGCCGGGTGGGTAGCTTGGCGCTGAACGCCAGCCGAATGGGCAGGCCAAATAGATGAGCGCGGGCGGGGGATACCCCCATACGCAAAGCCTCGCGTTGCACCTCTTCGCACGAGGTGGACAGCAAGTCCACGTCAGGATCGTACCAAAAATGTGGCGCGCTGGATAGATCGGTGATTACCGTCGCAAAATGCGAATGGGGATAGCGTTGCCGCACTGCCTGTTGTGGCAAGCGATTGAGAAGGGGATGGACAGAAACATACAGGTCAGCCGGCAGATCATTGACCAGATGGCGCAGCGCACGCGTTTGCCAGACGTTTACCACACGCATCGTTATTTCGGCGCTGACCGGATGTTCGGCTAATCGCCAGATCAGTCGCCATAGCCACGGGTAGCCATCCACTATCGGCTGATAAAAATCAGGCGCACGGTTCAGTGGCCATTCGGCGTAACGCGCAAAGACATCCACCAGTTCACACTGGACCGCATCGCCGTATAGCGCGGTTAGTGCCTCGACCAGGGCATTCGCTGACGCGCGGTGTCCTCCGCCCGTGTCAGACATCAGAAAGACGACTTTTTTACTCATCGCAGCCTTCACCATGAAGGTTTACAAAGCAGCCCCCGTCTCAGGAAGCGCTGGGTGTTGTTTCCTTGAACAAAACGACCAGATCGCGCTGTTCGTAGCGCGCACCCTGTACCGGCAACCCGGCCAGCACGCGCGGCAAAGCAATGTTGCGCTTCCAATTGCCAATGTGTACGATCAATTCATCGTGCATCGAACGCGTCAGTTTTATTTCGGATTTTTCAACGAAAGGCAGGGGGATGCGCAACTGATACGCACCGTTGATCTTGTGTACCTCTTGCGACTGGCCCCGGAAATACACCGTCAATGGATCGTGTTCGCCGTACAGCGCCTCGCCCATACGGCGCAGCATGTCCACACCTACAACTTCGTTGTCGAACCAGGGCACGTCCAGAATGGGCAGGGGCGAAAACGCTTCTTCCACAAACTCGCGGTACTTGGCCTGAATATCCTTCCAGTGGGCAAAATAGCCATCTTGCACACCCTGCGGGATCATGCGGTTACACACCACCAGATCGGTCGAGTAGCCATACAGGCTCAAATAGGTTAGGGCACGTTGTGCTTCCTTCACCACCATCTTTTCCGGGTTCAGCACCAGTCGCATTGAAGCCACCTGCGGATCACTCAATAAATCACTGACGCTGCGTAGCTGCTCCACCAGGTTTTCGACACTCTCAAACAGCTCATCGTCGGGCAGCGGCACTTCAATCATGCGCTTCAGCATCGGCCCGGCCATCTTGATGGCGGCTTTTTGGAAGGGGATGATCTTGTCAAGATACCAGCGCGCCAGCTCCGGAAAGGCCAGCAATTGCAGCGTTGCGCCGGTCGGTGCGCAGTCCACCACGATCACATCGTACAGCCCGCTTTCCGCGAGCGACGTGATCTGCATCAGGCTCGCCAGCTCTTCCATGCCCGGCAGCACGCTGGTTTCCTCGGCCACCAGATCGTTCATGCCGCGCCACATGAAAATGGCTGACAGATACTCCTGAACGCGTCCCCAATGCAATTCCATTTGGTGCAGCAGGTCAATTTCCTGGCCCCACAGCCGCGGAGCCAGCAGCGTTGGTTCGTTGCCAATGCGCTGATCGAACGAATCGGCCAGACTGTGTGCCGGATCGGTGCTCAGAACAATCGTGCGCTGTCCGGCGTCCGCGCAGCGCAAGGCGGTGGCTGCCGAAACGCTGGTCTTGCCAACGCCGCCTTTGCCGGTGTACATCAAAATACGCATAAATAAACGCTCGAATCTGTGAAAGATAGGGCAGCGGCCGCGCCGACCCACCGGCACATTATATCACCCGCGCCAAGGGGCTGCCAAAGTAAGCCCTGGTTGACAATACCCGCGCGACGGGTATACTACAAAAACATTTGTGCTAATAAAAATATCTCTAGTACGGTTCGAGGTGATACGATGGCGACAATTCGTAAAGGCAACAAAGCCGTTTTGCTCGTGGTGGATATGCAGGTCGGTGTCATGGCAGAAGCATGGGATGCGCCGCGCATTCTCGCCAACGCCGCCCGCGCGGTGGAAAGCGCCCGCGCGGCAGGTGTCCCCGTCATCTGGGTGCAACACTCCGACGACGAAGAAATGCCCTACGGCAGCGACGCCTGGCAGTGGGCTTCCGAACTCCAGCCGGCAGAGGGCGAACTGCGCATCTATAAGCATTTCAACTCCTCTTTTGAAGAAACTCCGCTGGAGGAAGACCTGGCCAGGCTGGGTGCAACCCAAATCTATCTCGTGGGCGCAGCCACCAACTGGTGCATCCGCGCCACAGCCTACGGCGCGCTTGACCGCGGCTACGACCTTACCCTCGTGAGCGACGCACACAGCACCGGCGATATGGAATTTCAGGATGGCATGGTGATTCCCGCGGCCAGCGTGATCCGCGACCTGAACCTCGCCATGACCTGGCTGAGCTATCCAGACCGCGTCAACCGCGCGTTGCCAGTGGCCGAGCTTGACTTTGGCACTGCCTGACGCGCCCACTCATCATGTCAACCCACCCTGCTGCCGCTGGCTCCCCCCTTGAAGCAGACGATTTCAGCGCCGCTCGCGCGCTGGAGCGTCAACTCTTCAAACAGGGCAATCGTTACATCATGACGCCCCTGTTGCGCCGCGGCTTGGGCCGATGGATGAGCACCCCCCTGACCGGTTATTTCATGCTGCTGCAAACCACGGGCCGCAAAAGCAGATTACCGCGCCTGACACCGCTGAACTACGCCGTGGACGCGGGATGCATCGTCTGTCTCGCCGGCTTTGGTGACCGCGCGGATTGGCTGGCTAACGTGCGCCACGATCCGCGCGTTCAAGTGCGTTTGACCGGTCGTGAGTTCAACGGTCACGCTGTCGAAGTGCCAGCTCCAGCCGAAGCAGCGCGCCTGGCTGTGCGCGTCGCCCGCGCCTCTGGCTTTGCCCTGATCTTTGAGCATCCCCGTTGCCTGTGGATGAACGACGAACAACTGGCCGCGCATTTGATGGGTCGCCCCGTGGTGCGCATTCAACCCGACAGCGGGCCGGTGCTGGCAGGCCCCAACGATCCGGGCGGGTATGGCTGGCTCATTCCCACCGCCGCCCAGATCATTGCCCTGACTGCGCTGTTCCTTCTCAGCCGCGCCAGACATACTTTCTCGTCGCTGCGCTCATCGAAATGACATGAACTGCGTAAGCCCCACGCTGGTAAACGACACTTCCCGCAAATTCCTGCCTTTTCTGTCGCCACCCCTTTTTGTTTTGACAAAGCACTAACTTACAAGTATAGTGTTCTTTACTTGTGCATAACGCATGAGGATTTCACACTTACCTGGAGAACTTCTGCACCATGAATGAGCTAGGGCAGATGTTGCGCGAAGCACGCGAGGCTCGTAATATCAGCCTGGCCGAAGCCGAAGCCCAAACCCGCATCCGGCAAAAGTTTATCGCCGCGCTGGAAGCAGAGGAATGGGACTTGTTGCCCAACGAGGTAACTACCCGCGGGTTTTTGCGCAGATATACCACCTTTCTGGGGCTGGATGAAGAAGCTGCCGTTCAACTCTTCCAGCAACGGCCCGGGATCGGTCATGCGCAATCTGATATAAACTTGCCTACCCAGCGCGAGGTGGATTATCGGCCTATCGAAATGAATCTGGCCTCATCCCCCTTGCGCACACTGCCGCGCGGCTGGCTGCCTGCGACGCTCCTTGGGGCCTTGCTGCTGGCTGGAGCATTACTGCTGCTCTTCCGCCCGCAGTTTATTTCCAATTTACTGGCAATGCCGCGCGAGCTACCAGCTCCTGGCGATGTCATCGCGTTGGAACCCACAGCTACGCCCACAGCTACGGCCCAGGTTGACCGCATCACTGCCACGCCCACCGCCACGATTCAGCCGACGGCAACCCCAGCTAAAACAGCCACCGCCGTCCCAACCACAACCACAGTCTTGACCGGCACAGTCGCGCTGACCACCACCACCGGCATCACGACAACAGTGCCGGCTCAGGCTTTCCAACCGGTGGACAAAATCGTGCTGGATCTGGAAATCACCGCGCGCTCGTGGATCCGTTTACTGACTGATAACGGACTGGCATCAGAAGCCGTGCTGGAACCAGGCACCAAACAAACCTGGGAAGCGCGCCAGAGCATGGTATTGCGCACCGGCAACGCGGCTGGCGTGGTTGTCAAGATCAACGGTCAAACACAGCCACAGATGGGCGGCACAGGCGAAGTCGTTGAAATGCAATGGCAACTGACTGACGGCGTAATCACGGCGATTACCCCCGTGCCAGCACAACCCGCTGAACAGCCTGCCCAGCAGCCTGCGCCCACCGATACACCCGTTGCCGCGCCTGAGGCAACCCCGGTTCCATAACCACTACGCAGTATTTTTTATGATATCCAGTCATAGAGACGTTGCGGCGCAACGTCTCTATGTTTATAAAGCTGATTTATGGCAAAACACAACCGCCCAACCCCCAACCGCCATCCGGCATACTACCTGCTCACTCTCGGTTGCCCCAAAAACACCGTGGACAGCGAAGGCATGGCGATGCTGCTGCAACGCGATGGCTACCGCGCGACCGCGGATCCCGCTCAGGCCGATGTTCTGATCGTGAACACCTGCGGCTTTTTGGAAGCGGCCAAAGAAGAATCGCTGGCAACGCTGCAAGAGCTGGCCGCGCACAAACACCGCCATCAACGCCTGGTTGCCGCGGGCTGTCTGGCGCAGCGTGACGGCGACGAAATCGTGCGCCGCGTGCCGGGCGTGGATGCCCTACTTGGCACACGGCGCTGGATGGAAATCGTCCCGTTGGTCGAAATCCTGCGCGCCGGGCGGCGCAGCGAACGCTACGCCCTGCTGGGTGATCCCGAAGTAACCGACACCGGCGCAGTGCTGCGTCCCACCGTACCCAGCGGCAGCGCCTATTTGAAGATCAGCGATGGCTGCAATGCGCCGTGCGCCTTCTGCTCCATCCCGTTGTTCAAGGGCAAGCTGCATAGCCGCCCCCTGCCCGCGATCATCGAAGAAGCCGCGGGCCTCGTGCGCGGGGGCGCACACGAGCTGGTGATCGTGGCGCAAGACAGCACCGACTATGGACGCGATCGCGGTGAACCAGACTCGCTGCCGCAATTGTTGATGGCGCTTTGCCAGCGCGTGCCAGACCTGCACTGGCTGCGGCTGATGTACGCCTACCCCGGCCACGTCAGTGACCGTCTCATCGAGGTAATGGCCAGCCAGCCGCAGATCGCTCATTACCTCGACATGCCGCTGCAACACGGCCACCCCGACACCCTGCGCCGGATGCGTCGTCCCAGTAGCACCGATTGGGTTTATCGCACAGTTGAAAAACTGCGCACAGCCATGCCCGATCTCGCACTGCGCACCACTTTCATCGTTGGCTACCCCGGCGAAACCGAAGCAGAGTTTCAGGGCCTGCTGGACTTCATGCAGACTGTGCAATTCGACAAGCTCGGGGTGTTCCAATGGAGCCCAGAGCCTGGCACGCCCGCCTTTGACCTGCCCGATCAAGTGGCTGACGAAGTAAAAGAGGAACGCTGGCATCGTGTGATGGCACTGCAACAGACGATTTCGTTGGCACGCAACCAAATGCAGCTCAACCGGCAATTGGATGTGTTAGTTGAGGGGATCGGCAAGCTGGACGGTGCAGGCGCGCAAGAGCTGGCCCTGCCCAGCGGCCAGGCGGTGACATTGGCCCGCTCGTATCGCGACGCGCCGGAGGTGGACGGCCTGGTGTTGATCCCCGGCCAGCGGTTGGCTGCCGGACAAATGGCGAAAGTAACCATCAGCGGCGCACTGGCGTATGATTTAATCGGTGACCTGGTTCCTGCAACGCCAGCCGCCGGGCTGGGCTTCCAGCCATCTGCCGAGTTGACCTTGATTTAGCCGGTTCTTTAATGCGTTTAAGCCATGTTTCCGGCAGTGGCGTCGTGCCTTGCCAATGCTGCAAACAAAAAAGCCCCGTCAGGGGCTTTTTGTTTGCATGCAAGTGCTATTTTTACCCGCCGATCAGCCGCGACCAAAAGCTGCGGCGTTCTGGCGATGGTTGCATGGACTGTGCGCCTAAGGGCCGTTCCGGCGTGGGTGATTGCATCTGCGCCGCCATCAAGCGCGCCACTGCGTCCTCCAGTACGTGCACGCGTGTCTCCATGCGCTCGCGATAATCCGCTTGCCGTCGCCGCTGCTCTGCCAGTTCCCGTTCCAGTTCCAGCATCCGGTCACGCAGACTGGTAGCTTCGTTTTTCAGGTTCAGGTTATCCTGCACCATCACCCCCAGCAAACTACGGCTGGCTTGCTGGGCATTCAGGATAATCTGCTGGTTATCCGCGATCCCTTGAATCGCATCGCGTACAAAGCGCGCTGCTGGGTTCAGGCTATCCACCGGTTGCAACTGCCCGCCAGTCATATCCAGAGCTGGCGGGGCAGTCTCTTCATCCAATAAATCTCCCAACACTGCGTCATCCACCGCATCCAAACGCGTTGCACCGTCCGTCTCTGTGGCTTCAGCAAGCTGTTTGGCGACCTGCTCATAGGTCCAGCCCTGCTCCAACAGCGCCTTGGCGCGTGCCAGCACGTCCAGGTCTGCACTGGAGTACAAAGCATCGCCCTCATCGTACTGCAAAAAGCTGCTGAAGCGGTTCGTCCAGCGGCGCAGCGTCGCCAGGCTGATTTCCAGCAGCTCGGCAGCTTCGGCCGCACTCAAATCGGCTATGAGCGTAGCGGTGGATGCGTCAGGTTCAGTCATCGTTTACCACACGGAAGTCAGCATCAATCACATCCTCGCGACCGTTGCGCGCGGTGTTTTTGCTGCGTGCCTTGCTGCTGCTGGTTGTACTCTGCGCACCAGCGGCTGTACTGGCGGTTTCGCCGCGATGTTCGGCCACCACCTCTTGCGGAGCCATCGAAATGAACAACTGCATCAGCAGTAGAACAATCGCGACCTCATCCAACTGGCCGATTACCGGAATAAAGTCGGGTAAAAAGTCGAGGGGAAGCAGAAAATAGGCGAATGCCGCCACCGGCAACAGTACCTTGAGGGCTGTTGAAACACGACTATCGGTGTACAGTCGCCAAGCCAGTTGCCCGTTTTGCAAAACATCCTGAATAACGTTACTCTTATCCTTATCTTGTGCCATAGAACCTTTGAGTGACCTCACTGTTTCAACTTGCCGAGCCATAAATAGGCTGGCACAATCAAGCGAAGGAACGCAGAACTTGCGTTCACATATGGACGCTTGCTCAGGCAACCGCCATTATACCGCGCGGTGGATGATCGTGCAAAGCGTCCTGTTTTAACCGTCAATCAAGCGCCATGAAAAATTTGTCTCAAAGTTTGCGCAACTACTCGCCCAGCATGGTGCGCGCTATCGCCGAAGTGAACGGCATTGAGCTGCGCAGCAATCAGTTTAGCCAGATGATCGAGCAGTTGAACGAACAACTGAATGATGCAGACACGCTGGAAGCCAGCCGTCTGGCCTTGTCACCGCCTGCCCAAGCTGCACTGGCCGCGCTGCTGGCCCAGGGGGGGCGCAGCCTGCGTTCTACCTTTGAACGGTCTTACGGCGTCATTCGTGCCACTGGCCCCGGCCGGTTGGAGCGGGAACGCCCGCACCTCGCGCCCGACAATCCCAGCGAAGAGCTGTGGTATCGTGGCCTGCTTCATGCAGCTATTGCGGAGACGCCGAATGGCTTGGTAGAGTTCCTGTACATTCCGGCTGACCTCGCCGCGCGGCTGCCGCAGCCAGCGATACCCGCCGCACCCTTTCCACCAGCTGCGCTGGCAGGGTCGCCGCAGGCTGTTGCTGCGAACGAAGCCACCCTGCACGACGCTTGCTCGCTACTTTGCCTGATCCAGGCTGGGTTGGGGATGTTGCGCGATCCCGCAGACATATTGTCATGGCAATCTAAATCACTATACGAGTTAAATCGCCTTTCGTTGCAGCCGCAGACCGATCCCGCTGCGCTCGGCGATGGCCCAGGTAGTCCGGCTGCGCTGGCGTTAACACTGGCGCACGATCTCGGTTGGTTGCGTGCCCGCGGCAGGCGCTTGCTGCTGGCCGCGCCCCCCGTGCGTGCCTGGCTGGAGGCGGGTCGGGCTACACAGCGTCGCGTTCTGCTGGAAGCCTGGCAACGTTCGACCACTTGGAACGATCTGTGCCGCACCCCCAGTCTGAGCTGCGAGCAAACCGGCTCTTGGGCCAACGACCCGGCAGCCACGCGCGCACAGTTGCACCCGCTGCTGGCCCGGCTTGCGCCGGATGCCTGGTACGCACTGGATGATCTGGTGGCTGCTGTGCGCGCAGTCGCGCCCGATTTTCAGCGCCCCGATGGCAACTATGACACCTGGTATCTGCGGCGGCGCGGCGCGGTGGAATTCCTGCGCGGGTTCGAGCATTGGGAAGCGGTGGAAGGGGAGGTGTTGCGCTTTCTGCTGCGCGGCCCATTGTCATGGCTGGGCGCGGTGGATGGCGACGCTGAGGCCACCGCTGTGCGTCTGACCGCGGTCGGGCATGTCTGGCTGACGGACACCGAGGCGCACACGGACACAGCAATCACTGAAAGCACGCTGGTAGTGCAGCCCGATTTCGTGGTGCTGGCAACCACGGCCACGCCGCTGCTGGATCGGTTCCGCCTGGCGCGCTTCACGACGTGGCTAGAGCCGCAAGGGACGACCTTTGGCTACCGCATTTCGCAGTCCGGAATGCAGCGCGCAGCACAGCAAGGCATCACCGTGGCGCGTATCCTCGAATTTCTGCACAGCCGCGCGGCTGCGCCACTGCCTGTTAACGTCGTAGCCGCGCTGGAGCGTCGTCAGGGGTGAGGCGACGGGTCACTGTACCTCAATCGTCTTTACTACGAAGGAAAGCTGATCGCGCGGGCCGAACAATCCGCGGCGGAGCGTCAAACGCTGCCCGTCTGTGGCGCGGTATACCCCCACGACGATCTTGTACTGGCCCGGCAAGAGACCAGCGGGCAACGCCAGCGTGTGCTGGTCATTCACTAATTCGTTTGGTTGCCACTGCGCCGTGGGATAGCGCCCAGCCAGTGGCTCTTCCTCCAGGCTGGCAACCACCTCGCCCGCTGCATTCAGTGCCTGCACCACGATAACCAGCGGTTCTGGCATGTCATTGGGCGCAGTTTGCCAGGTGAAGGTCAACGGTACCGTGTCACCCCCGCGCAGCGTGGTTGCGGGCGTTTCCGCAGTCACCAGCCGCAGCGCGCCGAAATCTGCCACAGCCGGCTGTGG
>JBAQWV010000144.1:0-33181 GCA_049299095.1 Anaerolineae bacterium | reverse complement strand
AATCCAGTGCGGCGCGCGACCATGTGGTGTGGGAAGAGGCAGGGCTGCTCACCGTGACCGGCGGCAAACTGACCACCTTATCCGCCAGTGCGAGCACTACGTGCAGGGCCAGACCACCTACTCGACCCACTCCCCGCTGCCGGGCAACACCCGTACCTCTCCTGGCTGACCGGCGCGGCCGCGTGGTGCTACTGGAGCGCCACGCAGTACATTCTGGGCGTGCGTCCGGAGGTGGACGGCCTGCGCAACCCGGACGGCGTCTGACGCGGGGTCAAGTAGATGACGCTCAACGGCGAGGCTTTGACCGATAACCTGCTACCGGCCGGCCGGCTGGCTGCACACAACCGCGTCGAGGTGACGCTTGTCACGTTGTGTTCATTCCGCAGTATTGTCGAGCATCGGAAAATGAGCGTCGAAGTCGTCTATCCTGCTGCAAATCGTATCCTCGGCAAAGCCCTCCACGAAACTCCCCAATTCCTCTGCAAACGCTATGTTCTGATTACGATCAGGATCGGGGGGAAATGCATAGACATAGTGTAGAGCATCCACCTCCTGGACGCTCCAAGTCAGCAGCTTCTCGCCGTAGCGATTGTACAGCAGCGCGTAGAATTCCTGGTGCAAGCAGAAAGGCGTAGTTGCTTCCAGCACAAACACGTTGTAGTGGTTGCTTTGAGCGAACTCTGGTAGCGCTCGAACGTCAGAATGGAACGCGGATGAACATCCCCCCAGAGAAAGCAGCGCAATCAACAGCGCAATAGGTTTCAGCGTCTTACAGAACATACCCTGATCTCCGTTAGTTGCAAGTCAATGTGTTCTGAAAATGTACAAGCCACCCGAGCATAGACTCTTGGGCGGTTTGAGACTATCATTTCTATGGTGGCAACGACATACCGTTCAAGCATCAATTGCTCAATAGTATCCCCACACGCTTGATGCCTTGTCGTTGTATGTGGAATTGAACAACGCCCAGTCCCCGACAACAGTACCTATGTAGCTTGTGAAATTGTAGCCGTTATAGATGTCCACTGCGCAGCTAATATTGGTTTCGTAATAGGAACTGGCAACATTATCGAATCCGTAGGTTGCTAGGTTGGAATAACCGTGGCTGCCACCTTGGTTACCACAGATCCGAAACACTGATCCCAGATAGAAACCATGCCAATAGAGCTCATTGCACACATAGGCTTCGATGCCTTTGTATCCATCAAGCTGCGCCGCTGTAGACGGAAATTCAGATATTTCCATGCCGATTCGTTCACGGAATACTTTGTTGCTCCCATTATCTATGTAGGGATAAGCATAGACATACTGGAGGCCATCTGCTTCCTTGACCGTCCAATGTAACGCCTTATCTCCGAACTCCTGCGTTAGCATGGAACCAATCCGGTCCCGAATACCGGCCCCCATCTCTTCGGCAAGAACAATCACGTCGTACCCGCCTTTCTGAACGATCTCGGCAGGATTATCTGGTCCTACCGAGATTTCCTGAGCCCCTGCTCCAGTTGACACGAGCAGCATGCTCACTACAATGAGCACGCCGAAGAACCCAATGCGTTGCCTTGACATGGCGAAACCTCCTGTTTTCTCAACTTACTCACCGAACTCTTCGATGGCTTTTCCACCATACCACACAACCGCCTCAGATTCCATGAGACTTTATGATTGTTTGTGATTTAAGGCAGCTACCCCAACGGTATTACGCGATATACAGGATACTTTTCACCAGGACTACAAGATATAGGCCTTCTGTAGACTCATAGCCAAGCGATCCACGGTATCGGGGGGCAGTGTCCGCATCGTGGAAGAGCAGTTCGCCGTAGGGCGACTGCCGCTCGCCAGCCAGGCACGCACCGTGTACCGCAAAGGTGATGCGTCGGGTTAGCAGCGGCTGCCAGATCGCTTGCTCCAGCACGGCGCGCTGCGCCTGGTTGATCAGTTGCTGGCGCAGCGTTGGATTGGCGGTCGCGCGCGCCTGGCGGATCCAGCCGGCGATGTCCCCCTGCGCATAGTTCAGCAAATTGCGCGGTCCCGGCCCCAGAAAAATGCTCAGCGCAGCGTAGTCGGCCCAGGCATAGTCGAAAAGCAGCAGGTCAAAATCCTGACGTTCGTTTAGCAGGCGGGAGCGGGGCTTCTCCCGCACCTGGACCGGGCCCAAGCCCGCGGCCTCCAACTGCTGCTGAACCAGCGCGGCCAGGGTGCGGTAGGTTGCGCTCTCTGGGATCAGCAGCGTGATCGCCTGGCCATAATCCTGGCCGGCCTGGCTGAGCAGGCCGCGGCTCTGCGCAGGATCGAAGGCATAGCCAGCGCTGGCCACGGCTGGATCGTAGCCCGCCGCATTCGGAGCCAGGGGAGTGTCGAGCACAGCGAAGGGACCGGCGGCGGCCAGAGCTGTCTTGTCCAAAGCCAGCGCAACGGCCTGCCGCGCCCGCAGGTCTTGCCAGCGCGCTTTCTGAAAGTTGAAGCCCAGGTAGATCACCCCGCCGCTGGCTGTGTAGAGACGCATCTGGGGCAAGCTGGCCGCCTGATCCAGGTCTTCCTGGCTCAGGCTCAATACACATCCTTCACCCGCCATTAAGGCAGCCAGCCGTTCGGCGCGCTCAGCCTCGAAGACAAAGCGCAGTTGGGGGACGTGGGCCGGGCCCTGATTGGCGAAGAGTGCTGGCGGCCAGCGATAGGAGCGGTAACGTGTCAGCGTCAACGTCTCTTGCGGGCGATACAGCTCGCGCCGAAACTGATAAGGCCCGGTGCAGGCGACGAAGCCCGCTGCTACCTCGTCGGTCGCGTGCGGAGACACGATGGCCGCATACGGGTTGCTCAATACAAAGCGCACGAACTCGTAGTCCGGCTCAGGCAAAGTGAACTGAACGCTCATGCCGTCTGGCTGCGCCTCAACGTTTACCTGGCGCAGATCGTTCAGCAGCGGCGAGGCCCCCAGCCGTTGCAGGCGCTCAAAGCTTTTTTGCACAGCCAATGCATCCAGCCGCGCACCGTCGTGAAAGGTAATCCCGGATCGTATGGTGATGGTCACGCGCAAACCATCCTCACTGACCATCCATTCGTCTTCGGCCAACAAACCGCCCACCTCACCATCGCCGTCAAAGAACAACGGCTCGCAGACGTGCCGAAAGACATCAGCCGCCACTGCATTCGAGGTGCGCTGGGGATCGAACATCTCAGGGTCAGCGCCCCATAAGATCGTCAACGGCCGCCCCCCTGCGTCCTGGCTGTTTAGGGCTAACCAACCCAAAAACATCACACCCCATAACAATGCGATTGGCACAATCGAACGCCGTAATGATTTTCGCCACTTACGGCTGTTCATAAATCATCTCCTTGAATTTTCGCGTGTGCGACGTAACCGACCCCATGAACCGTACACAAATAGCGCGGTGTTCGTGCATTAGGCTCAATCTTCTGCCGCAAAGTAAAAACAATGCGACGCAGACGGTCTCCTTGATCAGGCCGCAAGCCAAACTGATCTACTTCATCTTGCGGCCATAACATCCTGAACAAAGCGTCACTCGATTGTGGTATATCTGTATGATCCAGCAAGTAGCGCAGCAACTGATTTTCTGTCGCGCTTAATTGATGTTCCTGCCACACAGATGCAGTTTCACCAGAGTTAGCAGCGACAGGGCGTTTTACTTGTATTAAAGCACGCTTGCTATGAAGCATCAGGCTGTTATCCAGGACTTGCCAGTCCTTGATGTTTAGTGCAGAAGGGGCTATTTTTGCCGGCTCAGGCTTTAAAGGTTGTGGTAAAGCAATTTGTGGCGCTAACATGGCCAACACGCCGCTTACTACGTCGGGTTGCTTAAAGATGGGAATAACCACCAACGTCTGCCCGGACAAGATAGTATCCTCTTGAATGACACGGGTTTCAGCCTGGGCTTCGAGCAAGACATCTGCCAAAGCGTGCATTTTGCTTTGACCTTGATCTTGCAGTTCCTTCAGCAGGGTTTCCCCACCATCGTTTAATGCAACCACTCCGTGGGCGCGGTCAAAGTAAAGCACTGGCTGCTGACCCAGCGCCGGGTCCACCGATATTAGCGCTGCCGATACATCTGGTTGTTGTCTGACCAACCACAGCAGGACAAACACCAACAAAATACCAGTAGCAACCACCATCACAACTTGCCAAAGAGGTGCGTACCAATAAACGAATTGTGTCATCATAGCCTTCCCTGTCGCGTGGCCTTGCGCTGAGCCTTGATCCAACTCCGCTACCACTTACACAACTGCGCCGCCCTGACAGTTCACGGGACACGATGGATTCACGACCTTGATTGTATGCCAGGTGCCCGATCGCGTCAAAAAGGTTCGACTCGGGACTGGCAGTCCTGAGTCGAACCTTTTTATGCATCGGCTGAACTGGCCCAACTTGCCGGCTATTGGTCTCTGGCCGGCCCTCCAGCTTGGCAGCAGTTACCCCCTACGAGGTACAAAGCCCCCTTCGACCCAAAATGCAACAGGTGAACCTCGCCAATCAATCTCGTCCGGGGATCTGCCCACAAACGAGCTTGCTTGGGGAGCCTGTTTGATTAATCAACACGTATCTGAACAGAGCCAGTAGTTTTCGTTCAACCCGAAACCAGAATCGTAGAAGTAGTGTAGAGAGCGGTTTCTATACTGATGGCCATATTGACAATTCTGATAGGTCCCGCGCGCATAGGCAGTTCCTGAGCTGTATGCCCAGGATGCAGAACTGTTGCCGTAACCGTATTGGTACCACCAACTTTGCCAAGTCCCGTTCGAATTGGCACAGCGGTCCTCTAAACGGGCGTCAGCAAAGATTTGTTCGATTACTCCTCGTGGTGTCTGAGCATTTGAGGAACTCCACATTTCGCGATCGTTGGGAGAGATCCAGTTAGTTGAGTGGGACCCTGACATACTGGACCCGTTCTTGTACCAAGAGCCAGAAGCTGCGAAGGCAACACCAATGGTAACGGCAAATACCAATCCGACTATCACCAAGATTGCTACCGGCTGGGTAATTCTGGAGATTCCCATAATCCTAGTTCGCTTTCGTATGACTGGAGCGTGTCTCGTGGCGCTACTTGGCTGGCGCAAAGCTCTGTAACAGCTCCAGAACCTGCTCTGCTGCCAACTCCTGACCGCTCAGATAAAGGATCGTGTCTTCAGCCTCAACGACATAGCGCACCCGATGAGGATCCAGTCCATTCAGCTCCCAGGCTTCCACTTGCTCGTCGCCCAGCCAGAGCTTGATTTGTTTCGCGCCAGTCCAGGCCGGCCTGACTCGACGGAGCATGTCGCGCATGGCGGCAATCGGGCCCTGGATGACTGTCAACTTGGCCGTGTTATCCTGGTTGACGTAGATCGTTTGCACGCCAGCGCCAAGCGAGGCCGCCGCCCACTCGATGCCTGGAACAAAGCCCGGCAACGAATTGGCAGGATCGGGGATGGTCAAACTTGCCGCCACCAGTTGCAATGCGGCCGTCGAGTCGTCGAGAACGTAAATCGGAAAGCCCACATGCTGTAGGATCCCGCCCAGACCGACAAGTGACCGTGTTCCAGCCGGCGCAGAGAACGAGTCTTGAAAGGCATGCTCAGGTATTTCCTGGCGGAACACCGTATCTACCTGCGCGGCCCTGTCGGACACGAAGTTTGGTTCAGAGAGGGTGCGATAGGAAACGACGTGTTCGGCGCCAGCTTGATCCCACACAACCCGGGCTTCACCGATGGGCATGAAACTGGCGGGATCGAAATCGAGCCGCATCGCTTGTGACCTTGGTTGTAGATCGGCCACAAAAGTTCGGGAAAAGCTCAAGAGAGCCGCTTCGATGCCTTGAGACGCCCACGTCGATTCCTCGAGATCAATCGCCTCGGTATAGACGCTTATCACCGGTCGCCCATCCGGGGCAAGTGTCTGCCGACGAGACAGCCCCTCTTGTTCCAGAAAGTCTTCGATGAGCGCCACCCGTTCGTCTCGAAAGGGGCTAGCCTGCATGGCATATCTATAGGCCTTGTCCTCCTGCGGGGAGTAATCGGTCTCGACGCCGTGGTCGAACATCAAATCTTGCAGCAGCTCACCATCTTCACTGCGCAACTGGGTCCGCCAGCGCACTGTTTCTCCCTGCGCATCGATCTCAAGCCAGGTGTCTTCAATCTGGCGGGCTGGCCAGATTTCTTCATAGGGCAGGTGATAAGGATCGCCCGGTTCCAGACCGGCCGGTGGTCCTCGGTGAGACAAAGTATACGACAGATGGACGATTTGACCCGGCTCCGGCGTCTCGATCTGCGCCAGGGCCGTTTGCAGTACTTGTCTGGCCTCGCGCCCTTCTGCCACAGGCACGCCCACAGCAACCAGGGCGATCAGCAGGCTCGCCAGAATCAAGATCCCGGCGGCGCCTACAATGGGTTTAGATCTCATGCTGGCGCCTCCTTCAATTTTCCATCAAGGAACTCCTCGTTGACACACCCATCGTACCACAAAACCGCCCCAGATTTCATGATACTTTGTGATTTTTCATAATTATTTGTGATTTCCGGCGGCTACCCCAACGGTATGACGCGATATCCATGATACTTTTCGCAACTACAGCAGGACAAACACCAACAAAATACCAGTAGCAACCACCATCACAACTTGCCAAAGAGGTGCGTACCAATAGACAAATTGGTTCATTAGTTTTCTCCCGCTGAGTGTGCGATTACATCTCCGCCGCGCCCAGCAGATAGCCGCCGTCTACCACCAGCACGCTGCCCGTGGTGAAGCTGGACGCTGCCGACGCCAGGTACAGCGCCGCGCCGGTCAGCTCTTCCGGCTCGGCGATGCGGCCCGCCGGAGTGGCGCGCTCCAGCATCGCTTTGGCCTGCGGATTGCTCCACAGCGCAGCCGAAAACTTGGTCTTGATGAAGCCGGGCGCCAGCGCGTTCACCTGGATGTTGACCGCAGCCAGCTCCGCGGCCAGCGCCTTGGTCAGCATGATTACCGCGGCCTTGCTGGTGCTGTACACGCCCATCATCGGCCCCGGATTGATGCCGGCAATGCTGGCGACGTTGATCACCTTGCCGCCGCCCTGCGCCTGCATCGCCGGCACTGCGGCCTTGATCATGAAGAAATAGCCCTTGACGTTGACCTCGAAGATCTTATCCCAATGGCTGGCCTCCGCGCTGAGCAATGGGCCGAAGTGCGGGTTGGTGGCTGCGTTGTTCACCAGGATATCCACACGGCCATAGGCGTCCAGCGCGGCCTGCACCACCTGCTGCGCCGCGGCTTCATCCCCGGCGTGCGCGGCCAGCGCGATGGCTTGCCCGCCCGCGGCGGTGATGGCTTCTGCGACTGGCCCAACGTTTTCCAGCTTGCGGCTGGTGAGTACCAGCGACGCGCCAGCCTGCGCATACGCCTGCGCGATAGCTTCGCCGATGCCGCGCGATGCGCCGGTGATAATGGCAACTTTTCCAGATAGGTCGTTCATGGAGGCGCTCCCTTGAGGTGTTTCGTATTAGCCACTGCGCCGGCTGGCGCAGTCGGTTTAAGCAACCGGCCTCCACATATTATAAACCACCCACACGTTACCGCAAGCCGCGCCGGGCTGACTGGCAAAGATTGGATGGCAGCTTACGCACGCATCAAAACCGCATTTGACAAATTCTCAAAGCTGGCTAAACTGCGCACCCACAACCGAATAGCTCGACTCTTATCCAGAGAGGCAGAGGGACCGGCCCAATGAAGCCTCGGCAACCGGGACGAGAGTAGCCAGCCGTGTGACAAGCCAACGATGATGTCCTTGTCCGCACCTCCACTGACTACTTGTCCACCCCATCCACGGTGCCAATTCCGGCAGACTAGTTCTGGAAGATGAGATCAGGCGGCGTAGTTATCATGTCCTGCTCGTCCCCAGTTGGGGATTTTTTATTCCCAACACGGACAGCGCACCCGTGCCACGCACCCCTCTCCTCTTCCAGGTCGAGGGGTTTTTTATTGAGCACAGCCAGCAACCACTTCAGGAGCCTATGAGGCGCCGCTGCGCTGCAACGATCAATAGACAGCCCACCCGCAGGTAGTTTCTAATCTGACTGATAGGAGAAATGATCGCTATGGCTAGCAATGCAACGAATGGTCGCTCGTTTGGTTTCGCCACCCGCCAACTACACGCCGGTCAGCAGCCCGATCCCACGACGGGCAGCCGTGCAGTGCCCATTTATCAAACCACCAGCTATCAGTTTCGCGACACCGAACACGCAGCCAACCTGTTTGCCCTGCGCGAACTGGGCAACATCTATACCCGCATCATGAACCCCACCACCGACGTGCTGGAGCAGCGCCTGGCCGACCTCGAAGGGGGCGTTGGTGGGCTGGCAGCCAGCAGCGGTCACGCGGCTCAAACGATGGTGGTACTCACCCTGTGCGAAGCCGGCGATCACATCGTCAGCAGCAGTCGCTTGTACGGCGGAACCTACAACCAGTTCAACTACACCTTTCCGCGGCTGGGCATCGAGGTAACCTTCGTGGACCCGCGCGATCCCGCCAATTTCGAGCGGGCGATCCGTCCCAACACCAAGATCATCTACGGCGAAACCCTGGGCAACCCGGATATCACCATCTTCCCCTTCGAGGCGGTCTCGGCCATTGCCAAAGCCTATGCCATCCCGCTGGTAATTGACAACACGCTGGCAACGCCCTATCTCTGCCGACCCTTTGAGTGGGGCGCGAACATCGTCACCCACAGCACAACGAAATTCCTGGCGGGCCACGGTCAGGCCATCGGCGGCGCAATCATTGATGGCGGCAACTTCGACTGGCGCAGTGGCCGCTTTGCCAACTTCACCACCCCCGACCCCAGCTATCACGGACTGGCCTACGCCGATGTCGCTGGCATCGGCTTGCCTCCCTTCATCATCAAGGCGCGCGTGCAGGTCTTGCGGGATATTGGCGCCAGCCAGGCCCCGTTCAACAGTTGGAACACGCTGACCGGCATCGAAACGCTCAGCCTGCGCATGGATCAGCACGTTGCCAACGCGCAGCGAGTAGCCGAGTTCCTGCAAGATCACGCGGCAGTGAGCTGGGTTTCCTATCCGGGGCTGGCCAGCCATCCCGATCACGCTGCGGCCAGACACTATCTACCGAAGGGCGCAGGCGCGATCCTGGGCTTTGGCATCAAGGGTGGCGCGGCGGCCGGGCGGCGCTTCATCGAACGCTTGCAGCTTTTCAGCCATCTGGCGAACGTTGGTGACGCCAAGAGCCTCGCCATTCATCCCGCCACCACCACGCACAGCCAGCTCAGCGAAGAAGAGATGGCTTCCGCGGGCGTCACGCCGGACTTCATCCGCCTGAGCGTCGGTCTGGAAGACATTGACGACATCCTGTGGGACTTGGACCAGGCGTTGGAGTAAAAGGAGACAAGGAATAAGTACACAAGGAGACAAGGAAACTTTTCTGACCTTGTCTACTTGTTTACCTGTCTACTTGTCTACTTACCTACCCTTTCTCTTGCTCCGGAGACCTTATGACTCTCTCAAACACCGTAGGTTTGGTACGCGCCCACACCTTTACCTTTGCCCGCGACGAGCCGTTTGTGCTGGCAAGCGGTGCAACCCTGTCGCCGGTGACGTTGGCCTATGAAACCTACGGCACGCTGAACGCTGACCGCTCCAACGCCATCCTGATCTGCCATGCCCTGAGCGGCGGCGCGCACGCCGCGGGCTATCATGCGCCTGACGACCCACAACCGGGCTGGTGGGATGATTGCATCGGCCCCGGCAAGGCGTTTGACACCAATCGCTTTTTCGTGATTTGCAGCAATGTGCTGGGCAGTTGCTACGGCTCCAGCGGGCCAAGCAGCGTCAACCCGGCCACCGGCGCGTCCTATGGCTTGCGCTTTCCCGTGGTAACCATTGGCGACATGGTGCGTGCCCAAGCGCGTTTGCTCGATCATCTCGGCATTGACCAGTTATTGTGCGTGGCTGGTGGCAGCATGGGCGGCATGCAGGTGCTGGAGTGGGCGGCGCACCACCCCCAGCGCGTGCGTGCCGCGATCCCTATCGCCACCACCGCCCGCCACAGCCCGATGCTGATCGCCTTCAGCGAAGTGGGGCGACAGGCCATCTACGCAGACCCGGCCTGGGCCAACGGCGATTATTACACCAACGGCAAGCGGCCGGATGCCGGGCTGGCGGTGGCGCGCATGGTCGGGCACATCACCTACTTGAGCGAAGACTCGATGCACCAGAAGTTTGGTCGGCGGCTGCAAGGACGTGAACGCTACGGCTACGAGTTTCAGACTGAATTCGAGATCGAAAGCTATCTAAAACACAACGGCGACAAGTTCACCCGCCGTTTCGACGCTAACAGCTACCTGTACGTGACCAAGGCACTGGATTACTTCGATCCTGCAGCGCAGCACGATGGGTCGCTGGCCGCGGCCTTTGCTGATGCGACCGAACTGGCCTTTTTGGTGATCAGCTTCACCAGCGACTGGCTCTATCCCAGCTACCACAGCAAGGAGCTGGTCAAGGGGCTGACCGCCGCGGGCTGCGACGTTACCTATCTTGACATTGAAAGCTCATGGGGCCACGATGCCTTTCTGGTCGAGGTAGAGACGATGACGCGGCTGCTGGGCAGCTTTTTGAACCGGCTGGCGGCGACGCTGTAAACAGCAAGCAGTAGACGGTGAACAGATCAGATATACGCATTACCAACCTACACATGCTACGACTTGCCCCTGATGGCTCTTCTTCATGACAAACGAACCTGTGACCTATGCCGCACTACGGCCCGACTTGCAGGCAGTTGCTGACCTGGTGCGCGTCGGCACCAAGGCGCTCGACCTCGGCTGCGGCGACGGCGCGCTGCTGGCCTATCTGGTGCAACAAAAACAAGTGCGCGGTCGCGGCATCGAATTGAGCGAAGCAGGCGTGATGGCATGTGTACGCCGCGGTCTCAGCGTGCGCCAAGGACACTTGCAGGAAGGGCTGGCCGACTATCCAACCGCCAGCTTTGATGTGGTGATCCTAAGCCAAACCCTGCCCTTCCTCGACAATCCGGGCGCGATCTTGGCCGAAATGCTGCGGGTAGGGCAGCGGGCCATCGTCAGCTTTCCGAACTGGGGATACTGGCGCTGTCGTCTGGAACTGCTGGTCACCGGCCGCGTGCCGCTAGCTCCCGATCTACCGCAGCACTGGTTTGATGTACCGCGCTGGCAGGCGCTCAGCATCACCGACTTTGCTCAATTTTGCGATACCGTAGACATCCGTATCACACGCGAGATTTACTTTAACCGCAGCCGTCGCGTGCGCATCTTCAAGGCCAAGAACCTGCTGGCAACCACCGCGGTTTTTATGCTGCAACGCACTGCGTAATTTGCTATTTACCTCTCTTGCTTTACAATAAACACTGCGTAACGAATTCTGGTTGCGCGCATCCAACCAAGCAACTACCGTTATTTGGTGTTCATTTCATCTGGAGGTATTCAATGGCAGGTTTAATCTCTTTCATGAACAGCACAGTAGGCCGCATTCTGCGCGTGGTCATCGGCTTGGCGCTGATTTGGGCTGGTCTGACACAAATGAGCGGCATCGGCGGCTATATCGTTGCTATCATCGGCTTGGTGCCCCTGATCCTGGGCCTAACCGGACGCTGCCTGTTGCAGTCCTTCGGCGGCTCGAAATAAAGTTAATCCCCCTGGAAATGATAAAAGGCCCGCAGCGTATGCTCGGGCCTTTTGTTTTACCGAAAACCGGCTGGCTTTATGCCAGCCCCAGCGTCGCCACCAACGCGCGCACCGCTTCGATGTCGCACACAGCCGCAGGCGCGGGGTATAGCTCCCAGGTTTCGCAGTGTGTCGCCGTCGCCCCCGGCTCCAGCCGCGTCAACGCGCCGAGTGTTTCCAACTCCAGAAAGCGATTCCACACGAATACTTCGCAGTTGCTGCCCAAATCAGGCTGCGGCAACACCGACTGCGGCGCCCAGCGTTTGATGAAAAACAACTCACCCAGCCAATAGCCCATCCAGCCGGCATGGTTGAAGTAACCTGTTTTGAAGACCCACTCGTGTACTTCACCCGCTACCAGGACAAAATCATCATCCAGGTGCAGCCGCGGGTCGCGCAGCCGCGTGTAAGGCCAGAAATTGAGCTGGCGGTTGGGCAGGTATGAAGATGCAGCGGGCGCGGCAAAGGGCAACACAGTCACACCCCCCAACGCCACCTGCGTAATCGCCCACGGTGCCAGCTCAACCGGCCACAAACCCGCGTTGTGCAGACTGTGTTCCACGGTCAGCGCGGCCCGATCAGCCGCCAGCCGCAACGTCATCGCCTTGATGATGCCGCTGCCGGCCTCCACCGGTTGACGCAGCAGCACGCCATCTGCCAGCGGCTCGACCTGCAAGCCACTGTTATCGGGCAGATAGGAGCGCGGAAAGGCTTCCGGCGCGTGCCACAGGCGATGCCCGCCGTATAGATGGTACGGCCCATAGGGCGTTTCCCAGGAGATGTCGCTGGCATCGGCCAGCAGATTGACCGCTGAACCGGCGGGCGAAAACCGCACAAGCCGCGGCCCAGCATCGGCCAAATAGTCCACGCGCAGGTGATCGTTCGCGAGTGTGTGGACGGGGAGGGGGGATAAATGGGTGTTCATGGATTGGGAATTTCGTATTCCAGGTGAATGTCGTCAGGTTCGCGGGCATACAACTGCGGATCGGGTCGCGCGGCCAGCGTGCAGCCCAAGCTGAGATAAAATTGGATCGTGTGGTCTGTGGGCGTGGCGGAAATGTACAGTCGCTTGGCCCCGCGGCTGGCTGCTTCTGCGCTGGCCTGCGCGAAAAGTTGACGCCCCAGCCCCTGACCGCGAAAGGCCCGATCCACATGCAGAAACGCCAGTTGCAATTGATCGGGGGGATCGCCGATGAAGCGCGCTTCCAGTACGGCGATGGCGACCAACCGCGCGCCCGCGAAGACGCCCCAGAACCAGCCGCCGTGGTCGAAGCACTCCTCCAGCAGCGGCGTGTACAGCTCAGCTTCGCCCGCCGGCCAGCCCGTCGCTTTGAGGGGCTTCGCTGTGTAAACCAGTTCGCCTTCCACGAGATGATAAAAGCCGTGGATCACCTCGCTGCGGTCAATGCCCCAGATGGCAGGAATCTCTGTGCGCTGCATCTGGCGCGTTGTTGTTATAACCATAGGATAAAACAGGGTAACATGCGTCCGGCAATGAACGAGGGTTGTTCGCCTGCTGGCTGTGCGCCCATGTGTTGATAGAAACCGGCAGCGTGGGGATCGGCCACGATGAACAAGGCGCGGGCGTTGGCCGCGCGCGCCCGCGCGACGGCATGATGCCACAAGTGCGCACCGATGCCTTGACCGATCCACTCCGGTTGCACCCATAAATGCGTTAACTCGCAGTGGTCATCGGTGCAGG
Source organism: Anaerolineae bacterium (assembly GCA_049299095.1). Taxonomy (GTDB): domain Bacteria; phylum Chloroflexota; class Anaerolineae; order JAAEKA01; family JAAEKA01; genus JAAEKA01. The sequence goes on along the minus strand of JBAQWV010000144.1, from coordinate 19,807 downwards.
CCAGCGCGCCAAAGCCGACAATGGCATCGTCCAGCACGGCGCAGAAGACAGGATGGGTCGCGATTTCCTCGGCGGTGATCGTCAATTCAGACTGCCACTGCGCTAGCCACGCTGGCGGATAGCCCCAATGCTGCTTGGCGGCGTGAGCAAGGGCCGTCAAGCGCGGGGCTTCAGTCGCTGTTGCCGCACGCAGGCGTAGTTCAGTCGGCATGAGGCGCAGCGGGCGCGCTGTGTTCTGTGCGCACCTGGTTCAGCAAATCGGCTAACGCCTCCGCGGACAAGCCGTAAGTGTCGGGCAGCACTTGCTCCACACCGTTCAGCCGCAAGCGGGTGCGCCGCACTGGCGGGGCCGCGGCCGAGTTGACGTAGGAAAAACCCACCATAGTATTGACGCCGATTTTGATCGGGGTAAAGCGGGCGACTTCTGACCAGGGGTAGAATTCGCGACGCGCCAGCGCCGCGGTGGTAAAGCCCTCGCTGGTCAACCGCAAATAGATGCTGCCGGGGTACAGATTGACCAGGCTGGCCAGCACGCCGAGGCCGAAGAAAATCATCACCAACCAGCCAATAATCGGGTTCGTGGGGCGGTACAGATAGCCAATTACGACGAAAACTGCGCAGATTGCCAACGTGCCGAGCCAGCGGGCGGGGCTGGGGCGCAGTGTGATGGGAAGGGTGGGCATGAAACCTCCTGCAGCCCGCAGAGCTAGCGCGGTCGGTTGATCCACCAGCCGATCAGCAGCGTGACCACCAGTGCCAGGGCGGAACCGGCCAGCACCGAGACATAGAACAGCGAACCGCGCGCGGTGGGCACGATCAGCCAGAAGCCAGCCAGCACCGCAGTAATCGGCACGAGCGCGGTTAGGGCAATGGTGAGGGCAAGCTGACGGCTGGCCGGAGCTTCTTGGCCGCTCAGTTGCCGATTGAGCCGCCACAGGACGAAAAAGGGATAGGTCAGGCCGACCAGAATAAAGAAAATGCCTGCAATCAGAAAGAGGGGGGAAGCGCTCATTCGCTTTTGCTTTCGTGGCGCGGCATGGCAGGCGCGCCTTCTGCATTAGCCACCTGGGACTCGCCCGCATCCAGGTGCGCGGTGTCGTTGTAGCTGATCAAACGCCAATGGCCGGGCTGCCACTGAATGACGCTGAGTGCGGTGTTGCCGCCAATGGCAATGCGGTGCATCTGGCGCAGACTGGCATCCAGCACATGCGCGATCAGGCTGCGCAGGGCTGCGCCGTGACTGACCAGCAGCACCGTTTCGCCTGCGTGCTGGGCGGCGATCTGCTCTACCGCGGCCGCCAGGCGCGCGTGCAGCGCCGCGTAGCTTTCCCCGCCTCCGCGGCGCACATCTTCACCTGCCAGCATGGCCTGCACTTCGTCGGGGAAACGAGTTGTGATGTCGGCCCAGGTCAGGCCGGTCCATTGACCCACGTCGGACTCGCGCAGTCCGACTACAGGGATGGGGGCAAGGTTGAGCGCCGCGCCGACGATCTGTGCAGTCTCGAACGCGCGCAGCAAGTCGCTGCTGTAGATGGCGCGGAGCGGCCAGCCGAGCAGACGACGCGCCACAACGTGCGCCTGGGAGCGACCGGCGGCGGTTAAGGGAGTGTCCGCGGCCTGGCCCTGCCAGCGACCGGTCAGGTTCCATTCAGTTTCGCCGTGGCGCAGCAAGATCAACGTGGTGGGGGGGGTGGTCATGCGTCTGCTGCCTCCGTGGTTTCCACTGGCAGATCGGCTAGATGGCTGGTGTCGGCGATTAGCCGCGCGTGCAGGCCGGTCTGGTCATGTTCGATCAGTGTGAGCGAGGCGTTGGGGATGGATGCACGACGCGGATCTGGTTCGGCTTCGTTCACCGGCGGCGTGAGCATCAAGGCGGCGCGCACGTTGCCGCCATGACACACCACTGCGATGGTCTGGCCGGGGTAGCGCGCGGCCAGGTCGTGCAAGGCTTCCTGCGTGCGGGCGCGCACGGACGCGCTAGTTTCGCCGGTTTCGCCGCGCGGCAAATCTTGCTCGAAGATGGCGTCGGCGTCCGGCCAGCCGACTGCGATCTCGGCACGCGTAAGGCCCTGCCATTGGCCAAGGTTGATCTCGCGCCAGCGCGGGTCAAGCTGCGGCGTCAGATGCAGAGGGGCGCCCGCCAGCGTGGCGGTTTCGTGGGCACGGCGCAGATCGCTGCTGACCAGCACATCCACGCGCGCGGCGAGCAGGCGTTGCCCCAGATGGTGCGCTTCGCGGCGGCCCAGCTCGGTCAGCCCGCCCGCGGTGGGAGATTGACCTTGAACGCGGCCTTGGGCGTTCCATTGGCTTTGACCATGACGGCAGAGGAGAAAGGTGGTAACAGACATGGGTGTAGAGGGCGTGGACGGATGGAATTTAGACAATGACAATAAAATTGTCATTTCTAACGATGAAGGAGCAAAAAATCTCGTCCATTCTCCTTTGAAGCAGGGATTTCTCGTCGTTTGATTGCTCGAAATGGCACCAACTGCGTAACTCCTAAAGAAAACAAGTCAACAGGTGGAAGCGCATCATCTGTGAGAGATTGTACGGAGAACACGAGGTTTGCCAAGTTGCCAGGAGGTGTGTTGCGCATAAAAAAAAGCCGGCCTGCGGGGCAGACCGGCCTGTGATGAATAAGGGTGAAACTTACTGGCCGCGGCGGCGGGTGGCGGCGTCGAAGATGACGGCGGCAGCCAGCACGAGGCCACGGGCGATATACTGCACCGAGATGTCAATGCCCATCAGGTTCATACCGCTGGTGAGCGAACTCATCACCAACGCGCCGATCAGCGAACCGACCACGCTACCGACACCACCGGCGGCGGACACGCCACCGACGTAGGCCGCGGCGATGGCGTCCAACTCGAACAGGGTACCGGCGGTGGTGGTGGCCGACTGTAAGCGGGAGGTGAAGAGGATGCCCGACAGTGCGGTCAGGAAGCCCATTGAGGCGAAGACGATGTAGGTGATGCGTTTGACGCTGATACCGCTCAGCTCGGCTGCTTCTGGATTGCCACCGACTGCGTAGACGTGACGACCGAGTACCGTGCGGGTGGTGATGAACTGATAGACGCCGACGACCAGCAGCACGATGATGGCGGTCCAGGACAGGCCGTTATAGCTGGCCATGACCCAGGTGGCGAGGGCCACGACCAGGGCGATAAAGACCAGTTTGAGGGTAAAGATCGAGTTGGGCAGTACTTCAAAGCCGTAGGTCATCTTGGTGCGGCGATCACGGAGTTGACCAATGATAAAGAAGATAATCGCGATCAGACCAAGCAGCAGGGTGAGGGTGTGCAGGTTGCCAAGCTTGAAGGGCAGATCGGGGATAAAGCCGTTGCCGATGGCGTTAAAGCCTTCGTTGGGGATGATGATCGTACCGGTGCCCATTGTGGCCTGTAATAGCAAGCCGCGATAGATCAACATGCCAGCCAGCGATGCCACGAAGGAGGGGATGCCAAAGTACGCTACCAGGACGGCTGTGATCAGGCCAGCTACGACACCCAATGCAAGTACCAGCGGAATGACAGCAATCACTGGCAGATTCCACTGGACCAGTGCGATGGCTGCAACTGCGCCCAGGAAGCCAGCCAGAAAGCCGACTGACAGGTCAATGTGCCGAATGACGATAACCAGCGTCATGCCGACGGCCAGCACGGCGATGTAGCCGGTCTGGTTGACCAGATTGCTGATGTTGCGGGGTGAGAGGAATAAACCTTTGGTGAAGATGGTGAAAATTGCCATGATCACGAACAAGGCAATATACATGCCATATTCGCGAATATTCTTGCGCAGAACTTGTTGCAATTCTTGGGTGAAAGACATCGTAGTCTCCTTAGTTGGTGGCCAATTCCATGATCTTTTCTTGCGTGGCTTCCTCGATGGACAATTCGCCAGTGATTTGTCCACCAGAAACAACGTAGACCCGGTCGCTCATGCCCAGCACTTCAGGTAGCTCGGAGGAGATCATGATGATGCTCATGCCGTCCTTCACCAGGCCATTCATGAGTGTGTAGATTTCAAATTTGGCGCCGACATCAATGCCGCGCGTCGGCTCATCGAGGATGAGGACGTTTGGTTCGACGAATAACCACTTACTCAGGGAAACCTTTTGCTGATTGCCACCGCTCAGGTTCTTGACTTTTTGCTCAATACTGGGCGTCTTGATGTTCATGTCCTGGCGATAGCGTTTGGCGATCTCAACTTCTGCATTGTCGTTGACAATGCCGCCCTGGGCAATGGCTTGCAGGTTTGCCAGTGTAATATTTTGCTTGATGTCGTTGGAAAGGATAAGGCCCTTGACCTTGCGGTCTTCCGTGACATAAGCCAGCCCGGATTCAATGGCATCTTCCGGTTGCTTGAAGGTTTGCTTCTTGCCCTTCATGAAGAGATCACCCTTCACCTGATAGCCTTCGGGATTGCCGAACATGCTCAAGGCCAGCTCGGTGCGCCCGGAACCCATCAGCCCGGCAAAGCCGACAATTTCGCCCTTCTTCAGGTGGAAGTTGATATTCTTCAGCACATCGCGGCCCAGCTTTTGGCTGTGTGCCGACCAGTTGCGTACTTCGAGGACGACTTCGTCAGAACGCTTGTGATCGCGGCGGGGATAAATATTATCAATTTCGCGCCCGACCATGTTCTTGATCAACGCGGGTTCTGTGATTTCGCCCTTGTTCAGCGTGCGCACGGTTTGCCCGTCGCGCAGCACGGTTACGGTGTCGGCAATCGAAATTACCTCTTTGAGCTTGTGCGAAATCATGATGCAGGTCACGCCCTGCGTTCGCAGATCGCGCAGCAAGGCCAGCAGGTTCTCGCTGTCATCTTCGTTCAAGGCGGCCGTGGGTTCGTCCAGAATGAGCAACTTGACATTCTTGCTCAAAGCCTTGGCAATTTCGATTAGCTGCTGTTTACCGACCCCTAAATCCTTCACTTTGGCTGCCGGGTTTACCTTCAATTTCACCATCTTGAGCATTTCATCGGCTCGACGGATGGTTTCATTCCAGTCGACCAGGAACCCCTTCCTAATTTCGTGGCCGAGGAAAATATTCTCGTAGACTGTCAATTCGGGGATGAGGGCCAATTCCTGGTAGATGATGGCAATGCCAACGTCTTCACTATCAGCGATTCCCTTAAATTTCTGAACCTGGCCGTCGAACAAAATATCGCCGGTGTATTCACCATAGGGATAAACGCCGCTCAATACCTTCATTAAGGTGGACTTGCCTGCGCCGTTTTCACCGACCAGACAATGAATTTCGTTGCGAGCGACGCTGAAAGTAACGTTGTCCAGAGCCTTCACACCGGGAAATGTTTTTGTAATGCCTCGCATCTCGAGAATAGGAGTGGCCATAACACCTCCGGCGACCCATCATTGGGTGCAAATTGTAGAAATGGTGATGACCGAGGCCATCACCATTTCCTTAAGCGTAGCTATTCAGATTACTTCAGACCGGTGAAGTCGCTCGCAGGCCAGTAGCCGGAGTCGACGATGGCGGCCTTGACGTTGTCCTTGTCAACCGTGACGACTGCGGACGGCTTGGCCGGCACGTCAATCTTGCCATTGTTGTAGGTGGTCGTCTGCTCGGGGGTCTTACCGCCGAGGAAGGCCAGTGCCGCGGTAATGGCGTCCTGCGCCAACACACGGGTGTCCTTCAACACGGTCATGGACTGCTTGCCGTCAATGATATACTGGACAGAAGCCTTCTCGGCGTCCTGACCGGTAACCACAAAGCTGGTCACGTCCTTGTCAGCGCCAAACGCATCGGCGATTGCACGGGCGGTGCCGTCGTTCGGGGCCAAGATGAAGACGTTGCCCTTGTCCGCGGCCTTGGCAACGGTCAGATTGGCTTCGGCCAGGCTCTTGGCGGTGTTGAAGTCCCAGTTCGTGGTGACCTGGCCAACGATCTTGGCCATTTCATCGCGGGTGAGGGTGGCCTTGTCCTGCAGCGCCACGGCTTCGGCGGAATTCTTGATCACGAAGGTGCCATCGGCGATCTTCGGCTGCAGCACCGACCACGCGCCTTCGAAGAAGAGGAAGGCGTTGTTGTCAGAAGCGGCGCCAGCATACAGGTACAGGGGGTTGCCCGTGCCGGTGGCCTTATCAATCAGGTACTGGCCCTGAGCCTTGCCCACGGCCACGCTGTCGAAGGTCACATAGTAATCCACAGCATCGGTGCCCAGGATCAGGCGGTCATAGGAAATGACCTTGACGCCAGCCTGGCGGGCTGCATCAGCAGAAGCTGCGGCAGCAGCTCCGTCCTGGGGGGTCAGGATGATGACCTTGACGCCCTTGGTCAGCAGCGACTCGACGTTGGACTTTTCCTTGGCGGAATCGCCCTGGCTGAACAGGATTTCGACCGGAACATTGGCCGTCTTCAGCAGTTCGGTGAAGCGCGCTTCGTCCTGAATCCAGCGGGGTTCGTCTTTGGTCGGGAGAACAATACCCACCTGCGGAGCGCCGCTGGCCGCGGGCTTCTCTTCGCCGGTGGTGGCGGGAGCGGTGCTGCCCTGGCAAGCGGCCAGTGCGAGCATCGCGACGATCATGGTGAAATACAAGGCGGTCTTAAGGAACTTGCGAGACATTGTTTTCTCCTCCAGAGAAAAGGATAACGTTAGAAACAAGGCAAAAAATAATAAGGTGGAACTATTAGCGACTGATGCGGGGATAAAACCACCTCCTCTGAACGAGGATAAGGATGGACGATCCATACTGGTGAGAAATTTTTCAAGTTAACAAGATTTTAACGCATAAACGACGAAGGAGCAAATCGTCCTACTTGTACAGGCAGACATTAAAGACGTTGCCACCCCCCTACAATTTGTACAGCCAGTGCGGCGCGACGGTAATCAGCGGGAATTAATGCCAAAATAAGCATAGCCTGCTGCTACCGCCAGCCCCAGCCAGGCATTGCCCAGATCGGAAAGTGACTGCAACGTGTCTGGGTGATTCAAACCAACGATAAACGCGGCCAATCCCGCCAGCGTCCAAACCGCCAGATAGGCTGTAGTCAGAATTTGCAGCAGGCGTTTTTGCGGTTCAACCGGCTGGCGCACATCCAGCGCGCGTTGCAGCACGACTTCGCCCGGCTTGGTAACCGCCAGCTCGGCAATCACCAGCGCCGACACCAAGCCGCCGATCAAGGCCATCGCCGATCCCATGGGGCGTGTAAAGCTGGCAAGGCAGGCGGGCTGGGGTGCACAGTTCACAGCTGCAATCGCGCTGCCGATCAGGTAGACGTACAGTCCGAGCAGAATAACCGCCAACACGCCGCCGAAAACCACTTTGTTTGACATGATTGCCTCCGGGCGTCAGGCTTGCGGCGCAGGCTCGATGCCGGGATCATCCAGCAGCAAGCCAGGCAGAGTATAGGAAAACGTGTAGTAATGATAGCCATCACGGATATCGAGCGTTACCGAACCCGCCAACCCGGCCAATTCGTTGGTACCCGTATCGGGCACAACCTCAATGGTCAGCTTGGCCGCGCCGCGCGCCATGATACCATTATGCTGCAAAGCAAAGCTGCCGCTGCGTCCGTGTAACAGCCCAGTGACACGTTCAAGAGCCACATACCCCGCCGAGCCATCCACATCGCTCGCACAGCTCAACATTTCGCCGTGGCTGGTAGCTTCCAAATCGCCGTGGTACTGCTTGTCAATCGCAAGGCGACTCAATGCAGCAGCCTGCATCGCCTCAGTAGGGGATTGCGGGGTTAGTCTTACCTCAAAAGAACCTTTTGCTTGGGGCATAAGTACTCCTTCAATACGGAAAGAAGATTTCAGCCAGGGCAAACCAAACGACCCACGCGCCAACGAGCAGCGCCAGCCATACCAACCAGGATCGTTCGCCGTGGCGCAGCACAGCCAGCAAAGCAGTTACTCCGGCAGCCAGACCGCTCAACAGCGTCAGCGTACCGTACACCGGCAGCAGCATACCCATTTGTCCTAAAGTGGCATTGTGGGGAATAAGTATGTAGATACTTACCGCCAGCATTAGCAAAAACGTGCTGGCGAGCGCCACCGACCAACGGCCTAAACGAGTGTGCGGGCGGCGCCAAAAAGAGGTAAAGAAAGTTGTCATTGCGTCGTGATCCTCAAAGAAAAAGCTGGCTCCGTTATGGCATACAGTATAACGGCGGCCAGTACGGTTGTCAAAGCCCCGTGCCGAATCAGGTTGCTGGCTGTCCTGCCGCGCGTCCCCCCATTTTTAAAATTTGGCAATCAGGCAGTGCTGCGCTCTGGAGAAGCTCACACCTTCACCCAAACAACGCCTGGTTCAGGCCGTGATGGTCAGACGCCCTCCTGTCAACCAAAACCTTCTCCTGAGCTTTTCCCGCGCGATTGGGGACACGGCGCGGCGCTATGGTATAATACACCGACGTGCTGGACACACCCTCCGGCCCGATTTTGCTTTTGGTGGCTACACTCTTGACCATCGCACCCCTACCCCCCAACGAACTGAACAGCTACGCCGCCCTGCACACCGGCGCGGCCCTGCGCGATGAAGGCGCACATGCCCGCCTTTGGCTGGGCGGCGCCGACCGCAGCGCATTTTTGCAGCGCATCAGCACCAACGATGTGCGCCTGCTGCCCGGCCAGGGTACAGTCACCATCCTCACCTCCCCCACCGCGCGCATCCAGGCCGTGTTGACCGTGCTAGCGCAGCCCACCGGCTTGTTGCTGCTGGCCGGCCCGAACCAGGGTCCAGTCATTTTCAACACCCTGCGCACCCAGATTTTCTTCAACGACAAGGTCGAGCTGGCTGGCCGCGGCGGCATGTTGGCACAGTTCAACCTGCTTGGCCCGCAGGCCGCCACCTTGCTGGCACAGCTCGCCGCGCCGGTGGATGACCTACCGCTGTGGGCGTGGCGCACGCTGACCCTGGCCGGTGTGGATGTGACGGTGCAACGCAACGAAGGCGTGGGCAGCCCAGGCTTCACCCTGCTCACCCCAGCACCCACGGGCCACGTCGTGCGCGCCACGCTGCTAAACGCAGGCGCATTGGCGCTGGACGAAGCCGCCTACGAGGTCGCGCGCGTGGAGGCGGGCATTCCCGAACCCGGCCGCGAGCTAACCGAGCAGGTCAACCCGCTGGAAGCCGGCTTGCGTCGCTTTTGCAACGACCACAAAGGCTGCTACACCGGTCAGGAAATCATCGCGCGCCAGATTACCTACGACAAAGTGACAACGCACCTGATCGGCCTGCTGCTGGATGCCCCCGTCTCGCCCGAAGCCGCGCTGCTGGCCGGCACCAAGCCAGTCGGCTGGATCAGCAGCGTCGTCCACAGCATTGCCTTGCAGCGCCCCATCGCGCTCGGCTTTGTGCGCCGTCCCCACCACGAACCGGGCACTGCCCTCGTCGCGTCCAGTGGCGACCTGCATAGCCCGGCCAGCGTTGCCGCGCTACCCTTTCTCGGCAATTGAGGCTCTATGCACACCTCTCTCACCTCCCTGCGCACCGTCGGACAAAGTCAATTGATCCCGCTGCTGGATGGCAGCTCGGTTCCTTATGTCAACCTTGACAACGCAGCCAGCACGCCCGCCTTGCTTGAAGTCATGCAGGCCGTAGAGCGCTTCATGCCTTACTACGCCAGCGTGCATCGCGGCACCGGCTTCAAGTCGCGCCTCAGCACCGTGGCCTATGATCAGGCGCACGAGATCATCGGCCACTTTGTCGGCGCAGACCCGCGCACCAACACGGTGATCTTCGGCAAAAACACCACCGAAGCGGTCAACAAGCTCTCTTACCGCCTGCCCGCGCAGCCCGGTCAGGTGATTATTACCAGCCAGCTTGAGCACCATTCCAACGATCTGCCGTGGCGGGCGCGTTTTCCCGTCTTGCACGTACGCGCGCGGCCCGATGGCCGCTTCGATGAAGCGCACTTCGATCAACTGCTGGCCGAATACGCCGGACGTATCGCCCTGGTCACCATCACCGGTGCATCCAACGTCAGCGGCTTTATCCAGCCCATTCATCGTCTTGCGGCCAAGGCTCATGCGGCTGGCACGCGCATCCTGGTAGACGCGGCCCAGCTTGCGCCGCACCGCGCGGTGGACATGCGCCCCGACGACGACCCCGAACATCTCGATTTCGTGGTGCTGTCCGCACACAAGATGTACGCCCCCTTTGGCACAGGCGCGTTGATCGGCCCCAAAGAGGTCTTTTTGCACAGCGCGCCGGAATATCCCGGCGGCGGTACGGTCGAAGTGGTCACACTCGACGAAGTGCATTGGGCGGGCGTGCCGGACCGCGAAGAAGCAGGCAGTCCGAACGTGGTTGGCGCGGTGGCAATGGCCGCGGCAGCCCAAACGCTAATGGCCGTCGGCATGGACGCGGTGGCCGCGCACGAGCAGGCCTTGCTCACCTACGCGCTGCCCCGGCTGCTGGCGATCCCAGGTCTGCACGTCTACGGCGAAACCGATCCCGCGCGACTGCACGAAAAGGTAGGGGTGATCCCGTTCAACCTGGCCAACGTGTCGCATTTCCTCGTCGCTGCCATTCTTGGCTACGAAGGGGGCATCGGCGTGCGCAGCGGTTGCTTCTGTGCCCACCCATATGTGGTGCATCTGCTGAACCTGGACGAAGGCAGCGCCGGCGCGTGGCGCGATCAACTGCTAGGCGGTGACCGTTCGCACATGCCCGGCATGGTGCGCGCCAGCTTCGGCTGCTACAACAGCGAGGAGGACGTGGATCGCCTGGTTGAGATGCTGCAACGCATCGCGCGCCGCGACTACCGTGGCGACTACGTGCTCAACCGTACCAGCGGCGAATACCTCCCCACTCAACCGGAACACGCCTTAGCCGACTACTTTTCCCTGCGCCAGGAGTGAGTAACCAGTTTACGGGTCGCCTCATCACCAAGCCACTCCCTTATCCGTCATTCTCAATTCCCAATTCCCCTACCAGCCATGTCAACCCCGATGCGTCGCCAATACCTGGCGATCAAAAAACAGCTCCCCGACACCATCCTGTTTTTCCGGCTGGGTGACTTTTACGAAACCTTCGATCACGATGCCGAGATCGTTGCGCGCGTGTGTGACGTGGTGCTGACCTCGCGGCCAGTCGGCAAGGACGAGCGCGTGCCGCTGGCTGGCGTACCCTATCACAGCGTCGAACCACATATTGCCCGGCTAGTGGCCGCGGGTTACAAAGTTGCCATCGCAGAACAGCTTGGCAGCGAGCCGCCACCCGGCGAAAAGCTGGTAGAACGGGTAGTACGCCGTGTGATCACCGCCGGCACACTGGTCGAGCCGGGGATGCTGGACGAAGGACGCAACAACTACCTGGCCGCGGCAGCCTGGGACGCGGACACCATCGGCTTGGCCTATGCCGACATCACCACCGGCGAATTTGCCGCCACGCACTGGGTCGGCTCCGAAGCAGCGCGGCTCTTGAACGAAGAATTAGCGCGCTTGCAGCCTGCCGAGCTGCTGGTGCGCGAAGACCCGCGCCCGGCACGCAGCAAGAAAGAGCCTGCGCCCGAAGCATCACCGGTCGTCATTACCGCGCTACCTGAGGGGGCGCTCACCGCGTTGCCAGGCTGGCAATTCGAGCTGGAAACCGCGCGCCAAGCACTGCTCGACCAATTTGCCGTCGAATCGCTGGCAGCTTTCGGCGTCGAAGATCAGCCACAGATCGCGCGTGCTGCCGGCGCGCTGGTGCAATACTTGCGCCAAACGCAGCGCGGTGCGCTACCACACCTCGTCAGCCTGCGCACCTACAGCACTGGCGATTTCATGACGCTGGACGAAGCCACGCGGCGCAACCTCGAACTGACGCAAACGCTGCGTACCGGCAACAAAAAAGGCTCGCTGTTGGGTGTGCTGGACGCTACGATCACGCCGATGGGCGCGCGGCTACTGCGTAAATGGTTGCACCAACCACTGCTCGACCTGACGCGGCTGGAAGAGCGTCTCAACGGCGTGCAAGCCTGGCACGATGACTTGCCCGCGCGCGCCGCGCTGCGTGATCACCTGCGCGGCGTGGGCGACTTGGAACGCTGGACCAACCGCGCGGCACAGGCCCTTGCCCGCCCGTTGGAATTGGCCGGCATCCGGCAGGTGTTGGCGTTGATGCCGGAGTTGGTCAGGCTGGTCGGAAAGGTGGCAATTGTCAATCACCAAATGTCGAATGACAACTATGCCGATGTGCTCGACCTGCTGCAAGCCGCGCTGGCTGATGAACCGCCAGTATTGCTGGAAAAGGGTGGCGTGATCCGCAAGGGCTATTCCGCGGAGTTGGACGGCATCGAAGTGGCCTCGCGCGACGCGCGGCAATGGGTGGCCGGTCTAGAGCGCGTGGAGCGCGAACGCACCGGCATCAAGTCGCTCAAGGTCGGATTCAACAAGGTATTTGGCTATTACATCGAGGTGACCACTGCCAACGCCGCGCTGGTCCCCGCCGATTACATTCGCAAACAGACGTTGGTCAACGCCGAGCGTTACATCACGCCCGAATTGAAGGAATATGAAAGCCTGATCCTGAACGCCGACGAGCGGCAATTGGAGCTGGAAGAGCAAATCTACCGGCAAGTGCTGGCACAGGTAAGCGCGGCCGCGCCGCGGCTGCTGCACCTGGCGCAGGCCATCGCGGAATTGGATGTGCTGGCTGCGCTGGCTGAAGTAGCCGCCAACCGACGCTATGTGCGCCCGGCGCTGGCTGACGATGGCGTGCTGGAGATCGTCGGCGGCCGGCATCCGGTCGTCGAGCAAAGCCTGCGCGACGAACCGTTCCAACCCAACGATGCGCGGCTGGCCCCGGAGCAGGGCATCATCATCCTGACCGGCCCCAATATGGCAGGCAAATCCACCTGGCTGCGACAAGTCGCGCTGATCACGCTAATGGCGCAGGTGGGGTCGTTTGTGCCCGCACAGCGCGCACACATCGGCCTGGTAGATCGCATTTTCACGCGCATCGGCGCGCAAGACGAGATCCACGCGGGCCAAAGTACCTTCATGGTTGAGATGGTAGAGGCCGCCAACATTCTACATCACGCCACCAGCCGCAGCTTGATTATTTTTGATGAGCTGGGCCGCGGCACCAGCACCTACGACGGCCTTTCTATCGCCTGGGCGGTGATCGAATACATTCACAACCACCCGCGGCTGCGTGCTAAGACGCTCTTTGCCACGCACTATCACGAACTGACCGAGCTGGCCGAGCGACTGCCACATGTGGCAAACTACAGCGTGGCCGTGGCTGAACAAGGCGACACGGTGGTCTTCCTGCACCAAATCGTGCCGGGTGCGGCAGACAAGTCGTATGGTATCCATGTCGCACAACTGGCCGGGCTGCCGCGGCCAGTGATCCACCGTGCCGAAGAAATCCTGGCCGACCTGGAGGCGCAAGGCGATGCGCCGGCGCGGCTGGCCGCGGCAGACGATGACGCAGCAGGTACGCCGCTGGTGCAGCTCAGCCTCTTTGGCGGCAATCATCCAGTGGCCGACGCGCTGAAAAAGCTCGACATCAACGCACTCAGCCCGCTTGAGGCGCTCAACAAGCTGTACGAGCTGCAAAAGCTCGCGCAAAAACAATAAGCCAAGTCTTTCTCTGCTTGTCTGGCTGTCTACCCACTCCCTTGCTTTCCATGCAAAACACCAAAAACCTGCAAACACTCGCCTTTTACATCTCTTTTATCGCGCTGGGGCTGGTGTTTGCCTCGCTGGGGCCAACCCTGCCCGGACTAGCCGACAACACACACTCAACGCTGAAGCAAATCAGCGTCATTTTCAGCGTGCAAGGCTTCGGTCTGCTGGCAGGCAACTTCCTCAGCGGGCGCTATTACGACCGCGCCCCGGCGTTTCCGTTTCTGGCCGCGGTGATCGTGCTGCTGTCTGCGTTGCTGGTAGTGCTACCACTGCTGACCAGCCTGTGGCAACTGGCGCTGGTGATGTTCGTGCTGGGCGCGGGCGCAGGCTCGCTGGATGTAGCCGGTAACACGTTGTTAATCTGGATTTACGGTGACCGCGTGGGCACGCGCATGAACGCGCTACACTTCTTCTTTGGCGTAGGTGCACTGCTCGCGCCGATCTTCGTGGCGCAGGCGATTGCCCTCACGGGCGGCATCACCTGGGCCTACTGGGTGCTGGCCGCGTTGGTCTTGCCCGCGGCGCTGCTCTTTCTGCGCCTACCCAGCCCCACCGCGCCGTCGCGCATCACGGAAGCACGCGCAAGTCGTGTACCCTGGCTGTTGGTCGGGCTGCTCATGCTTGCATTTCTGCTGTTCGTGGGTGCAGAAACCAGCTTTGGCAATTGGGTTTACACCTACGCCCTAAAGCGTAACCTGGCCAATGCTACCACTGCGGGGTATCTCACCTCTGCCTTCTGGGGCGCGTTCACCCTGGGCCGCCTATTGAGCATTCCGCTGGCCAGCCGCGTCCGCCCGCGCTACATTCTGTTGATGGACGTACTCGGCGCGCTGGCTGCGCTGGCACTGCTGTTGTTCTTCCCGCACGCGCGTTGGAGCGTGTGGGCCGCGGCGTTCGGCTTCGGCCTGGCCATGGCCAACGTCTACCCCACGCTGGTATTGCTGGGTGGGCGTCACCTGTCCATGACCGGCAGCATCTCTAGCTTGTTCATGCTGGCTGGCAGCGTGGGTGGCATGGTCATCCCGTGGCTGATCGGCCAGAAGTTTGAAACAACCGGCCCGCAGGTGGTTGTCATCATCATTTTCAGCGCGATCATTCTGGCCGCGCTAGACCTGCTGGTTTTTCTACGCACCAGTCCTGCGCCGCTGGCCGCAGATGATCAACCTATCTCAGCGCATTAAATTCGTTGGAAAGAGAGTATTGCTATGCACATTGGTGAAGTTCTGCGGCAACCCGGCCCGCATTTTAGCTTTGAATTCTTCCCACCCAAGAGCGAGGCCGATTCTGAGCTGCTTTTTCAGTCCATCAAAGAGCTATCCGCCATCAATCCGGCGTTCGTCAGCGTGACCTACGGCGCGGGCGGCCGCACCCGCCACCTGACACGCGATCTGGTGATCCGCTTGCAGCAGGAAACCGCGCACACGGTGGTGGCTCACATCACCGCGGTCGGGGCCAGCCGCGCCGAAATCCATGACCTGCTGGAAGATTACTCGAATGCAGGTATCGAAAACCTGATGGTGTTGCGCGGCGATCCCCCCAAAGGGACGACGGAATTCACCCCCGCGCCGGACGGCTTTCAGTATGCAGGCGAAATCGTTGCTTATGTCAAGAAACATTTTCCGCACATCGGCATGGGCGTGGCGGGGTTTCCCGAAGGACATCCCGAAACGCCGAACCGTCTGCACGAGATGGACTACTTGAAAGCGAAGGTAGACAACGGCGCGGACTATGTTTGCACCCAACTTTTCTTCGACAACCGCGATTTTTATGACTTTCGCGAGCGTTGCCAACTGGCCGGTATCACGGTGCCGATCATCGCGGGCATCATGCCGATCACCTCGCGGCATGGCATGGCGCGCATGTCCAATCTGGCGCTGGGCGCACGCATCCCGGCGCGCTTGCAGCGTGCCATCAGCCGTGCCGAGAACGATCTGGCCGTTGAGCGCATCGGTTTACACTGGGCCACCGAGCAGGTGTTCGACCTGTACGACAACGGCGTGGACGGTATCCATTTCTATACGTTGAACCGCTCTAAACCCACCCTGCGCATCTACGAGGTGATTGACAAGGCCCCGCCACAGGATTGACACCCGCTCCCCACCCTCTATAATCGCGCGGTCCACGTCTCGCTGCCGTAGACTGACTGCTGCAACTCGGCAGTTAAAGCCAGTTCGCCCGCGGTCAGGTCGGCTTGCTCCAGCCGGATCCCCAGCGCCGCGCTAAACCCGGCGATCAAGGCGGCGGTAGCCTCTTCGAACGTTACCACGCGGCCCAGCGCCGACTGCACAGTGAGCGCACGCTCATCCAGCACGCGGCGTTGAGCCGCGCGCTCCGCGTCATCGCTGAACCGCACCACCTCCACCAGCCGCGTCACATCACCGACCAGCGGCAGCGTACCGTGCTGCAAAACCCAGCCCTGCCGTCGGCTTTGCGCGCTGCCGATCAGTTTTTTGCCCTTTACCACGATCTCGTACGCGCTGGGGACTTCGAAACACACCGGCCCGGCTTCGCCTGTGCCCGCGCGGCTGGCAAGCGGCGCTTTCTCCGCAGCCACCCCCAGCCGTGCCAGCCCCGCCAGCAATCCCTGGCTCAAGCGCAGATAGCTGTCCAGGATCGCTCCGGCCAGCGTCGGATCGTCCTGCGGCCCGGCCACCGAATAGGTCAGTTCGTCGGTATGCAGGATCGCGCGGCCACCGGTGGGTCTGCGCACCACGTCGTAACCCAACGCGACGCAGCGCGACAAATCCAGATCGGCCAGCGGTTGATGCCGCCCCAGCGACACGCAAGCCGGCTGCCATTGATAAAAACGCAGGGTGGGCAACGTCTCTCCGCGGCTGGCATAGGCCGCAATCGCCTCGTCAACGGCCATATTCCACGCGCCCGCGGCAGGCGGTGTGATGACTAAACGCCAGATTGTTTCATTCATAGCACCATTATAACATATTCTAACCCGTGGCAAACGAGTTGGCAAAGCAAGCTATTTATGTTATGCTACGCCTGTGACCTAATGTGGGTGCGGAGTTTGGAAACCATCTTTTGCAAAGGAAATCAAGTAATTGCCATGCTACCTGATCGTGTAACCTTAAAAAAATCTTTTGGATTAACACTCTTGACCCTGTTGGTATTGTTCAGTCTGGGGAATATGACAGCCGCTATCAGCCATGCGCAAACGCCGGTCACGGTGCGCGTGGTTGGCCCGGCAGCGCCAGTACAAGTAGGCGCGACTTTCCCCGTCAGCATTACCATCGAAAACGCGCAAAATCTCGGCGCATTCGAGTTTGAATACCGCTACGACAATACCGTAGTCAGCACCAACGCCCAAGCTATTCAGCTTGGCAGCTTGCTAGGCAGCACAGGCCGCACCACCGGCGCACTGCGGCTGGCTTCGGCCCCAGGCTTTCCGGGCGTTCCCCTCTTCGGCGCGTACAGTTACGGCTCGGTGAATGGCCCCAATGGTAACGGCACGCTGGCAACGGTGACGATGACCGCAGTGGCGCCGGGAACCAGCACGCTCAACCTGGGTAATCTCAAAATCATCAATATCACCGGCACAGAAGTCACGTTCAACGCAGTTTCCAGCAGCGTCATTGTGGCAGGCGTGCCGCCGGACAGCTTCCTCTATCTGCCAATTTTGCGCCATAACGCGCCTTAATGCCGCAGCACGGCAAACAGGTTCAGGGCGTTATCTCGTCCATCGTCGTAAAAGAGCGTCTGTACCTGCAAACCCGCTCCGTGCGCCAGCGCGATGATTTCGTCGGCATCCACCAGATGGCAATAGCGCAGGCCAACGCCACCGCGTTGCCAGTCCAGCAGATAATCGCCTGCTTCCACCTGATCAGCTTCCAGCCCGACTGTGCGCCACGGCATCACCTTGCGCCGCAGCCGGGCTTCGTTTAGGAACTGCCAGGTCGACAGCGCCAGCACGCCGTCCGGAGCCAGCAAGCCAGCCAATTGCTGCAACAGCATCTGGCGGCGCTGCCAGCTCGGAATATGATGCAGCACGGCCAACGCAGTGATGGCCGGGAAATCAGCGCCCGACAGGTGTTGCGGCCAGTCCGCAGCCAACAAGTCAGCTTGCACAAACCAAGCCGGGGCCAGCCCTCGCGTCAACGGCTCGGCCAGCGCCAGCAACGCCGCACTGCTGTCCACGCCTACATACGCTTGCATCTGCCCCTGCTGGCGCAGAAATTCCAGCCAGCGCCCCTGCCCACAGCCGATATCCAGCCAGGGCGCGGCGGCTGGCAGCCAGGGCAAGAGACGTTGCCAACCCCGTTGCTGCGGCGAGCGGCTGGCAGCAAACATCTGTGCGAAATCCGCGTAAAACACCGCGTTTAGTTGTGCCAACTGTGCGGCAACAGAGTCGCTCATGGCCGCAGACGACCCGGCAGACGGTGAACCAAAAGCAGACATGGAAGAAACCATCCTGATACCAGACTGGTTATTGACCAGCAAATACGAAGTTGTTGACGTAGACACGCACCGCGCCGAGCTTCTGGCGATCTTTGCCGCGGTGCGTAGCGCGCCCAGCTTCGACGCGGCCACGCTACGCCGCATTTTGCGCCAACACCCGCGCGACGGCAGTGGTTTTTTCAGCAAAAGCCAGCTTGTGCTTGCCTATCGTGCCCTGGTTGAGGCGGGCGACCTGCCCTTCGAGCGCGAAACCTTCCTGCGCTTGCAAATGAAACCGGTACGCACTCGTTCCGGCGTGGCAGTGGTCGCCGTGCTGACCGAGCCTGCGGGGTGCCCGGGTCATTGTATCTTCTGTCCAACCGACCCGGTGATGCCGAAAAGCTATCTCGCGCGTGAGCCGGGCGCGCAGCGCGCGCTGCGCCATGCGTTCGATCCCTACCAACAAACGGTGAGCCGCTTGACCGCACTGCGCAATGTCGGCCACCCCACCGACAAGGTAGAGTTGCTGATCCTGGGCGGCACCTGGGGCGCGTACCCGCACAGCTACGGCGAATGGTTCATTCAGCACTGCCTGGACGCCCTGAACGGCGCGGCATCGGCATCGCTGGCCGAAGCGCAACAGCGCAATGCGACTGCGCCGAGCCGCTGCGTGGGGCTGACCATCGAAACGCGGCCCGATTGGGTGACACCCGACGAGGTGGTGCGGCTGCGGCGACTGGGTGTCACGCGCGTGCAGTTGGGCGTGCAAAGCCTGGACGACACCATCCTGGCGATGAATGGCCGCGGGCACACGGTAGACGCCACGCGGCAGGCCTGCCGTTTGTTGCGTGCAGCCGGGTTCAAGCTGCATCTACACTGGATGCCGAACCTATACGGTGCAACGCCTGCCAGCGACCGCGCGGATTACGCGCGGCTGTGGAGCGACCCCGATCTGCGGCCCGACGATCTCAAAATCTATCCAACCGCCCTGCTGCCAGACACTGGCCTGTATGAACTGTGGCAGCAAGGCCGCTATCAGCCCTACGACGAAGCGACGCTGCTGGCGCTGCTGGCTGACTGCAAGGCCATGACCCCGCGCTATTGCCGTCTGACCCGCGTGGTGCGCGATATTCCGGCGGATTACATCGTGCAGGGCAGCCGCACCAGCAATCTGCGCGAACAAGCACAGGCGCAGTTGCGCGCCACGGATCGCCGCTGCCAGTGCATTCGTTGCCGCGAGGTGGGCGACACCGAACTAGAGCCGAGCGCCTTGACCCTGCACGAAGAACGCTACGAAACCGGCGCAGGCAGCGAGCATTTCCTGTCGCTCGCGACAACCGATGACCGGCTGGCGGGCTTTATCCGACTGCTGCTGCCGCGCCGCGATCCGGCTTTGTCACAGCCTGCCGAGCTGGCCGGGTGTGCGCTGATCCGCGAGCTGCATGTGTACGGGCCTGCGCTCCACATCGGTGCGTCGGGTGAGAACGATGTACAGCACCGCGGGCTGGGCGGGCAGTTGCTGGCGGCGGCGGAAGAGACGGCGCGCAGGGCAGGCTGGCAGCGCATCGCCGTGATTGCTGCATTGGGTACACAGGCTTACTACGAAGCGCGCGGCTACCATGTGCGTGAATTGTACATGCACAAGGCGCTGTAATCGTTTGCGCCAGATGAACAAAAAGCTCCGGCGAGTGTCCGGAGCTTTGTTATATTTCGGTTAACCGCGGGAACAACAAGCCTTAGCTGCGATAGCGCAGCGTGCGGCTGATGATGTCGTCCTGCTCGTAGCGTTCGCGGTCATGGCCCTTGCCACGGCGCTTGGACTGCTTGCGGC
>JBAQWV010000143.1:0-118078 GCA_049299095.1 Anaerolineae bacterium | reverse complement strand
ACGCCTTCCAGCGTGGCATTTTCCACGGCTGTCTTGCTAGTCACTTCCACCAGGGTGTAACGAAAAGCAGAGGCATCGGCGGGCGGGTTGGGTACGTCTTCGCGCGTCACCGACAGCACATACTCATAGCCCGGTTCGTAGGTGAACCCTTCGATACTGTCATAGAACAGAGTATACTCACCGTCCGGGGTCTCCTTGACCTGCAAGCAGGTCTGCGGCGCAACGCCGGTGCAGGGAACCTGGTTAGGCCCGACATATAAAACAAGGTTGCCGCCTGCGGCAGGGGTAACCTCCCCCGATGATTCCGGCGTCACCGGTGTGGTCAACGGTTGTCCGGCAATGACGCAACTACTGAGCGCCATGCTGGCAACCAGCAGCACGCTTAGCAACGTTAATCCTTTGATATTCTTCTGAATTCGCATTCTCTTCTGTACTCCTTTTGGTCAGACATACCAACACGGCTTGGAGTTGGTATGCAGTTGCCCAGTCATATACTGGGCAACTATCCATTACACATCCCGTCCGTGCAATTTGTTCACTGCGAGAGGCTGCGGGCGGTCGCTGGCAGGTGTGCTTCAATTGCCAGCGCCAATTCCTCGGCGCGCGGGGTGCCGAGGACAATTTGGTTGCCATTGTGCAGGGTCAGGCGCACCCCCTGCGTGCCAGCAACGCTGTAAGCCCGGTCTTTGCCGAGGCCACGAATACCCCAGCCGCCGTAGCGTGTCAAGGGACGATAATCCTGCTCGACCTGGCAGTGTGCAATCTGCTCAAATGAAATATGACGTTGTGCCAGCGGCCAGAAACGTACTTCGATGCCATCAGTACGAACTTCGATCACAAGGCGCAAAGCCCGGAAAAACAATGGCAGCCCAACGCCAAAAGCGGCCCAAAACAGCCACATCATCCAATCGGGCGCGGGGTTATCGCCAAAAGGCCGGCCGAGCCAGATTTGTTGCAGCCAGCCCCACCATTGCACGCCAGCCACACCTAAAATGAGCAGCCAAAGCCACGGCTGGCGAAAGCGTTGTTCTTCGTGAAATGTGGTCGAGGTGGTGATTGTCACGGATGGGTAGAAGCAAACGGCAGCAGACCTGCGCCTGCTGCCGTTTGCATGTGGGTTTAGCCCAGCGTATTGACGTTGTTCAGATCAGCAAAAGCCTGCTTGGTGCGGGCAATGAATGATTGCTGACCGCTGCGCAGCCAGACGCGCGGGTCGTAATAGTTTTTATTTGGCTTGTCGGGGCCTTCGGGGTTGCCCAACTGCGCCTGCAAGTAGCCTTCCTTCGCCTGATAGTACAAACGCACGCCATCCCAGTAGGCCCACTGCATGTCGGTGTCCAGGTTGAACTTGATCACGCCGTAGGAGATCGCCTCGCGGATGTCGGCCAGCGTCGAGCCAGAGCCGCCGTGGAAGACGAAGTTGATCGGCTTGGGAGCTGCGCCGTACTTCTCCTGCACATAAACCTGTGAATCGTGGAGGATTTTGGGGCGCAACTGGACATTGCCGGGGGAGTATACGCCATGCACGTTGCCGAAGGACGCGGCCACGGTGAAGCGTGGGCTGACCTTCATCAATTCCTCGTAGGCATAGGCCACATCTTCCGGCTGCGTGTACAGACGATCACTGGCAACGCCGCTATGATCAATGCCGTCTTCCTCGCCGCCGGTAATGCCCAATTCAAACTCCAGCGTCATGCCCATCTTGCTCATGCGCTCCAGATAGCGCTTGCAAGTATCAATATTCTGGGCAATCGGCTCGGTGGACAGGTCAATCATGTGCGAGCTGTAGAGCGACTTGCCATGCACCGCATAAAAAGCCTCGCCAGCGGCCAGCAGGCCGTCCAACCAGGGCAGCGCCTTGCGCGGGCAGTGATCGGTGTGCAGCAGTACGCGGGCGTCATACATTTCGGCCACTTGATGCACATGCTGCGCCAACGACACCGCACCAGCCACCGAAGCGCGCATCTGATCATTGCTTAGGCCCTTGCCAGCAAAAAAGGCTGAGCCGCCGGTCGAAGTCTGTATAATCACCGGCGAATTGACATCGCGTGCCGCTTCCAGCACACCATTGACCGTTTCCGTATTGACCGTGTTGATCGCTGGCAAGGCAAATTCACGCTCTTTGGCCACAGCAAACAGCGCCTGCACAGCGTCCCCGGTAATCACACCAGCAGGAAACAGTTGTTTAAGTTCCGTCATGACTTCGTAGTCCTTTCAAAATGGGTGTGAAAAAAACAGGTGGATCCGACGTGTTTTGTTTTGGCATGGTGCAAACAAAAAATCGCCTGCTTAATACGTCGGCCCTATGTATTCTACCCGCGATCAAACAGCTTGCCAACTCGCTGCATAGGTCGGTGGTGTATGGAATTCGGTTGAATTGACAACGAAGAGTCTGCACGCCTGTGCGCAGACTAAGCACTTTAAACGCGCCATCCTGTTCGCTTTGGGGATGCGAACTCCGCAGGCGAAAATCAACCGAAAATCGTACACCACCATGCCCCGGCGCTGCCGTCAGTCAAGCGTTGCCAACCCGCCGCGCAAAGCGATGATCGCAGCCTGGGTGCGGTCGTTGGCTTGCAGCTTGTCAATGATGATGCTGACATAGTTTTTGACTGTCCCTTCCGCCAGATGCAAGGTCTCCGAAATCTCTCGGTTACTTTTTCCCTGCGCCAACTCCTGTAAAATGCTTAACTCCCGTTCGGTCAGGTTTTCAATCATCAGGGTATCCGCCTGCGCGCGCGCCGGAGCGGGGAGTTGGCCCGCCAGCCGGTTGAATTCTTGTAACACCTTGCCAGCCACAGCCGGATCAATGTGTACTTCACCAGCGATTACCCCGCGCACCGCAGCAACGATTTCCTCCGCGTCACTGTCCTTCAACAGATAGCCCCGTGCGCCCGCGCGTACTGCGTCAAACACCCACTCATCCCCGTCGTAGGTGGTCAACACCACCACCTTAACCTGCGGATATTGTCGTGCCAGTTGCCGCGTAGCCTGAATACCATTCAACCGCGGCATCTTGAGGTCCATCAGCACCACGTCCGGCTGCCGCTCGGCCGTCTGCTCCAGCGCGTCTGCGCCATCAGCGGCCAGCCCTACAACTTCGATATCAGGCTGATAGCGCAGGATCACCTCCAGCCCTTGCCGCACAATAGCCTGATCGTCCACGATCAACACGCGAATATGGCTCATGGGCGCAACTCCAGCACCACTACCGTGCCCGCGTTGGGCGCGCTTTCGATGCTCAGATCGGCTGCGGCCAACCGCGCCCATTCGGCCATACCGGTCAGGCCAAAGCGGTCCGCGGACACCGAGGACAGATCAAAGCCGATGCCGTTGTCACGCACAGTCAACCGCAACCGATTATCAGACGCGGCTACCAGGTTTACCCACGCATGAGTAGCCGCGGCATGACGCTCAACGTTCGCCAGTGCGGCTTCCGCCACGCGATAGACAGCCTGCTCGGTGAGCGGGTCCAACGTGCCCGTCTGGACAATATCACAGGTGATTTCGATCTCCATGCGCTCGGCATAGCGGCGGCAAAGCTGACGCAATGCCTCCGACAGCCCTAAATCCTCCAGGGGCGTGGCGCGCAGCGCCTGAATCGCGCGTCGGGCTTCCTGAATGCCGCTGCGGGCCGTGCTTTGTGCATCCTTCAATTGCACCGCGGCCGCGGCCGGGTCGGCGTGCAGCAAGGTTTCCACCGCCTGCAACTGCACGCTGATGCCGGTCAGCGAGTGCGCCAGCGTATCATGCAGCTCGCGCGCCAGGCGATTGCGCTCGCGGCTTTCGGCCAACTGTTCCATCGTGGCCGCGCGCTGGGCAAGCTGCTGATTGGCCCGACGCAGCGCGTCCTCCTCTTCCTGCACGATGGTCATCAGACGCAACATAATGTACCCCAGCAGCGTGGTCATACCGAGCCTTCCAACAGCAGACAGCGCGTACATTTGACGATCCAGGTCAACGGCGGGGATGAAGATCAGCAGCAACAATTGTCCCAGCGCCAGACCCGCTAATGCCATATACAGCCCGCGGCGGCCATATTGCCAAGCGGCCAGCACCACCGGCACCACCAGCCAGATCGCCTCTATCGTAACGCTGCCTACTTGAGGCGGCTCGAAACGGCTGGGCGAGGCCCCGCTAAAAAGCATGGACAACCAGGCATTTTGGATGATCGGCGCAGCCAGCAGCCAGCCCAGCGCCAGCGGCAAAAACCATCGTCCCAACACGCGCTGTGACTGTGGCACAAAGATTATGACAACCAGCAACAGCGCATCGGTCACGATGAAAGTTATCAGCGCATTGATCCCTGCCGGCATGACGATAGCCCGATCGGGGTGCAGCAACATGCGCAGCCAAACCATCAGCAGGCCAGTCAGAATCAGCACCAGCCGCAGCCCAACCATCTGTCGCAAGACAGACAGCAGGCCGGGGCGGATGCCGGTGGCGGGGCGAGAAAGGTCGTGAGTCATGATCGTTGCGGTTGGCAGAAACGTAGTCGTTAACGTAGTCGTTAATGAAGGCCAGTATAGCCGCAGCAGATGGGCTTGTCCAACGCCGCGGCTCATTCGTAACGCAATGCCTCGATGGGCCGCAGACTCGACGCACGCCAGGCTGGATAGAGTCCGAAGATCAAGCCTACAGCCGCGGCGAAGCCCACCGACAGCGCCACGGTCCCTGCGTCAATCGGCGCAGGGAAGCCGAGTGCTCCGCCGAGCGCCAGCGAAATCAACCAGCCGAGCGCCACGCCAAGCAGGCCACCGATCACACTGACCAGAATCGACTCCAGCAGGAATTGCAGCAAAATGTCGCGGCGCAGTGCGCCAATGGCCTTGCGCACGCCAATCTCGCGCGTGCGTTCGGTGACGCTGACCAGCATGATATTCATGATGCCGATGCCGCCGACCAACAGCGAAATGCCCGCAATGGCCCCTAAAAACCCGGTCAATGTGCCGGTGATTGTGCCCACGGTGTCGAGCAAATCAGTCTGGCTGAGAACGTTGAAATCATCTTCGTCGTCGCCGGTCAGTCCGTGCTGGCCGCGCAGGGTAACCGTCACTTCATCCGCCGTGGCTGCGGCCTGCGTATCGCTGGCAGCCTGCACCACAATTGAACTGATTGCATAATCCCCCGCGCGCGTGCGTGTGGGATACAGGCGCACCTGTGCGGTGGTGATCGGAATATACACGTTGTCGTCAGGACTACCGGAGATGGTTTGACCTTGCTCTTGCAACACGCCAACCACCTCGTAGGCGGCCCCGTTGATCTTGATTTCGCTGCCGATGGGATTGGCTCCATCGAACAGATCGCCCGTGACGGAAGCGCCCAGCACTGCGACACGCGCCTTGATGTCCACATCGCTCTGCGTGATACCGTCGCCAGCCTGAAACGTTTCCAGGTTGGTGATACCAAGATAGTTAGCAGTAATGCCGATCACGCCGGTGGTGACACTGTTGAAGCCGTTAACGACTTCGCTGTTACCCTGCGCGGTGGCGGCCACGGCCTGCGCGTCGGGAACACGTGCAGCATCCGCCAACGCGGCTGCATCGCTTAGGCTGAGCGGTGGATAGCCGCCGCTGGCTTCCATATCGGGGCTGATCATGATCAAATTCGTGCCGACCGCGTTAATTTCACCGGTGATTGATGCGGTAACGCCATTGCCCACAGCCATCAGGGCAATCACCGCGGCCACGCCGATGATTACACCGAGCATGGTTAACATCGAGCGCAGTTTATGGGCCGAGATGCTGTCTATGGCCGACAGCAGGCTTTCAGTCAGGTTCATGGATTATTCCTTACGGCACAAGCTCAATGCGTCTGGATGCGACCATCGCGGATCCAGATGGTGCGTTGCGCGCGTTCAGCGACTTCGGGATCATGTGTCACTACAATGATCGTGATGCCCTGAGCATTCAGATCGGCAAAGATGCGCAAGATCTCTTCACCCGACTGTGTATCCAGTGCGCCGGTCGGTTCATCGGCCAGCAGGATACCGGGCCGCGTAGCCAGGGCACGGGCGATGGCCACGCGTTGCTGCTGGCCGCCGCTCAGTTCGTCCGGGCGATGATCCAGCCGCTCGCCCAGACCAACCGCGGTCAGGGCGGCGCGCGCCATCTCGGTGCGCTCACTGCGCCCGACGCCCGCATACATCAACGGCAGCGCCACTTGCTTGAGCGCGCTGGTGCGCGGCAACAAGTTGAACTGCTGAAAAACAAAACCGATATGACGGTTACGCACACGGGCCTGCTCGTCATCGCTCATGTGGCTCACATCCAGATCGTCCAGCCGATAGGTTCCACTGGTGGGCAAATCCAGGCAGCCGATGATGTTCATCAGGGTACTCTTGCCGGAGCCAGATGGCCCCATAATCGCCACAAATTCGCCGTCTGCGATGGTGACATCCACGCCACGCAGTGCATGGACCGTTTGCGTGCCCATCTGGTATTCTTTGATGATATTCTTTAGCTCGATCATACGCTTACCTCGCAAACGGGCTGTTGCTGCCTTCAGGCCGCGGTGGGATCAGACTGAAACCGCCCGTCTCCTCGGCAGCGGTGGTGATGCTGCCGATCAGCACCGCGTCACCTGCGGCCAGCCCGCTGGTGATCTCGGTATTGCCACCATCCTTCATGCCAATTGTAACCTGCACCGGTGTAATCACCTGCGCGCCCCTGGCATCTTGCGTCACCCGGTTCACCGTATACGTGCCAGCTTCGCGATCAGCAGTGATGGCTTTACTGGGAACCAGCAGCACATTTTGTCGCTCGGCTGTCACTAGATCGGCGTCCGCGGTCATGCCGATGCGCACCGGCAGGTTACTGCTCGCCAGCGCCACAAGCACTTCATAGGAAACCAGCGCACTGGTGTTGTCAGTTGCTTTGGGCGCAATGGATTGGATCGTACCGGTAATCACGTCGCCCGGCCAGGTTTCAAAGGTCACTACCGCGGGTTGATCCACAGCCAGCACGCCGACATCCACCTCGTCCACGGCCAGCGCCACCTGCAAATGTGCCATATCTGCCAGCTCGACGGCCACGCCCGCGGCCTGTTCCCCTTCAGCCACATACACCGCCGTGACGACGCCCGCATACGGCGCACGCAGGCTGGCTTTTTGCAGCGTTTCCTGGGCTTCTTCCAGGTTCAGACGCGCCTGCTCAACCTGTGCCTGGGCGATGCTGATTTTCTCTGCGCTCGCGCCGGTGGTCAGACTATCGAGCTGCGCCTGCGCTTGGGCTAGCTGTGATTGGGCCGCGCTGACATCAGCCGTCGAGGGGGTTTCCAGCAGCTTTTTGAGGTTGGCCTGTGCCTGCTCCAGATTGGCCACCGATTGTTGCACCTGGTTGTCGGACGGGGCCGCGGTGGCCTGATCGTAGGCGGCTTTGGCCGCGTTGTAGCTATTGGTTGCCTGTTCCAGGTTGAGCGATTGCTGGGTCGCGCCCACGTGGGGCAGCGTGGCAACCTGATCGTAGGCAGCCTGTGCCTGGCGCACCGAGGCTTCGGCATTGCGCAGATTGGCCTCAGCCTGGGTAACAGCATCGCCATCCGGCCCGGCCAGCAAGTCGTCATAAGCAGCCTGCGCAGCAGCCACGCTGGCGCGCGCGGCCTCGATATCGTTGGTGTTAGCCCCGGCCTGCACCTTGTCCAGATTAGCCTGCGCGCTGGCGACAGACGCCTGCGCTGAAGCCAGATCGGTCGCGGATGAGCCGTTGAGCAGTTCCTGCAAGTTAGCTTCCTGAATCCGCAAGGCCAGTTCGGCATTCGTTACAGCGCGCTGCAAGGCGGTCGCGTCCAACTGTACAAGCAGATCGTCTGCCTGCACTGTGTCACCAACGGCCACAGACACCGTTTGCACCACACCGGAAATCTGCAAACTCAAGCGGGTGTCACGGCTGGCCTGCACATAGCCAGTGGCCGTGGCGCGGCTGGACAGATCGCCGGTAAACGCTGTGACGATCTCACCAGAGGCAGCGGTTGTGGGCGAAGATGCAGACGAACGCGATCGCAATAGAGAAGGGACTGTCATAAAACCGCCGACGAGAACGATGGCGGCCACGGCCAGCCACAGCCAGCGGCGGGATTTACGGGGGGAAGATAGACGGGTTGAAGATTTCAAAGTTGCCTGTTGTGTCATGGTATCAATTTCCTGGGTTTCGAATAGCAAATTTCATGCGTAAGTCTTGACAATCATAACAAATGGAGGCCGTGGCTGATAGTGTCTGGGGTCATGGACGTTGTGACTGGCGTCATGAATTCGCATGGCCCGGCAAAAAATGACCCGAATGGGTACTCGACGCGCGCGCGGGCATTTGTTACACTGTGAACAAGATCAACATGACTGGCCGGAACCCGCCGGCCATGCAGGAGGCCCCCGATGGACACCATTGAATTGTTACTCCCCCTCGCTCTGATCCTGATCGGCGCGCGATTGGTGGGACGGCTCAGCCAGCGCATCGGCATGCCCGCGGTGCTGGGCGAGTTGCTGGCCGGGCTGATCCTCGGCCCGTCGCTGCTGGGCATTGTCCACAACGACCATGTGCTGAACGCCGTGGCTGGCATCGGCGTGTTGTTGCTGATGTTCATCGCCGGGCTGGAAACCGATCTGCCAGCCATGCGCTCGGTCGGCAAGCCGTCGGCCTATGCCGCGGTGGCGGGCGTGGTGCTACCTTTCATCGGCGGGTTGGCCGTGGGGCTGGCCTTTGGCCTGGGAACCGCCACCAGCTTGTTCATCGGTACCGCGCTTACCGCCACGAGCGTCAGCGTCTCGGTGCAAACCCTGCGCGAGCTGGGACGGATGCGCTCACGCGAGGGGTTGATCATTCTCGGTGCGGCGATTATTGACGATGTATTGGGCATTCTGGTGATCAGCATCGTGCTGGCGATGGCCGGGCAGGGTGGCAGCCCACTGCTGGCGCTGGGCAAAGTTGTGCTGTTCTTCCCGGTTTCCCTGCTGGTGGGCGCGCTGGTGATCACGCCGCTGGTGCATTGGGTACACGAGCACCACGCGCGCGAGGCCGGCTTTGCCCTGATCCTAGCCGTCGTGCTGATCTATTCCTGGGCCGCGGAAGCGTTGGGCGGGCTGGCTGCCATTACCGGCGCGTATCTGGCGGGTGTGTTGATCGGACGCCTGCCCGAAGCACGCGAGTGGGTCGTGGACGGTGCATCGGTGATGGGGTACGGCTTCTTCGTGCCTGTGTTTTTCGTTACCGTTGGCTTGACCACCGACGTGCGCAACGTGATGCTGGCTCCGGCGTTGACCGCGCTGATCATCGTCGTTGCCATTGCCACCAAGGCATTTGGGGCAGGCATCGGAGCAAGGCTGGCGGGCTGCACCCGTGCCGAAGCAACCTCGGTCGGTGCTGGCATGATCGCCCGCGGCGAAGTGGCGCTGGTGATGGCAACGCTGGGCCTGCAAAGCGGCCTGCTCAACCAGATGACCTTCACCGTGGTCGTGATTATGACGGTGGTGACCACGCTGGCGACGCCGCTGCTGCTCAAGTTGACTGCGCCACACGCAGCTAAGCCTGCTGTGAATCATGACATTTTGGTTGGTGTGCCCGCACCTGTCACCGTGGAAAACGCCTGACAGACCAAAAGATGACCCATTTGGGTACTAGCCCGACGCGCCGAGGTTTGCTATCATAGCCCTTGTGCAGTATTCCGGCCTGGCAGCACCACTTGCATCCTGCATGAACGGCGCTGACCAGCCGAAAACCGCTCTGATCTGACCAAGGAGGATCGAAGTTATGTGGAAAGGTATCTTGCGACGGTTGTCCGTTGCCCTGCTGCTTGGCCTGCTTTGCCTGACATTTACCGGTGTCGCCTTTGCCCAGGAAGGCCCGACCAACACCGACCTGGCGAATGCCCTTAACATCATGTGGATGCTGCTGGCTGGCTTTTTGGTGTTTTTTATGCAGGCTGGCTTTGCGCTGGTGGAAACCGGCTTTACCCGCCACAAGAACGTTGCCCACACCATGATGATGAACCTGATGGTGTTCTGCATCGGCGCCATCGGTTACTGGCTGGTCGGTTTCGCCTTTCAGTTCGGCGGTGTCAACTTCACCTATGCAGCTACGGCTACCGCGGCTGAATGGGCGCACTCGCCCACGACGCTGGGCGACTGGATGGGGCTGCTGGCCTCGCCCCTGCTGCGCTTCGGGCAGTTCGGCTTTTTGGGCGGCAGCGGGTTCATGCTAAATGGCCTGAGCGCCTCCAGCGGCATTATGGCTTTCTTCCTGTTCCAGATGGTGTTTATGGACACGGCAGCCACTATTCCGACCGGCTCGATGGCCGAGCGCCTGAAGTTCTCAGGCTTCGTGCTGATGGGCCTGTGGGTCAGCATGTTTATCTACCCACTGATCGGCAACTGGGTTTGGGGCGGCGGCTGGCTGCAAAACCTGGGCCGCAGCGTAGGGCTGGGCAACGGAGCTGTAGACTTCGCTGGTTCTGGCGTGGTTCACATGGTGGGCGGCACGCTGGCGCTGGTGGGCGCTGTGGTGATCGGCCCCCGCATTGGTCGCTTCAACAAGGATGGCTCGGCCAATGCTATGCCCGGCCACAACATTCCGATGGGCATTCTGGGCACGATCATCCTGTTCTTCGGCTGGTTCGGCTTTAATCCTGGCTCTTCGCTCTCCTTCGTGGGTGGCGGCCAAAACCTGGCAATCATGGCGGCGGTGAATTCGCTGCTGGCCGGCGCGGCGGGTGGTATATCGGCCATGCTGTACATGTGGTTCATCGGCCCCACCAAAAAGCCCGATCCCGGTTTGTCGGTCAACGGCGTGTTGGCTGGTCTGGTAGCCATCACGGCCCCCTGTGCTTTCGTCAGCCCCACTGCGGCTGTAGTGATTGGCCTGATCGCGGGTATAATAGTCTGCCTGGCGACCTTCGCCCTGGAAAAGCTGCGCATTGACGATCCCGTCGGCGCGACCCCGGTTCACCTGGTCAATGGTTTCTGGGGGCTGCTGGCTGTCGGCATCTTTGCCAACGGCAACCCGGTCACCGCGGGCTGGAACGGCGTTGCTACGCCGGTGACGGGCCTATTGTACGGCGGTGGCTTCGGTCAGTTGCTGGTGCAGTTGATTGACGCCGTGGCTATCTTCGCAGTTGCAGGCGGCCTGTCCTTCCTCTTCTTCAAGGCGCTGAACGCAGCCAAGCTGCTGCGCTCCGATCCGGCAGCGGAACTGGCCGGGCTGGATATTCCCGAAATGGGCGTGCCTGGCTACACCGAAGTAGATGTGGTGATGCCCGGCGGCCGTCTGTCGCAGCAAATTCCCGTCGGCGCGCGGCCTGTGGTGGCCCCCCGCTAACGCATTGAAGAAGGAACAACGATCATGACGAAGAAAATCGAAGCGATCATTCGGGAAGAAGCATTGGATCCAGTCAAGGATGCGTTGAAGGAAATCGGCATCGTGGGCATGAACGTTATCGAGGTGCGCGGCCACGGTCGTCAGGGTGGCATCGAGCTTTCCTGGCGTGGCACTTCCTATCGTATGGACCTGATCCCCAAGATCCAGATCAACATTATCCTGAGCGATCACAACGTGGAAAAGACGATTAACACCATTGTGCAGGCCGCACGCACCGGCAAAGAAGGAGACGGCATCATTTTCGTCTATCCGGTGGACGACGTGGTGCGCATCCGCACCGGCGAGCGCGGCCAGGCCGCCCTGATGTATCCTAACGATATTGATGTGCGGAAATAGTAAGCTAGTTCTATAGCGAGTTAGTGAGACCGTGTCATGTAAGAGGATATAGAAATGCGTTGATGATGCACTTTTATCAACTTCCTAATGCACTGTAGCACTTCTTGATACACACCACCACAACACACTGTTCGTAGTAAGGAGAAATGGTACCTATGGCAACCCCTAAAGATGTCCTGAAGCTGATCAAGGACAAGAACCTGAAAATGGTAGACGTGAAGTTCACTGACCTGTTCGGTGAATGGCAGCACTTTTCCATGCCGGTCGAGGAATTTTCCGAAAGCCTCGCGTTTGAAGATGGTATGGGCTTCGACGGTTCCTCCATCCGTGGCTTCCAGAGCATTGAGTCCAGCGACATGATCCTGCTGGCCGATCCCGACTCGGCGATGGTGGACCCGGTTCACGAAATGCCGACCCTGAGCCTGACCGGTGATGTGTATGACCCGATCACCCGCCAGCCCTACAGCCGCGACCCGCGCTACATCGCCAAAAAGTCGGTGGAGTATCTCAAAAGCACCGGCATTGCTGACACCATTTACATCGGGCCGGAAGCCGAGTTCTTCGTCTTCGACAAGGTCATGTTCTCTGCTGGTGAGTATTCCGCGGCCTATCAGGTGGACAGCATCGAAGGCCCCTGGAACAACGGCATTTTCGGCTTCGGCCACTCGGTGCCGCACAAGCGCGGCTACTTCCCCGTTCCACCCCTCGACACCCTGCAAGACCTGCGCTCCGAGATGGTGCGCACCATGATTGATGCCGGTGTTGACATCGAATTGCATCACCACGAAGTCGGCACCGCGGGCCAGTGCGAAATTGACATGAAGTACAAGCCTCTGGTGCGCATGGCCGACCAGGTGCAGATTTACAAGTACATCGTGAAGAACGTCGCCAAGAAGGCCGGCAAGACCGCCACCTTTATGCCCAAGCCGATCTTTGCCGATAACGGCTCCGGTATGCACACGCACCAGAGTTTGTGGAAGGACGGCAAGCCGCTCTTTGCCGGTGATCAGTACGCCGGACTGAGCCAGATGGCCCTATGGTACATCGGTGGTCTGCTCAAGCACATCAATTCGCTGCTGGCGATCTGCGCGCCGACGACTAACTCCTACCGTCGCCTGGTGCCGGGCTATGAAGCACCCGTAGTGGTGGCGTACTCCGCCCGTAACCGCTCCGCGGCCTGCCGCATTCCGATGTATTCCAAGTCGCCCAAGGCCAAGCGTATCGAGTTCCGCTGCCCCGACCCGGCAGCCAACCCTTACCTGGCGTTTGCCGCTTGTCTGATGGCTGGCCTCGACGGCATCAAGAACCAGATTGATCCTGGTGCGCCTGCGGAAGTGGACCTGTTTGATGAAGAGCACATGGGCAAGGTCAAGACCACCGTCGGCAAGCTAAACGAATCGCTAGACGCGCTGGAAGCCGATCACGACTACCTGCTGGAAGGGGGCGTGTTCACGCCCGACGTACTGGAAGCCTTCACCAAGTACAAGTGGGAAACCGAAGTCGGCCCAGTCGCGCTGCGCCCGCATCCGTACGAGTACCTGTTGTACTACAATTCATAAATTTGATAAAAGGGGAAGTCTCGATCAGCGAGACTTCCCGTCAAATATTACAAAACCGTTCAATACAAATAATTCAGGCGGCGAGTAGCCCCGGTTGCTAGTCGCCTGCCCCGTCTGATCAGTCCCGCGGACGTGCCCGGGGTGGAACAATCCAACCCGGACCCGTTGGGTGGGTCTGGTGTAGTGTGTGGGTGTGTGGATGCGTGAGGCAGCTTCGGTCGCCTCACGCATCGCATTTTCGGCCCCAAGCGGCGTGCAAACTTGTGACAAGCCCGCGCCTGCGGTAAAATATCGTCATTATGACGACCTATGACCTTTGTGTCGCCTGGAATTGGCCGCACGATACCGGCTTTATTGCCAAACTTGACCAAGCGTGCCGCGAACGCGGCCTTTCTGTCCTCCAAGTTACCCCGGAAACCCTGCACAGCGTCCTCAACACCCTCTCCGAAGGGGGCATTTCAATTCGCACCTTCATGGATCGGGCGTCTGACACCGACCAAGAATTTCTCAAACTGGCAAGTTGGGCGCGCAACAACAACGTGTTCCGCGTCAACCCGCACGAGCGCGAGACATACACGGCCGACAAGGCCACCATGCACCTCGAACTGATCACCGCCGGCCTACCCACGCCCTATAGCATCATCCTCTCGCCCTTCAACGAACAGCCCGATCTGGGCGCACTCGACTTAAGCCCTCTGGGGCCAACCTTTGCCATCAAGCCCGCCAACGGCGGCGGCGGCGACGGCGTTATCTGTGAAGCCACCTCGCTGGAACAGGTACACAGCGCGCGTCGTCAATTTGCACACGACAAATATCTCCTGCAAGCATACGTGACACCCGCGGAAATCAACGGCCAGCCAGCCTGGTTCCGCGTCATCTATTGCCTGGGCGAGGTGTACGTCAACTGGTGGCCGCCGCAAACGCATGTCTACCGCCCGGTCACGCCAGACGAAGTCGTGCAGCTCCAGTTGGGTGAAATCTACGACATGGCGTTGAAAATTGGCCGTGTCTCGCGTTTACAGCTTTTCTCCACCGAAATCGCCCTGACGCCGGAAGGCAAACTTCTGACCGTTGATTATGTTAATGATCAGATTGACCTGCGCCTCCAATCACAGGCAGCGGACGGCGTGCCAGATGCCATTGTTGACGACATTTGCCGACGCATGGCGGAACTTGTGTGGCAAAAATCGTATGTGAGCAAGGAACAACACACTATGACCCTGACCAATATCCAGCTGCCCAAGCGCAGCGAAGTAGATCCGCAATACACCTGGAACGCGGAAAGTGTCTTCCCTAACGCGGAAGCTTGGGAAGAAGAATATGCCAATCTTGCCGCCAGCCTGCCAGAATTGCGCCGCTTTGAGGGCCGTCTCGCTGAAGGCCCCGCGGTACTGGCCGACGCGCGCGCGGCTATCGAAGCAGCCACTGCGCGCCTTGTGCGGCTATCCGTCTACAGCGGCATGGAAACCGCAGTTGACACCACCAATCAGGCGGCCACCGAGCGCGACGGCAAAGTGCAAGGCTTGTTCGGCCAGTTGCTCGGCACAATTGCCTACGCCGAGCCGGAGATGCTAGCGATTGGCCTGCCCACGCTGCAACGTTGGACCACCGAAGAACCGCGACTGGCCCAGTATGGCCATTTCTTCGAAACGCTGTTCCGCCGTCAGGCGCATGTGCGTTCCGTGGAAGTGGAAGAGCTGCTGGGGCTGGCTGCTGAACCTTTCGCCGGGGCCTTTGGTTCGTGGCAAATGCTGACCAACGCCGACTTGCAGTTCCAACCCGCCACCGACAGCAACGGCAACCCCTTGCCGCTCAGCCAAAGCACCTACGATGGGCTGTTGCACAACGCCGACCGTGAGGTACGCCGCACCACCTGGGAGCATTACACCGACCAATACCTGGCGCACAAAAACCTGCTCGCCAGCAACCTGCTCACCTCAGTCAGGCAAAACGTGCTCACCATGCGTGCCCGCCGGTATAACTCGTCGCTGGAAATGGCGCTCTTCAACGATGCCATTCCCAACGAAGTTTTTTACAACCTGATCGAGACCTTCCAAAAGCATCTTCCTGTCTGGCATCGCTATTGGGCGGTGCGGCGCAAGGCGCTGAGCCTGGACACGCTGCAACCTTACGACATCTGGGCACCCCTCACGCAAACACCGGTGCAGGTCAGTTACCATCAAGCCGTGGACTGGATCAGCGCAGCGTTGGCTCCGCTAGGGCAGGATTACGTGGACACTTTACGTCGTGGCTGTCTGGAGCAACGCTGGGTAGACGTCTATCCCAACCAGGGCAAGGCCTCCGGTGCGTTTTCCACCGGCGCGCCTGACGTATACCCCTTCGTTTTTATCAGCTATACCGGCGACACACAAAGCATGGGCACGCTCACGCACGAATTGGGCCACTCCATGCACACCTACCAAACCATGCAAACCCAGCCGCTTGTCTATCAGGATTACAGCCTGTTCGCGGCCGAAGTCGCATCCAACTTCCACCAGGCCATGACCCGCGCCTGGCTACTGGAACAAGACCTGCCGCGCGAGCTGCAAATCGGCGTCATCGAAGAGGCGATGAGCAACTTCCACCGCTACTTCCTCGTCATGCCTACCCTGGCGCGCTTCGAGCTAGAAGTACACCAGCGCGTTGAGCGCGGCGAAGGCATGACCGCCGACGGCATGATCGAACTGCTGGCCGATCTGACCGCCGAAGGCTACGGCGATGCCATGACCTACGACCGCGAGCGCGTCGGCATTAGCTGGGCCACCTTCCCGCATCTCTTCGCTGATTACTACGTCTTCCAGTACGCCACCGGCATTTCCGGCGCGCACGCACTGGCAAATCGCATCTTGTCGGGTGTACCCCACGCCGCCGCAGACTATCTCGGCTTCCTGCGCGCAGGATCGTCCATGTATCCGCTGGACGCACTGCGCCGCGCCGGCGTAGACCTGGCCAGCCCGCAGCCGGTGGAAGAAACCTTCGCAGTCCTCAGCCGCCTGATTGACCGTCTGGAGAGCCTGATCCAGTAAATCCTGCGCCCTGTGATCCTGTCACCGGGCCATCCACAGACACCATGCAGCCCTACGCACAACGTCACAGCCTGGCCGCGCAGATGATGATCAGTCTGGCAGCGCTGGCCCTGCTGGCGGCGTTAGCCGTAGGGCTGCCTGCTATCTGGCTGGTGCGTGCTCAACTGCAACAGCAGGCATGGCAGCAAGTGCAACAAGGCGAGCAGGCCAGCCGTGCCCTGGTCGCCGCGCAGCGTAAGGAAGTGGCCGGGCTGGCTACGCTGATCGCCGAGCGTCCCACGTTGGCCGCGCTGTTGCAGCAGGCTGACACCGAACCGCTACAGGGCTACCTCGCCACACTGCGCAGCGGCGCCGATCTTGACCTTGTTGTCGTGTGTGAACAGGGTGTTCCGTTGGCCCAAACAACCGATCCACCAGTAGCTGCCGCAACGCTGGCTTTGTTTTGTCAGAAGCCCGCGGCGGTGAGCCTTTTGGTCGTGCCCGCAACGGCTGTTTCTACCGAGATATGGCTGGCCGCCACCGAGCCGCTGGCTGTCAACACGCAAACAGTGGTCGTCGCCCGCCACCTGGACGAAGCATACACCGCGGAAATGCGCGCGGAGACTGGCCTGGAACATTCTTTGCTGGTGAATGGAACCATCGTGGCGAGCAGCCTGCCCGCCGCCGCGCCGCGCGGCCAGTTCAGCCAAGCAGCCCAACAAATCCGTTTCACAGTGGGAGGGGAACCCTTCTACGCGCACCGCTTCATGCTGACCTCGGCACAAGAAACGCCCAGCGTCACCGAAGAAACCGCGCTCTCGGTCGCCAACGTCATCACCACCCAGCGCCGCTTGCTGCGCATACTGCTCGGCAGCATGGCGCTGGCAACTGCGTTGGGCCTTGCCTTGGCCGCGTTGCTGGCCCGCCGCATCAGCCACCCGCTGGCTGCACTCGCCGAGAGCGCCAGCGCGCTGCGCGGCGGCCAACTGGATACCCCCCTCGCCTTTGACACCAGCGTACGCGAAGTGGCGGTGCTGGGGCAGGCGCTGGAAGCGGCGCGTGTAGACTTGCAGCGCACCCTGGCTGAGCTACGCCGCGAAAAAACGCTGACCGAACATTTCCTCGCCAACGTATCCCACGAATTTCGCACTCCGCTTACCGCCATTGCTGCCTCCGTGGAGTTGCTGATTGACCAGGCTGCCGCGCTCACCCCAGCCGAATTGCAGGAATTGCTGGCTACCCTGCACCTGGGCGTATTGAACCTGCACAAGCTGGTGGACAACCTGTTGGAAAGCGCCAACATCGAAGCCGGGCGGTTCCGCGTGCGCCCGCGTCCGGCCAGCCTCGCGGCAATCATCGCCGATGCGGCGGCCACCATGCAACCCCTGCTGGACCGGCACGGTCAGCGGCTTGTGGTCGAGTTACCCGCGGCCATACCGGTGGTGCAGGCCGACCATCGCCGCGTGGTGCAAGTGCTGGTGAACCTGCTGTCGAACGCCAGCACCGCCCAGCGCGGGCTGCCCGATATAGCCAATGGTCAGATCACCCTACGCGCCCACAGCGAGCCAGACGGACGCTGGGTGCGCGTGCTGGTGAGCGATCAAGGCCCCGGCATCCCGCCAGAGCAGCGCGTTCACCTGCTGCGCGGCCAACGTTTCAGCGCATCCGCGAGCCAGGCTGACGCCGATGCACTGGCCGGCTTCGGTCTGGGGCTGGCCGTAGTCAAGGCCATTGTGGCCGGGCATGGTGGCGCATGGGGCATTGAGACGGCCAATGGCGGCGGGGCAGTGGTGTGGTTTACATTGCCGCGCGTCATAGACGACCCCGAAGAAGAACGCACATGAAAGCATTGATTGTAGACGACGACCGTGTGCTGGCTGATGTGCTGGCGTTTACTCTGCGCCGCGAAGGCTTTGAAATCGTACTGGCGCACGATGGCGACGCGGCTCTGCGTCACTTTGCCGAGGATGCCCCCGACTTGGTGGTGCTGGATGTCAATCTGCCACGACTGGATGGCTTTCAGGTCTGCCGCACGCTGCGCCAACACAGCGCCACGCCAATCATCCTGTTGACCGTGCGCGGCGACGAGGATGACATCGTACATGGCTTGCAACTCGGTGCAGACGACTACCTGACCAAGCCCTTCAGCCCGCGCCAATTGGTGGCGCGCGTGCAGGCGGTGCTGCGCCGCAGTGGTACCGGTCGCACAACGGCAGCAGGCGGCGCGCAACGCGTAGACGCACTCGCGCTGGATGCCAGCCGCCGTGAAATCCGCGCGCAGGGAGAGCAAGCAGCCGCGTCCGCGGCACCGGTGAGCCTGACCGCGCTCGAAAGCCGTCTGCTGGCTTATCTTATGCTCAACGCCGGCCATGTGCTGACCACCGATGCCATTATCAACCATGTGTGGGGGGTGGACGGGGCCGACCGCGACATGCTGCGCCAGTTGGTGCGGCGGCTGCGCGGCAAAATCAAGGAGTTGGAAGCTACCGCCAGCGCGTTGCAGTTGCCAGTGATCGAAACCATCCCCGGTGTGGGCTACAGCTTGACGCGCAGCCAGGACTTGTCATAGCTTTATCATGCGGTTATCACGCCCCGCGTCATACGCCGCCGCTATGCTAACCGTTACTTGCATAGCTAAAAGCTACGCTCAAAACGACAAGAGCCTTCACCGTTGCCAGACACATTCACCCTCACGCGCCTCGACCTGGCGCACCTCGCCCCTCAACCCGACCTGGCGCGCTGGCTAGACAGCGCCACCGCACGACGCTTTCATGCCCTGCCGATTGCGCGCGATCAAGGGCGCATCACGGTGGCGCTGGCTGAACCGACTGATTTAGCTGCGCGGGCCGCAGTTGAGCGCGCCATGCAGACAGCGGCCATCACCAGACAGGAACCTGCACCAGAGATCGTCTGGGTGCAGGGCGACACCGCCCAGATTGACGCCTGGCTGCTGAAACTAGCCTTCACTGTCGAGCCACCAATCACCGCGCTGACAATCCAACTGGACACAACCACGCACCCCGCGGTTGCGCGCTACGCGGAACAAGTCGCCCACTTGTTGACGGCACGGTTGGCCGTTTCCGCGTCGTCGGAAACGGCCTCAAACACGGACACCCTGCTGATTCGCACCTGGCCGCCGGAGAATGGCATGGCGAGGATCGCCGGAGAGGATGATCTCGGCCCGGCCTTGTTGTACGCGTGTCAGCCGCGCTGGCCGCTGCGCCGCGTGTTGCTGATCGGGCGTGGCGATCCGGTGGACGATGCCGCGCTGACTTGGGCTGCGCGCGTGATCCATGCCAGTGGCGCGGCGACCACGGCCTTGATGGTCGCACCTCACGCCGCTGCTGTTTCTGCCCTGCCCGCGCAGGACGACATTGCCAGCCTGCTTTCGCCGCATCACGCGCTCGGTTTTCAGATGCAGCGCGTCGCGCAGCAGTTGGCCGCGCTGCAATTGGACGCAGTGCTGCATCTGCGACAGGGTGCGCCGGCAACGGTAATCCGCGAGGAACTGGCCTGCACGCCATACGACCTGGCAATTGCCGGGGTTGCCATTCGCGGCGCATCCGCGCAATGGCGACTGCGCCCACTACTCGGCGGCCTGCTGCCTGATTTTCCCTGCCCCTTGCTCCTCACCAGTGGCTAAATGTGGGCAGACTTGGGAAGTGGCCCCGTTTTGAGACGGTTTGCTACTTCCGAAATCTGAATTTTAGCTTTAACAGCTACTTACGGACGGCGCTCCTCGCGTCGGCGCAGAAACTCCGTTCCCAACACCAGCAACAACGAAAACACCCCCAGCGCCAACGCGGCACTGTAGGCGCTGACGTATTGCCGCTCATCCAGCGCCCGGTAGATGAACAGCGTGGCCGTCTCAGTGCGCCCCTGAATGCCGCCGCCGATCACCAACACCGCACCGAACTCACCCAGCGCGCGCGCCAGCGTCAGCGTGATCCCATAGATAAAGCCCCAGCGCAGCGCGGGGAGGGTGACGCGCCAAAAGGTCGTCCAGCCGCTCGCGCCCAGCGTAGCCGCGGCCTGTTCCTGCTGTACCCCGAAGGCTTGCAGGATGGGAACCAGCTCGCGAATCATAAAAGGCAGGGTGACGAAGGCTGTCGCCAGCACCATGCCCGGTACCGCAAAGGCCACGCGAATGTCCAGCGCCTTCAATACCGGCGCGAGCACCCCCTGGCGGCCAAACAACAATAAAAGCATGTAGCCGACCACCACCGGCGACACCGCAAAGGGCAAGTCAATCAGTCCGTTAATGATCTTTTTGCCGGGGAAGGTGTCGCGCACCAAAATCCAGGCCACAATCGCGCCGAAGATCGTCTGCACCACGACTACAAGCAAGCTGATTTGCAGCGTCAAACCAAACGCGCGCAGCACTTGGGGGTCGCGAAAAGTCGTCAACAGCGGCCCCAACCCCTCCGCGAACGCGCCGACTGCCAATCCGCCAATCGGCGCGACAATCAGCACAGCGATGTAGGCAAAGACGATGCTGATCAGCAGGCGGCGCAGCCAGCGTCGCCGCCTGTCCACCGGACGCTGCGCGCCCGCAGAGGGCGTGTTCATACTGTGCCCCGCTGACGGCGGCTTTGCAGCCAGTCTACCACCACGATCAGCGTGAAGGCAATCGCCAGCAGCGCCACAGAAACTGCGCTCGCGCCAAAGCGATTCTCCGATTCAACCTCGCCCCATACATACACCGCCGCGGTCTGCGAACGCAGGGGGATATTGCCTGCCACAATGATAATCGCGCCGAATTCGCCAATGGCGCGGGCAAAGCTGAGCAGCGCGCCGCTGGTGAGCGGTAATAGCAGCGGTGGCAAGGTCACGCGGCGAAAGATCGTCCACGACCCGGCCCCCAGCGTGGCCGCGGCATCTTCCACCGCACGATCCAGGCTGAGCAGCACCGGTTGCACCGCGCGCACGACGAAAGGAAAGGTGACGAAGAGCAAGGCCAGCACAATGCCGGGCGGGGCAAAGATGATGCGCCAGCCCAGCGCGCGTTCCAGCCAACCACCCAACGGCTGCTGCGGGCCATACAGAATCACCAGCATTACGCCGGTGACCAGCGTCGGGATCGCCAATGGCAAGTCCACCAGGGCATTCAAGATAGACTTGCCTGCAAACTCATAGCGCACCAGCACATAGGCCGTCAGCGTGCCCATGATCGTGTTGATCACCACCATAATCGCGGCGGTGCGCAATGTCAAGAGCAGCGCGGCCCACGCTACCGGCTGGGTGACAGCCGCCCACAGCCCGCTCACCCCGGCGCGCAGGCCATCCTGGAAGATGACCCCCAGCGGGATAACCAGCATCAGCGCGAGGTACGCGAACGCCAGACCGCGCAGGCTCCGGCGTCGCCAGGACGCCGCGTGCAAGGGTAAGCGAACAGAACGACCAGCCATTACTGTGACTGTACTTCCAGGATCGCCTGGGTGAAAACGCCGTTATCGCCAAAGATGGCGGGCGTGGCCTTGTCCCAGCCGCCGAAATAATCAATCGTGAACAGATCGGCAACGGGCGGGTATTGCTCCGCGGTCGCCGTCGCCACGGCCGGGTCTATCGAGCGCAGCCCGTATTTGGCGAAGATTTCCTGGGCGGGCCGGCTCAGCAAAAACTGCACAAACGCTTCGGCCACCGCACGATTGCCATGTTTCTCCACCGAGCTGTCCACCACGGCAACGGGATTCTCAATCAGGATCGTCGAGGTGGGAATCACCATATCGTAGGTTTGGCCCTGCTGGCGCGCCACCAACACCTCGTTTTCGTAGGTAATGGCGACATCGCCCACCCCTTTTTCAAAGTTGGTGATGCTTTCGCGCGCGCCTTTGTCCATTACGG
Source organism: Anaerolineae bacterium (assembly GCA_049299095.1). Taxonomy (GTDB): domain Bacteria; phylum Chloroflexota; class Anaerolineae; order JAAEKA01; family JAAEKA01; genus JAAEKA01. The sequence continues at coordinate 95,971 of JBAQWV010000143.1, read as the reverse complement.
TGACATTGCGAAAGACCGCCTTGAGGAATTCCACGGCTGCGGCCTCATCATTGGCTGGCACACCCGCCACATGGCCGCGCAGGGCGGCCCCGTACAGCGCCAGGATGTTCCACATCGCGCCGCCGCTGGTCTTGGGGTTGGGGGTCAAAATTTGCACGCCCGGCTTGGCGAGGTCAGCCCAGTCCTTGATTGCCTTGGGGTTGCCCGCGCGCACCGCAAACACAACAACGGAATCGCTGACTATGCCCTTGGTGGGTGTAGCCTTCCAGTCGTGCGTAATCAGTCCGGCTTGCTGAATGCGGCTAATATCCGCTTCCAGCGACAGCGCGGTCACGTCAGCCTCGAATCCTTCTACGATGGCGCGCGACTGCGCGCCGGAGCCGAGATAGGACTCTTCAAAAGTGACATCCTGGCCGGTTTGCTGCTGCCACTGTTGCCGGAACAAAGGGATCAGCTCGCCATAGGCTTCGCGCGGGGTGGTGTACGCGCCTAAAATCAAGGTGGCGGGCTGGCTGCCGCCCGAGGTCGCGTTGGATGCGGCCTCCGTGGGAGCTGAGGCTGTGCCGCCGCACGCGCTTAAGATCAAGGCTAGCATCAAAACAGACATGAGACCGAAAAGTTTTTTGCAGGTCATAAGATTTCCTTTTTCAGACGCGAACAGTGTCTACTATGACAGGCTCATGGTAGGAGTATTCCGTCGAGCGTACCAACAAGACCGCGCTGCCGGTTGCGCCTTGCAGCACTTGCTCTACCACACCCCTCAACGCAATGCGCCCGCCCAGATCAGCCAGCGGCGTGCCGAGCACCAGCAGGTCGTAGCCCTCGGCCAGTTCTTGTTGGATGGTCTTGCTGATCGGCCCACTGCGCACGGCTGTGATAGCTGGCACGCCCATGATTTCCAGCGAGCGCATCCCGCCCTCCAGGAAGCGTTCTGCACGCGCGCGCGCCGCGGTGTCATCCGCGTTATGGATCACCGATAACAACGTCGCCCGTGCACCGATGTGCCGCACCAGCCGCCCGCTGAACAGAATATCGTCCTTGCCCGGCTCGCCGGTGGTGACGGCAATCAGTGCGCGCATCGGCGTTTCCTGGGCACGCGGCACAAGCAACACGTTGTGCTCTCCAGCTTGCAGTATGGCTTCGGCCAGCGCCAGATCGTGCGTTTGATCAAATGCTGTAATCACCAGATCGTAGGGCTGTTGCTCAGCGGCGCGATGCACGGCCAATGCCAGCGGCTCTGTGGTGGTGCGTACATCCAGCGCGGCCAGCCCGCTGCCCAGCGTTTCCTTGGCCTGTTGCAGGTGCCGTTGCAACGCGTCGTCTGGCAGTCCATAGCACAGCACAGTCACGCGTGCGTGGGCGAGGCGCGCCAGTTGCCCGCCCAGCTTCAATGCGGCCTGCGCGGTCGGCGAACTGTCCGTTAGCAGCAGGAAGTGCAGCCCCGGATGCGCCAACGCATGCACGCGTCGCACGCCCACCCAAGCCATATCGCCTACGGCCAGCGGTAGCGCAGCCGATTGTTCCTGCTGGCGGCTAGCCTCAACGAAAATCATGTCCTCGCCAAACGCCACGGGCGGCGCAATCGCACGTACACCGGGCAGCGGCGGCAGGCGCAGGCGCAGCCGTTCGTATGCGCCAGAAAAAACGACCTGCTCGATGACCCCGCGACCCAGCGAAGATGCATCCAAGCTAGCTTCGTCGCGCGCCAGCACAACATCTTCCGGCCGAAATAAGACCTGCACCCGCTGTTCCGACTTGACCGGCCAGGCAGGCGGGTGGGCAGCAGCAGTGGGTATTGCCAGCGGCATTCGCACCGGGCCAACCTGCACTGCATCATCCACAGCCTGCCCAACCAGCAAATTGGCCGTGCCGAGGAAGGTGGCAACAAACTCGGTTTGCGGGCGCTGGTACAGTTCGTCGGGGCTGCCCACCTCCAGCAGACGGCCAAAGCTCATCACGCCCAACCGGTCAGCCAGCTCAAAGGCTTCTTCCTGATCGTGCGTGACCAAAATTGTGGTTACTTGGAGTTCGCGCTGAATGGCGCGCAGCGCGCGGCGCAGCTCTATGCGGATTTTGGCATCCAGCGCGCCCAGCGGCTCGTCCAGTAGCAACACGTCGGGGCGAATCGCCAACGCCCGTGCCAACGCGACCCGCTGTTGTTGGCCGCCGGAAAGCTGACGCGGCATTCGTTGGCCCAGCCCGACCAGCCCGACCAGCTCCAGCAACTGATCGCGCCAGCGTCGCCGTTCCGCCGCGGGCAACTTGCGCAGCCGCATACCGAACTCGACGTTGTCGGCTACGGTCATGTGCTGGAATAGCGCGTAATTCTGAAAGACGAAACCGACGCGCCGTTCCTGCGTGGGCAGGTCGGTGACATCGCGCCCGTGTAGCCAGATGCGCCCTTGATCAATGCCAGTCAGCCCGGCTATCATGTTAAGAACGGTGGTTTTGCCGCTGCCGCTGGAGCCAAGCAGCACAAAGAATTCGCCATCGGCGATTTCCAGCGACACATCGTTGACGACCGGATGCCCGGCGTAGCGTTTGGTGAGGTGGTCAAGAAGGATAGACATAGCTTTGCAATGCTCGTTCGCAGCATAAAACGCGGCAGTGACAAAGTGTGTGACGCTGGCATGACAAAGCTGTGATATTCGCCCGCTTGTTTGTCGCCGCGCCCATTCCGGTGTACCATAAGGCCCCGCGTCCCCGCCGATCCCGATTTTATCCCCAAGGAGTTGCCATGAAACTGGATGTTGCTGTGATGAGCCAATCGCTGCGCGACGCTGAAACGCTGGCCCAGGCCGCGGAAGCGATTGGTTTTGATACCCTGTGGACGAGCGAAACCCAGCACGATCCCTTCCTGCCGCTGGGCGTGGCTGCGCTGAGCACTCAGCGCATCGGCCTGGGCACGGCCATCGCGGTGGCCTTTGCCCGCAACCCCACCTCGGTGGCGCACCTGGCCTGGGATTTACAAGCGGCGTCGGGCGGGCGTTTCCGGCTCGGTCTGGGCACGCAGGTGCAGGCGCACATCGAACGGCGCTTCGGGATGCCGTGGGGGCCACCCGCCGCGCGGCTGCGCGAGTTCATTCTGGCGATGCGTGCAGTATGGGAAGCGTGGCAGACCGGCGGGCGGCTGAATTTCCGCGGAGAGTACTACAAACTGACGCTGATGGCCCCTTTCTTCAACCCCGGCCCGCTGGAACAGCCACAGATTCCGGTGTACATTGCCGCGGTGAACGCGCACATGTGCGAGTTGGCGGGCGAGCTGTGTCAGGGGTTGCATGTGCATCCCTTCCACACTACGCGTTATCTGCGCGAGCAGATCGTTCCGCATGTACAAACGGGACTGGAAAAGGCCGGCCGGCGGCGCGACGACATCGCGCTGTCCAGCAGCGTTTTCATCATTACCGGCCAAACGGATGCAGAACTGGCGCAAGCGCGCGCCCAGGTGCGCAGCCAAGTCGCGTTTTATGCCTCCACCCCCACTTACAGCAAAGTGATGGACCTGCATGGCTGGAGTGACATTCGCGAGCGTTTGAGCAGTCTGGCGGTGCGGCAACGCTGGGAAGAGATGTCCGACCTGATTAGTGACGAAATGCTGGCGCAGTTCGCGGTGGAAGGTCGCCCCGCAGAAATCCCCTATCTGGTCAAGATGCGTTACGTCGGCCTGCTGGAGCGCGTGACCTTCTATCTGCCCTTCGATCCCGCGCAGCAAGCCCTGTGGCGCATGTGGGTAGAGGCATTTAACTAGATAGGAATTGCGCGCTTCGCCATACGAGTGGCATCAAGATTCAGTATCCAGTGACCACTACGCAGGCCGCTACCTTCCGTCCCCGTCGGTCGAGCTGGCTGTATAGATTTACAGCCAGTAGTCCAGATCATTATAGCAGGGTCTTCAAAGCAGCGAAGGTCGCGCGCGCCACATCGAACCAGGTGCGGCGCGGGTGAGGGAGTGGAGGAACAGGCGCAGCCAACGCGGTCTGCATCGCCGCGGCCAGCGCGTGGTCGTCGGTTGGGTCTGTCAACCAGGCGTGCGGCGCCGCTTCCGGCAACGATGAACTATCCGCGGTGACCACGCGCGCGCCACAAGCCGCAGCTTCTGCCACAGGCAGACCATAGCCTTCATACAGCGAGGGGAAAACAAACAGATCGGCCATACTGTACAACGCGGGCTTGTCGGCTTCATCCACCCAGTCGGTCAGATGCACGCGCGCTGCAACATCACTGGCCGCGGCCAGTCGCCGCGGGTCGGGTGTGAAGGGGGTATCCGCGGCTGGCAGCTTGCCCGCCACGACCAGCCGCGGCAAGTCGGGCTGGGCCGCTGCGAGTAGCGCATAGGCACGCAGCAGGCCCGCCACGTTTTTGCGCACGTCGAAGCCACCAAGGTAGAGGATAAAGCGCTCCGGCAGGTGATAGCGCGCCCGCACGCGAGCCAACTCGGCGCTGTCAGTGACGCGTTGAAAGCGTTCATCCGCGGCTAGCAGCACCGCGTGGACGCGCGACGGGGGCAGGCGTAACTGGGCAATGATGTCTGCACGGCTGGCCGCGCTGTCAGTCAATAGCAAGGGCGCGCGGCGGGCCGTGGCGGCCACGAGGCGGGTATAGCCGCGCTGCAACGCGCCACCACGATACGCAGGCAACAGCAGCGGGATCAGATCGTGGACTGTGACCGCGGTGGGACAGGGCTGACGCCAGCCTGCGCCCCAGTAGGGCGTCCACGCCACCTGCGCACACAGGTTGGCGCACGCGCGCGGGAAGCTGACTTGCTCGAACCACAACTTGGCAAGGTTTTCGCTATGGTGGTGTACTGCGGGCGGGATGATTTCGACCTGCCAGCCCGCAGGTATGGGCACGATGGGCGCGGCGGGCAGCACCAGCGTGCCGTGCAGCTCGGTCACCTGCGGCAGTGCGCGCGCCAGATGATGCAAGTATTGCCCGGAGCCGGTGTTCAACTGCCCCCAAAACCAGCCATTAACGACCAGACGGGGAGGGGCTGATGAGGGGCGATGGGTGACGGGCAGGTAATCGGTAGTCGTAGTCACACAGGTAGCTGATCCAGGTAGCAGACAACCTACGGGGCACGGCTGGCGTTCAACTGCACAATGGTCGCGCGCTCACCTCGCCACTTGTCTACATGGCTACTTTGTTTACTTATTCTGAAAATACTCAACTGTGCGGCGCAGACCATCTTCGACCGAGACAGTGGCTTCCCAGCCCAGCTCGCGCTTGGCCTTGGACGCATCCAGGTAAATCTTGTAAACTTCGCCCAGCTTGGCCGGGCCGTACAGGGCATCCTGGCGATAGCCGGAAGCGAGCTTCAGGCCAGCAAAGATCGTGTTGACATCGGTGCCGAGACCGCTGCCGATATTGAAAATACCAGTGCCGTGCTCGGCAGCCAACAAGTTGGCGCGGGCGATGTCGCCGACATAGACGAAATCGCGCTGCTGCGTGCCATCGCCGTTGATCGTGCAGGATTCGTCTGCCAGCATCTTGCCGGTGAAGATCGCCACCACTCCCGCCTCGCCGTGCGGGTCTTGACGTGGACCATAGACGTTGGGATAGCGCAGGCTGGCGTAGTTGATGCCGAAGTTGTGGCGATAGATAAACAGGTAATGCTCCACCGTGTGTTTGCTCGCGCCGTAGGGATCGAGTGGGTTGACAGGGTGATCCTCGCGCACGGGCACGTATTCCGGTTCGCCATAGGCCGCGCCGCCGGTGCAGGCGTAGATGATCTTCTGCACGCCGTGCTGACGCGCCTGCTCCAGCAGGTTGATCGAGCCGATGATATTCACTTCGGCGTAGGTGTCCGGCTCGCGGAAGGAGCCGCGCACATCAGCCAACGCAGCCTGATGCGAGATGATTTCTGGTTTGAACTCGGCGAAGACGCGTGCCAGCCCGGCTGTGTCGCGGATGTCCACCTGATAGAAGGTGGCTGTCGAGTTGATGTTGGCCGTCTTGCCAGTGTTGAGGTTATCCAGTACGGCAACCTGATGTCCTGCTGCGACAAAGGCATCGGTGATGTGGGAGCCAATAAAACCGGCGCCGCCGGTGACAAGAATACGCATGAGATGGGCCTTTCTTTGCAATACAAATTTTTGCCAGCTTACCGCAAAGCGGGGGCTACGTCAAATCCCTTCCGACACCGGTTATGTAGGAACTTCGGTGGCAACGAGTTGTCACCCAATCGAATCCGGTGTTCTCAGATCACGAAGCCCCGGCCGTGGCTTCGAGAAAGCGCCTGAGACGGATTTGTCACCACAGCCCCAACTGCTGCGGCTGCGGCGCTTCATAGGGTGGAACGCGGCGTGGCAAGCCGTAGCGGCTGATCTGCTCGGCGAACTGCGCTTCCAGCTGTGCTGCGCCTACCGCGGGGGCACTGTAACGCTCGCCAAATGCCCGCTCGTACTGTGCTTTTACGCCGGGGAAACGCCGCTCCAGCTCCGCGTAATAGTGCTCGCGCTGCCGATCGCGCAGAGTCATGCCAAAACCGGCGATAATATGCGCCGCGCCGCAGCCATAGGCTCGATCCACCAGCTCACGCAACGCGGCGGGATCGTCCTCCAGAAAGGGCAGCACCGGCATCAGCGCCACACCAGCCACGATACCAGCCTTGGCCAGACGCTCCAGTGCGGCCAAGCGCGCAGAGGACGAAGGCGCGCCTGGTTCCGCCTGTCGTGCCAGCGCATCGTCTGGCGTCGTGATCGTAATCGTTACCACCGCGCGCGTGCGTTGCTGAATCGCTCGCAATATATCCAGATCGCGCAAAACCAGATCGCTCTTGGTGATGACGTGTACCGGAAAACCGGTCGTGGCGATGATCTCCAGTGCGCCCGCGGTCAAGCGACGGCTGCGCTCCAGCGGCATGTAGGGATCGTTCATCGAACCTGTACCCACATAGCCCTTGATCCGCTTGCGCGGTAATTCGTGGCGCAGCAGTTCCAGCGCGTTGACCTTCACCAGCACTTCGCCGTCGAAATCATCAATGTGATAGCACAGACTGCGGCTGTCGCAGTAGATGCAGCGATGCTGACAGCCGCGATAGAGGTTCATAGTGTATTTGATACCAAACCAGCTATCAGGCCGTGTGGCTGTGGACAGCAGAGTTTTGGCTTCGATTTCGCAGATAACTGTCATGGGAGGATTTACTACGTGATCCGCACCACCAAGGCTTGCAGTGCGGCAATCTGTGCCTCGACCGCAGCCCTGGCTGTGCCGCCGATAGCCGCGCGTTGTTCCACCGACCGCTCGAAATCGAAGACCGCGGCCACGTCCGCGCCAAACTGTGGGCTGATGGCCGCGTATTCCTCCAGCGGCAGGCTACGCAGCGGTACGCCGAGCGTCTCGCTGCGCTTCACGGCCACCCCGGCCAGCTCATGGCTTTGACGGAAGGGCACGCCACGACGCACCAAATAATCGGCCAGATCAGTGGCGAGCATCTCATCCACCAGCGCATCGCGCATCCGCTGCGGATGAATTGTCAACGTGCCTAACACTCCCGCAGCCACGGGCAAAGCCAGCAGCAGCGTATCCACGCTGTCGAAAAGCGGTTCCTTGTCCTCCTGCAAATCCTTGTTGTATGCCGCGGGCAGGCCCTTCAGCATCACCAGCGCGGACGTGAGGTTGCCCGTCAGCCGCCCCGCTTTGCCGCGCAGCAGCTCCAGCGAATCGGGGTTACGTTTCTGCGGCATCAAGCTGCTGCCGGTGCTCCACTGATCGGCGACCTGCACAAAGCCAAATTCCTTACTGTTCCACAGAATCAAATCCTCGGCCAACTGGCTGAGATGACTGCCCAGCAGTGCGGCCCAGGCGAGGAACTCGACGATGTAATCGCGGTCGCGCACCGCGTCCATGCTGTTGGGGATCGGCGCGGCAAAGCCGAGTATTGCAGCCAGTGCGGTGCGATCCACGGTGAAGGGGGTGCCGGCTAGCGCCCCCGCACCCAGCGGACAGCGATTGACCCGCGCGCGCAGCTCGGCCAGGCGCTCGCGATCGCGCTGCCACGCCCAGGCATGGCTAAGAAGCCAGTGCGACCAGCGAATCGGCTGTGCGGGCTGCAAGTGGGTGTAGCCCGGCATCAGCACCTCTATGTCTGCCGCGGCACGGTCCAGCGCGGTTTGCAGCAGCCCCCCCAGCGCCGTGTCCAACTCGTCAATCCGGTTGCGCACCCACCAACGTTGATCGGTTGCCACCTGATCGTTGCGGCTGCGACCGGTGTGCAGCTTGCCCGCCACCGGCCCGACGATCTCGCCCAAACGACGCTCCACCGCGGTGTGAATGTCTTCGTCGCCTGCCGCCAGCACGAACTGCCCGCTGCGCCACTCGTCAGCCACCTGAGCGAGGCCAGTGTGCAAAGTGTCACGCTCGGCAGCCGTCAGCAGTCCGGCATCCGCCAGCGCGGCCGCGTAGGCCTGACTGCCCAGGATGTCCTCCAGCCACAGGCGCTGGTCAAAGGGCAGTGAATCGTTGAATTGACGCAACAGGGGGCTGGCTGCTTGCTCGAAGCGCCCGCCCCAAAGGGTGGGAGAATTTACCGGCATACGGTCCTCATGGTGTGGAATTCGCTCTAAGAAACGGCTTATCGTGAATTCGGAAGTGGCTCAGATTGTGTCATAAGTATCGCTGTGAGATGCTAACCGGTTCTTGAGATGTGCAGGCACTTCCGAATTCTAAAGATACCATTGCCCGCCCATTCGTGCAATCTGTTCAGGGAAGCTTGCGTGCAGCCGCGTTGCACGTACAATCTCTCTCATGTTCCATGCTCTCCCCCGCTCGGGCGGGTCTTACATCGTGCTGTTCACGCTGCCCGCGCTGACGGATTTTCCGATTGGCCGGTCGCGGCGCTATAGCTTCCCCGCGGGCGTGTATGCGTATGTTGGCAGCGCACTGGGGCCGGGCGGTCTTGCTGCGCGCGTCGGACGTCACGCGCGCGGCACGACCAAACCCCACTGGCACATTGATCATCTGTTGCCGCAAGCTGAGCTGCTTGGCGCGCTGGTGCAGGTGAGCGCCGCGCGGCTGGAATGTACCTGGGCCGGTGAGTTGGCCGCGCACGCGCCGGCAATCATCTCCGGCTTCGGCGCTTCCGATTGTCGTTGCGCCGGGCACCTGTTTCGCCTCGGCGCGACAGTCAGCGCGGGAGAATGGATTGATTGGATGGTGAAAAAGTGGGAGGCGCGCTGGTACGCGTTGCATAGGGAGGCTTGCTAAGTCTCGAGGAACGAGGTGAATCTCGATCCGGAAGCATACGGTAAGCCTTAATGATGAAAAATCAGGACAAGGCCCTGCAGAATTTATCACGAAGACGCCAAGACATAAACTATTGGGTATCTTTGTGCCTTTGTGATAAAAAAGGTGCTATGCCCACGCGCTCGCGGCATCCAGCGCCTGCATCTCCGCATTAGTCAGACGCAACCCCACCGCACCCAGGCTGTCGTTCAGTTGGCTGATCGAGTTAGCGCCGATGATCGGCGCGGTAATCACCGGCTGGCTCAACTGCCAGCCCAACGCCATCTGCGCCACCGTCTTGCCACGCGGCGCGCCCAGCTCCTGCAACAATTCGACCACTGTGTAGCCTTCGTTGTTCAGGTATTTGCGCTGCACCGAGCTGGCGCGCGCGCTGTCCGGCATTGGTTCGTTGCGGCGGTATTTACCTGTGAGGAAGCCACCCGCCAGCGGGCTGTACGGAACGACGCCAATCTTCTCGCGCAGGCAGAGGGCACGCAGCTCGTGTTCAAATTCCATACGATGCACCAGGCTGTAATGCGGCTGAAGCGTGTCGTAGCGCGCCAAACCAAACTCCATGCTCACGGTGAGGGCCCCGCGCAGACGATCCGCGGGGTAGTTTGAACACCCCACAACGCGCACCTTACCCTGTCGCACCAGATCGTCGAACGCGCGCAGCGTTTCCTCAATCGGCACGTTGGCATCGAACCAGTGCGACTGATACAAGTCGAGCACATCGGTTTGCAGACGGCGCAAGCTGTTCTCTGCGGCAGTCATAATGTGGGCGCGGCTCAAGCCTTCGCCAGTCGGCCCCTCCCACATCGTGCCGCGCACCTTGGTGGCCAGCACGATCTGATCACGGTTGCCGCGAGCGCGCAGCCAGCGGCCAATAATCTCCTCCGACACACCGCCTGGGTTGCCTGCCACCCAGTTGGAATAGATGTCAGCGGTGTCAATGAAGTTGCCACCCGCCTCGACAAAGGCATCCATCACCGCGAACGCAGTGGCTTCATCGGCAGTCCAGCCCCACTGCATCGTTCCCAAGCACAATTCACTGACTTTTAAATCGGTACGGCCCAGATTGCGGTATTCCATGAAAACTCCTTCGGCATTTGGTAGGCGGTAAGCTGGTAAATGAGTGCTTCCAAACAATTGTGAACTCCCAAGGACGCGGCGGCGTAAGGGAGCATCTTCCGTCTTGTTTGCTATTTACCAGTCTACTTGTATACCAGTGTACCCTTGCTATGTCCGATAATGCGCATTGAGCGACACGTAGTCATGGGTCAGGTCGCTGGTCCACAGCGTCGCTTCGGCTGTACCAGCATCCAAATCGAGGTGAATTTCCAGTTCCTGGCAGGCAAAAATCGCCGCGGCCACACTTTCGTCGTAGGCACACGGCACACCGCGCGCCACGGTTTGATAAGGTGCGCCGCCATCACCGGCGAACCAGAGCGCGCACTGCTGCGGATTGAGCGCCACGCCGCTGCGCCCGGCCGCGGCCAGCACGCGTCCCCAGTTGGGATCACCCCCGTAGACCGCGGTCTTCACCAGCGACGAGGTGGCAATGGTCTGCGCCACCTGTCGCGCGTCGGCGGCTGTCGCCGCCCCCGTCACGCGAACCGTGATGAACTTAGTGGCACCCTCCGCGTCGCGCACGATCTGCTGCGCCAGGTCGGTGCAAACCGTGGCAAGGGCCGCAGCAAAGGCGGCCGTGTCCACCGGCCCAGCCGCGCCATTGGCCAACAGCAGCACCGTATCGTTGGTGCTGGTGTCACCATCCACCGTGATGGCGTTGAAGCTGCGATCCACCGCGCCGCGCAGCAACGCGTGCAGGGTGGCGGCGTCCAGCGCGGCGTCGGTGACAAGCACGCCGAGCATGGTCGCCATGTTGGGATGGATCATGGCCGCGCCCTTGGCGATGCCGAGCAGCGTGGCCTGCCCCACTCGCTGCGCAGCCAGTTTGGGCCGCGTGTCGGTGGTCATGATGGCACGCGCGGCCAGGTTCAGGCCGTCTGTGGGGTCGTTTGTGCGCAGGTGCGCGGCGGCCGCGGCAATGCCCGCCTCGATCTTGTCCATCGGCAACGGTAGGCCGATCACGCCGGTGGATAACACCAGTGCGGAGTGAGCGGGCAGCCCCAGCACAGCCTCTACCCACGCGGCGCTGCGCGCGGTGTCGGCCAATCCTTGCTCACCGGTGCAGGCATTGGCGTTGCCCGCATTGATGACGACTGCCTGCAGCGCGGTGGTATTGGCCTGCAACAGGGCGCGGTCATACACCACTGGCGCGGCAGGAAAGCGATTTTGAGTGAATACGCCTGCGGCCTGGCAGGGTGCATCGCTGAATACCAGCGCCAGATCGAGTGGCTGTGCTGCGTCGTGGCCCGCGCTGTAGGCCGCGGTGTGTGGCTTGATGCCGCAGGACACACCGGTGAAGTGAAAACCGGCGGGGAGGGGAAATGGGGTCATGGGAACCTCGAAAATGAAGAGATGCTATGCAGAACGCGGTACGATGAGGCAGCCCAGGCCAAAGTGGTTCAGGAACGTTTGGATCAGGGCAATTTCTTCACAGGTGCAGCCCAGCAGCAGCTTGATTTCTGTATCTCGTTTTAATACATCCGCGGTGCAGACGATGCCAACCAGCGCCCGCTCCGGCAGGCTGCCCAGCCACACGTCAATGCCGTCGCCGTCACCTGCCGAAGTGCCCGCCAGATAGCCGTAGTCCAGCGGGTAAATTATATCGGTGTGGCGCGGATGTACAGAACCCGCGGGGCGATCAAGCACGATCTCGCTGGCCGCGATGAGTTGATCCAGGTTGTACCAAAACAGCTCATTCATCCGCTTGTCCAGCCAGCAACTCGGCCAAATGCAACGCGCGGCAGGCGCTGCCGCGCCGCTTCAGCGCGTCGCTCAGGTGCAGTGCACAGCCTGCTTCACCGGTCACTACTGCGTCAGCGCCGGTTGCCTCAATAGCTTTGGCCTTGCGGTCGGCCATCGCATCGGCAATCTGTGGCATCCGCACGCTGAGCAGGCCGCCAAACCCGCAGCAGGCTTCGGCATCGCCCAGGGGAACCACGGTGCTGCCTTGCACCCCGTTCAGCAATGCCCGCGCCTGCGCGTCGGTTTGCAGAGTACGAAGCTGCTGGCAGGCAGGCTGATAGGTCAACTTGCCGCGGAAAGTTGCAGCGACATCGGTGATACCCAACACATTCACCAGAAATTCACTCAGTTCGTAGGTACGGGCGGCTACCGCCTCGGCGCGGCGCTGCCAGGCGGGTTCCGCGGCCAGCAAGCGCGGATATTCGAAGCGTACATGCGCCACACAGGAGGGCGAAGGGGAAACGATGGTCTCGTAAGGCTCGAAGATTTCGATCCAGCGTCGAGCCAGTTCGATTGCTTCCGGCTGCCAGCCTGCTTCGTGGGCGATGGCGCCGCAGCAGGTTTGAGCCACCGGGAACTGCACAGTCAGCCCTTGTTGCTCCAGCAGCGCAACCGTGGCATCGCCTACGTCGGGGCGATACAGGTCTGCCACGCAGGTGATGAAGAGGGCGATGGAGATGGGGGATGGGTTAGTCAATGGTGTCATTGTTGGAAGCAGGCGAGTAGGCAGGTAGATGGGTAAACAAGTGGGTAAGGTCTTGTCTCCAATCCGCCACCCTACGCCAGCAGCGGAATGATGTCCCGCTGCAGAGGCAGGGTGGTGATTTCGATGCCGTGTTCATGCACCAACACGTCAATTTCCAGCCGCACGCCAAAATCGCCCGGCAGGTAAATACCCGGCTCGATGGTGAAGGCGGTGTTGGGCAGCAATATACGCGTGTCGTGCGTCTCCAGGTTGTCAAGATGCGCACCGTTGCCGTGGCCTTCGTGGCCCAGCGAATGGCCGGTGCGATGGATGAAGTAAGGGCCATAGCCGGCGCGTTCGATCACGCCGCGGCACACATCGTCCACGTCGCAGCCGCGCACAGACCGCCCCGCGGCCATCTCCGTTTCGATGAAGGCCACGGCCGCGTCGCGTGCATCGGCCACAATATCTGCAATATGCTGATAACGCCGCGGCACTGCGTCGGTACAGAGCGCCACCCAGGTAATGTCGCCCATGATCGCGTCTGGTTGCTGTTCGCGCGCCCACAGGTCCAGCAGCAGGAAGTCGCCGGGCGTGATCGCTGCATGACGTTGCGCGGTGGGGATGTAGTGTGGATCGGCTGCGTGCGCGTTGACTGCCACAATAGCACCGTGATCCGCCTCCAACCCGGCCTCGGCCAGCCGTGCATCAATCCATTGCTGCACACTGTACTCGGTGATGCGCTGGCCGTCGCGCAGCGCGTGCGCTACATGCACGAAGGCGGCGTCTTTGATGCGCAGCAGCGCGGCCGCGGCGCGGCGATGTCCAGCGATTTGCGCGGGCGTCAGACGTGCTTCCACAGCCTGCACCAGGTCGGCAGAGGTGACGACCTCCACGCCCAACCCGCGCACCAGTTCCAGTGTGCCCGCGTCCACGCGGCTGACGTAGGGAATTGCCCCGCGCGGGGAATATTCCATCGCGATGCGGCGCGCGTCGCCCAGCATCGCCTTGAGCTGGGTTGCTAGTTCATCCCAGCGCACGTAGCTGCGCGGCGGTGTGGGCAGATCGTGGAAGGGGGCCAGCTCGATGGCATGGACCAGCCACTGCGGTTCGCCTTGTGCGGGGATCCAGTAAGCCCAGCGGCGGCTAAAGATCGCGTGCGCGGGCAGCGGCGCAATGCTCGCGGCAATCGGGTTCATGCCGCGAAAATCGAACAGCAACCAGCCGTCCAATTGAGCGTCGGTGAGGAGGGGTTGGATATCAGTTAAATCAGGCATAGACATTGTTTCATAGCAAACTTTACCACAAAGACACCAAGGCACAAAGATCAGAAAGAAATAATTGCTTTGTGTCCTTGTGTCTTGGTGGTAGAGTCTGTCACCATTCCCACGGTCGGGTGTTTTGGTAAATCCAGGCGATGGTGTGGATGGCGCTGACGGCGATCAGCATGACCGCGGCCTGGTTCAGGGTCGCGCGTGCGCGCAGGAACCGTGGCAAAGCCCGCGCCAACAGCAACGTACCCGGCAACGCGGCCAGACTGAACAAATCCCAGTCGCGCTGCCCGCCATAGTCCGGGTTCCAAATCCAGGTAAACAGCCAGTAACCTGCTGTAGCCACGAACAAAAACCGGATTTCAGCATCAGACACGGCCGCGGGGATGCGTTGCCGCCAGGCTGCCGCAGCCAAAATCAGCAAACTGCCCAGCGTCACCGGTGCGCTCAGCAGGTGCGAGTTCAGCCAGTCGAGCAGATGTGCGGCGGAAAAGAGCGTGTAATGTTCCCAGCGGGTGGCGGTGTGACGCAGCGGCACCAGCCAGCGACCATCACCGCCGCCCGGCGAATCGGTGGTTGCCAGCGTGCCCAGCCCATGCCCGCTTGCCGTCATCAGCAACCAGATGCCGCCGCCAACGATGAACATCGGCAGCGCGGCCTGGAGCAGTGCACGCGGCCAGCTCGTGCGCCGGGCATCAACCATCAGCACATACAGCAGCGCGGGGGCCAGTACCAGCGTGGATGGATGCAGGCCGTGCGTAACTGCCAGCGCCAGCGCAGGCTGCCATAAAGCACGCCGTCCGGCTAGTGTTTCCAATGCCAACCATAAAAATAATAACACACCTGCCGCGGCCAGGCTGTAATTTTCTGCGTAGCCAAAGAAAATTTGCATCAAGCCCAGCGTGCCGATCAGTCCGGCGATCAATAACTTTTCGCTGCGCGTGTGCCCGATGCTATCGGCCAGCTTTAGCAGGACAAAGACAAACAGCACGCCTGCCAGTGGGCTGAGAATGCGATACGCGGGCCAGGCGTCGGTCCAGCCCCAGAGGCGCTGGCCGAACTCCCATAGGCGAATGTGCAGCCACAGGTCAATCGGCGCACGCCAGGACACCCCGACGCGCAGTGCAGGATCGGGATACGAAATACCGTTGACCAGAATGTACGCGTCTCCCCAGCGGGTATGCACGATGCGCCACAGGCTAAAGGGCAGCAAGCAGAGCAGCGCAATGAAGGCGAACAGTGCGTTGCGGTGACGCGTGGGCAGACCGGGCCGCGTCGTGATGGCGTCGGCCAGACGGTTTGCCACGGCTGGCAGCAATGTTGCTCCGGCCAGCGCGGCCAACAGCCAGCGCCAAATCGGCGGCAGGTAGGTGTACGGCCACACAGCCCAAGCTTGGGCTTCGGGCAGGTGCGGCGCGGCCAGGTGCAGGGCCAGCAGCGTCACGCAGAGGGCGCGCAGCGTCCACATAATACGACGACTGGCGAAGGCAACTGGCACGGAAGACGTGAGGGGCATGGTGGTTCAGGCTGCGCGCAGTTGGCGCAATGCCAGCGGCAAGCGGGGCAACAAGTCCCCGGCAACCACGCCCGCTTCGCCCAGATCGCGGCGTGCCAGTTCGCCCGCCAACCCGTGCAGATAACCGGCACAGCAAGTAGCCTCGAACGGGGGCAGGCCCTGCGCCAGCAAGCCAACGATAGCGCCGGCCAGCACGTCACCGCTGCCTGCGGTAGCCAGCGCAGGGTTGGCAAAGGGCAGCAGCACCGTGCGGCCATCGGGCGCGGCGATCACGGTGTACGCGCCTTTCAGCATCACCACTGCCTGCCAGGCGGCAGCCTGCGTGCGCGCCAGGTGGATGCGGTCTGCCTGCACGGTACGCACATCGCAATCGCACAGCCGCGCCATTTCGCCTGGATGCGGTGTTAGAATCACCTGGGAGGGCAGGCGACGGGGCCAGTCGGCCTGCTGCGCCAGCGCGTTGAGCGCGTCGGCGTCCAGTACCCAGGGCAAACCGCGCAGGCTGTCGCCGTCCGCGCCGATCAGACGATGGATAAACTGCACCGCGGCGGGTTGTTGGGTCAGGCCGGGGCCAACCAGCAGGGCTTTGTACCCGGCGGCCTGCGCAGCCAGTGGCGCGGCTGCATCAGGATGCAACCCGCCTTGCGCTTCGGGCAGCAAGAGCCAGGTTGGTTCGACTGCGCCCGCAGCCAGCGCAGTGTGCAGCGAAGCCGGGATGCCACAGGTCACCAGCCCTGCACCCACACGGTACGCGGCCAGGCTGGCCAAGTGCGCTGCGCCAGTGTAGTTGATGGAGCCTGCCGCGAGCAATGCCTTGCCGAAGGTACCCTTGTTGGCATCACTGGGGCGGGACGGCAGCCAACTTTGGGCGCGGGCGGGCGTTGCCAGTTCCAGCGGTACTGTGTTGGCAAAGGTGTCGTCTACGCCGATGTCGGCGATTTCGAGGCGGCCACAGGCCGCGGGGCCATCGGCGATGAAATGGCCGGTCTTGGGGAAGGCGAAGGTGACGGTTAAATCGGCGCGCAGCGCGGCGGGATCAAGCAGGCCCGTGTCGCAGTTCAACCCGCTGGGACAGTCCACGGCGACGATGTATGGCTCGGGCGGCGCGGGCCACGGCGGCAGGAGCAGGAAATCATAGTCGGCCACCGGACGCACGGCTTGCGCGGCGCTGTGCGCGTTGGTGGGAGGGGGCGGATCGAAATCGGCGGCGGCCTCGGCAAGGGCCTGGGCGCGGGCGGCAAGGCTCTCCTGCACCGCAGCCAGCAGTTCGGCCAGTTGGCCGGTGATTGGGCGGGCGACGCCGGTTCCCAGCAGCGCGTCTATGATGACATCGGCTTCCAGCACCGCGTCTTGCAAGATGGCAAAGTCGGGATCGTCTTCGGCGCGCTGAAGCGTGATCTTGAGCTGGCGCGCGGCCTCGTAGTTGGCGTCGCCGTCCGGGCTGTGCCGCCAGGTGTAGACGAGGATCTGGCGCTGGGGCTGCCATTGACGCACATAGCGCGCGGCCACCAGCCCGTCGCCGCCGTTGTTGCCCGGCCCCACCAGCACCAGCACGCTGCCGCTGCTGTCCCACGAATGCAGGGCGCGCAGCAAGCTGGCCGCAACGCCGCGCCCTGCCTGTTCCATCATGGTGGCGTAAGGATGGCCTGCGGCATCGGCAGCTTGCTCGATGCGCACCATTTCGGCGACGGAGAGGATTTTCATGCGGTGGACGCGTCGGTGCGCGTGGCAAGTGCCCAGGCCAGCAGTGCGGTCAGCAGGCCGCAGACCAGCAGGATGGCGAGATAGAAGATTTGAATGGTTGACGATGACGAATCGCCAATCGGGTTGAGTGGATGCCGCAGCACGCCGGTGCGCAGGTTGAGGAGCAACACTGCGCCGGCCAGCAGCAGGTTGGATAACGCGCTGAAGCGGTGGTCGTTGAGCAGGTGACGCACCAGCATGACTAGCAGGCCGACGCCGATGATTTGCAGGCTCATGCGCGTGCGCGGCTCATCGAACGCGATCCACATGCCCCAGGTGGCGTGTGTGGGGATCACGCTCAGTAGGAAGTGGACGATGAAGGCGGTCATGCCGGCTACTTGCGTGGCGTTTGACCAACGCAGCAACGCGGGCAGGGGCCGCAGCAGATAGAGGGCGCCAAGCAGCCCGGCCAGCAGCATGGCATAGATGCCCATACGCGCCAGCGCGCCGTGCAGATAGATGACCTTGAGTAGATTGCCGAGTTGTTGTTCTGCGGGGGCCAGCAGGAGCAATGCGACTAGAAGCACCAGCAGTACGCCACTGAAAAGCGCGGCGCGCGCGGGGGTGAGCCAACGGGAGGGGGGCGGGGGAGATGCGGTGAATGTCATAGCGCGAGTATACCATAGCGGCAACGACCCCGCCAAGCTGTCAGGAAAGCCCGCAGTTTGACCAGACGCACGGGCTAGACTATACTTGCATGAGTGAGTGGCAGGTTGTAAATTGTTGGTGACACTTGCCTCGTACAACCTTGGCATTCCATTTTACTATTTTTCTGCCTCTGGCACACTGGCTGTTGTACTGTGTGTAAGGGCGCACCAATTTCCCCACCCACCAATCTACCTACTATGTTAAGAACCGTACCCGAAACTATCAACGAAGAAGTAGACCTGTACATTCGTACCTATTATTCGCTGCTGCGCAGCAGCGAATCGGTGCGTGTGCGTTCATTGGAAGAAACCCACGCGGGGATGCGCGCCAGCCTGCACCCGAAGGCGGATAGCCCGGAGCCGGATATTCCGGCGCTGGTGTATGCAGCGATGCGCCTGCCCTCCTGCATTTATCAGGTGAAGCGGGTGCTGCTGGCGCAGTCGGATGAGGTGTTCCAGCGCCGCGCGGGTGTGAAGGTGAGCGACTGGCAGCGCGTGTTCGCGGTGGCGCGGCGACGCAAGATGTTTTTCAATACGCAGGATGGCGTGCTGGCTGCGTACATCTCCAGCGTTAGCGATATTGATGACCTGATCCCGATTCTGACCGCGTATCAGATTGAATGGAACAAGCTGCACCAACGCCTGCACGAGACTGAAATCGGCGAGTGGCTGGTGCGGCAGACGGGCAAAAAGCCGATCAGTGACAGCAAGCTGAGCAAAGTGCGCGCTACATTGGGACTGAGCGAAGATGATTTTCGCTTGCTGCAACGCGTGTGGGGCAAGGATTTCTTTGCGGCGTTGCGCAGCATGGCTTCGGAACCGGCTGACATGCGGCTGAACTTGCTGGCTGGCTCGGTGTCGGATTATCGCCAGGCGGTGCAGTCGTGGTGGCACAGTGTGCTGAACCTGAGCGATGTGGATGCGCTGGATACGCGCCCGGTGTACTTTGTGTCCAGCAACCCACACGCGCTGCCTAATCTGTTGAACGGCTATGCGCGGCAGCACAAGGGAGAAATCCTGGCGCATTTGCAGGAGCATAACCCCGAAGGCTTGTGGGAAGAATGGCAGCATTTGGTGAGTGAAGGGAGCCAGGCGGGGCAGGAAAACCTGCTGTACTACATGCAGCGCTCTTTTCTGGCTGCCGATCCGCAGCGCTATGAGCAGTATTTCGACCTGGAACGCTCGCTGGGGATTCACCGCGTGGACAACCCGCATTACCTCGATGTCAGCAGCCAGGTGATTGATCTGGCGCAGCTCAAGCCGAGCCGGATGGACCCACGGCTGCATATGCCGGGGCTGGACATGCTTCAGCAAAGCCGTGCGCTGATTATCAACATTGATTATCCGCTGGGCATGGCGGCGTATCTGGTGTTTTCGCAGATGGCCGCGGAAGTGCCGGATATTCAGGGTATCTACATCATGGGGAAAGCCGCGTCGCTGAATGGCCGCGTGGGTGATGTGATGATCCCGAACGTAGTGTACGACGAGCACTCGAAGAACACTTTCCTCTTTAAGAATTGCTTCAAGGCGGGGGATGTACGGCCCTACCTGCTGCACAGCACGGTATTCGACAATCAAAAGGGTGTGACGGTGCGCGGTACATTCCTGCAGAACCGCCAGTTTATGGCTGTCTTTTACCGTGAAGGCTACACGGACATTGAGATGGAAGCCGGGCCGTACCTGAGCGCCATCTACGAAGACATTTATCCGCAGCGGTATCCAACGAACGAGATTGTTAATCTGTTCATCAATGCGCCCTACGATATCGGCTTGCTGCATTATACGTCGGACACGCCGTACAGTCGGCGGCAAAGCCTGCTGGCCAAGAGTCTGAGTTATTTCGGGGTAGACCCGACCTACGCCACCAGCATCGCGATCCTGCGACGCATCTTGCAGGTGGAGATCAACCGCTTACAGGCTGGATAGCGTTTTTTGCTTGTTGCAAGTGTAGCGATAAAAAAAAGTCCCTGCCATGAGCGCAGGGACTTTTTTTATCGAAGAAGGCGGGCTTTAAGCTGGATTATTTCGTCCAGAGAAGAGCATCACCATCACGGCCAGGATGATTGCCGCAACGATCACCAGCAAGACGACCAGCCAGTTGGTGTTTTTGACCGGTGTTTGCACGGTGACCATACTGGGAGTGACAGCCTGCGCGGGCAGGGTGATTAGATACGACGAAATATCGTCAATCTCGCTCGCGGTCAGCGGGCCGCCGTAGGCCTGATCCCAGGCGGGCATGGGCGAGTTCGCCACACCCTGCGCGATGGTGGTGCGGGCAAACTGTTGCGGGTTGAAGCTGGAGAAGCCCTTGGTGAGTGCTGCGCCGATGCGCCCCTGACCCTGATCGCCGTGGCAGACGGAACAGTTTTGCAGGAAGAGCAGCTTGCCGTGCGTGGGATCGCCAGTGGCTCCGGGGACCGGTGGAACTGGTGTCACAGGGAAGGGGGTGGCCGTGGGGGCCATGCTGCTGCGCCCGCCGCTCAGGCTGGTTACGAAAGCAATTACGTCCTCAAGCTGCTGGTCATCCAGCGGGCCGCCATATTTCTTGCTCCAGGGGATCATCGGTGTGCCGCTAACCCCTTGTTCGACGACCGAGCGGGCAAAAGCGACGGGATCAATGGCGGAAAAAGCGTTGGATAGGTTCGCGCCGACGCGTCCCTTGCCATCTGGCCCGTGACAGACCGCACAGTTGGCATCGAAGATTTGCGAACCGCGGGTAACGTCGCCGCTGCCGCCTTCCTGCGCCCAGGTCGTGAGCGTACCAATGATGAGCAACAGCGCGATGAGCGCGCCAGCGCCTAAGAGACGTGCCATGCGTACTTGTTTCATGTTGACTCCTTACGGCTGAAAAAACAGGCAACCAGAAAGGATTCCAGTTGCCTGTTTGCTATGTTATTTCAGCGTCAGCAGGTATTCAACCAGGCCGTCAAGTTGCTTGGGCGGGATGGTCGTTGCGAACGTTTGCGGCATCAGGTTCGGCAGACAAGCGCCGGTCGGGCACTGTGCCACAAGATGGGCATTCGGCTGCAGGATGGACTGGCGGATATACTCTTCTGCGGACAAGCCAGCCACTTCGTTGCCACCGCGTGTCGCGATGCCGGCCATGGTGGGGCCGACCGCACCAGCTGTGCCGGTAGCGGGGTCGCCATGACAGCCAGAACACCCGTTAGCCGCGTAGACGGCCTTGCCAAGCTCAACCGGCGGCAGGCTTTCGTCAATGGTGGGGCCAGTGGCTGTGCTGGTGATGAGAACTGTCGTGCCCATTGCTGTCGCTTCCCAATTCAGGATAAACGAAGCCACGTCCGAAACCTGATCTGGGCGCAGGGGACCACCATATTGCTTGCCCCAGGTTGCCATCTTGCCACTATACTGGCCGCTGCCAACCGGGCGACCGGAGTTAACCGTGCTTTCGATAAAGGTGCGCAGTGAACCGACGTAGCCTATTTCGGTTAGCCGGTTGGTGAAGAATTCGGCCGTATTTAAGGCTGGTGCGACACCAGGAATGCCCTTGCCCTGAACGCCGTGGCAGCCGATGCAGTTGGCTTCGAAGATCAGTGCGCCATTTTCAATCGAGCGGGATGCAAAGTTGGTTGTTTCAGCCGGCAGGCGGGCAGCTTCTGGCCGGGCTACGAAGACCAGCAGAATAAGCGCCAATACGACCATTGCCAGCAAGCCAACTGTGATTTTAGTCATGATGTTTTTCATAAGTCATCACCGCCCATCATAGTTGGAGCCGTTGCTGACATAGAAGGTCTTCTCAAACGTCTGCTCGCTGCTGCCAGCCGGCGTCCAGAACACGCGCATGGTGATCTTTTTGAGACCATCCTGCCAGTTTTCGATAATCATCTTGCCGTAACCGTTGGGTAGGCCCGGATCCGTGGCCTCTAGCTTTGCCAGCGCAGCTTGTTCCGCATCTGTGGGGTTGCTGATGGCGCGGGCCTTTTCCAGCTTGGCCTCGTGGCGTTCCACAGCTTTCGCGTGCTCTTCTTCAATCAGATGGCGATATTCAGTCATCAAATTCTGAATAGCGAAGCTAGCGGTCCTGTTGTCCTGCGTGGTGTCCCATTGACCGATGGTGAGCAAGTCCCAATCGGTCTCGCGCACTGCGCCAGCCTTTTCCTCTGGCATCATGATCTGGACGACCTCCTCGGCAGGGGGCGATTCAACCATGAAGAAGGGTGTACCCATCCAGGTCAGGACGACCAGCACAGCCATCGAAACCATCCATAAAGCAATCGCCACACGACGATCTTTGGCCTTGCGGCTGGGGTTGAAGTCAATGTACGGGATGATGGCCAGGAAACCGAACACCAAGCCAGGGACAATGACGCCCATCACCGTGGGATCACCCAGCTTCAGTAAGCCCTGAATCCAGAGGAAATACCACGGGGCTTCCGTGTGGAGTGGAGTCTTGTTTGGATTGGCGTGATGCTCCAGCGGTGCGCCGGGATAGATGTTGAAGACGATCATCGCCAGCAGGATGAAGGTAACGATACCGAGGAACACCATTTCATCGGTGAGCACATCGGGCAGGTAGTAGCGACGCTTGTCAGCCGGTACACGCTTGGCAGTATCCTGGCCGACTTCCTCTTCCGATGCGGGCAAGGAGATGCCCACGCGTACCACTTTGTAGTAGTGGATGAAGAAGACGAAGATAACCACCAGGGGCACGAACAAAACGTGCAGCAGATAGAAGCGCAACAAACCGCCCGCGCCGATGCTGGGCGCACCCAGCAGCAGTAGCTTGGCTTGCGTGCCAACCAAGGGGGCTTTGTCGGCCATGCTGGTGCCGATGGTCACCGCCCAGTAAGCTAACTGATCCCAAGGGAGTAGATAGCCGCTAAAGCTCATCAGCAGCGTTGCCAGCAGCAGCACAACACCTGTCAACCAGGTGAACTGACGCGGCTTTTTGTAAGAGCCGGTCAGGAAGGTGCGTACCATGTGCAGGAATACCACGATGACCATACCTTCAGCGCCCAGGCGATGAATATCGCGCATGAACTGGCCGAACGGCACATTGGTCAGGATGGTGATCATATCGGTATAAGCCCGTTCCGGCGTGGGCGCATAAAAAATCATCAGGAACACGCCGGTGATCGTTTCGAGAATAAAGAAATAGGTGCTAAGCAGCCCTAGGCGAAACGTATGGGCAAATTTTGTAACCGATTGATGGTAATAACTGGGCTTAATGTGAAAGAAAAAAGATTCGGAATGGACCGTGAGACGGGGGTTGGGGCGACGCGGTTCATCGCCACGGGCCAACCCACGGAGATCACTCCAGTTCATACCCGTGGTAAGGCGGGTAATCAGGACATCAAGCTGTCTCAATATCCACTGGAACAGTCCCTGCTTACGAATCTCTTGCATAACGTTGTTGGCTATGCTCATAGTTTGCGACTCCTCGGCAAGGTTTAATGCGGTTGGCCCTTAATGACCACGCCTGTGTCCACGACGTATTCAGCGTTAGTATCTACCGTCAATGGCTGGCCGCCGGTCGTGGTTTCTTCAACAACCTCGCCATTAACCTTCTTCTGAATCTTGAATTGATCCAGCGAGCGCGGCGCGGGGCCTTCGATGTAAACACCATTCTTTTCAAACTTCGAGCCGTGACAGGGGCATTCAAAGCGGAAAGTCTGGTCTTTCCATTCGTACAAGCAGCCCAAGTGCGTGCAGACGCGGTACAAGGCGCGCACGCCGTCCGGTTCATTGCTGAGCCAGAATTGGCCGTCCAGATTGCGGAGCGGGCCGACTTCCACACCAGGCATCGCTGAACCAGTCCCCAGGGGGAACAAACCGCCAAACTCACCTTCACGGAAACGTGGCATGGCAAACATAAAGCTGGCCGCACCAGCTTCAGCCAACACAACGCCCATTGCCGCACCCCACGCGTAGTTCAGAAACTCACGACGTGAAACGCGCGGACCCTTGACGCGTGCTGTCTTCTGTTCAGCCTTGTCTTCCTCTTTTTGCTGTCGGCCTGTTTTGAGATACTGACCGCGATCTGACCGATGTTCTGTACCAGCGGCCGCGTCCGCAGCCTTCTGTTGCCGCTTGGTTTCGGCAAACTTCTGTTGTTCCGGGCTTAATTCCTCGCCCGTATCAGAGGGTTTGGGGTTGGCCATAAGCCTTATTACCTCCTGGGTGGATGCGCGACGGAGCTGTATAAAGTGATACAGCGACGTATCGGATTGTAGGAAAAACAAAAAAAGATCGGGATTTTGTCGCCGGTTTATGGGACGCAAGACTATCCGGACAACAAAAGGTTGGTTAGTTTGAGATTATAACATGCGCACAAGGCATTGTCAAAAACATCACAACTTCTGGCGTTTATGACGCTACGCGTCATTCGTCGCGCGCCACGCGCCCGCGCTGCCGTTTGACTGCGCCGCGCTGCTTTTTGGCTTCCAGGCGGGCCGCGCGGGCTGTGGCGCTGGGACGTGTGGCGCGACGGGCCTTGGGCGGCTTCAGCGCGGCCGCCAGCAGGCGACGAAAGCGTTCGATGACATCATTGCGATTATCGAGCTGGCTGCGGCCTGCCTGCGACGTCAAGTGCAACACGCCGTCCGTGTCCACGCGTCCAGCCAGCCGTGCCAGCGCGCGCTGGCGTTGCTCTTCGTTCAGGCTGGGCGAATGGAGCAAGTCGAAGAGTAATTCAACCTTGGTTTCGGTGCGCTGCACATGCTGCCCCCCCGGCCCGCTGCTGCGCGCATAGCGAAAAGCTAGCTCGCTAGAGGGGATGAAGACCGTGTCGTTAATCGTCAGAAATTCGTCAGGCATGATTTGTTTACGGCGTGATCGGCGCGGTGGTTGTGATCGGTGCAGTCGGCACAATCACAGGGGCCGGTCGGGGCGTCGGTGTCAGGGTAGGGCTGAGCGGCGGTGGCTCCAGCCGGTCAATCCGCAGCGAACGCGCATATTCCGTGTAGCCGTCGCAGGGCGGGTCAGCATACGTCACTTGCCGGTTGCGAAACAGGGACACTGTATACGCCACACCTCGCCGCACGATCTCACCATCTTCACCCGGATAGAGTGTCAGGTCGCCGTCGCCCCATTCGATCGCCAGCGGCAGCACCCGGCGCGTCTTTACACAGGCATTGCTGCGCGGGGGGAGTGCAGGGCAATCGCCGCGGGCATCTTCCATCGTCAGGCCAAGTTGCGGGTCCTGCTCTTGTACATCAGTACTGCCAACAAACAGCAGCCCGGTTGTGTCGTAAATTTGCATCTCGAAGCGCAGTGCATCTGGAATCGCCGCGCGCGGGTCAGCGGAAGGGGTCGGTGTTGCCGCAGGGGGAGGCGCAAAATCCGCCCAGGCCACAAAGCGGTAGCTCATCCCCTGCACCAGCGGGGGCGGATCGCCCTGATAATCGAGCCACAGCACAATGCCCTCGGCCGCGTCGCGCAGCATGAAACGGCGGTGCGGCTGCAAGGCAGGGCTGTCGTCGCTGCCGATAATCGTAGCCTGGAAGTCAATGATCTCGCCTGTCTGGTAGGCATCCATTAGACCCGACCGCGGCGGATCCGACGGCAGCAGCAGCCAGCTCTGCACTGCGCCGTCCAGTGTGCAGTGTTCCGGCAAGTTGGCAGGTTGGTTCGCGGCCGTATCGGTTTGTGATGTCACCGGAGCGCCGGGCACACTGCACGCCACCAGCAGCATGGCAAAAAGCAGCAGCGCGGCACTCCGGCGAAGAGGTTGGTATCGTTGCGGCATGGGCTATGCCTCCAGCGCGGCCAACCGTTCTGCGATCTGTGCTTGCTTGCCTTGCCATTCGGCCAGTTGTTGGCGTGCGCCTTCCACCACCTGCGCGGGTGCGCTGTTGACAAAGCCAGGGTTGTTCAGCCGCGCCGCAGTGCTGGCTGCCATCTTTTCCGCGTTGGCAAGCTCTTTGTGCAGCCGGCTGATTTCAGCGTCCAGGTCAACCAGATCAGCCAGTGGTAGGGCGATGGTGACGCCACCCGCCATCTGCGAAGCGGATTTGGTAGGAATTGCCAACGTTTCCGCCAGTTGCACATGCTCCAGATCGAGGCTGGCCAGGCTGGCGATCACCGGTAGTTGCGCCTTGAGCAGCGCCACATGTTCGCCGGCACTGATCAAGGCACCGATGCGGCGGCCTGGAGCCACGTTGTATTCGGCGCGCGCGTTGCGGATGGCCCGCACGATCTCTTGAATGCGGCCAAAAGCCTGCTCGGCCTCGGCATCGCGCGGCGCGGCCTGCGGCCAGGGTGCAATAATCAGCGCGTCGGGCCAGGTGGCGGGGCGGTCAGCCGGCCCCAGCAACGCAATGCCTGCTGTTTCTGCCGCGGCTTTCAGGTTTTGCCAGATGTCTTCGGTGACGAAGGGGATGAACGGATGCAGCAGGCGCAGGGTTTGATCGAGCACCGACACCAGTACGCGTGCGGTGCGCGCAGCCGCGCGCGCGTCGCCTGCAAGCTGGCGTTTGGCGACTTCAATGTACCAGTCTGCGAAGTCGCCCCACAGGAATTCATAGGCCTGCCGACCTGCTTCCCCGAATTGATACGCTTCGAAGAGCCGCGTCACCTGGCTGATGGTCTCGCTCAGGCGGCTGAGGATCCAGCGGTCGGCCAGGGAGAGAGCAGTAAGCGGCTCTGACTGCTCGCTGCTGGCTTCCAGTTTCGCCAAATTGGTGACGATGAAGCGGGCCGCGTTCCAGATTTTGTTGGCGAAGTTGCGGTTGGCACGAATACGATCGAGGCTGAGGTTCATGTCGTTGCCGGGCGTGGCGCTGGTCAGCAGCGTAAAGCGCAGTGCGTCTGCGCCGAATTCGTTCATTACCTCAATCGGATCAATCACGTTGTTGTAGGTCTTCGACATTTTGCGGCCTTGCTCGTCGCGCACCAGGCCATGCAGATACACGGTGTGGAAGGGGATGTCGTTGGTGTACAGCAACCCCTGCATGATCATGCGCGCCACCCAGAAGAACAGGATGTCGTAGCCGGTTTCCATCACATCGGTGGGATAAAAACGGCGCAGGTCGGCGGTGTCGTCGGGCCAGCCCAGCGTGCTGAAGGGCCACAGCCCGGAGCTGAACCAGGTGTCCAGCACGTCGGGGTCCTGCGTGAGGGAGACCGCGTAGCCATAATGCTGTGCAGCCTGTGCTTCGGCTTCAGCTTGTCGCCGTGCGACGAACACCTCCCCATCGGGGCCGTACCAGGCTGGGATGCGGTGCCCCCACCACAGTTGGCGGCTGATGCACCACGGGCGCAGGTTTTCCAGCCAGTGATAGTAAATTTTGGTGAAGCGCTCTGGAATGATCTTGATGCGCCCACTGCGCACTGCGGCCAACCCCAGCTCCTGCATCGGGGCCATGTTGACAAACCACTGCTTGCTGATCAGCGGCTCGATAATCTCGCCGCCGCGCTGGGCACGCGGCACGGTCATGGTGTACGGTTCTTCCTTGATGGTCAGCCCGGCCGCGGCCATGTCGGCCCATACCTGCTTGCGCGCGGCGAAACGATCCATACCTGCGTACGCGCCCGCGTCTGCGTTCAGTGTGGCATCCTTGTTCATGATAGTGAGGATGGGCAGGCCGTGGCGCTGGCCGATCTCGAAGTCGTTGGGATCGTGGCCGGGGGTGATCTTGAGCGCGCCGGTGCCGAAGTCCATCGCCACGTAGGTGTCGTGGATCACGGGAATGGGACGATTCAACAGCGGGACGAGACAGGTGCTGCCGATCAGATGGCGGTAACGTTCGTCCTCCGGGTTGACCGCCACCGCGGTATCGGCGAGAATGGTTTCAGGCCGCGTCGTGGCGACCGGAATGTAGCCCTGGCCGGGGCCTTCATCCAGATCGTGCCCGGCGATGGGGTATTTGAAGTAATAGAGTGTGCCTTGCTCTTCGGTGTACTCCACTTCGACATCGCTGACCGCGGTTTGCAGGCCGGGCGACCAGTTTACGATGTATTCGCTCTGGTAGATCAGGCCCATGCGGTGTAGCCGCACAAAGGCTTCGTTCACCGCGCGGTTAAGGCCATCGTCCAGGGTGAAGCGTTCCCGCTCCCAGTCGCAACTGGCTCCGAGGCGGCGCAACTGGCTGACGATGCCGCCGTGATGCTGCTCTTTCCATTGCCAGGCGGCGGTAAGGAACTGATCGCGGCCAATGGCTTCCCGGCTGGTGCCTTCGTTGCGCAGTTTGCGCTCGACTTGCAACTGTGTGGCGATGCCTGCATGGTCGGTGCCGGGGATCCAGAGCGCGGCTTTGCCGTTCATGCGCTGATAGCGGATCATCAGGTCCTCCAGCGCCACGAAGAGCGCGTGGCCCTGATGCAGCACGCCGGTAACGTTGGGCGGGGGAATGGCGATCACAAAGGGTTCCGCGTCTGGATCAGCGACTTCCGGCTTGAACCAGCCCTGGCTTTCCCACCAGGTATACAGGCGCTGCTCGGCAGCCTCGAAATCGTAAGTCTTGGGCATATCGAATGATGAATTGGTCATATAAAGAACCTCATTCCAGATATAAAAAAGCTCCATCGTCACAAGGACGAAAGGAGCTTTCGCGGTACCACCTTGTTTGACAGCCAGCGCGGCCAGCTATCCACTCGATCGCTGTAACGGGCGCACCCGGGTTGGCCTACTTGGGTGATCAGTAATCGGTGATCGGTCAGATGAGTGTCTAACCGCGGATCACCGATAACCGTTTACCAGTCACCGATCTCAGCCCATCAACTCACCGGCGACCTTCGGCGGTGCTCACATCGGGACAGGCTCTCAATCGCTGGCCTGTCTTCCCTGGCGACGGCAGTCCGCTTACTCCTCCGGTTCACAGTTGTTGTTTGTTTTCAGGTGGAAGGATTATAGCCGGTTCGGGGGAGCGTGTCAATCCGGCGCAGGTTGCTTTCGCGCACCGCCGCCAGCTTGCGCGCGGGCGCGCACAGGAGGATTGAACTCCATTTGACAGGGCAGCTGAATTTAGTATGATGGATACTAACTGTTTTAGAGAATAACTTCGACCTTTCATGAGAGGGTGTTGTTTGTGGAGGAAAATTTGACCTGCCAACGCACTATCCATGTCGTGATCGCAGATGACCATGCATTGTTTAGCGCTTCCTTGCGCCAACAGCTGGAACCGGTGGATGATATGCGAGTCATGGCTGAATTCGGTGATGCAGAGGCATTGTTGAGTGGTATGAACGGTTTGACGCCGGATGTCCTGATCCTGAGCCTCAACATGCCAAATTCAGATCCTTTAGAGATCGTTGCATGGGTGCAGACAAACTGTCCGAGCACTGGCGTGGTGGGATTGACAGCCTTTGATGACGATCGCTATCTCGGTGCAATGGAGAGCAGCAGCATCGCCGGCTTCTTGCCAAAAGCCGCTTCACCTGAGATGCTCATTGCAGCACTGCGCCGCGTTGCTGGAGGTGAGACGATTTGGACGCAAGAAGAGAGATCGCGGGCGCGGCGGTGGAGGGAGGAAGTGGGATCACGCTGGCTCAACTTGACGGTGCAAGAGCGCGCGGTGGCAAGGCTGGCAGCACGAGACATGGACACCAAGCAGATGGCGGAAGCGCTGCAAATCACTCCAAGAACTGTTGAGTACCACATGGGCAACGCGCTGGACAAGGTCGGCGTTTTGTCGCGGCTGGCGCTGGCTGTGTGGATTCGCGACAACCTGCCCCCGGACTGGTGGCATGGAGCGAAAACCAGATAGAGTTAGGTGAATAGAATCTGGTAGTTTTACGGATGACAAGGACCTCGGGATGTGATAGAGTTGTGGTTGTTGCGGGAAAGTCCGGCGGATCAACAGCCCAACAAGTAAATCGAATCTAAGGTGGTAACCATGCGTCCAATAAAACTCGTTGCTGCAACTGCGCTGGTACTCGTGATTACGACTGTGATCATGCTGCACACCAGTCAAGTATACGCCGGAGTCTATAACCGATCATCCGCTGTCGCTTGGGCTGACGCGCATGCCAAAGACCGTCCCAGCAATTACCCGAACTATGGAACTGACAATGGCTGCAATGACTGCACCAACTTCATATCACAAGTTTTGGAGCAAGGTGGCATACCGCAGATCAGAGGAAGCAATGATGCGCTGCGTTGGTACGCCTACAAAGTTTTGCTAGTGTGGAAAGTGTCAAGGACGTGGGCTGCCGCAGATTGGCTCAACACTCACGCGTCGCAGTATCAGTCTTCAAGGTATCAATACATCTCCAGTGGGCCGTCGTCCCTAAGTGCGGGCGATTTTTTTTTGTAATGAATCTACCCACCAATCCCTTCAATGGCCCCGATCATGGCCGAGTAATCGTGGGATGGGGGAATGTACAAGAAGGAGATCAGATCGGGCAATGGAGGCTATTGGGCAGCCAACATTGTGTCGACCGAAAAAGGGTCAGATGGGATTACAATATTCCAGGCGGCACGCCGCTCTGGGCGTGGCATGTGATCTACTAGTCAGGGTGCATCAAATCTCACACAAGCGTGAAAGGAGCTATTCATGTTCAAGCAAATCCGCAATCGCTGGCTAATCGCAGTCACGGTGGTTGTCCTTTCAATGGGGTTGTTTGTTATCCGAGCGACGCAGGTGAGGTCTGACCCCGGGGTGCCTGATTCCGATGAAGCCATGGAAATCATGGCGACAATGGATCGAGCCTATCAGGTCATTGCCTCCGCTTCGCAGACCTTTGATATCTCGGAGCTCCCCAGCGTGTTTGTCAATACGTCGGATTACACACTCACTGCCCGGCAGATGGAAAAAGTTGCTGAGATAGTGGGACAGGCAGAAGCAAGTAGTGCGGGATATCTAACCGTGATGCAAGCACAGTATGTTGCCTGGGGACAAGGCGCCAGGCTTCTGCAAAAAGCTCTTGATAAGGCTAAAGCAGAAGATCGTGAAGTGACTGCGGACGAGTTGCAGGAGGTCGTCAAAGCGAACCACGGCCAGATGCCTGCTCTAGCCAGCCCTGTTATCACCAAGACCGTGTTGACCTACGAGTCCATGCAGATAACTGGAGACAGGGCTGTGGTCCGCTATGATGATGGAGCCGCACTTCAGGAAGCGATCCTTGTGAGAGTTAATGGAAGGTGGTTTGTTGCAGGAATAACCCCCATCTGGACTCATTTCTAGCCGGCTCTACAGTCATACAAATTGTAGTGAGCGCGCTGGCCCAACGTAACGGGCCAGCGCGTATGTTTGCTCCTTGCAGGCCCCTATCAATGATGCCACACGGATCAGATGTCTGGAAGCCCATTTTTCGCGCCCATATGCTTATGTCCAAGACACCAGGAGAGCTGAATCTTCATGCGCGCTACAAAAAAGCGGTGACTGCATTATGGCACAGTCACCGCTTTAGCTACTGCTTATTCAGGATTATTTGGTTTCGATGGTGATCGTCTTAATCATGGTCGCGGGCGCGCTGGGATCCGCGGGATCGCGCAACTGAATCTTGCTCAGCAAGTCCTGGCCTTCGATGACCTTGCCAAAAATGGTGTGCTGGCCGTTCAGCCAGTCGGTCGCGTCGAAGGTAATGAAGAACTGGCTGCCGTTAGTGGCAGGCCCGGCGTTAGCCATCGCCAGAATACCTGCCTTGTCGAACACCAATTCCGGCACGATTTCGTCCTCGAAGGTATAGCCGGGGCCGCCGCGGCCGGTGCCGCTCGGATCGCCTGCCTGCGCCATAAAGCCTTCGATCACGCGATGGAACATGGTGTTATCATAGAAACCGAGGTTTGCCAGCACCACAAAGTTGTTGACAGTCAGCGGGGTTTGCTTTTCATTTAGGTCCACCACGATGTCGCCCAGATCAGTGGTGATGCGAGCGAGGTAGTCCTTGCCCGTTTCCAACTGCATGGTCGGAGCCGTATTAAAGTAGTTGATACGCTTCTCTGGATCGAGGGCAGCCAGCGGGCGGCCCTTCTCCGAGGTCGGCGCGTAAGGCGTGGGGGTGGGGGTCGGCGGTGCAGGTGTGGCCGCCACGCGTTCCTTGGCCTCGCTGATGGTAACGGTTTCAACTACGTCGCCCTGCACGAGCTGATCCAGCACTTCCTGGCCCTTGATCACCTGACCGAACGCCGCGTATACGCCGTCAATATCCGGCACTGCCTCGCGCGTGATGTAAATCTGGCTGCCGTTGCTCAGCCGGTCGGGGTTGATCTGGTCAGGCAGGCGCAGGTAGCCCAGCGCGCCCGTGCCGTTGGCAATCATGATCTCCGCGGGGAAGTCATAGCCGGGGCCGCCCTGGCCGTCGCCCGTCGGATCGCCGGACAGCACGGCATTGGGCGGGCCGACCGGGTACAGCGGCATCCCATCGTAGTAGCCGAGGTCGGCCAGCACGACGAAGTTATTGACCGCAACCGGGGCTTCCTTGCCGTACAGTTCAATTTCGACATCGCCCTTGGCCGTCTTGAAAGTGGCGACATAGATTTTGGCCGGGTCAATGGTCATATCCGGCGCGCCGCCGTAGATGCCATTACGCTGCGGCACTGTCAGGTCAGCCAGCGGGCGGGATCCATCGGTGACCGGCATGGGCTTGGGGCCCATGCTGATCGGCGTGGTCGCGGTCGGCACAGTCATCGTGAGGACTTCAGTGGGAATAACTGCGACGGCTTCGGTGGCAACCGGAGCCGCGGTCGCTGCGGTGTCAGTTGTAGTCGCGGGCGGCGTGGAACAGGCTGCCAACGCCAGCGCCAGTACCGTAAAAACGACCAGAGTCAACAGCACATTGCGGAATTTTGAGTTAGACAACAGATATACCTCCAAACAAATTCAAGCGTTCAGTTAGATGAAAAGGTCTCCTTACCAGAGCCTTGCATCACAAATAAAGATTAAGCCGCGGGCAATGGCGCGCCGAGGCGGATCACGCGGCTGGCTGAGTTGGGCAGCGTGTGAGTCACGTTGACCGCATCAATCACGATGGGACAGCGCGCCAAGACATGCTCATAGTCCACCCCGGAATGGCCGGTGACAATTACCACCGCATCCGCGTCGGCCAATGCCTCGTCCAGTGGAGCGGACTGCAAAACGACCTTGCTGCGGTGCAGCGCGCTGCCACCCACCTTGAACGTCGGCACATAGGGATCATAATAGCGCACATTGGCACCCGCGTCCAGTAACAGTTCGATGACGCGTTGGGCCGGTGAGTTACGAGCATCATCAATATCGCGCTTGAACGCCACGCCCAGCACGAGAACTTGCGCGCCGTTGAGCGCCTTGCTCTGCTGGTTCAGCCCGGCTGCCACCAGCCGCACAACATGCTCCGGCATGTCCGCGTTGACCTCCGCGGCCAGCTCGATGAACTTAGTGTAGAAGTCGAACTCGCGCGCCTTCCACGACAGGTAGTACGGGTCCACCGGAATGCAGTGGCCGCCCACGCCAGGCCCTGGTGTGAAGCCCATGAAGCCGAACGGCTTGGTCTTGGCTGCGGCGATCACTTCCCAGATGTCAATGTTCATCCGCTCCATCAGCAATGCCAGCTCATTCACCAGTGCGATATTAACGCTGCGGAAGATGTTTTCCAACAATTTAGTCATTTCCGCCGCGCGCGGGGTGGAAACCGCGTGTACTTCCGGCGTCAGATGTCGAAAAAGCTGGCAAGCCAACTCGGTGCAGGTGGGGGTGAGGCCACCGACCACCTTGGGAATGTTATGTGCGCTGTAGTTGGCGTTGCCGGGGTCAATGCGTTCGGGCGAGAAGACCAGATGGAAGTCGGCGCCTGCACGCAGCCCGCCCCGCTCCAGAATCGGCTGCACGATCTCCTCGGTAGTGCCGGGGTAGGTCGTACTTTGCAGGATCACCATCTGCCCTGCGTGCAGGTGCGGCGCGATGCCCTCTGCCGCGCTGATGATGAAGGCCAGGTCGGGGGTCTTCATGTCGTCAAAGGGTGTAGGCACGCAGATCAGCACCACATCAGCATCAGTGAGCAGGCTGTAGTCGGTGGTGGCGCGCAGCTTGCCGGCTGTCACCACCGCAGCCAACGCTTTCGAGGAAACGTCGGGAATGTCGCTGTGACCGGCGTTGATCGCGGCCACGCGGTGCTCATTGATGTCGAGGGCCAGTACGTTGAAACCAGCCCGGGCAAAGGCGGTGGCATGAGGCAATCCTACATAGCCCAACCCGATCACACAAATCGTAGCTTGCTTTTGGTTGATTTTTGCTTGCAAAGTCATACGGAACTTTATTCGTAGCCTACTTTGGTTTCCAGCCACCAGATGACGCTGAGGCCAATCAGGGCGACTGCGCTGCCGACCAGATAGCCCTCGGCTACTGTGGCCGTGGTGATAAAAATGCCTGTCATGCCGAGCGCGCAGCCGATCAGGTAGCAGATCAGCACAGCTTCGCGCTTGGAGCCGGTGCGGCGGGCAAGCCGATGCGAGATATGGTCTTTGCCTGCTGTGGTCAGCGGGTTTTTGCCGCGCCGCAGCCGGGAAATGATGACCAACGTGGTATCGAGAATGGGCAGGCCAAGCACCAGCACCGGAGCCATCCAGGTAACGATGTCTACGTTGTCAGGAAAGCGCAGTTTAATGCCAATCGCGGCTAACACAAAGCCGATGAAGAGCGAACCGCTGTCGCCCATGAAGATGCTGGCCGGGTTGATGTTGTAATACAGAAAGCCAAGACACGCGCCCAACAGCGCCGCGGCCAGCGCGCCGACCAGGTACTGCCCACTGAGCGCAGCCAGCAGCAGAAAAAATCCCGCGGCGACGGCAGCCACGCCCGCAGACAAGCCGTCCATGTTGTCCAGAAAGTTCAGCGCGTTGGTAATTCCCGTCACCCAAATCACCGTTGCCAGGATGTTCAGCCACGGCCAGGGAAACATTTGAATCTGCACCTTGTTCAGGATCAAGATGCCCGCGGCCAGCGCCTGCACGATCAGCTTGGGGAGCGGATTGACCGGGCTGCGGTCGTCAATGCCGCCGATTACCGACACCAGCGTTGCGCCCAGCATGATGCCGATGACCTCGTTGATGCGAAAACGTGTGCCCAGCAGGAGCAGGGCCACGATGAAGCCGAGGTAGATCGCCACGCCGCCCAGCCGCGGGATCGGCGTGGTATGCACCTTGCGAAAGCTGGGCTGGTCTACGAAGCCGTAGCGCCAGGCGATCCGACGCACCATCGGCGTGGTGACCACCGCCAGGAGCAGGGCTGTGAGCGCAACCAGCAGATAAACACTGGTGGGATGAACCGCGAGAAAGGCGATCATGGCGTTTGCAGTTGCTGGATCAAGGTTTGCAAGGCCGCGCGGTCATCCTCGTCGGTGGTGACTTCCAGCGCCGCCTGTGCGTAGCGCAATGCCGCGGCCTTGTCGCCGGTTTCAGAATACAGCACTGTCAGGTTGCGCAGCGCGGAGGCGTCGTTGGGGCGCAAGTCCAGCACGATCAGGTTTTGTTCAATGGCTTTTTGCGATTCGTTCACCTGCGAGTACAGATAGCCCAGCAGGCTGTGCAGCGCCACATCGCGCGGGGCAATCTCCAGCCCCTTTTCATAGGTACTAATCGCCAGGTCGTTCTGCTGCGTAGCACGGTAGAAATCACCCAGACGGCGGTAAGTTTCCACGTACAGCGGGTCCAGGCTGAGCGATTTTTGATATTGCATCAGCGCGTTGTCCAGATCGCCCGCAAATTGATAGGCTCCGGCGTATTCGTTGTGCAGGTGCGCGGCGTTCGGGCTGAGTTGCGTGGTGATAGCATAGTTGTCCAGCGCCAATTGCGTGCGCTGTGCGCGCTCGTCTCCCTGCATCATCTGCGCCCAGGCCAGGTTAAGGCGACTCAAGTTGGCGCTGTGGTCAGTGTTCATCGGGTTGAGACCGCGCGCCGCAATCAGCGATTGCTCGGCCTGCCGCAGATAGGCTTCGCGCTCTGTGTCCGTGGCCTGCCGCGCCTGCTCCAGTTGCGCACGACCAATAAACAACTGGTAATAGTCTTCTTTGGGCATGATCTCCGCGGCTAGTTGATATAGGTAAACGGCTTCATCGAAGCGATCAGCCGCTTCATAGGCTGAACCTTGTTTATACACTGCGTCTGCCCGCACCAGGTTGATATTGACTTTGTAGATAAAGAAGAGCGCCAGCGGGAATAAAACCGCGGCTGCGACCAGTGCCAGCCTGCCGCGGCCAGCGAGCCAGGGATCGTGCAACGGACGATTGAAGAAGATCAGCGCGGCCATCGTCAACACCAGAATCAGGGCTACGATGTAATACGTGACGATGTGATTGGCCGCGCGCAAGGCAAGCTGATCCAGCGTGACCCCGCCCGCAAGCTGCACTTGCACGTCACCAGCGATACTGGCCGCGTGCAGCAGGCCAAAGACGAAAAAGATGCCCAGGCTGATCGCCAGGAAAACAGCCGCGTTGCGTCCTGCTTTGCTGCCCTGGCCGCGCGGCTGGTATCGGCTAATGTCGAACAAGGCAATTGCCAGCCCTACCAGTAGCACAAACAGCACCAGCCACAGCAGCGCAAACGAGGTAAGGCGTTCGCCCCTGACTACGCGCGAGGTAAACGCATAGAAGAACACCAGTACCGGATTGGTTTGGCGTAGGTCAACCGCGTTCGGGTTGATGATGTAATCAAACGCCAGGGTAAACAGGGTTAGACCGATTGTAGTCGCGTATAGGGCTGCTTCCATCAGTGTGGAGGGCTGGGTCAGCCCGCGCACGGGTGCGACCACTGGCGCAGAAGACGGGCGTTTCTTGCCCTTGACAGGCTGCTGAATGGGCTTGGCCGTGACCTTTTCCACAGGCACAGCTTCCGCCGCGCCATCCAGTCGCAGCCAGTTCATGCCCAGCGCCACCAGGACCCCGCTCCACACCCAGAAATAGGTGCGGGTGGAGACAATCGCTATACCGATGTGAATCTCCAGGAAATGGGCGATCAGCGTCGCCAGAATGGTCATCACAATCAGCTCGCGATGGCCGAGATGCATCGGCAGGCCCTTCTGCTCATTCCAGAGCGCGGCCACTGTGATATACAGAATGATGCCGATCACCAGAAAGCCGGGCAGCGTCAACCCGGCCAACACGAAGTTGCCCTGCACAAGGTACGGCAACAGCGCACCCAGCGCGGCTGAAATGAATACTGTGGCCAGGAACAAGGTGCGCTGGCGACCGTTGCGGATCAGCCCCAGCCACTTCAGGCTGTAGTAAAACAGGCTGATAAACACCGCCATGTAGGCAATGAAGCCGAACAAGCCAGTAATCACCAGCGAGTCAAAGGTTTCGTTGTGCGAGCGGTCGGGCGACGCGTTGCGCGCCTCGTGATGTGCCAAATCGGGCGGATAGTAGCGATTGAAGGCCACCCACATCGCTTCCGGGCCGTAGCCGATCAGCGGGCGGATAATATTCAACGTATCCGGCTCCATCTGCGCGGTGGAGCCGTCACCAGTGGGCACAGGGCGCAGTAACGGATCGTGTGGTACAACCAGCTCGCTCGCGCCTTGCCAGATCAGGGTACGCACGCGCGCGGTGTTGGCTTCCAGGTCCAGCGCGGTACCGAGGCGGCCAATGTACGGATTGGTGCGCAGGCTGGCCAGCGGCGAATTGGGCAAGTTAAAGATCACCAAAAACCCCAAAATTAGCACCGCGCCCACGATCATGCCCAACCAACCCCAGTTGGCAACCAGCCGCAGGCCGCCGTTCAGTGCCTGTTTCCCCCTCGCCCAGGCGCGCAAGCCCAGCACGCCAACCATGCCGAAAACATATAGGCCGGCCAGCAG
The DNA here is from genome assembly GCA_049299095.1 of Anaerolineae bacterium. Lineage (GTDB taxonomy): Bacteria > Chloroflexota > Anaerolineae > JAAEKA01 > JAAEKA01 > JAAEKA01. Next base: position 58,346 of record JBAQWV010000143.1, on the reverse strand, counting down.
GCCGAGGAAGGGGCCGCGGCTTTGCGTAAACAGGATAGTCAGGCTTTGCACGGCCAGCACAAATAGGTAGCAGCCTGCAAGGATCGTATCAGCCAGGCCGGTCGCGCTGCCGCGCAGCACCCGCCCGAAGTGATACACCGTGCGTTCGAGGGTTAGGAAGAAGGCCATCAGCAGATAGGCCGCCACAAAGATGGCATTGCCCATGTTGGCAGCCACGCGTCGTTGCACGTCGCCGCCCCACGGCAGCGGATCCGCGCCACTGCGCTGCAAAATACCGTAAATCGCCACCGGCAGGCTGGTCAGGATGATCACGTAGGCGATGCGTCGCCATTGTTCGGGCCTGCGCAACTGTGTCAGCAGCATGAAAAAAATGATAATGTAGGAAAGGGTCGTGTACGTGCCTTGCAGACGCTGATACGATCCCCACCAACTGATGCGCGGGGTGAGCGAAAACACGGTACTGATCAGGTAGACGACGACCAGTCCCAGCACAGGCAGCCCCATCGGCGTGGCGCGCAGCCAGCCCCATAACGAACCGCGTTCCCCTTCTCCGCCCGCGCGCGCAAAGCCCCAGCCGTCATGGATCGTCTTGACAAGCCAAGCCGCGGCCATCAGTAGCGCCAGCGAGCGCACCAGACTGATCTTGTCCGGTTCAAATACACGGCTGGAATGGACGTTAAAGAAGACCGGCGCGATGATCAGCGCCGCCAGCCAACCCGCTTCAATCAAGGCTTCGCACAGGCGTGAAAGTTTCGTTGTCATAGGGCAGAATTATAGCACGAGATGGGGAGATTGGGGGAACGGAAACGGTAAACGAGTAGGAGGTATAAGGACAAAGGACGGATGAGGCGAATGCCACTTGCCACCTGCTTACTCGCCACTCACAATCGTTTCCCGTCCTGTGGCTGCGGCTTCATAGATTGCCAACACCAGCGCCAGCGATTTGCGAGCTTCTTCGCCCGGGGTGCCGGGCGTGCGCCCTTCCATAATCGCCTGCGCAAAGTCGCGGATCACTGCGCGGTGACTGTAGCCATACACCGAGGGCGGATCAACCCGCTGGCTGGTGAGGATTTCCGCTTCCTGTTCCAGTTGGCCGCGCACCTTCCACAGCGTGATGCGATTGAGCGCCGTGCCGCCCACCTGAACCGAACCATGCTCGCCGAACAGCGCCACCGAGCCTTCAAGGTTTTGCGGCCAGGTAACAGTCGAACCTTCCACTGTGCCCAGCGCGCCATTAGCAAAACGCAACACAGCCACACCCACGTCCTCCGCTTCCATCTGGTGCGCCAGCGTGGCCGCATAGGCTTGCACCGACTGCACCGGCCCCAGCAGCCATTGCAACGCATCAATGTGGTGGATGCTTTGGTTCATCAACGCACCGCCGTCCATCGCCCATGTGCCATGCCAGCCGTCTTCGTAGTAGGACTGCGGGCGATACCAGCGCACTGTGGCGTTGCCCAGATACAACCGGCCCAGCAAGCCATCGTCCACGGCGCGGCGCACCTGCTGCATGGGCGAGTTGTAGCGGTTTTGCAGCACCACGCCGAGCAGCCGGTTGTGGGCGCGTGCGGCCGCGATCATGCGGTCGGCGTCGGCCAGGCTAAGGGCAATCGGCTTTTCCACCAGCACATGTTTGCCAGCTTGCAGCGCGTCAATCGCCACCTGCGCGTGCAGGCCACTGGGCACACAGATGCTGACCGCATCTACATCAGGCCGCGCCAGCACCTCTGCGTAGTCGGTATAGGTCGCGACGCTGTATTCCGCGCCAAAGCGTTCAGCGCGTTCCGCGCGGATGTCCGCTGCGGCCACAAAGCGCGTTTCCGCCAGTTGTCCATATGATTGTGCGTGGCGGGGCGCAACCCGGCCACAGCCGATCAGAGCAAAGTTAATCATGGGTTTGTACTCCGGCGGCATGGTAGCCTACGCATCGCGGGCTGTCAAGTCTTGGTAACTGCCAATTGGGCATGGTCGCTGGAGAAATAAAAGCGGGCCAGTTTGCACTGGCCCGCGCGATGCTGTTGGATGTTACCCGCCCGACGGAACGCCTCAATCACAAAATTGACTGGGGCCTTCTGCAATCACAGCCCCCCTCCGCGATTTTATCAGGCGATGTACTCACCAGCAAGCACCACATGCTTTATAGTAGCATAAGGGTGTTACGGAATTGTTACGCTGCGCAAATTAAACTATCTTCGTAACAATCTGCTGCCCAATAAAAGCCATGCTGAAACTTAGGCGCGGCTGGCCGCGGCCAGAAATGCCCAGATTTCCTCGGCGGTGGCCATTCCCGCGGTCGCGCCCGGCTGCTGCGTACACAGCGCACCGGCCGCGTTGGCGAACCATCCCAGTTCAGACAACGTCCAGCCCTGCCGCCAGCCGGTGATTAGCGCCGCACCCCACGCATCGCCTGCGCCCACCGTGTCTACGGCAGAGACAGCAAAGCCCGGCACGAAGCGCTGCTCTTGCGGCGTCGCCAGCAAACACCCCGCCGCGCCCAGCTTAATCCCCAACAGCTTTACACCCAGCGCCAGCCCGGCCTGTATCACATCAGCCAGCGCGGTCACGCCCAGCACCGCTTGCGCTTCGGCCAGGTTGGGCAAAAATAGATCAACGAACGGCAGTAGCGGCAGCACATCCGCGGCTGCCGCGCGCGGCGGGTTCAATGTCATGTCGAGGCTAACGGTCAGGCCCAGCGCCCGCGCACGGCGCGCCACGTCCGCGCCTGCGTCTCCCGCCAGCCCGGCGAGTGAGCCGACCGCGGCCAGGTGCAGGTGATCGAACTGGCGCAGCAGGGTGTCGGGCAGATCGGCGGGGGTGAACAGGCGACACGCGCCGTCGAACACGTAAAAGCTGCGCTCGCCGCTGCTGGACACCAGCACGGTGTTGATCGCGGTCGTCGCCGCGGTCGTTGCCAGCAAAGGATCGGTGCGCACCCCTTCCCCGGCCAGCGCGCTGCGCAGCAAGTCGCCGAGCGGGTCCGCGCCCACTCGGCCTGCCACGGCCACGGTATCGTCCGCGCCGGTCAGTAGGCGCGCCAAGCCGACTGCCGCGTTGGCCGCGCAACCGCCAATGGCCAGTGCCGCCTGATCCACAAAGCGGTTACCGCTGCTGGGGGGCAACTCGTCCACCGCAGCCAGCACCAGATCGCCGCATACAAAGCCTGCCGAAAGTATTTTCATAGCACTCCTGAACTGGGGCGTGCCGCCCCGCGCCTTGTTATATGCGCGTCGTGCTCAAGGGGCTGTAAAACGAACAAGTGCCTTCTGGCGATACCAGAACGCACTTGATTTGCTCGTCATCTCAATTACTACCAGCTAGCGCACGATCAACAGGGGGCGATCCACCACCCGGATGATCTCGCGGGCGATGTTTTCCAGCAATACGCGCTGCCAGCCAGCATCGCGATGCGCGCCGATTACCACCAGGTCATAGGCGTTCTCTTCGATCTCTGCCATGATTTCTTCTACAACTGTGCCATGCCGCACTTTGGGGCGCGCTTGAATGTCGGGCCGTGTCAGCACTTGCAGGTCGTTGACCAGCCACTGCCCTTCCGGTGCGTGATCAGCCATCAATTCTTCGGCCGATGCTACCAGATCATGGTCGCTTACCCCCGGCCAGGCGGTAAACTGCGACATGACGTGGAGCACGGTGATCTCTTCCTGGCCCTGCAGCACATCCGCCAGTTGCGCTGTAAAGCGTGTGTGCAGGGATGGGGTGAGCGCGCCGCTTTCACACAGCAAAATGCGCTGGATCGGACGCACTTCGCCGCGCACGATCAGCACTGGACAGGCAGCGTGTTCGATCACGCGCAGGGCAGTAGACCCCAAAACGCGCGTTTTTAGTGTGTAACCCTGCCGCTCGCCGACAATGATCAAATTATAACGCCCCTCGCGTGCCTCCGCGAGGATTTGCTCGGCTGGTCGGCCCACGCGCACCAGCGTTTTGGCGCAGGGGCGGTCGTGCAACATCGCGCGGGCGCGCTGCAAAATCGCTTCGCCCGCGGCTATCTCCGATTGATTGCGCACCACAGTTAAAACCGTTGGCGGCTCGTCACCGCATTGCACGAGTTGGGCGCAAAAACGCAGCGCCTTTTCCGAATGGGAGGAACCACCCGTTGCGATCAAAATTTTCACTGGGGAAAATCTCCTTTGCGATGCGCGTTACATGAGCAGGAGGATGATGGGAACTACAAACAGCACGGTCATGAAAATCGCCAGATTGCGATTACTTTCGGTTATTCTGGCCACCAGCGCCAGCGACAGGCGTTCAAACCAGCGATAAAACAACAACAAGATTACCAGGGAAACCAGCGCAATACTGGTCATCTCGGTTAATACCACGGTGAAAGCCGCCGGATTGTTCAGCAGCACTGCAGCCAGCAGGGTATCCACAAAGGTGGTGATGTTTGCGCCCATAATGTACGGGATCACGTTTTCGCGGCGGATAAAGCCACGATTGCTGAGCGGCACGAGGATGCTCAAGGAAACGCTGACAGACATCGAAATCATGGTGATGCCCGCGCCCAGCAGAAACATCACCCACGGACGATAGACAAGGCGCGACACACGCCCCACCTGACCGTCTTTGATGGACATCTCCGGCAAACAACGGTCAAAGAGGTTGAAACTGCCCAAAATAATGCCCATACCAACCAAAAACAAGGCCCAGCCGGGTAAAAAGCTTTTAAAAAATCCTGCAATTGGATCGAATATATAGTCCAGCACCGAGTTCAGTGCCGCACCGGATTGAAGCTGCACGCTGTCCAATACACCGGTTTGTAGAATCGTCACACCGATCAACAGGCCCGCGAGGTACGTAGTCCAGGTTACTGTCAACGAAGTCAAGCCCATGCTCAAGCTGGTGACGCGATTGCGCCCGCGCAATACATAGATGAAGCCGATGAACAACACGATGAAGCTGGCTCCCATGCGGCTGCCGGTAATCATCGTAAAAGTTTCCAGCTTGGTGATAACGCCGGCGTCGAAAAAGGTCAGCGCGGCCGCGGCCACGGGGGAACCACTCATCACCACGTAGGCAAAAATCCAACCGAACCCCAGGCTGTTGGCCGGGTTCGTCACCCGAAACGAATCGCGCACCAGCGGCGCCAGGCTGCGCGCGCCATCTTTCATCAAGGTGAGTGCCAGGATGAATAGGAACAGGCTTAGGATAAACAGCCCAATCTTGATGAAACTAATGCGTTTCCAAAAGGGCTGACCAGAGTTGGGTGAAGCAGGTAGAGGTAACAACGGATCACTGCTTTCTATGATGATTACGCGGAGATGCGCCTTGCATCGAAGAGAAACATGCGTACCGGCATTGTTTCCCACTACGAAAGAACAGAACGACCCACAAAGAAGGAGTGCGGCGATTATAGCATAGTCATTTCAATGCAACAACTCGTTTAGAAAGCCGGGGGTATGGTACAATCGTTTCACCGGGGCGTGTCCTGCCGGTACATTTTTTTCTTCCACTCATCGAGGCAATGTTATGCCCAGTACCATTCCCCCGCGCGAGCTGACAGCAGATCAACTGCGTCACGTCTGCAACCCCGCACAACTGCCTTTCCAGTCTACCGACGAGCTGGAGCAACTGAACGAAATCATCGGTCAAGAGCGCGCCACCCGCGCCATTGAATTTGGCCTGGACATGCCCTCCTACGGCTACAATATCTTTGCGCTTGGGCCGGGTGGCGCAGGCAAAACCACTACCATCGCCAAATACCTGCAACGCAAAGCCGCTACCCGCCCGGTTCCCAACGACTGGGGCTACGTCAATAACTTCCAACAGCCTGACAGCCCACAGGCGCTGCGGTTACCCCCGGGCGGTGGCCGCATGTTGCGTGACAAGCTGGATGCTGTGCTGATTACACTGGAAGAACTGCTGCCGCGCAGCTTTGAGAGCGAAGCATACGATGAACACCGCAAAGCGGTCGTGAAAGAAATCGAACAGCGCCGGCAGGAAATCAACGACCATATCAACGCCTTTGCCCTGGAGCGGGGCTTCGCGTTGGTACAAACAGCAACCGGCTTGCTTTTTGCGCCGTTGATTGATGGCAAAGCCGCGACCCAGGAACAATTCAACCAGTTGCCGGTGGCCGAACAGCAGGTGCTGGAAGCCCGCGAACCAGAGTTGAGCGACGAACTGGAACGCTCCTTGCGTTCATTGCGCACCCTGCAAGACGAAACCAACGTACGCCTGCAAAACCTTGACCGCGAGCTTGCCACAGCCGCCATCCAGCCGCTCTTCACCCCCCTACTCACCGACTACGCGGCTTGGGACGAAGTGGTCGAATACTTGCAGCAAGTGCAGACCCACATCGCCGAGCACGTAGATCGCTACAAGCTCGGCGTGGATGCACCGGGCGACGAAGAAGACAAAGCCAGCATGTCGCCCGCGCTGCTGCTCGGCCCACCCGAATCGCTGTTCGAGCATTACCGCATCAACGTCGTGGTGGATCACAGCAACGAAACCGGCGCGCCGGTCGTCGTCGAAACCAACCCTACTTACTACAACCTGATTGGCCGCGTCGAGCAGGAAGCGCAGTTCGGCACAGTTGTCTCCGACTACAGCCTGATCAAAGCCGGTTCGCTGCTGCAAGCCAACGGCGGCTATCTCGTCGTGGACGCCCGCGCCATCGTGCGCCAACAACTTTCCTTCGACGCACTCAAGCGCGCACTGCGGCATCAGCAAGTCCACATCGAAGAGCTAAGCGCACAATACAGCATGATCGCCACCGCCAGCCTCGACCCCGAAGCCATCCCGCTCAACGTCAAGGTGATCCTGATCGGTGACCCTTATACCTATTACTGGCTCTACGCCTACGACGAAGAGTTCCAAAAGCTGTTCAAGGTACGCGCCGACTTTACTGGCCAGATGAACTGGACCGATGACAACGTCCTCAAGATCGCCCGCTTCATTCACACCCGCTGCACCGAAGAAGCCCTGCCCCCGTTTGACCCTGGCGGCGTCGCCAAGATCGTCGAATACAGCGGGCGGCTGGTGGAAGATCAAAACAAACTGACCACTCGCTTTGCCGACGTGGCCGACATTATCCGCGAAGCTGCCTACTGGGCCAACGCCAGCCGCGGCAATGCCGACGCGACCCCGCGGATGGTCACCGGCAACGATGTGCAGCGCGCCATCAACGAGCGCCGCTACCGTTCTGGCCTCGTCGAAGAGCGCGTGCGCGAGTCCATCGTCAACAACCTCGTAATGATTGACGTCACCGGCCAGCGCATCGGTCAGGTCAACGGCCTGGCAGTGCTGTCGTTGGGCGACACCATGTTCGGCAAGCCCACCCGCATCACCGCCAAAGTCTACCTTGGCCAGTCGGGCGTCGTCAACGTCGAGCGCGAGGCCAAGCTCAGCGGCAAGACCCACGACAAGGGCATGTTGATCCTGACCGGCTTTCTCGGCGGGCGTTACGCGCAAAACAAACCGCTCAGCCTGACCGCCACCCTCACCTTCGAGCAAAGCTATGACGGTGTGGACGGCGACAGCGCCAGCAGCAGCGAGCTGTACGCGCTTCTCTCCGCGCTGGCGCAAGCCCCCATCCGCCAGGGCATCGCGGTCACTGGTTCCGTCAATCAGCACGGCGAAATCCAGGCCATCGGCGGGGCCACAGCCAAAATCGAGGGCTTTTTCGATGTTTGCGCGGCCAAAGGACTGACCGGCGAGCAGGGCGTGCTCTTGCCCGCGGCCAACGTGCCGACGCTGATGCTGCGCGAGGATGTGATCAATGCGGTCGCCGCAGGCCAGTTCCACATTTACCCCGTCACCACCGTGGATGAAGGCATCACCGTGCTGACCGGCGTGCCCGCGGGCGAGCGTGACGCGGAGGGGCATTATCCTGACGGCAGCCTCAACCGTCGCGTGGACGATGCCCTCACCCGCCTGGCTTTGCGCCTGCGCAACTTCGGCAAGACTGCAACAAGCAAGGAAAGCAGCGCCAGCCGGGCCGAGAATGACCGCGACGAGGAAGCGCCCGCGCCGGAAGAGCCGATTTTGCCGGGGGACAGGCCGGAAAACCCGGACAGCGAACCGGAATTGCCGGGCGACGATCCCAGCGACCCGGAAGATGCGCCGGAACTGCCGGGCGATGAGGCCAGGCCAGGCTGATATGCACACCGCCATGCTTTCCGCGGCCGCGCGCGACGCCAACCCCTACATTGACCTACTGTGTCGCGGCCTCGCCGCCGAGGGGATCGCCGTCACCTTGCTGGATCAGCCCGGCGATGGTGCGCTGCCCGCGCCCGCGGGCGCGGCTGATCTGTTGCACCTGCACTGGCTGGAGCTGTGGGGTAAACCGGCCTACACCAGCCTGGCGCAGCTAAGCCGCTGGGGCGCGCCGGGCCGCGGCCTGCGCCGCTGGCTGGAACCCGCCCTGAACAGCGCCGCCCATACCGACCACCGCCGACAACGCTTTCTCGATCAGTTCTTTGCCGCGCTCGCTGAATATCGGGCGCGCGGCGGCCGGGTGCTGTACACCGTGCATAACCTGGGCCAGCACGAGGGCGAGGGCGCAGCCGTGGAAGCCGCGGCCTTGCAGCGCCTGCTGCACGAGGTGGACGCGGTACACGTCCACAGCCGCGCACTGGCCGACGAGATGCGCCGTCGCCTATCCAATGCACCCACCCCGGTGGCCGTAATCCCGCATGTCAACTACCGCGCGGCCTATGCCAACACCGTGAGCGGCACCGATGCCCGCCGCGCACTGCATCTGCGCGCGGTGGACGATTCCGCTAGCCCGACGTTTTTGTTTTTCGGGTTGCTGCGTCCGTACAAAGGGCTGGAGGAGTTGCTGCCCGCGTTTCGCCGCTTGTCCGATTCTCAGGCCACGCTGCTGGTAGCCGGACGGCCGCGGCCCAACGATTTCGCCGCGCGGCTGGCTGTGCAGGTGAGCAACGACCCGCGCGTGCGCTGGCATCCGCAGTTTGTACCAAACGACGATGTGCAGTTATGGATGAACGCGGCGGATGCCGTGGTGCTGCCCTATCGCCAAATCACCACCAGCGGCGCAGCCATGTTGGCATGGAGCTTCGGCAAGCCGATTATCGCACCTGCGCTGCCTGCCTTTACCGAGCCACTGGCCGACGCGCCCTTCCTGGGTTTGTTGTACGATCCTGCCGCACCCAATGGCCTGGCCGACGCGTTGCAGCAAGCCGCGACGATCAACTGGCCCAGCCAGCGCGCCGCCATCCTGGCCTGGGTGGATCAATTTAGCTGGCAACGCACCGGCCAGCAGATGGCCGCGCTCTACCGGCAGGTGCTAAAAGCCGCTTGAAAAACAGACTAGCATACTTCCCCAGCGACAAGTCCCTTCGATCTATGAATTTTGTTGTCTTTGCCCCCAATCCCTGGCATGACCTGTGGCGTAATCGGCAGCAGATTTTCAGCCGCCTGGCCGCCCGGCAGCACCGCGTGCTGTACGTGGAACCGGCGCGGGCTAGCCTGGCCGACTGGCGGCGCGGGCGCGTCGCACCTGCGCAGGTACGTGGCCCCGCGTTGGTGCAGGAACGTCCCAATCTGGCGCTGTATCGCATCCCTGCGCTGTTGCCCACCCGGGCCACCGGCGACCGGTTTGACCAGACCAGCGACCGCGGTCTGGCATGGCATCTGCGACACACGCTGCGCACGCTCAATTTTACCGATCCGGTGCTGTGGCTGTACCGCCCGGCACGCTGGCAATGGGCTGCGCAAGCCATACCGCACCGCCTGCTGGTCTATCACATCACCGATGACTACGCCGCGTTCGCACATTTGGACGATGCAGCACGCGCTGCGCTGCTGGTAGAAGAACGCGGCCTGCTGGCCGCGGCCGATCTGACCCTGGTTACCGCACCACGCTTGCTGGAGATCAAGGGGCCAGCGGCACGGCACAGCGTTTTGGTCGCCAACGGCGTGGATGTCACCGCGTTTCAGCGCGCGGCCATGACGGCCCCGCGGCCTGCTGTGCCACGATTGGGCTACAGTGGACACGTCAGTGCGCGGCTGGACTTGCCCTTGCTGCGCGAGCTGGCAATGGCGCGGCCAGACTGGTTGTTTGAATTTGCAGGTAGTGAATGGGATGTCGGGGTAGCCGAAGAGTTAGCTGCGCTGAAGGCGCTCCCCAATGTGCTCTTTCGGGGTTTGTTGCCGGTGGAGGCTGTGCCGGATTTTGTTGCCAGTCTGGCGGTTGGTTTGATTCCGTACCGAGTGACCGACGAAACGCGCGCGATCAGCTCGCTGAAGCTGTACGAATACCTGGCCGCGGGCAGGCCGGTGGTCAGTGCGCGCGTACCCGCAGCTGAAGCGCATGCGGACGTAGTGCGCATGGCCGATGCCACGGTCGCGACGTGGGTGGAGCAGATCGATGCCGCGCTGCGCGAAGCCAACGATCCGACGCTGGTTGCTGCGCGGCAGGCGGTGGCCGCACAAAACACCTGGCATCAGCGTGTCAACGAGATCGAACAGGCGTTGAAGGACGTTCTGGCACAAACGGTATGAAAGACCAGGGGAACGCGGGCACTTCGAGCTTTAGGCTTCATTCTGCCCGTTTCATCTCCCATGCACGGCGAATGACTTGCTGCGTTTCTGCCAGCATGGGCAGTTCTGCCAGCGTATTCAGCCGTACCCAGCGCGCCGCGGCTGCATCGTCGCCCGCGCGCAGCTCACCGCTCACAGGCGTCGCCAGATAGTCCAGCACCACGTAATGAAAACGCAGTCGGCCCGCGGCGTCGCGCTCCATTGGCTCGAATACAGCCACCAACGGGCCAACGCTGATTTCAAGGCCGGTTTCTTCGCGCACTTCGCGGCGCACGCCGTTCAGCACCGTTTCACCCAGTTCTAGCGCGCCGCCGGGCAGCCCCCACAAACCCTGCGCGGGGGGTCTGCCGCGCTGCACCAGCAACACCTCGTCGTCACGTATAACGACCGCGGCCACACCGACACGGGGAAATTCAGGGTATTCTCGGCTCATAGATGCTCGTTTTCAGCGCCAGACGCGTTGAAGCCGTCCCAAGGGACGGCTTCAACTCCACACACCCACTATCGTCCACATCCTCGGAAGCTCACCTAACGCCTCATCTCAATCCATGTATAGAATACAGGATTTCGCGGGCGATTTCAGTATTGGTGCTTCCTAAGTCTTACAGAGGATCAGACTTTAGCAAATAAAGGGCTGTTGGAACGAAAGAAGAATTCGGAAATGGCTGGTGATACGGACACGTTACCTTTTCCGAATTCAAATTTCGATTTTCGAAACAGCCTCTGAGAGCTATTTGCCGCGCTTGCTCAGTTTACGGCCCAGTGCTAACACTGCCAAACCGGCACCAGCCGCGGCCGCGGCCATGGGCAGGCGTGAATTACTGGAATTTGACACGCCCTTGGACATTACCGGAATAGCCATCAGCCTTTGGGTGGCTTCGGCCTGCACGCGGGCGAACAAATCGGGGTCATGGCGATATTGATCGGCCAGAGCGCGCTTGGCTGCAATGTCTTCATCGGTGATGTACTGTTCACCAAAGCGCAGCCCGGCCAGCTTGAAGTCGTGCTTGAGCGACATCTTGTAGATTTCTTTGACGCGATCCATTGTGATGTTGCGGCCCAGCGTGTAATCCTCGAAGCGACCTTCCATGGCCAGCAGCGCGGTTTCCGCCAGACAGGCGTAGGAGGTCTTGGGCGGCAGACCAATGTCGTAGCCAAAATCAATGTCGCCGGGAATCAATACTTCGCCGCTTTCGATCACCAGTACATCGGGGCGCAACGCCGCCTCGGCCGCGTTGATGTCGGGGGGACGCGCCACGTCACAGATTACTGCGCCCGGCTTGCACTTGGTAATGTCAATTACGCGCTGCCCAAAGGCCGATGTGGCGGTGATGATCAGATCGCAATCGCCGAGCAGGTCGCCCGCTTTGGTGGCAATCGTTACTTCGCAGCCGGGTGTTTCCTTCTGGATGGTGCGTTTTAGCTCGATCAGCTTCTCCGGTTCGATGGAGACCAGCACCACGTTGCCGATGGCTTGCGCAATCAGGCGGGCGCACACCGACGCGATGGAGCCGGTCGCGCCAACGATCATCGCCTTGCCCTGGGTCAGGTCGGTTGCCCCCATCAAAATCACTGCCTTTTTGGCGGCTTCCAGTGTCATCGCCACGGTCAGGCTGTTGCCGCTGGTGATGGCGATGTCGGCTTCGTGCGCCACGGTGATGCCTGCGTCGCCCACCACCGAGGTGAACGCGCCCAGGCCCATGATGCGTGCACCCTTGCGCTCGGCAATGCGTGCGGCCTTATTCAGCCGGTCATAGGTGAACCGCTCGCCGCGCTGCATCATCTGGCGCGGGGTGGCGCCAAGGGTGATCAATGTGCCTTCGATGCGCTGGCCGGTGGTTGGTGACTGGCCGCCGGTGATGCGCGAGATGTACATTGGCTGCATGTAGGCCGCGAACCGCTCTACGAGATCGTCGGGCAGGTATTTGGTCCAGCGGAACTGGGGACTGTTGTGAATAAACTTGACGTTGAGCGGGTGGATGACAAAGGCAAAGCGGTTGATGCCTGCTTCGTCCGGCTGTAAGTAGCGTACGTGGGGCGTCCACTGGATGTCAGCCATCAAGTCGAGATAGGTGTCCTCGGTGAGCGGCATTTCCGGATGCGTGCGCAAGGCCACCAGGGCGGCTTCGACCGTGGCCGCGGACCAGCGACCCAGTCCGTTGCTGCCTTCCAGCGATGGCATCATGGTGACCAGAATGGCAGCGCCGCGGCGGCGCAGATCGTCCACATCCTCTTCTGTGGCCCATTCCACCGCGATGGTCTTGTGCGCCAACTGCATGGGCGCATAGCGGCGGATTGCGCCGATGTCGCCTACAATGACGTCGGCCCATTCGAAGCGGGCGGGGGAACGCTGCTTGCCAGGCGCGCCAGCTTGCGGTTGCAAGCGGCGGAATGGCGCGCTTTTGAGCGTGTCGAGGGTGGGGCGCACGGCCTGCTCCAGTGCGCGCTGACTGGTGACACCGGGGAAATCGGGCAAGTCAAAGAAAATCTCCGGGTCGCCATAGCTCAAATACGGGGTGCGACGGTGTAAAGCCTGCCCCAGCCCGCCGTGGTTTAGCCCCGGAGCCAGCAGGATACGCTTTTGGGCAAAAATGCCCGGCTGGGCGCGGTCGGCCAGGATCACGCCCCAACGTTCCAAACCGGGTCGAATGCCACCGCCATCTACAACTGGCGTATTCTGGGCTGCTTGAGCCAGGGTGGCACCTGTTTCGTGTGCGACGCGCACGCCGCCCAATTCCAACTCAGCAGGGTAGCCTTCCAGCCCGATAGCGTCTACCAGGCCATCGTATTCTGCGATCAGGGCGCGCACCTGTTCGGCATCGCCGTGGCAGCCGATCCGGTGGATGTGTACCTGCTGGTTGAGAAAGGTAACGACTTCGTTGCTTTCGCCATCGTCCAGGTGGAGGACTAAGATTTCTTTCATCGGCGGGTCTCCTTTTGTCGTTGCTTTTCTTGATATGCGTAGTAAAAAGCCTCTGCAGGGTGGCAGAGGCTTTTTACTAGCATGGTCGTTTCATTCAACCGATGGGTTGGCAGTGAACGACACCAGCTACCGGACAAGCCGTCGGTATCGAAGGGCCAACGAGTCGGGCTGAACCGGCTACATGTTGAGTGCTTCGTAGCCCGGCCCCTTGGAGAAGAAATCAGCGTTGAGCTGGGCAGATCGGTGATACTCTTTGGGCATTTCTTCTTGCGGGAAGATTGCCTCGACAGGGCACTCCGGTACGCACGCGCCGCAGTCAATGCAGGTGTCCGGGTCAATGTAATACCACGGCCACTCCATTTCAGGCTGGCCGGCGACGATGCACTCAACGGGGCATACTTCAACACACGCGCCGTCGCGTAAGCACAGATCGCTGATAACGTGAGGCATGGGCTATCGCTCTCCAAACAGGCTACATGTTCAAGGCGTCGTAGCCAGGGCCTTCGGTGAAGAAATCGGCGTTCGCCTGGATAGCGGGGGTCATATCAACCACTTCGCCACCCTCGGCGGTGTACAGTTCCTTGCTGTCCCACGGCACAGCCTGCTGGCCAGCGCGCATTTCGTAATCGGTGGGGACATCTTCTTCGGGGAAGATGGCTTCGAATGGGCATTCCGGCACGCACGCGCCGCAGTCAATGCAGGTGTCGGGGTCAATGAAGTACCAGGGCCAATCGGATTCCGGCTGGCCAGGAATGATACATTCAACGGGGCAAACTTCGACGCAAGCGCCATCGCGCAGGCAGATTTCAGTAATAACGTGGGTCATGGATGGGTGTCCTCCTAAACTGAGGTGTTGCCATCAAGGCAACAGTTGGTGACTTGATGTGCTTGCAACGATGCAAGCGCCGCCGGGCAAGTTGCAAGCTGGGCCAGACGGTGAAAGAATTTTACAACCTATACGGGCAATTGTCAAAACAGCTTGAGCTAGCGCAGCATGGCACAAATAGAATACGCGCACAAGATCGGCGAGGTACAAGCAAGTCGCAGGAAACAGGGTTTTGGGCGGCAATCAGCCCTGGTTGCTGCACCGCTTAACTTTCTGCAATTGCCATCAAACGTTCCGTATCCAGAATCGTGATGCGCTTGCGTCCGATTTCAATCAGGCCCTGCGCTTTCAGATCGTTCAGCACCTGCGTGGCGGTTTCGCGGTAGGTGCCGACCGTTTCCGCCAAATCCTGATGTGTCAAGCCGACGACTTCCAGGCTTTCGCTTTCTTCGGCCAGCAGCAATAGCAACGAGGCCAGCCGGGCGGGAATTCCCTTGAAAGCCATCGTTTGCAGGCGGTTTTCCGCCTCGCGCAGGCGTCGGCCTGTGATGTCCAGCACACGCAGGGCGACGTGGGGCTTGTTGAGGAAGAGCCGCTCCAGGTCCTTGCGACTCATCACGAAGATCGTGCAGTCCTCGGCGGCTTCCGCAAAGGTGTTGTGTAACTGCTGGCCCAGCAAGGGCATTTCGCCGAACAACGTGCTCGGCCCCAGCGATGCAATGACCAGCTTCTTGCCTTCCGGTGAGATGCGGTAAAGCTGCACGCGTCCGGATTTGATGATAAACAAGACTTCGCCGGTTTCTTCGGGGCGGTAGAATACCTTGCCGCGCTTCACCGAACTGATGGTGATGAGGCGTTCCAGTTCCTCGATTTCTTTGGGCGACAGATCTTGAAACAGCTCAATATCGGATAAAAACCCTAACTTGCTTTTGTTGGTACTCGTCACGAGGGTCAAACTCCTTTGGTGTCGTTTTTGTTTTTCCCATCCCATAGACCGAAGCAGTATAGCATCGCTTGGCTGTTTCAGCAATCGGCTGATGAAAACCAAAACCGCGGGTCAACCGTAGCTGACCCGCGGTTTATGCGTCGAAACTCGTCAGAATTACAGCGCCGCCTGCGCTTGTTCCTGCTGGCGGCGGAAGGGAATCTTCGCCAGTTCGCCGGCAATTGCGGGAATGAACAGGAAGGGCAGCATGGTTAGCCAGTCACGTACCCCCAGGAAGGTCGTGTTGAAGATCGGGTCAAGTGCGGGTACGTAGATAATTAACAACATGATTGCCAGTGACAACAGCACGGCATATTGCATATAGCGGTTGCTGAACACGCCGACGCTAAACACGCTGTAACGCTCGGAGCGGGCGGTGTATGCGCGCAGAAGCTCAGAAAGCGCCAATGTCACAAAAGCCATCGTTTGCGCGTGGTGCAGGTTTTCCGGGTACCAGCGTAGGCCAATCAGGAAGACAGCCAGTACAGCAACGGTGATAGCGACCGCCTGCACAGCAATGCCAATCGCCATTTCGCGGTTGATCACTGGCTCCTCCGGGCGGCGGGGCGGGCGTTGCATGATGTCGGGATCACCCTTTTCCAGCCCCAGCGCCAGCGCGGGCGCACCGTCGGTAATCAGATTCAGCACCAGCAGTTGAATCGCCGTCAAGGGCAATGGCAGCCCAACCAGCGTTGCCAGGAAGATAATCAGGATTTCACCGACGTTGCACGACAGCAGATAAGAAACGAATTTGCGGATGTTGGAATAGATCACGCGGCCTTCTTCTACCGCAGAGACAATTGAGGCGTAGTTATCATCGGTCAACACCATCGCCGCAGTTTCTTTACTCACATCGGTACCAGTGATCCCCATCGCCACGCCGATGTCGGCCCGCTTGAGGGCCGGCGCATCGTTGACGCCGTCGCCGGTCATTGCCACGATGTGGCCGCGCTGGCGCAGCGCTTCCACGATGCGTACTTTGTGCTGTGGCGACACGCGCGCGTACACGTTCACCGTCTCAACCACCTCGTCGAAAGCCTTGTCGTCGTAGGTGTCCAACTCGGCGCCCATCATGGCACGGCCACCGGGCCGTAGCAAGCCAATATCCTTGGCAATCGCCACCGCAGTATCCAGGTAGTCGCCGGTGATCATCACAGTCTTGATGCCTGCCCGGCGTGCGGTGTCTACGGCAGCTTTCACCTCTGGCCGCGGCGGGTCAATCATGCCGCTTAAGCCTACGAACACCAGGTCCCGTTCGATGTGGGCGGGCGTCAGGTCATCTTCGGCGGGCAGGGCTGCCAGTGGTCGTACGGCCGCGCCCAGCACCCGCAAAGCCTGCGAAGCCAGCTGCGCGTTCATATCCATGATGCGCTGCTTTTCAGTCGCGGTTAAGGGTCGCGCTTCGCCATTCTGGTAGATTTGTGTGCACTTGTCCAGCACCATGTCTGGCGCGCCCTTGACCATTGCCAAAAATGGTGCAGTTCCAGCCGCAGCAAGCCCCAACTTGCCGGTATCCAGCGCGGTTCCGGTGGTTTGGTAGACCACCGTCATCGCCTTGCGTTCCGAATCGAAGGGCAACTCTGCCTGGCGCGGCAGGGTGTTGTCGTTGATCCAATAGCCCGCTTTGGCCGCAGCCACTACCAGCGCGCCTTCGGTGGGATCACCCACCATGCGCCAGGTGCGCTGACCTTCTTCCGCGCCACTGGTTTCGATGTAGGCATCGTTGCAGAGCAAGCCGGTTTGCAGGAGCAGCTTGACGCTGCCGGGCAATTCACCCGCGCCCACCTGCGCGTCTCCGGCGTAGAAATTGCCTTCCGGAGTGTAGCCTTCGCCGGTGACGGACAGATGCACGTCCGGCGTCCATACCCGCGTGACCGTCATGGCGTTCTGGGTCAGCGTGCCGGTCTTGTCGGAGCAAATTGCTGTGGCCGAACCGAGGGCTTCCACCGCGGGCAGACGGCGCAGCAACGCGTGACGCCTGACCATACGCTGCATCCCCAGCGCCAAACAAATCGTGACCACCGCGGGCAGGCCTTCTGGCACAGCCGCAATCGCCAGGCTGATCGCCACGATGAACATTTCCAGGATTTCTTCAGTCAGTGTAACGCCTGGGATCGGATTCATCATGTAGCGCCCGACGCCGACCACGAATACCAGGCCACAGACTGCCAGTGCGGCAATACCCAGCGTGCGCCCCAACTGCTCCAGCTTGCGCTGCAAGGGGGTCGGCTCTGTATCGAAGCTCTGGATCATCTGCGCGATCAGGCCGATCTGGGTGCGCATACCGGTGTCGGTGACGATGCCGCGGCCGCGGCCATAGGTCACGACTGTACCCATGTACGCGGTGTTTTTGCGGTCTCCTAGCGGGATGTCACGATCCAGCACCACATCGGCGCGCTTCTGCACCGGCTCCGATTCGCCGGTCAGGCTGGCCTCTTCGATCTTGAGATTGACAGCCTCCAGCAGGCGCACGTCCGCAGGTACGTAGTTACCCGTTTCCAGGATCACCACGTCCCCTTCCACCAGCTCGCGGGCGGGCACGGTGATCTGATGCCCGTCGCGCAGGACGTGCGCTTCGGGCGCGGTCATCTTGCGCAGGGCAGTCAGCGCCTCTTCCGCGCGCGATTCCTGAATCACGCCCAAAATAGCGTTTAATACCACGATAGCCATAATCGCAATGGCTTCGACCACATCACCCAGCGCCAACGAAATCACGCTGGCGACGATCAGGATCATCACCAAAAAGCTTTTGAACTGGTCAGCTAATCGCGACCAAAAGCCAGGGCGCGGCGCTTCGGTCAGTTCGTTCGGGCCGTCCTTCGCCAAACGCTGCTGCGCCAACTGGCTGGTCAGGCCGTCGTGAAAATTGCTTTCCAGATGCGCCAGCACTTGTTCAGTGCTGACACTGTACCAATCACTGCTATTCGGTCTTGCAGGCGTCATCGAATTTGAATTGGGGTCCATTTCTGTTCTTAGCTCATCTAGGGTTGTGGAACAATTCAATGGTTAGATCAGGGTTTTTCTTGCTTTATGAAAAACCTGGCGCGATTATACTGCATCTGGCGCTTGCGACCAAAGGAACAAGCCGCAACTTTGGCAGCCAGCTTACCTTGAAGCGCACCGGCTATTTGCAGCGTTGCCGCACCCGCAGTAGAATCAACACACAAACCGCGAGGAGAAAGATCAATGACGATACTTGCTTACAACGATGTAAATGCCCTCGACTGGCCCACGGTGCAACCCCACGTTGACGCTCTGCTGGCCGTGACGCTGAACGCGGCTAACGTCGAGGCCTGGCTGCGCCAATGGAGTGCGCTGGAAGCGGTTCTGGAAGAAGCGGGCGCGCAGATTTACCGGGAAATCACCGAAAACACCGCTGACACAGCCGCCGAGCAACGCTTCACCCATTTCATAGAAGAAATCATACCGCAGGCCAAGCACGCCGAGCAGGCTTTGAAACAAAAGCTGCTGGCGCTACCTGACTACGTCCCGGCTGCGGACGCCGTCCTGCTATTGCGGCGTTTTCGTAGTGAGGCTGACCTGTTCCGTGCCGAAAATGTGCCGGTCGAAAGCAAGCTGGACGGGCTGGGCAATCAGTACAACAAGATTGTTGGCGGCATGACGATCTCCTGGCAAGGCGCGCAGGAAACGGTGGCGCAGGCCACCAGCCGTCTGCAAGGCCCTGACCGCGCCGAACGGGAAGCGGTCTGGCACGGCATCATGCAGCGTTATCTGCAAGAACGCAGCGCATTGAACGACCTCTACCTGGCGATGTTACCCCTGCGCCGCACTGTGGCCGCACAGGCCGGTTTCGCCAATTACCGCGACTTTCGCTGGCTTCAACTGGGGCGCTTCGATTACCGTGCCGACGATGCCTTCACCTTTCACGACGCCATCGAACACGAAGTCGTGCCGTTGGCGACACAGCTCTACCAGCAGCAGGCTGCGCGGCTGGGGATCGAGCGCCTGCGTCCCTGGGATGTGGACGCGGATCCGGACGGCGAGCCGTTGCAACCCTTCACCGAAGCCGCGGCACTGGAAACAGGCGCGCAGCATATCTTCGATCAGGTTGACCCGGTGCTGGCAGGCTATTTTCGCGCCATGCGCATCGGCTATCTCGATCTGGCATCCCGTCCCAACAAAGCGCCCGGCGCGTACTGCAATGGCTTCCCGGTCAGCGGCAAGCCTTATATCCAGATGAACGGCGTGGGTACGCAGACGGATGTGTTTACCCTGCTGCACGAAGGCGGCCATGCCTTTCATTTCATGGAATCGCAGTGCCAGCCGTTGGTCTGGAACATGAACGGCCCGATGGAGTTTTGCGAAGTGGCGTCAATGTCTATGGAACTGCTTAGCGTGCCCTATCTGGCGCAGGATCAAGGTGGATTCCAGATGAATGCCGCGGCCGCGCGCCGCGCTTATGCAAACAAACTGCGCAAGATTGTGCTCTTCCTCCCTTACATGGCCGTGGTGGATGCGTTCCAGCATTGGGTGTACGCCGACGCGCCGCAAACCGTGACCGCCGACGACCTGGACACGGTCTGGGCAGGTCTGTGGGATCGTTTTCTGCCAGGCATTGATTATCGCGGTCTGGCAACGGAAAAAGCCACTGGCTGGCAGCGCAAGGGCCACATCTTCGAAGCCCCCTTCTACTACATCGAATACGGGCTGGCCCAGCTCGGCGCGCTGCAAGTGTGGCGCAATGCCCTGACCGATCAGGCGCAGGCTGTGGCCGCCTATCGTTCCGCGCTGGCGCTGGGGTATACGCGTCCGCTGCCGGAGTTGTTTGCCGCGGCTGGCGCGCGCTTTGCCTTCGACCGCCAAACTGTGGGTGACCTGATGGCGCTGATTAAGGAGCAGCTCGCGCTGCTGGAAGGATAAACTCATGCCCGCGACCCCGCCCTACCCGCCCAGTTGGCTGGATCGCTTCAGCCAGTGGGTAGATCGTCTGCCCGGCCCGCCCTGGCCGTATTATCTTGGCATTGGCGCGGCGGGTTATCTTCTGACCAGCATGATGCGTTGGGTGGATGGGCGGCAGCCGTTGGGGACGTTCAACCCAGCACCACCGCCCTTCCTTTTGTGGATTGTGGGGGTGCTGCTGCTGCACAGCTATCTGGATCGTTACGCGCGGCGCGCGCTGGCCCAGTTCGAGCCGCTGCTGCACGGCGGCGAGGGAGAGATGGAGCGGCTGCGCTACGAGTTGACGGTCACGCCCGTGCGCACGGCCCGCCTAGGCAGCCTGTTTTGGATCGTGACCTCCACCGTGCTGGTGATCACCGGCTACGCGCACATCAAGCCGTTTTTTCCACTTTGGGAAGTGATCATCAGTATCTTGTCCTTCGCAGTCGGCGGCTCCTTTATGCAGCACGTCATCCATCAAATGCGCACTGTGCGACGCATCTATGCGCAGATCAAATCGGTTGACTTGTACAACCTGGAGCCGCTGATGGCTTTTTCCGGCCTGACGATGCGCGCGGCCAGTGGGTTGGTGTTGCTGCAATATGCGATTTTGGCGTTGCTGCCCGGCGAAGCCAAGCTGACGCTGCTTATCCCCGCGGGAACTTTGACCCTAGTGGCCGTTGTGCTGTTCAGTTGGCCGTTGATGGGTGTGCATCGCCTGCTGTTGGACGAAAAAAGCAAGCAACTGGGCGAAGTGGAAAGCCGCCTGAAAGCGATGATTACGCTGCTCTACCAGCGAGTAGATGGCGTGCAGTTAGCCAGTGTGGGCGAAGTGGAGCAAGCCATCGGTAGCCTGAAAACCACGCGTGAAATCATCGAAAGCCGTCCCACCTGGCCGTGGCAACCGGCCACGGTGCGCAGTCTGGCAACGGCGATCCTGCTCCCCATCTTTTTGTGGCTGTTGCAGGAATTGCTTCAACGGCTGCTGCGCTTGTAGCGGCTATAGCACCAGCTCGGCCATCACCCGCACATTAAGCGGATTGGGATCCGCGATGTTGAGCGTGGTGACAGGGCTGTTTCGCCACAACGCCAGCCGCTCGCGGATGCGTTCTTTCGGGCCGCACAGTGCAACGGCGTCCACCATCTCGTCGGGTACGGCTACAATCGCCTCGCCCTTGCGTCCGGCCAGGTACGCGTCCTGAATGGCGTCGGCGGCCTCGGCAAAGCCGTAGCGGCAGGCCAGGTCGTGATAGAAATTCTTGCCCTTGGCACCCATCCCGCCCACATACAGCGCGAGGAAGGGCTTGACCGCGGCCCGGCACGCGTCCACGTCGTCGCCGATCACCACGGGCACAGTAGCCGCGATGTCGAACTGCTCAATGCTTTTGCCGTTGCCCGCGCGCGCGAAGCCCGCTTCGATCTGCGGCTTGTACACTGCGTCGTAGTGTTCGGGGGAGAAAAAGACCGGCAGCCAGCCGTCGGCGACTTCTGCGGCCAGTTCCACGTTTTTTGGGCCAATCGCGGCCAGATAGATCGGCAAATCGGCGCGGCCATGAATGATGCTCTTGAGGGGCTTACCGAGGCCGGTGGCGTCGGCACCGGTGTAGGGAACCTGGTAATGCTCGCCCTGATGCACCAGCGGCTGCTGGCGCGCCAGGATGGTGCGCACAATGTGGATGTATTCGCGCGTTTTGCCAAGCGGCTTGCCGTAGGCTTCGCCGTGCCAGCCTTCCACCACTTGCGGGCCGGATAGTCCCAGCCCCAGCAACATGCGTCCGCCGGAAAGCTGGTCGAGTGTGATGGCGGTCATGGCGGTGTTGGCCGGAGTGCGGCCGGGCATCTGCATGATGGCTGTGCCCAGGTGGATGCGCTCGGTGCGCGCGCCCAGCCACGCCAGCGGCGTTACGGCGTCGGAGCCGTAAGATTCTGCGGCCCACACCGCGAAGAAGCCGAGCCGATCTGCTTCCTGCACGAGGTTAAGCGGTAGTTCGATCTGCGCGCCGGAATAGCCAATGTTCAAGCCGAGACGTAGCGGGGACATAGATGCTCCTGGGGTTAGATGGTTTCGATTTCGATTTCGGTGTCGGGGCCGAGGCGCACTTTCAGCTTGCTGGGCAGGCGCTGTGGGCTGTGCGGCACCAGGGGCTTGCCCGCGAGGTAGGTGTGGTTGGTGCTGCCCAGGTCTTCAATAAAGAATTCATTGCCGTTGATGGTGATTTGAGCGTGCTTGCCAGACACTTTCTGATCCCGGATAATAAGGTTGCCTTCCTTGCGGCCAATTACGAAGGGGAATTGGCTTACAACCAGATCGCGCCGGTTTTGGGGATCAGGGGTGGATAGAATGTGTAGCTTCAAGCGCATGGCTGGCGTTTCAAAATTAACAGGCTTGGTGGTGGATTCGATGGGCGGGCGCACCTGCTCGCGTTTCTGCTTTTCTGCCTGTTGTGACTGCCAAGTGTGATATAGAAAGTACAACACTACAATAGCCAGGCCACCGACCAAAAACATGATATTGCGTCGCAAAAATTCCGTCAAAGGCACGGGGGGGCGGCGATCGGGCACGAACTCATAGGCCAACGTGGTTTGCTTACTCTCGCGCGTTTCCAGCGTGAGGGTCATCGCCAATTCCGGCACAGGGTCTTTTTTCTTCAGTTGTAACAGCCGCACAGGCATGGGAATATTGATCTGGTTGGTGCCCTGTGCAGCAAAGAAAGTGCCGCGGCCGATGTCCTGCACCTTTTGGCCGGTGTCCTTTTGGACGATCACCCCCTGATAGAACACATCGTTGCACTGTTTGGGCATCACCAAATCGAAGCGCAGTACTTGATTGGTGTAGTCCGAAGCAACGGACTGAACCGCGAATTCGCAGCCGGGGGCAACGGGCGGCTCGTGTGTGAACTCTTTACAGCCGAGGACGGTCGGGTCATCGGAACAGGCGTCGGCGCCTTCAGGAAGTGTAAGGAAGTTGTTTGCGACATCCACGGCCTGAAATTTGATGGTGTATTTACGGCCCGCGGTCAGGTTGGCCGCGGGCAAGTCTGTTTGCAGTGCAGCGCGGCCTTCGACGTTGATCTCCAAACCCTTGAGTACCGTCTTGCCGCCTTCGGTTTCCTCAATACTCACGATCAGACGGTCTGCTGATTGCGGATTGCCGATGCCCAGACCCACCTGATAGGTATTGTTGTCAGGCAGGAAGGTCAGTTCTGTCACGCGCACAGCCACCGGCGGCAGTGGCTCGGCATAATCCTTGTCAGAACGAAAGTTGAACATCGTGGTCACAAAGGCATTCAGATCGTGTGGCCGTACGGCCAGCACAGCCTGCCCCGTACCCTGCCGGGGATACACCACGGCCCGCGCGACCAGTTGGGCGTTCAGTCCGTCCATGATCGCCTGGAACATATCTTCCAGGTCAGTCTGCCCACCAGTTACAGCAAAACCGCGCGTGGCGCTGGCGATTTCGCTCAATTCTGTGACGTTCAGGTTGGCGCATGTCGCACCGCACAAGCCGATGGTATGAATGGGTGTGGCGGGCTGGCGTTGTGCCTTTTGAACGACATCTTGCAACGTGTGAATACTGCATGCTTGCCCGTTGCCCTTTTCGTCGCGGCCATCGGTGAAAAGGATCAGCGCGCGGCGGTCTTGTGGCTCCGTTGCGGCAATGTCCAGACGATCAATTACGTCCCACACGGCATCGTACAGGCAGGTCGGCGCGCCAGGAGCAACGCCGATCTGCTGAATTCGCTGTTGTACGGTGATAAAGTCCCCGGTAAAGTCGGTGACGACACTGATTTGGTCGCTAAAGGCGATGACCGACACGCGGGCATTGGCGGGTAATGTTTGTAGTGCAGACAGCGCGGCCGCGCGCACCTGACCGATAATATTCTGCATACTGCCGCTGACGTCGAGCAGCAGGACGACATAGATGGTGCTTTGTGGGGTGCTAATGGTGGCCGGAATCGGCGCGCTGGCGCTGCCGACGACCTGGATCGTGGCTTCTTCCAGGTTGGCATCCAGTACTGGTTGCCCATCGCCGTCTGTCACGACAAAATAAACATCCAACCCCAGCCCTTCGGCCCCCGGATGCGCAACGGTGCTAATTACTTGCGGAGAAACAGGCGCTTGTGCGGAAACCGCGAACGCGGCCACAAAGAACAGCACAAACAGCGCGCCCAAACCGGCTAATATCCTCTTAGTCATTGGACTATTCCCTGCTTTTCAGCATGTGTTGGCACTACAGCCAGCCCGCCTGGCTGGCTGCTTTCATTGTACACATCACCGATTAGCTGGCAAGCAGGGAATAGCCCCATTGCTGACCGCAAGTCAGCGATTAAGGCGCTGGATCGGTCACAATCTCAAGGCTGGTGGCGTCTCCGCTGGTGGAAACGACAAAGGTGTAATAGCCTGGCTCCAGCTCAACCTTGCCGAACAGCTCGTTGGGGAAGGTTGTGCCGATGAAGCGCTGGCCCTCTGTGGTCAGGAAATTATAGTTGCTGTACAAGCCGAATTCGGCTTTTAGCGCGCGATAGGGCGTAGTTGCGCCGCTGGCAATGGCCCCGAACGAACGGCTGCCTGGCCCGCCTGCACCGGAGCCTGCACCCAGCCAAAAGTCGCTGATGTCAGAGGAGCTGGTATTTTGGATGCGAATATGTAAGCGGTTGGCGTTCATGGCATTGCAAGAGGTGAGCACAAAAACGGCGAGGACGAAGACCAGAACTATGGGAAACGTTGTACCAGACAGAAAGCGATGACGGAACTGTTTATTCACAAGTAGTTCTCCCCTATTATAGCAAGGCTTGCACCTGTTCGGCCAGACCGCCCGCGTACGCGGGCACCATGCGTACGCGCGCGCCATCAGCAGGCAAAGCCAGCCAGGCCGAGGATTCACTGGCGAACAGGGCGCGCACGCGGTGAACTGCCTGCACCTGGCCGTAACGCAGTCGCATCACCTGCACCTTGGCACGCCGACCCGCATCGAGGGCGCGGGCGAAAAGCTGTATACTGCTGCTGGGCACGCCCAGCCGGGCCAGGTGTTCCGGCGCCGGATCGGCCACAGCCTGCCGCGCACTCTCATTGGACAGCACGAATTCGTCCAGCGCGGGCTGCTGTGAGGGCAGACCCAAGGTGCTTGCCAGCCGCATCAGCATTACTTCCGGTGATGACAAGGCAGCCATCCGGTAGTACAGGCCATCGTAGCACGCTTCCACGACAAAGGTTGAAATATAATGGGTGACGCTTTGGCTGGGCAGGCCAGGACGGTTGAGTGTGGTCACCAGCACTGCGTCCGGCGCAGCCATCGTGGTCACTACTGTCAGCAACTCCTGATTGATGGCTGTGCGGGCACTGTTGGGCGGTTGATACAACCACTGGTCACGCTCCAATTCGGCGCGGCCGTGCAGAAAAAGCCGTTCCCAATGGTCGCCGTTTCTGGGAAAGAGGCCTTCATCGGCCAGGCCCACCAAATCTTGAATACCAGTGAGCGAAAGCAGGTAAGCCAGTTGTGCCGGTGAGAGGGTGACAGGGTATGAAATGGCACAGGGAATCGTCATGCAACACCTCTCAGTCAAATAAATCGCCAAACCAGTCACGGACGCTCTCAACGCCATCACTGATAGCGTCTATTGTTTGGGTGACGCCGGTTTTTACATCTTCCGCTACACCGAGCAACGTGCCGCCGGTATTCGACAGGGTTGATTCCACAAAGCCCGCGTTGATGTTGTTTGTCCAATACTGGATGCCAGCCTGCTGGCCGGTCAATGGACTGCTGGTATCGCGCCCTTCCAGGCCCAGATAGTCATAGCCTGGTCCCATGTTGTGGTAGTTGTAGAGGTAGCCGGCGGCGTCATGCACCACGCCGTGATAACCCAGTGCGCTATCGCCCAGGTCAACGGCCGCGTTGCCGGGGCCGACCAGCCCGCCAGTGGGGTTGAGTAGCGCACCGAACACCGGGTCAATGCCCAGCGCGTCGCCCACGACCTTGCCGTAGCGCAGTTGTGTGGTACTGCCCATGAAGTCATCGTGCAGGAACTGGCTGGCCGCGGGAACCTGATCCATGCCCTTGGCCGCGGCGATGCGCGCAGCTTCGTCGCGCAGGGCTAGGTAACGCTGGTATTGCGCCTCGATCTCGGCACGCGGCACGCCGCGCGCCTGGGCGATCTGATCCAGCGCCTGGTTTACCTGCTCGGGCGTGGGGGTGCCAGCCAGCGTCTCCATCGCGCTGTTCAGTTGGGCGGTGTTGGCTCCCTGTACTTGCAAACCCACCAGACCATCCATGTAGGAATCGGCAAAGATCTGGTTGGTCGGCAGCGGTGTTGGCAGCAGCGTTTGTATCGGCGCCGTGTCAGCGCCTGCTGCGGTTCCGGCATCGCTGCCTGCGTTCTCGCCACCCCGGAAGGGCTGTGCAGCCTCTTCCTCGGCTGCGCGCACGAGACGGGCAATATCAGTAGTAACGGTTTGTGCCTGTTGCAGCGCGGCTACGAGGCGATTCAACGCGGGCAACAACTCACCAGTCATTTCGTTGAAAAACGCTGTGGAGCCGCGACCCTGCCACGCACCGGCTTGCAGTGGCTGCATGGCGCGACGCACCCCAGCCAGCATCTGGCTGCTCGCCTCCGCCTGGTCGCCGAAGCGCCGCGCCACTGCGTTTAGCGTGTCGTATTGCGCCTGAATGATGTCATTGCTCATCGGATAAGTGCTCCAGAGGCGGGTAGATTGGGAGATTGGTATGCCGAAGGCAGGTACACAAGGTCATAAGTATACAAAAAGAGGAAGTGAGAGCACGCATTGTACAGTTACACAACTGCATTATCTCACTACTGCACTATCTTACCATATGCTCCCCGCGCGAGTCTTGAATTTTTCCTGAATAATTTCTGAATTTTTCGTGAAGACGGTCCTCATCGCCGTGTTTCGGATGAGGAGATAATGACAACCCTACGCTTGTGTTGCAGCCCAGCGCGCCAGCGCCACCGCACCTGCTTCACCCGCAGGCAGGACGAATGCCAGCCGCAAGCTAGCCGCGGCCTGTGCGCGGTCTGTATCCCCCACAGACAGCAGCGGAATCGTCACCGCGTCCAGCCCCTGCGCGGCCAGCCGCGCATTTGCCGCCCCGCAGGCGCGTACGTCGCCATCAGCCCAACCGATAACCGTAGTTTGTGGCGTCAGCGCGCGCACGCGCAAGTCCTCCAGCATCGTCGTTAGCGTGAGCTGGCCGGGCGCAGTGCCCGCAGCAGCGTCCGGCGTGGCAAAACTTAGCAGCGCGCGCGGAGAGCGGAAGGCCAGCACGCGGCTGGGCAGACCGTACACCCCCATCGCGATTGCAATTGTGGGTAGGGGGGCTTCGTCCAGCACCCGCAAAGCCCGTGCGCAGTCGGTCAGGCTGTGCGCCATCCCCACCACCTTCACCACATCCGCGCCCGCCTGCGCGAGCGCCGCAGCTTGCTGTGCCAAATCCACGGGCATCGTGTTGAAATGATGACGCGACAGGATCACGCGCGTGTGCGTGCGATCCAGGTTAGGCAGCATCGCCGCGGCATCCCACTCTACGTCCACATATTCAGCGCCCAGTGCGGCAGCCTGTTGCAGCACCGCCAGCCGAGCGGCTTCGTTGCCTTGCCAGCGCCCCCCTTCGCGCGGCGGGCGACAGGTTACGATCACCGGCAGGGGCCGCGCGGCCAGCAAGGCAGGCAGATCAAATTCGTGCATCAAGTCCAGACGCAGTTCAGCCAGATCCGCGCGGCCTGCGATCTGCCGGAGCGCAGCCTGCGCGGCCGCGGTGGTTTGCGCAGCTAAAGCAACAGCAAGATAAGTCATGCTAAAATTGTAGTAGAAGCGCGGGGAATCTGCAAGCGGCGCGGCAAAATCAAGAATTCGGCAGCGATTGAGCCGCTGCCGAATTCTTTGTAGCCTTTGCCCACGGTCTCTATGGGTTGCTGTCCGGCGGTGGTGTGCTGTCCGTGGCCGGGGTGATCACCGTCGGCGCGCCGACCGGCGTTGCATCCGAGGGCGGCGTCAACGTAAAGACTGCGGTGGCGCGCGTGCTGCGGCTGCCCGTGCCGACGATCCATACTGCGGTGGCACCGGGCTGCGCCACTTGCGGCGGCATGGTCAGGGTGGCGGTGAAGCGGCCCTGTCGGTCGGTACGCACGCGGAGGCGCGCGCGCGCAAACTCCAGCCCGCGGCTGCGCGGCTGTGTGACTGTGAGTGTCACCCGGTCATTCGGCAGCCAGTTGGCGCCCGTCACCTGCACCACTGTGCCCGCCCAGCCGGTGGTCGGTGAGATCACCAACGACGGCTGCAACGCAGGCGTCGCCGTGGCGGTCGGGGTGGGTGGCAATGGTGTGATCGTGGGTGTGGGCGTCGCTGCCGGTTCACTGGTGGCAGAGGGCGTGGCGGTGGGCGGCGCGGATGTGGCCGTCGGGGTCGCAGTGAGCGGTGTGGGCGTTGGTGTGCGCGTGGCCGTCGCTGTGGCAGTCGCTGTGCTGGTAGCCGTAAACGTCGGTGTTGACGTACTCGTGGCTGTGGCAGCAGTGGTAGCCGTTGATGTGCTCGTAGCCGTGGTGGCTGGCGTGTTGGTGGCGGTGGGCGTGGCGGTTGGTTCCGACGGCGGCACAACGATAGTAGGCATTGTCGTCACGGTCGGCGTCGGCGTCGCTGTTGACGTGGGGCTGCCGGTGACTGTGGTCGTCGGCGTCGCCGTTGGCGTGCGTGTGCCGGTGGGGGAGGACGTTGGCGTGCGCGTAGCGGTCGCGGTCGTCGTGGGGGTGCTGCTGGCTGTTGGGGATGGCGCGACCGGCATCCAGCCGAAATTGATCTCGGCCTGCCCGTTGCGCTCGTAATACTCTACCTCCACGAGATGCGAGCCGGCTGACACTGGTCGTTCCACCGCGTATTCAGCCTGTGCGCTGTCGCGCCAGGCATCGAGGATCAGCGCGCCATCCAGCTTGATGCGCACGCCATCGTCTACGCGTACTGCGAAGCGCACGGTATCGCTGCGCGGCATGACCAGCCAGCGCGTCCAGCGCGCGCTGAAGTTATCCGCGGAGACCACGCCGGGCGCGGGGCTGCCTGTTCCCCAGCTAAAAGTGAGGGCCGCGTCGTGTCGTGTCAACACCGGTGGACCTTGCAGCGTGAGGTTGTTGAAGTACTCGCCTCGCCAGAAGTCGGTGGGCGGTGTGGAAGTGGCTGTGGCCGCGGGCGGCACGGGCGTCCACGTGGGCAGGGGCGTGCGGGTCGGCTGCGGCGCGGGCGTCCACGTAGGCAAGGGCGTGCGGGTCGGCTGTGGCGCGGGCGTCCACGTAGGCGGGGGCGTATGGGTCGGCTGTGGCTGTGGCGCGGGTGTGGGGAATTGCACCACCGGCAGCAGGCCGGGCTGGAAATTCAACGTTACCAGGTCGGAATGGTTGGTGATCCAGCCCCACTGATTGGAGACACAGCACACCTGCAGCCATTGGTTGTCAGCCGTACGGCCTTGCGGCTGCAAGAGTGTGCCTTTGGGCGCGGCCCCCAGCACTGGCGCACCAATGTCCGGTGCGCTGCGCAGATTCGCCAGATCGGCCGTGACGATCACGCTCAACGCGGCAGTCGGTGTGGACGCCGTCACGGTTGCGACCGTTGGCATGGTGGCAATGGTGGTGACGGTCGAGAGGGGTGTCGGCGTGGGAGAGGGGATCGGCTGGGTGGGGGTGGCGACCACGATCACCGTCACCACCGCAGGGGATGGGGTGGTGGTGACGGCCGGTCCCAGCGCACGGCTGAACAACCTATAGCCAGCCCAGCCGGTCAGCGCCGTCAGTGCGACCAGAGCGATGGCGAGGAACAGATACAATAAACGTTTGTTATGATCAGTGGTCATAGGACACCCATAGGCTTGAATATCCAGCAAAACAAAACGACATTTGCCCGCGCGGGCAGGTTCATTGCATTGCACGCCGCAGCGCGGACAAATGTTCACAGCCTGCGCGACTTGACAGCCCGCAGCGTGCAAGCTACCATCGGTGGCGCTGTACGCTGTCGAACCACTGATTATGGCTTTTCAAATACCCCCAAACTGGTTTAATCGAAGCCCTCGAAGCCTTCCTCGCCACGCATCTTCATGACGTTTTCAGCCAGCCGCGCGGGCAACTCGGCATCGTCCACATGGCCCATCGCCTTGTAGAAGGTCAGATCGTAGGAACGCGTCTGCACCACCACGGGCATCGGCACGGCGTGGCCCAGGATCAACGCCTGTTGCCGCGTGTCCAGCCGCGCCAGCACCTCCTTCAGCCCGGCTGCTCCGCTCACCCCCATCAGCACCGCGCGGATGTCGTTCTCCTCGTCCAGCAGCGCAGTGACGCGCGTGCCGATCTGGCTCATCACCTCAGGGTCAATCTGGCTGGGGCGTTGATCCACGATGAATAGCGTGACGTTGTACTTGCGCAGCTCGCGCGCAATTGTGCCGAAGATCGTGTGGCCGGCAATCGCCGGGTCCAGGAACTTGTGCGCCTCCTCGATGGTAATCACCAGCGGCTTAGGCTCCTCGGCCTTGTTGCCGAAGGCGTTCTCCTTCTTCTCTACGTACTTTTGATGCAGCCGCCGCGTAAGGAAATTCGCCACAAAAATATAGGCGTCCAGGCTGTTGCCGTAGCGGCCAAACTCCAGCACTACGTTGGTGCCCGCGTCCAGATAGCGCAGCAGGCGCTCCACCGAATCGTCCACGGCGTGCGGCTTGAGGAAGCCGTAGCGCTCAAATTGCAGCAGCCGGCGGCGCAGCGCGGCCAGCGTCTGGAAGGGCTGGCCCGTCTCCTCGGCCAGCACCTGCAAGCCCGATTTTTCTTTGCCGGTGTCAGGATCGAAGGCTTGCTGGTTGTCCAACCAGGTGTCGTCGAGGAAGTTCGCCAGCCAGTCGCGGCGCAGATAGCGGTGCAGGGCGAAGATCGCGCCCAACTGCGGCTCGCTCAGGTTGAGGATGCCCTGCAACATCTCCACATCGTCCGGCTCCACCTGATCGAGACCGATGGTGACGGTATAGTCGGGATTAGAGCCGCGGCGTCGGCTCGATTCGTCGTCCAGCGTGAAGATGCTGACGCGGCCGTCGGGGAAAATCTGCTTCAACCCCTTCACCTTGCTGGTGACGCCTTCGCTGCTACCCTCCCAGCCATATTCATTGTGCATGTCAAAGATCAGGTTCACGGCCACGCGCTCGCGAATAATGCCGGCCAGCAGCAGGCGGCTCAGGAAGGTCTTGCCGGTTCCGCTTTTGCCAAACACGCCGGATGAGCGCTCCACCAGCCGCTCCAGGCTGAGCGTCACCTTGACATCAGCCATGTCCAGCGGATTGCCCACATGAAAGAAGTGGGTTTTGCGCGCCGCGTCGTGGCCTTCCTCGCCGAATACCTCGCTTACCTCCGCTTGACTGGCCGCGCGCACCGGGCTGAAGTGCCCCGGCACGGTCTTCACCGGCTGCGGCTCGC
Source organism: Anaerolineae bacterium (assembly GCA_049299095.1). Lineage (GTDB taxonomy): Bacteria > Chloroflexota > Anaerolineae > JAAEKA01 > JAAEKA01 > JAAEKA01. The sequence goes on along the minus strand of JBAQWV010000143.1, from coordinate 26,742 downwards.
CCCCCGCCTCGGCATCCAGCGTCAGCATGGGGCTAAGGTGCAGCAGGCCAAAAGTGCTGGTACCCTGGTGAATCTCGCGTAGGAAGGGATCGGACAGGTCAGGCGGGTTTAGCGTGACCTCGTCACTGGCCGCACCCAGCAGCACATCGGTAATCATGCTGAAAAAGCGCTTGCCCGCGCCGCGCACCACCACGTAGCTGCCCACAGCCTGATCTTCGGTGTTGATCTCGCGGGCGAGGCGCACATCCAGCCCTTTGGAGAGTGAACCGGCCACGACCATGCCCAGGGGATAGCGGGCTGTGTCGGGGTCAAGGCCGCGCGCCTGGCTGGCGCTGGGCAACGCATCGAATTCTGCATCTGTACTAAGAGGCGTAGCGTTCAGATCATTCATGGCGGGTCTCCACTTTGATTTTTCCTCACCGCAGCCGTTGCAGGATCGCGTTCAGGCGCGCAGGGTCGCGGCTAAGCAGGCGCGCCAACTCGCGGCCCGCGGCCACCAAATAGCGTTGTGCTTCCTCCGCATCCCCCTGCGCCGCGGCCATTTGCCGCAACGCGGCCGGGGCCAGTTCGTCGCCCGGTGCTTCAAAGGCGTTCAGCAGTGTGGGCAGAAAGTCCAGCCGCGCGCCAAAAGCCTTGATCTCGTCCGTCGCAGCCAGCGTCACCCAGCTCAGCGTGGCGGGGGGCTGCGGCGGCAGATAGCGAAAGATGCGGCCCGCGGCGTCCTGGCCGCCCACCACCACGACATTCACCTCGACCGGCACTTGCCGCCGTGCGCGTTGATCCTCGACGTACTCCGGCGTCAGATCGCCCGCGGCCAGCAATTGCCGCACAAAGGGGTCATCATCCACGCGCACATCGTAGATCAAGCCATAAATTGCGCCGCGGTTGGGCGCTTCGACGCGCACCAGTGCGCCAAAGCGTGGCACACCGGCCTCCGACGTGCGGCAGCCCACCGTAAAGCTGGCTGTGGCCGAACGCAGTACACGGCCCAGTTGAGTTGGTTCAACGCTTGTTTCCATGCTTCACCTCAGCGGCGTCCACTGACATCGTTCTTGTTCTGTTGCTTGGCGGAAATATCGCCTGTCAAGCCCTGGCGCATCATCTCGATCTGCATCATCTGCTCCAGTGCGGCGCGCTCGTGGCGACTGACCACGGCCAGCTCATGCGCGCGCGCCAGCACATAGGGATAGCCGGTCAGGCGCGCATCCTGCCACACCGCTGCCAGCGCCGTGTCGAGCCGGTCTTCGTCGCGCGCGGCCCAGTCAGGCACTTCCACGCGCACGACGCGCGGCTGCGTAGCATCCGGCGCGGCCACGTTCAGATAGCAGAAGCAGATGCGGTTGCCCTCTTTGGCATAGGTCTGGTTGATCTCTGACGTAGCCGCGAACAGGCTGCTGCGCTGGCCGGGGCCGAGCAACCGATTGAACAGCAGACGGTCCGACAGGCCGCGGTAACGGTTGCTGCGCAACACCTGTGTGGTAATCTCCTCCAGCGCCAGATCGGCCAGTTGCAGCAGGCGCAGGATATTGGCGCTGCGGGGCCGGTCAATATAGCCCAACGGCACAGCTTGCACCTGGCGCAGCTCACGCAGCGGGCGGGAAAACTCTTCAACGCGGCGCTCCTGCTGCACGTCGGTCAAGCGTTGCGGCATCCACAGCAGCAGCGGGCCATCGTCCAGCGCCACCAGCAGGCGATCCAGGTCGCCGCCGAGTTGCTGCCGCTCGGCTAAGGCCAGCTCCGCCAGCTTTTGCAGCTCCCACAGATCGCGCTCGGCGTTGACCTTGTCCGTTTCGATCAGGCGCTCTTCACGGTCGTAGAGGTCGTTGTCGTTGAAAAAGAGGCGGCTGCGCGTGGCGGTGCTGGGGGCAGCACCGCTGCCCTGTCGCAACACAATCGAGCCGACGTTGAGCAGATAATACAGGGCCACGCCGTGGGGATCGGGATAAATCTGCGATCCATCGCTGGCGATCAGCGTCGCCGGGCCGGGATCGGGCAGGGTGCGCACGGCATCGAGCCGGTCGCCCAGCGGCTCTGCGCCGCGCCAGCTCGAATCCACCTCGCCCGCGCGCGTCAGCTTGGCCCGCAGTTCGTCGTTGACTGCGGCATACGCGGCCAGTCGCGCTTCGGCCTGCAAAGTGAGGCTTTCCAGCCGCGTCCTTTGCCGCGCCAATGTGTCGGCCATCTCGGCTACGCGTTCGGTTAGCTTGTTCAGCTCCAGCATACGATCCTTCCACTGCCGTCTGTTACGGGGTGCATACGAACAAATATTCGTATATAGTTCATTATACCTGAAGCCAGCCGCGCTGCCAAACAACGCTTTCACTTTGGGGAAATGAAAAAGCCCTCAGGCGCGTCTGAGGGCTTTTTCATTTCATTGTTTGCTTTACACTGGTCAGGTAAAAACGTCAGTCAGCCAGCTCCTGAGTCATCAGCGCATCGGCAGCTTGCAGCAGTCGGTCTGCCCGTTCGGGCGCGACTCCCCTGGCGACAAAGTAACGCTCCAACAGTTCGAGGGGGGTCAGCGATTCAACCACCACCCCGCCCAGCCGCTGCCGTTCGGCCCGTTCCACATCTTTGTTGACGCCTGCGACGTAGTAGGCACGCGCGTGCAGCGCACGCAGCACTTCCCGCTCTTGCAACAACGGCTCCTGCTCTTCGCGCAGCTTGATATTGACTCGCACCACCGCTTCGTTTAGATCATGCGCATCCAGCGCGGCCAGTACAACGCCGGTCGGCTCGTCGGCGGTCTCGCGCAGATCAACCCGGATCGTCACGAAGGGCCGCGCGGGCAGCTTGTAATGTTGCACGTAATGCCAGTCGGTGTGCCCACGACGCAGGGTTACGTCTACCCAGCCTTTCGGCTCGCGTTCTTCGCCAAAATCAATGCGCTCGATGCTGCCACTGTACAACACCGGCGGGTGGGCGTCGCCGTTTAGACTTTGGTGTTTGTGAATGTGACCGAGTGCGACGTAGTCCCAGGCGGGATCGGCCAGGGTGCTGCGCGGTACAGCCACGTCGCGGCCAATCATAATGTTGCGCTCACTGCCCTGGCTGGCTTCCTGCACGCTGAAATGGCCGGTCAGCACCGCAGGCAGATCGGGCTGTTGCTGGGCCGTGCGCGCCAGTGCGCGGATGTTCTCCGTCAGCGCCTGCTGCATCAACGCATCCACCTCGGCGATAGACTTGCCGCGCGTGGCCTCGTCGGTCAGCAGGCCGCTTTTCAGGGGATAAGGCGCAGTGGCTACCTGCAAGAGCTGGCCGCGGCGGCAAGTGAGCTGCCAAAGCTTTTCGCGGTCGCCCACGATGACGTTGGGCACGTTAAGCGTGCTGAAAATGCTGATGCTGGTGGCGCGCTGGGCCACTGCGGGCAGATCGTGGTTGCCGACCAACATCACTACGGGTATCCCCGCGTCGGACAGGCGTTTCATGCGCCGGGCAAACTCGCGTTGAAAGGTGGGGTTGGGGTCGCGCGTCTTGTAAGCATCTCCCGCGAAGATCACCACATCCATTTCGCGGTCAAGCGCGTAGTCCACCGCGTCGCTCAGACGGCGCAGAAAATCCATCACGCGCTGGTTCAGGCCGGTTTTCGCATCCGTGCGGCCATAGTTTTCCATGCCGATGTGAATGTCAGCGATATGAAGCAGTCGTATGTCCATGTTTCAAGCCAGTCTGTGAGGATTAATAACCAGTTTTCGGCCATCAGTATACAGGTTCCCGACCGATCCACCAATTCCCGCTTCCCGATCTCCCAATTCCCAATCTACCAATATACTTGTCTACTTGTCTACCTATCTGCTGCCTATCCATGCACAATCCGCCCGTCAAACACCGTCATCGTCACCTGTGTCGCGCCGATTTCCTGCGGCGGTACGGCGAAGATGTCGCGATCCAGCACAATTAAGTCGGCCAGCTTGCCGGGCGCCAGGCTGCCCTGCTGGTGCAGTTGTCCGCTGGCATAGGCCGGGCCGAGGGTGTAGCCCGCCACTGCCTCAGCCACGGTTAGCCGCTGTTCAGGATACCAGCCATCGGCGGGGCTGCCATCGCGCCGTTGGCGGGTGACCGCCGTCTGGATGCCCCAAAACGGGTTAGCTGACGCCACCGGGCAATCAGAACCGAGTGCCAGCACCGCGCCACCTTCCAGCAGCGTGCGCCAGGCATAGCTCCACTGGCCGCGCGGCCCCAATGCCTGCTCGACCAGCGGCAGATCATCGGCCAGATGCACCGGCTGCACCGACGCCACCAGCCCCAATTGGCCCAGCCGCAGCAAGTCTGTCACGGTGCTGTGCTGCACATGCTCGATGCGGTGCGGCAGCGCCGTGGTAGGGCGGCGGTCAGCGGGCAGCACCGCGCGGAACACATCCAGCAACTCGCGCAGCGCCCGGTCGCCAATGGCATGGATACCAACCGTCAGGCCCGCGGCGTCAGCGCGGCGGATGGCATCGGCCAGATGTGTCATCGGCACCACCGGCAGGCCCGTGCCGCCATCATTGTACGGCTCCAGCATCCAGGCCGTGCGCGCGCCCAACGAGCCGTCCGCGAAATATTTCAGGCCACCGATGCGCAGCCGGTCATCACCGAAGCCGCTGCGTAGGCCAATCTGCACCGCCTCGTCCAGCAGCGTGCCGTCTAGCATCAGCCACACGCGCAATGCCAGGTCGCCCGCAGCATGGAGCCGTTGCCAGGTGTGCCAGGCCGAGCGGCTTTCCGCCGCGTCTCCGATGCGAAAATCGTGGATGCCGGTCAGTCCCAACTGGTGCGCGGCGGCGATGGTTGAGCGCATGGCTGCGTCTACCGTGGCCGCATCTGGTGCGGGCAGCACTGCCTGCACCAGCTCAATTGCGTGATCGCGCAGGACCCCGCTGGGTTGGCCGTCTGGCTGGCGGTCAATGATACCTGTGGTTGGGTTAGGGGTGGCGGCGACGATGCCAGCCAGCCGCAGCGCGGCCGTGTTGACCGCGGCCAGATGCAGGTCGCTGCGCCACAGGATGACGGGATGCTGCGGCGCAGCGGCGTCCAGATCGTGGCGGGTGAGCAGGCGCGCCGCCGGCCAGTCGGTTTCATTCCAGCCGTACCCGCGGATCCATTGGCCGGGGGGCGTTTGCTGTGCGGCCGCGGCCAGCGCCTCCTGCACCGCGGCCAGCGACGGCGCGTCTGTCAGGTCGAGTTGTTGGCGCGCCTGCGCCCACAGTTGGAAGTGGCAATGCGCATCGGTTAAGCCCGGCAACACACGCGCGCCATGCAAGTCTATGATCTCGGTGCGCGGGCCAGCCAGCGCACGCAGCGCCGCGTCATCGCCCACTGCCAGGATGCGTGGTCCTTGTAACGCCAGCGCGGTAGCCGCGGGAAAACGCACGTCCTGCGTCCACAGCTTGCCATTAACAAAGAGCAGATCAGCGGTCATGAGCGCCTACGACATTGAAACAACATCTGTAGTGTCAACTGCACAACTCCTCAATTGGCAAAACCGTGTTATTGGCTCCAGCTAAACCGCCGCGTGAAGACCGGGATTGAGCGCACGGCCTCGACGGTCATCGTGCGTTCGCCCGCGAAACTGTCGAACCAGGCGCTGTCATCCCCGCGGTCAGACAGCAGCCACGGGCAAAAGGCAAAGAGTGTATCTGGCAGCGGTTCACCGTTGGAGAGCACGCCGGTACGGAACCAGTTGAATACTTCGACGTGATAATCGCGGTGTAGGGCAGCGTCAATCGCCGGGAAGTTGCGATCATCCGTAGCGTTCCACTTCCAGCCTCCTTCACCTGCAATCATCGGCGGCACAAGGCCGATCTCCGCCTGTACGATGCGCGCCTGATGCAAAAAGCCCAGCACGCCGTTCGGGTCTGCGGTGTAGTTGGGGGGATGGTTCAGACCGTAGGGATGCGGCACGAGGAACATGCGCTGGAAGACCTTTTCGCCGCCGCGTGCCTTAATCTCGCGCAGCGCGGCCACCAGCCACTCGTCATTTACGAACTGCAACCCCACATAGCCGCCCGCGTTGTAGACTTGTTCCACGGCAATCATCAGATTATCCAGGAAAAGCTGCTGGTCAATGGGCCGATCGTCCCACTCCGCAGGCAACGAAGGTTCGTTGTAAAGCTGCATGTAAGGCGTCACTCCTAGATCAAGCAACAATTTCACATCGCGACCCCAGTCGTAATAAGACTGATAGGAACGCACATTCTTGCGCCAAATCACCATGATGCCCGCGTCGCGATAGCGCGTCGCCGCGCGCTGTAATTGCTGCTCGTCGCCGTAATGGATCACCGTCCAACGCATGTGCATGGATTGCAAGCGACTAATCTGTAAATCAATATCTTGCTCGTTGGGGTACGCCTCGGCCATGTTGTGAATGCACAGGCCGTTGTCGTTGGCGGGGCGCGGCCAGTCCTGCAACGTCAGCGCGGGCCAGTCGGCCAGTTGCATTTGTGCGGGCGTAGGCGTGGGGGCTGGCGGTGCAGGTGTCGGCGTCTCCGTCGGTGCCACAACTGGCGTTGCCGTGGGTGCGCTCGTCGCCACAGCCACAAGCTCGGTGGGTACAGCCGTCTGGCTGGCCTCCGCGGACACCCCCGGCAGGAATACCGTGCTGCCGTCGGCGGTTGCAGTGACGGCAGGTGCGGTCGGTGGTAGGGGCGTTGTGCGGTCGCGCGCACATCCTGCCAGCACCAGCACCACCAGCGTCAGTGCGAGAATTCGTCGCGGGTAATTAAAGTTTAGGATCAAAAGTCTGCTCCTTTTGCAGGCTAACAGGTCTGCGCTTTTCAGCCACAGGCGATGCACGTGCGATAGACGCTGCCCGTCCGGCGTGCGTTCCCGTCATCATCCAGCACACATCCGGCAGAACACGGGATAGATTGCACCGATTCGTGGTCAACGGGTATAATTCACCTGTACGTTGTTGCATAGTACCCGTATTTATGTCCGTCAACAAGGATGATATTGCATGTTGTTTGGCCGAAGTCAAGAAGAACTGATTGCACTGCTCATTGCCCTCATTCCCGCGTTCACCGTCCACGAATTCGCCCACGCCTGGGTAGCCTACAAACTGGGTGATCCCACGGCCAAGAATCTGGGACGCCTGACGCTCAACCCCTTGAAGCATCTCGATATGTTCGGCATGTTGATGGTGCTGGTGGCTGGGTTTGGTTGGGCCAAGCCCGTACCGGTTAATCCGGCCAACCTGCGGCATGGCCGCCGCGATTTCGCTGTGGTAGCTGTGGCCGGGCCGCTGTCAAACCTGATTATGGCCGGGCTGGCCGCGCTGGCTTGGCGCACCTTCGCCGCCGATCAGCAGTTTCCTTCGCTGGTGGTATACACCTGGCTGGTCTTCGTCTGGCTCAACGTGGCGTTGATGTTCTTTAATTTGCTGCCTATCGCACCGCTGGACGGTTTTCGCGTTGCGCTGGGGCTGTTACCGGCCCGGCTGTCAACCATGTTTGCCAAAACCGCGCAATGGGGCGGCTTTGTGCTAATTGCCCTGATCTTACTGGGTAGCATTTCCGGCCGCGCGGGCCTGGGTCGTCTGGACATTCTCGGCACGCTGATCTCTGAACCGACGCAGCGCGTGGTCACCTGGCTGCTGGGCCGTTAGCGTCCCCGTGCCCCACCTCTTGCACCGGCTGCGTTATCGCATTCGGCAACTGCTGGTTTCGCTCCGCCGCACCCTCAACGCGGCTGATCAGGCTGAAGTGCAGCACTGGCTGCCGCCACTGGCCGTAGCCCTGTTCCTGCGCATGACCCCGCGTGACCAGCAGCACAGCCTGGACGTGCTGCGCCGCGTGCAACACACCACGCCCGGCCAGCCGGCCCTGTACGCGGCCGCGCTGCTGCACGACGTGGCGAAAACCGCCCAGCCTGGACGCCGCATCCGGCTCTGGCATCGCGTGCTGGTGGTGATTCTCAGCGCGTTTTGGCCCGTGTCCGTGTCAAAACTTGCCAGCGCCGACCCGCAAAGCTGGCGCTATCCCTTCTTCTTGCATCTGCATCATCCACTGTTGGGCGCGCAGATGGCCGCCGCCGCCGGTTGCGATCCGCTGACGGTTGAATTGATCCGCCGTCATCAAGACAAGGTCACGCGCGCGCCCGCGAGCACCGTTGAACATCTGCTGGCCGCGCTGCAAGCCGCAGACGACGCCAGCTAAGCCATAATCCCCTTGTCGCAGGAGGTCCCATGACGAAAACACGCATTACCATTGTCGGACTTGGCTTGATCGGCACATCCATCGGGATGGCGTTGAGCCGCGAAACGCGCGATTTTGAGATCATCGGTCACGACAAGGAGCCAGCCGCACTGGAACGGGCCAAGAAGCTCAAGGCCATTGACCGCGCCGAGTGGAACTTGATCAATGCTTGCGACCGGTCAGGCCTGATCATTCTGGCGCTGCCGCTGGGCGAAATCGAGGCGACGCTGCGCGCGGTAGCCGCTGACCTGCCGGAAGGCGCGCTGGTGATAGACACCGCCCTCGTTAAAGTGCCGGTGCAGGCCTGGGCCGATGCGCTCTTGCCGCCTGGCGTGGCCTTTGTCGGCACGCATCCGATCATCATCCGCCCCGAAGAGGAAGCGCCGCGGGCCGATCTCTTCCAGAAACGCACCTGGGCGGTCTGTCCTGCGCCCAGCACCGCCGAACAAGCGGTGAAAACCACCTCTGACCTGGTGCAAACGTTGGGCGCACAGCCGCTCTACCTGGACGCGCAGGAACACGACGGCGTGGCCGCCGCGGTGGAGCAACTCCCCGCGCTGGTGAACATGGCGCTGTTGACGAATGTGATCAGCCAACCAGGCTGGCGCGAGATGCGACAACTGGCAGGTAGCCAGTTTGAAAGTTCAACGCGGCTGGAAACGCATGACCCTGCCTCGTTCAGCGCGGCGATGCTGAGCAATCAGGAGCAGTTGTTGCGCTGGATTGACGGCTTTATTGACAATCTGCTGGGCTGGCGCGACCGCATTGCGGTGGGCGATGAAGATACGCTGCACCAAGCCTTTGCAGAAGCACTTAGCGCGCGCGAAAGCTGGCTGGCGAGCCGTGCCAGCGGCCACTGGGAAGAAGAACCTCCGCAAGTGGTGGAGCGCCGGGGCTTGTTGGCAACCTGGCTGGGATTGGGGCGCAAACGCCCCCCGCGGCCCGGCAAATAGCTGCGGCCTTACGGCGCGGGCGTGGGCAGGGGGGAGGCGCTGTCCGGGGTGGCGACTGGTGACATCTGATGCGATCCACCGCTTTCCACCGCGGGCACATTGACCGCGTTCGGCGTGACAGTAGCGGACGGAGGCGGGGTCTTGCTTGTGTTGCCGGAGCCATCGCAGGCGGCCAGCGCAGTGACCAGCAGCGCGGCCAGCAACAATCGTTTACCCTGTTTCATTCGCTAAACCTCCAGATGAGAAAGTGATATTTCACGTAGCCGAGGGTGAGTAGTTCCAATAGTATACATGGCGGTATTGTTTTCCCGGTAAGTCAACCAATCGTTTGGGTGGGTGCTGCTGAACGAACAGCATATCTGCTGGCAGGCAACGTGGATGCCCCGCTCAACAGTCGAAAACGAACCAGCAGAGGTCGTTGCGCAATCGTTGATCGTCCAGTACCAGTTCACGAATCGCAGCAGGCAATTGGGCGCGCTGCCATTGACATTCCAGACGCCCGGCTTGGTCCTGTTCACTCTCAACCGCGGCAGCGCGGGCCGCCTTGATGGCATAGGCAGCCGCGCCCAACTCGTGCGCCGCGACATGGGCCACGGCCGCAGCCTGCCCGGCGGCAAAGGCAGCATGGCGCGCAGCCCCGCGCAGCTCTCTCGCTGCTGCCATAGCGTGTCCAGCAGCCGTGCGGGCTTGTGTCATCGTGCTTTTACCGCTCGCCCATGCCCGCGCCTGCTCAATTGCCTGACGCGGGCGCGGGTCGTCGGGGCGTGTGGACGCAAACAGGTGCAGGACGTGTTCCGCACATGCGGCGGCCCACAGAGCGAGTTGTTGATGATCGGGGTCTGTGAGTGTGCCGCCGCGACGCAGAGTGATGAAGCGCGGATCGCGCACCTTGGGCAATATCATAGTTTTGTTACCAAATCATCCAGTTACCGTCTCCTGTTTCAGTGATCGGTAAGCCTTCACCGGTCCATTCAAACATGGAGCCATCGTACACCGCAACATTTTCATGCCCCGCGATCCGGTAAGCCACCGCATTCACAGTGGCTGCTATTCCGCCGCCGCAATAGGTTATGATGCGTTTGTACTGCGATGTTGTTCTTAGTTTTTCTATGAGTTGTTTTGAGTCTATAAACGCATCCATGCCTTGCGTTAAGTCGGTGCTGGGCAAACATAATGAGCCAGGGATGTGAGCAGCCTGATAGCTTTCTTGCATCAGAGCATTCACCGTGACGATTTCGTTGCTACCCATTGCTGCCAGCACTTCTTCTTTGCTGGCAAATACCTGGGGCTGGAAGACGCCCTCGTAGTTCACTGGAGCATAATGGCGTTCTCCTTGCTCGATTTCTCCCCCAGCCTTTTTCCACGCGGCCAGCCCGCCGTTGAGAATGCGCACATTTTTATGACCCGCATAATGCAGTATCCACCAGGCGCGGGTGGCCGCAGGCAGCACTTCTGGCGCGTAGACAATCACTTCCGAATCCGCGGAAATGCCAATGCCACCAATCTGCGCCGATAATTCAGCTTCCGGTGCTACCATCAGCATGTAGTCACTCTTGGGATCAGAGAATCGCTGATGATCGAAAAAAGCTGCCCCTGGAATATGTTCTTGCGCATATATTTCTTTAGCGGTCAGTCCTGATGCGCTTCCAAAAAAGAGGATTGTTGTATCGAAAATGCGAAGATTCTCATTGTGCAGTTTAGACAACAATTCATCTGCTTCGATCAAAATATTACTTCGTTCCATATCCAAATCTCCTCGATGATTGTACGATTGTCGTGCAATCATACCTGGGAACCGCGAAAGTGGCAACAAAAACAGGGTGCAAAATGGCATCCGCGTGTCGTAAGATCGCAGAATGGACTTTGACGTAATGGGTGGGTGGCTTAGTCCATCACCTGGCAGCGGCGCGTGCGCGCTGGTAGGTCACGACGATGATACCTTTCGGGGTAACGATACTTTCTGTCACCTTGAACGCGGCCGGCATGGTCCCCTCAGCAAAGAGCCGCTTGCCACCGCCCAACGTGACCGGATAGATCATCAGCCAGAACGCATCAACCAAATCGTGCCGGATCAGCGTCTGAATGAGGTTGCCGCTGCCCCAAACGTGCAAGTCCGGCCCTGGCTGCTGCTTGATGGCGGTGACTTTTGCGGCCACATCGCCGCTTAAAAACACGGACGGCTGCCATGTACCCGCTGTCAGGGTGTTGGAAGCGACGTATTTGGTGGCCGCGTTGACGCCCGGCCACACATCAGCATGGTGCGGCCAATAGGGTGCCCAAATGTCGAAGGTTTTGCGCCCCAACAGCAGATCGAACGGCAGGTTCATCTGCTGCCGCAGCGCGGTGCCGAGGACCGCGTCGGAATAGGGCGCTATCCATCCGCCCTGCGTGAAGCCGCCGCTGGTATCTTCATCTGGCCCGCCGGGGGCCTGGATGACGCCGTCTAGAGAGATATGTTCAAGTACGATCAAATTACGCATAATTGGGTTCCTCAAGCGTTCGGGATGTTACAGAATATGGCGAAGCGCGCCAGCAAACGCATCCAATGGCAAAGCAGTTCCACATGGTGTCTACGCCTCTTGCCTTGCGCCCAAGTATTTTCGGTCGCTACCGGATTCCAAAACCTGGCCAAAAGGCATCATACAGAACCGACGTGACCTAAATCGCCTCCCCCTTGTACTGACTCATGGTCAGGTGATAGTAGAAACCGCGGCGGGCGAGCAGTTCCGCGTGCCGGCCCTGCTCCACGATCCTCCCGTCACGGATCACCACCACGGCGTCCGCGTCGCGAATCGTGCTCAATCGGTGCGCAATCACGAATGCGGTGCGCCCCTCCAACAGTTGCAGCAGCGCACGCTGGATGCGTAGCTCCGTGCGCGTGTCCACACTGGAGGTCGCTTCGTCCAGGATCAGGATCGCGGGATCGGCCAGCACCGCGCGCGCGATAGCCAGAAGCTGGCGTTGTCCCTGGCTCAGGTTGCCTGCACGCTCTGAAAGCTGCGTCTGATAGCCTTGCGGCAACTGGCGAATGAAGTGATCTGCGTCTGCGGTTTGCGCTGCAGTCACTACCTCCTGGTCGGTGGCGTCGAGCCGCCCATAGCGAATGTTCTCCATCACCGTGCCGGAAAAGAGGAAGGTATCCTGCAACACCAGCCCCAACGCCTGACGCAGGTTATCCTTGCGCAGCGAGCGGATATCCGCGCCGTCAATGCGAATGCTGCCGCGGTCAATTTCGTAGAAGCGCGTCAGCAGGTTGACAATCGTCGTCTTGCCTGCGCCCGTTGGCCCCACCAACGCCACGGTGCTGCCCGGCGCGGCCTCCAGCGTCATCGCTTCGATGATCGGTGTGCCGGGGACATAGCTAAAATCCACGTTTTCAAAGCTGACATGCCCAGTTATGGCCGCGGCAGGCACGGCCAGCGTGCCCTCATCCGTTTCCGATGGGGTATCCATGATCTCGAACACCCGCTCGGCGCCAGCCAGCGCGGCCTGGATCGAGTTGTACAGGTTCGCCAGTTGTCGTAGCGGATTGATGAAGCTGCGGCCATAGCTGATAAACGTGACAATTGCGCCCACGGTCGCCAGCCCTTGCAGCGCCAGCCAGCCGCCCAGCCCGGCGATTACGATCACGAACAGGTTGCCAAGCTGGTTGGTGAGCGGCATCAGCAGCAGCGCATAGGTGTTGGCATACACGCCGGCGCGGTATACTTCCTGGTTGGCAGTGCGGAAATTGGCCGTGGCCGTCTGGTCGCGGCGAAACGCCTTGATTACCCGCTGGCCGCTGATCGCCTCTTCCATCACGCCATTGAGCTGGCCCAGCCCCTTTTGCAGATCGCGAAAGCCGCGGCGGGTGTAGCGTGCCACGAAGTTAGTAAACCAGATCATTAGCGGCACCACCAGCAACGAGGCCAGCGCCAGCCATACATTCAGCACGAACATGGCGACCAAAATGCCCACCATCGAAAGCACACTGGCGAAGAGCGACACCACGTTCTGCGACACCGCGGTATTGATCGCGTCAATATCATTGGTTAGGCGGCTCATCAGCTCGCCCGCGGGGTTACTGTCGAAAAAACGTACCGGCAGCGTTTGCAAATGCTCCAGCAAGTCCTGACGCAGCCGTTGCAGGGCGCGCTGCGACACCGCGGCCATCAACCAAGCCGAGATGAGATCGGCCACGTTACCCAGCAGAAACACCGCCAGCATGATCAGCACCAGCGTGCCCAGCCCGTCGAGGCGTTTGGCGTCTATGTACTGGTCCACGGCGCGGCCCATCAGGTACGGCCCCACCAGTCCGAGCAGGGTGGAAACAACAATCAGGGCGAAGACGGTGGTCAGCAACAGGCGGTGTTCGCCAAAGTATGGCACCAACCGCCGCAGCGAACGCCGCGGGTCGCGCGCCTGCTCGATCTTGCTCATTTGCATCGGCCCGCGGCGCAGCATCTGGCCGCGTCCGCTGTCCGATGAAGGCGCTGATGATTGTGTCATGCCGTACCTCCGTTGAGGCCGCTGCCCAGTTGCGAAGCGTAAATTTCCTGGTAGATCGGGCTGGATTGCAGCAGCTCGCGGTGTGTGCCCTGCGCGGCCACGCGGCCATGCTCCAGCACCACGATCTTGTCGGCGCGCAGCACTGTGCTGATGCGCTGCGCCACCACGAACGACGTGCGTCCGGCCATCCACGTTGCTAGCGCGTCCTGAATTCTGGTCTCCGTTTCCACGTCCACCGCGCTAGTGCTGTCATCGAGAATCAGCACATTCGGTTGCGGCAGCAGGGCGCGGGCGATGGCAATGCGCTGCTTTTGGCCGCCAGAGAGGTTGACGCCGCGTTCCTCGACGTGAGTATCGTAGCCGTTGGGCAGCGCCAGGATGAAATCGTGGGCCTGCGCGGCCTGCGCCGCGGCCACGATCTCCGCATCGCTTGCTTCGGGACGGCCATAGGCGATGTTCTCGCGCACAGTGCCGGAAAACAATGTCGCCTCCTGCGGCGCAATGCCGATCTGCGCCAACAGCGACGCCTGCTGCACCTGTCGCACGTCCAGCCCGTCGAACAAAATCCGCCCCGCGCTCACATCGTAGAAGCGCGGCACGAGGTTCACCAGCGTGGTTTTGCCGGAGCCGGTGGCGCCGAGGATCGCTAGCGTCTGCCCCGGCTCCACGGCCAGAGTGACACCCTCCAATACCGTGCTGTTGCCTGCACCGTTGTAATGAAAACTGACGTGATCAAAAACAATGCGCGGCGCGGTTGCGGTGGGCAGCGGCACTGCGTCCGGCGCATCCTGCACCTCCGGCGTCATCTCCAGCACCTCGTTGATGCGCCCAGCCGAGGCAATGCCCGCGGCCCAGACATTCGCCAGGTTGACCATAATCAACAGTGGCCCTAACGCGGTTTGCAGGTAGTTGACAAAGGCTACGATCTCGCCAGTGGTCACCGCGCCCTCGATGGCCTGCCGCCCGCCCGCCCAAATCACCAGCACGATCCCGATGTTGATACACGCGTTGAGGGCTGGCCCCATTGTGGACATGAACTCCATCACGCGAATGTTACGCTCGGTATAGTCCAGATTGGCCACGCCAAAGCGTTCCGCCTCGTGGTCAGCACGCACAAATGCCTTCACCACGCGAATGCCGGCGATGTTTTCCTGTAACACAGTGTTGAGGCGATCCAGCTTTTGCTGCATGGTGAGGAACAGCGGCCCCATGCGCACCGCGAAGAAGACGATAATCCCCGTCGCGACCACCAGCAGCGGCGTCAGGCTGAGCGCCAGCGCCCGATCGGTCTTGTACATCAACAGCACGCTACCCAGCATGATCAACGGCGCGCGCGTGCCGATGCGCAGCGTGATCTGCGTCAGACGTTGCAGCACGCCGGAGTCGCTGGACAGCCGCACCATGAGCTGGCCGGTTTTCAGGCGGTCGAGGTTGCCGTAAGAGAAGGACTGGATGCGCAGGAAGAGCGCCTCGCGCAGGTCACGCGCCACGCCCTCGCCCGTTTGCACCGAGTAGGTGTTGTTGCCGATGGCAAACAACGTGTTGATCACCGAGATCAACATCATCCAGCCGAAGGTTTGCCACACCACCGTCATGTTACCGGCCAGCACCCCTTGGTCAATGATACGCTGTACCAGCCGCGGGATGATCAGATCGAGTACGACCACTACCAGCAGCAGCGCCAGCGAAATGATGCTCTGCCGCCGATAGGGTTTAACGAAGCGGATCAGCTTGAAGACTTGTTTCATGAGAAAATTGTAGCACGATTTTGTAAGTTGTGCAGCTTGTAAAGCGGTTTGGACGAGTTGACACCTCGTCCTGTGATGTCCAATCAACCGATTGTAGGCGTGTCGGGGGCTTCGGGCAAACTGGTTGGATGCCACACCTGCCCGACACGAAGATTGACAGACTGCGCTATCGTGAGTAAGCTTGCCTCTCCGTCGTTTCTCATCTACCCCGCAACGTCAGGCGTAATTTTCCTATGCCCTCATCGCGTTCTGCTGAATTCATTGCCGGGCTGCGCGCCGAGGCTCCCATCCTGCTGGGCGTCACGCCGTTCGGCCTGATCTACGGCGCGTTGGCTGTGGCTGCCCATCTGCCTGATGTAGCTAGCCAGGCCATGTCCTCCATCGTTTTCGCCGGTTCCGCACAGTTCGTGGCCACGCGGCTATTCGTTGTCAATGCGCCGGTGGCAGTGCTGCTCCTCACCACCTTCGTTGTCAACCTGCGACATCTGCTTTACAGTGCTTCCATCGCGCCGTATCTCTATCACCTGCCGCGGCGCTGGCGTTGGCTGCTGGCCTATCTGCTCACTGACGAAGCCTACGCGGTCGCCATCATCCATTACCGCAACACACCCGCGGCTGCGGCGGGCCGCGACCGGCGTCACTGGTTCACGCTGGGCGCGGGGCTGGCCTTGTGGACGACGTGGCAGCTCAGCAGCGCGGCGGGTATTTTTCTGGGTTCACAGATCCCGACCAGTTGGTCGCTGGATTTTGCCCTGCCACTCACCTTTCTGGCGCTGCTGGTGCCGGCAGTCACTGATCGCCCGACGCTGGCCGCGGCGCTGACTGCGGGTGCGGTTGGTTTGATCGGCGCAGGCTGGCCGTACAAGATCGGGCTGGTGGCCGCGGCGGTGATGGGGATTCTCGTGGGCGCGGCGCTGGACGCACGCCAGCAAGGCCGCGGCAAGGAGCCATCGCCATGACCTCTACCGCGACACTGTGGTTGACCTTGATCGGTATGGGGCTACTTACCTATGCCCTGCGCCTGTCGTTCATTGAACTGTGGGGCCGCCTGACGTTGCCGCCCGCGGTGCAGCGCAGCTTGCGTTTTGTGCCGCCTGCGGTGTTGGCCGCGCTGCTGGTTCCCGAAGTGCTGCTGCGCAACGGCGCGCTGGATGTGTCTCTGCACAACCTGCGCCTGCTAGCCGCGCTGCTGGCCGTGCTGGTGGCGTGGCGCACGCGCAACACGCTGCTGACGATTGCCGCGGGCATGGCCGCGCTTTGGCTGCTGCAATTTTTGCTGTCATCCCTTTGAACGCAAAAAGTGCGGCACAGACACGTTCTGTCTGTACCGCACTTAAAAGCTAGCTATTCGGTTGAATGGTGCGTCTTACGCGACAGCGCCGATGCCGACCAGGCTCAAAACCCAGTTCAACAGCCAGGAAACGACGGCGATCGCAATGGAGGCAACGATAGCGCCGGTGAAGCCTTCAACGCGCAGGCCCTTCAGGAAGTTGCCGCTGATCAGCAGGATGATGGCAGAAACGATGAGGTTAATGATCGCGCCGATCAGACCAGAGTTCGCGCCGAGGCCCAACGCGCCCAAAATCGCATAAACGATGGCGCTGACGATGGCGATGACGATGGCGGCCAGGAAGGCTGTGCCGAAGCTGTCAACTGACAGGCCCAGGCCCATGCGGCTGACGATCCAAATGACCAATGCGGCCGCGAGGAACGCAACCAGCAAACTAATAACGATAGCCATGATGAAGTACTCCTTTACAGGGTGAATAGATAAAAACTACACGAGAAAAGCCATCTTGATAAGGACAAAAGAAAGTTAATTACTGTACTAACGACATTCTCCTTTCCGTCGCTTTATTCGGCAGGTCATGATCTGTAATCGTCGGCCTGCATCAGCGCCTTGTCAATGTCCAACTAAGTTATCATACCAGACGATGGTTTGGAGGTATCCTCTTATAAAATATCAACAAACTGAATGACAATCCCCAAAATCTCTTCCAGTATGACTACTCTAATTATACAACAGTTTGTCAAGCATTTAGCCCCTATTTCTTCGTTTTTTTTTAGATTTATTCGGGACGAAATCAGTTTTTACGTAAAAGGTGCAGGCGCGGCGTCAATTTCGAGGTTTTCCCATACGCGGTCGCGCGTGGCAACATCGTCAAAGGATAGCAACACGGTCTGGCGCATCACGTTGGGCTTGGCCTTATCGGCGCGGACAAGGCCCCAAGCGTCAGAGGGAGACTGCGGAACCGGCGTGCTTTGTTCGATGTACACGCGCAGCGCGGGCCGCCGCGTCGAGCCAAACGCTAGCACCCCCGCTTGTATCTCGCGGATCCCGTTGTTTTTGAAAAACAGATACCACATGCCCTGCTGATTTTCTGGCCAGCGTAGTAAGCCGCCCAGCAGTGGTCGCGGTTGCACCGTGGCCATCACGGCATGTTCACGGGTGCCGAAGCTGCGAAAATAGGCCGGCAGTTCGGTGAAACGCTGTGTTTTGTCTCCCACCTCGAACAGGCCGGTGGCATGAAGCGCGATCTTTTCGGAAGGATCGAGTTTGGCCGCGGCGCTGGCGACTTGTGTCGCGGTTGTCTCGCGGCGAAAATGAACGAACTGACTGGCGCGCGCGATGCGCTGCCACAGATAGAACAGCGGGATCAGGAGCAGGCAGAGCAGCGCGCCAAGGCCACCCCCCGGCAATGCGCGCGTCGCCATTAGCAAAGCGGTGATCAGCAACGCCACAGCTAGCCAGCGTTGCAGTGGTGCGCCCAGCCAGCGATAGCGTTGCAGCCCGTAGCTCAGTTGGAAAAGCAAAGCTCGCATAGTCTCTCGGAGATACAGAGGCGCTGATAAGCGCCGCTTGCGAAAACGCGCCGGGGTCAGATGAACCCAGCGCGTTTTTTCGGCAGGATTTCGGAACTCCGAAATCGGACAGTTGTTTAGGTTGTGACCAATTGTTTGAAGGCGGTTTGATCGAGTGTTTCTACTTCCATCAGCCGCTCAGCGATTTTGTTCAGCAAATCGCGATAGGTGGTGATGATCTGGCGGGTGCGGTCATAGGCTTCGTTGACGATGCGCTGTACCTCGCGATCAATGGCCTCGGCCACGTCCTCGCTGTAGTTGCGATGCTCGCCGATCTCGCGGCCCAGAAAGATCATTTCTTCCTTCTGGCCGTAGGTCAGCGGTCCCATACGCTCGCTCATGCCCAGCACCGTTACCATGCGCCGTGCGATGCGCGTTACCTGCTCCAAGTCGTTGGATGCGCCGGTGGTCACCTGACCGAATACTTCCTCTTCGGCCACACGTCCAGCCAACGCCACCGAAATTTCCTGTTCCATCTCTGTGCGGCTGCGCAACATACTGTCTTTGTCCAGCGGCCACATGTAGCCGCCCGCCATGCCGCGCCCCATAATCGTCACTTTCAGTACGGGGGTGGTGTGGGACAGTTTTTCCTGCACCAGCGCATGACCGGCTTCATGGAAAGCAATCACCCGCTTTTGCTGCTCGGAGATGACGCGGCTTTTGCGCTCCGGGCCGATTGCCACGCGCTCAATTGCTTCTGTCAGATCAGTCATCGTGATGTTGCGATGATTGCGCCGTGCAGCCAGGATGGCCGCCTCGTTGATCATGTTTTCCAGGTCAGCGCCGACAAAGCCCGGTGTAGCCCGCGCCAGTACTTCCAGGTCTACATCTTCAGCCAGCGGCTTGCCACGCACATGCACCGCCATGATCTCCTCGCGGCCGCGCACATCGGGCTGATCCATCACCACGCGGCGGTCAAAGCGACCAGGGCGCAGCAAGGCGGGGTCCAGAATGTCGGGCCGGTTGGTGGCGGCAATGATGATGATGTTGGTATCGGTATCGAAACCATCCATCTCCACCAGAATCTGGTTCAGCGTTTGTTCACGTTCGTCGTGGCTGCCACCCAGACCCGCACCGCGGTGCCGACCGACCGCATCAATCTCGTCAATAAAGATGATGCAGGGCGAGTTGCGTTTGGCCTGATCGAACAGGTCGCGCACGCGGGAGGCGCCGACGCCGACAAACATCTCGACGAACTCGGAGCCGGAGATGGAGAAGAAGGGCACGCCAGCTTCGCCGGACACCGCTTTGGCCATCAGCGTCTTGCCGGTGCCGGGTGGGCCAACCAGCAGCACGCCCTTGGGGATGCGCGCGCCGAGGGCGGCGAATTTTTGCGGCTCCTTGAGGAACTCGACGACTTCTTTCAGCTCTTCTTTCGATTCATGCGCGCCTGCGACATCGTCGAAGGTGACGGTGGGCTTGTCGCCGGTGAACATGCGCGCCCGACTCTTACCAAAGGAAAAGGCCTGATTGCCCGCGCCCTGCGCCTGCCGCATAATGAAGAAGAAGAACGCGCCGATCAACAGTAAGGGAATGAAGGTGGACAATAGCGGCGCCCAATTCTCCCAGAAGGTCGTACCGGGGAATTCGACTTTTACCTTCATCATCTCTTCGCTGGTGACGCCCAGCGCATTCAGGGTTTTGAACAAATCCGCGTTGCCTTCGATGCGCGAAAGCACTTTCGGCGCGTTTTCCTCCGCGCCAACATAAGTGACACTCAACGCGCCATCTTTTTCGCTGATGGCCTGCACCTTACCCGCGGAAATATCCGAGGCGATCTGGCTGAGCGGCACCGTTTCCACGGTGTCGCGGCCCTGGCGCAACGTCGAAAAGAGGAACGTCGCCAAAATCGCCAACAGAATAATGTAAAGGATGCCGTTACGTAACGAACCTTGTCCCATTGTCTCCTCAAAATCATCCTACAAAAGTTGCAGCAGTCTAGCATAGTGGCCAGAAGCTGTCAATTGCAGTGTAACACAGGCTGCGCCCGGTGGCAGTAGGAAGGATTACGGGCTGACCGCATAGCTGCGCAACAACTCTAGCAGCAGGCGCGTGCCGAAGCCAGTGGCCCCACGCACTGCATAGGGCGTATTTTCGTCGGTCAGCACCGGCGCGGCAATGTCCAGGTGCGCCCAGGGCTGATCGCCCGCGAATTCCTGCAAAAAGAGCGCGCCGATAATTGCTCCGCCGTAGCGTCCGCCGCTGTTCTTCATGTCGGCCACATTGCTGTCAATCAGCTTACGATAGGGCCTGTAGAGCGGCATCGGCCACAGCAGATCGCCAGTGCGCTCGCTGGCTGCCATTAGCCGCCCGCGCAGATCTGCGTCGTCGCAGAACACACCCGCCATGTCCAGCCCCAGAGCGACGCCGATGCTGCCGGTGAGCGTGGCGATGTCTACCACTGCGTCGGGGTTGTAGCGCGCGGCGTAACACAGTGCGTCGGCCAGTACCTGGCGGCCTTCCGCGTCGGTGCTGATGATCTCCATTGTCTTGCCGTTCATGGCAGTCACCACATCGCTCGGCTTGATGGCATCGCCACCCGGCATGTTTTCGGTGGCTGGAATCAGGCCGATGGCGTGGACGGGCAGATTCAGGCTGGCGGCTGCCAGCAATGCGGCCGCAGTGGCCGCCGCGCCACCCATATCATCCTTCATCTTCCACATATTTTCCGAAGGCTTGATGCTGATGCCGCCGGTGTCAAAGGTGATGCCCTTCCCCACCAGCGCCACCGTTGGCAGGCTGGCCGTGTTATAGTCGGCAGGCGCGTGTTCCAGCACAATGAACTGGCCTTCTTCATCACTGCCGCGGGCAATGCCCAGGAACGAACCTGCGCCCAACTCAGCCATTTCAGCCTCGCCCAAGACCTGCACATGCAGGCCGACGGTGGCCGCCCGTTCGCTGATGCGCCGTGCCAGCTCGCGCGGGGTGAGGTAATTGGCGGGTTCGTTGACCAGATCGCGCGCCCAGTTGGTGTGTTCGGCGATGATCTGGCCCACGCGCGCGCCCGCACGGAGCGCATCGAGCTTGGCCGCGTCGTTTTCCAGCAAGACCAGCTCAGCCAGCTCGGCTTTTTCTTTGGCGTTAAGGTCGCGCTTGTAGGTGTGGAAGCGGTACGCGCCGTGCAGCGTGCCCTCCACCACGGCCTGCGCGGCCACATCCGCGGGCAGGCCGCCCTGGCCCGCGCCATGCACCACGCTGCTGATCCGGGTGATGCCCATGCTGCGTGCCAGCTTGGCAGCCGCGGCCGCGGCCTTGAAAATTTGCACCGGGCTGAGATCTGCGGTCTTGCCGAGACCAGTCAGCAAGACGCGCTGCGCGGGGATCGAGCCGCTGGTGTGCAGCAGCAGGGTCTCGCCCAGCTTGCCGCGGAAGTCGCCCGCAGCCAGCACACGGCCCAGCAAGCCGTTCAGCGCCTCGTCCACGGCTTTCAGCGCACCGCCGGGTGCAGTGACGTTTTCGAACAGCCCCAGCACGAGCATCTCGCTGGCCGCGGCGGTAATGGATTGATGTTCAATGGTGATTTGCATGGGTGGAATTCTTTCGTTAGCACAGGAATACAAGTAGCAAGGGAGGAGGTGGCAGGTACATCAGGCAGCGAGTGCTTGTCTCCTGTCTCCTTGGTTACTTTTTTAACAACACCAACGCCTGCCGGAGCAAGGCCTGGTGCGCGGGTACGTTGAACCATTGCGACGCGCCGGATGGATGCGGCAAGGGCACGACGCGCACAGCCGCGGGCAGGTGTTGCCGCGCCCAGTCGGTCAAGCGCGCGTCGTTTGCCGGGCGGTAAAACGCCTGCCCGACTACATCGGTGAGCTTGACCGGGCCGAGAAAGCGGCTGATTGCCAGGCCGCCGATGGGAACTACGATGGCAGGCTGCACCAGGGCCAGCTCTTGCTCCAGCCACGGGCTGCACAGTGCCTGCTCGGTCTTGTCCGGCACGCGGTCGCCGCGGCCCGCGGGGTGCGGCCCTGGATAGCAGCGGGTGATGGCGGCCATGGTGTTGACCGCGCGGAATTCTTCTTCCGGCCAACCCGCCTCGGCCAGCCAGCGAAAGAGCCGTTTACCTGCCGGGCCGCTGAAGGGGCGGTGCGTGACCGCTTGTTCAGTGCGGCCGGGGGCCTGTCCCACTAACATGATGCGCGCGCCAATGTGCCCGGAGAAGATGGGAGGTGGCACAATAAAAAAGCCCTGCTCCAGGCAGCGGCGACATGCAGACAGGTTGGTGTATAGATCGGAAAGCGTTGACATACTGCCATTATACCCCATGCGCGTGGCCGGTTCCAAGCCAATTCGTCACTCTGAATGAGGTGAAAACTCTTTCGGGGGCTTCCTCGGCCCCATGACCCCCGGAACGACGAAAATTAGGCATTGTGCAAGTTCTATGGGCATTACTAAAAACCCCCATAGTTGTTGTATAATTCGGATATGGCCGCGCAACGAATAACCTTGTGCGTGAGATAGGATTTACATAGTGGGTATCATTATTGTCAACTCTGTAAGTTCTAATTTTGTTATCTCCCCGATGCGGGTTCTTCTGATCATTAACCATGAAACGAACTGCTCTTGGCTTGCTGCTTTTTGCCCTGCTGATCGGACTGGCAGCGTGTAACGTGCGGCCCAGCGTGCCCGACGCGACTGATAGCGCGTTGCGCCAATTGCTCGCTGCTCATAGCATTACCCCCCTCGATCCTGGCCCCACGCCCGAACCGGCCAAAGCCGTACTGGGACAGATGTTGTTCTTTGACAAAGAACTGAGTGGTAATCGCGATGTGTCCTGTGCCACCTGTCATCTGCCGGGCCAAGCCACCGGTGACGGGTTGCGACTGGCAATCGGTACCGGCGGTTCTGGCGAAGCACCCGACCGGCTGCGTGGTGCGATGCGCATGTTGGTGCCGCGCAACGCCCCCGATGTCTTCAACCGCGGTGCACCCGAATGGCACAGCATGTTCTGGGACGGACGCTTGCTGACCGCCGAAGATGGCGTCAACTTCATCCATCCAGTTGAGTTTGATCAGGAGCTGCCGAGCGGGCTGGACAATATTCTGGCCGCGCAGGCCATGTTCCCCGTCACCTCGCGCGCCGAGATGCGCGGCGACCCACAGGACTATGACGTGCATGGCGCGGTCAACGAAGTGGCGGGCACTGGCGAATACGATCTGGCCGCGGTGTGGTCTGTGTTGATGGCCCGCCTGCGCGCCATTCCGCAGTATCGCACCCTCTTCGACGCAGCCTATCCGGGCGTACCTTTCGAGGAAATGGGCTTTCAATACGCGGCTAACGCGTTGGCAGCCTTTCAAATAGATGCGTTCACGTTGCTGGATAGCCCGTGGGATCGCTATGTAGCCGGTGACGCCGCCGCATTGAAGGCTGATGCCAAAGCCGGCGCGTTGCTGTTCTACGGCAAAGCGGGCTGCGCCGAATGTCACAGCGGCAACCTGCTGACCGATCAGCAATTTCACAATATCGCCGTGCCGCAGTTCGGCCCCGGCAAGGGTCGCAAAAACGCCTACGTGGATTTGGGCCACGCGCGCGAGACAGGTAATCCCGAAGATCGCTTCGCATTCCGCACGCCCCCGCTGCGCAACGTGGCCTTGACCGGCCCCTGGATGCACAACGGCGCTTATACCACGCTGGAAGACGCGGTGCGGCATCACCTCGACCCAAAAACCTGGTGCGAACAATATGATTATGCCCAGCTTGAGGGTGAGATCATCAGCGATTCAGAGGCCAAGCCCGCGATGACCAATGAAATGCTGGAGCGACTGGACGAAAAGTTGGCCCAGCCTACCCGGCTTAACGATGTTGAAGTCAGCCAATTGCTGGCTTTTCTGGCTGCCTTGACTGATCCCGCGGCCGCCGACATGAGCGCGGTGATCCCAACCAGCGTGCCGAGCGACTTACCCGTTTCCGATCTAATCACCGGCCCCACCCCCTTTGAGCATGTCAGCGAGGCCGCGGGTATCACGGCCAAGCACACCAAGGGCTATCAAATTACCGGCCAGGCTTGGGCGGACTACGACGGCGACGGCTGGGAAGATTTGTACGTTACCGACAGCGTCGGCCCGAACACCCTTTACCATAACAACGGCGACGGCACGTTCAGCGTTTCGCCCTTCAGTACCAGCCTGGCCCTGCCTGATCATTACAGCGGCGGCGCAAGCTGGGCCGACTATAACAACGACGGCTGGCCCGATCTGCTGGTGCTGGGCCGTGAGGCGGATGTGCTCTTCCGCAATCGCCTGGGCCAGGGCTTTGAAGAGGTGACCGCGGTGGCAGGCGTCAGCGATGCCTACACCAGCAAGACCGCGTCCTGGGCTGACTACGACAACGACGGCTGGCTCGACCTGTACGTGGCCAACTGGGGCTGCGTGCCGCGCTGTGCGCGCACCGCGGGTAACACTGGCGAGCCAGATCAGCTCTATCACAACAATGGCGACGGCACTTTCAGCAACGTGACTGCGCTGTTGAAGGGTAAAAACGGCGGCGGCGGCTTTGTGGCGCGCTGGCTTGACTACGATAATGACGGCGATTTGGACATTTACCTCGTGAACGACGAGTTCATCCTGCCCCCCGGCAACAAGCTGTGGCGCAACGATGGGCCGGGCTGCGGCGGTTGGTGCTTCAGCGAGGTTTCCGAAGCTGCGGGCGCGGCGGTCAAGGTAATGGGGATGGGCGTGGCCGCGGATGATTGGGATGCGGATGGCGACCTTGATATCTTCTTTACCAACGCCGGCCAGTCGGTTTTGCTGCAAAATCAGGGGGACGGCAGCTTTCGCAGCACAGCCGCAGAAGCTGGCTTGGCCCTGACGGTGGAGACTGTGGCGTGGGGCACGGTGTCGCTCGATTATGACAACGATGCCGCGCGCGATCTGTACGTGGCGCTGATGAAATCGAACCGACCCGGCGCGTGGAACGCGTTGTTCCACAACGATGGTCACGGCGTGTTTACCCAGCTTGGCACGGAAAGTGGCGCGGCTGATCCTGGCCCCAGCGTGGGCGTGGCTAGCGCGGACTACGATAACGATGGCTGGGTGGATTTGGTGGTCGGTAACTACGACCGCGGCTATCATCTGTTCCGTAATGCCGCGCTGAATGCTGACACGCATCATTGGGTGACGATTAAGCTGATCGGCGGCGGGCCGGTGAACCGCGATGCGGTCGGCGCGCGCGTGCGCGTCACCACGGATGACGGCCGCGTGCAGATGCAGGATGTCCACAATGGCTCCAGCGTGGGGAGCGGCAGCAGCCTGACGCTGCATTTCGGCCTGGGCGCGGCTGCCATCAAGTCGGTCGAGGTGTTATGGCCGGACGGCACGCGGCAAATCTATCTGGAGATGCCACGCGACACCTTGTATCGCATCCAGTATAGCCCGGCGCTGTCGCGCTAAGTGATCCAGGATAGGGTTTACGCAGTTCGCAATACGGGTGTCATTCCGAGGCTCACCCCTGCCTGCCAGCGGTGGAGCCTTTGACGAAAGTCTCGATTCATTTTATGCTACTGGCCGGAGAATAGCGTTACAAGCCCCGTGTCCTCTGCTCTTGAACGACCGGGACGCATCTACATTAAACCCAAGCCGGAGGAATGTCCATGTTCACCCATCCCCTTTTCGCCGCGCGGCGGGCCGTCTTCGTCTTTGTAATCTTGCTGAGCAGTGTGGTGAGTGCGTGCGGGGGAACGGCTGCGCCGACCGCGGTGGTTGATCCTGCGCCGGCTGCGGCCACGCCCTCGGCCGTGCCGCCCGTCGCGGCCACGGAGGCCATCACGGCTACACCTGAACCCACTGCTACAGTCACCCCGACCCCCCAGCCGACAGCCACCCCGACAGCGGAAACGGCACAAGGTGGTGAGATCGTGGATGGGTTTCGTGTCTACGAAGCGACCAGTGGCAAGACGACTATGCATGCGCTGATCCAGGCGGACTATGTGAAACCGCCGGATGCGGGTCACAAGCCGTACTTCGACACCTTGAGTAGTGTGGCTGGGGTGCAAGGTCTGGTAGACCTGATCGAGGCTTTCAACGAGCTGGCTAAAGCGGATGGGTACTGGACCGGTGGTGATGGTCAGATAGACATCACTTTTCGCCTGGTGAAAAGTGTGCTGTTGGATGAAGCAGCGGCACTAGAGAAGTCGGACTTGGGGGAATTGGATTTTTCTCACAGCGATATGTTTCGAGTTTATGAAAAAATAGATGAAAATGGCAGAGAGATAACTATTATTTTGGATAGAGACTTGGATAAGCCTGAATTAAGAGAAAGGGGCTTGGGTTTAGTATTATTTGTGTATACAAGAGGAACGGGTGCATGGCATGGGGATGGTATGATGATAAATGATGGGAAATTGATGGATGAAGGAAATCAAGAAAAAATAAATAGATCTATCGCAGCAACTGATGCGATAAATGATTATCTTGAAGGTACACAACAATAAGATCATCGTATTTCCTGATACATTTGAACACACAGAAACTGCCCAAAACATTATTCCTTGCGATCTGCAGTATTTTTCTGTTCGCACCT
>JBAQWV010000142.1:0-1544 GCA_049299095.1 Anaerolineae bacterium | reverse complement strand
CTGACAACAAAATGGCCATTCTTGAAATCGTATACCAAACACATGGGGTTGGTTTCGAGAACCGAAGCCGGTTCCTTTTGGAGAAAGCCAACGTATTGGCCGCTTAGAGTCGTTCTCGAAAGTCTTGTCGTGAACTTTGACCCAAAAGTGCTGTTTGAAATATTGAGCTTTCTAATTTGGTCACGTCTCAAAATGTGGTGTAATTTCATAACCACAGGTCATCTACGTCGATGCTAGGCAGAGTTTTTGCTCAGAATCGATCGTATCCTGCAGAGGGAACATCGCGAGCAGCCTCTTGAGCGACTCTTGACTGTGAACTTTGTTGCAGATCTGCCACTCGTCATCTTGTTCCTGAAGAATTGACCCAAGGAGCCGAACTGAGGCTTCTTGGCTCGGAAAGATGCCGACCACGTCCGCACGACGCTTCAATTCTCGATTTAGGCGCTCGAGGCCGTTTGTGGAGTGGATTTGGCGCCAGTGCTCCTGAGGAAAATGCATGTAGTGTAGTGCCTCGTGGCACTCTTCCAGCAGTTTAGAGGCGATTTTTGGGAGTGTGTCCTCTAGTTTAGCCGCTACTTGCCCGACCAGTAGTGTGGCCGACTTGTGGTCGGGTTGCTGAAAGATCTGCTTCACAGCCGCTAGAGCCATGTTCTGTTGGCTTTTTGGAACCAGGGCGATGACGTTTCTGGTGAAGTGAACTCGACATCTTTGCCAGGATGATCCGGTGAAGACCTCTGAAACGGCCTTCTTTACGCCTTCGTGAGCGTCAGTAATTGTCAGCAGCGGAGGAGTCAATCCGCGACTTACCAGGCTCCGCAGAAAATTCAACCAAGTGTGGTAGTTCTCAGCGTGACCGACAGTGAAACCTAACACCTCCCGCCGGCCTTCGGAGCTGAGTCCTATCGCTACGATAAAGGCTTGGTTTTGAACCCGACCTCCCTCTCTAATTTTGATGTAGGTTGCGTCTAGCCAAATATAAGGGTAGTGACCAGTTAAGGGTCGCTCCCTGAATTCTGCAACATTCTTGTCGAGGAGCTGGCAAGCTCGCGAAACCTTGCTTTTGTCCATACCCTCCAGTCCCAGCGCCTGGGCCAACTCGTCTACCTTTCTTGTACTCACGCCAGCGACGTAAGCTTCTTGGACGACGGAAAGTAGGGCCTGCTCGGCTCTCTTTCTGGGCTGCAACAAGGACGGGAAAAATGAGCCCTGGCGAAGCTTTGGAATAGAGAGGTTCAATGACCCTAACCTCGTCTCCAATTCGCGTTCTCGACTTCCATTTCGATGGTTCGTGCGGGTCTCAGTGCGCTCGTGATGAGCGGCACCGATTTTCTCTTCCAGCTCGAGATTGATCAAAGTCTGCACCAACAGTTGCAGTGAACCACGAAGAATGTCACCATCACCCAGACTCTCCAGCTTGCCTAAAATTTCGTTAAATGAGAAACTACTATTGGCCATCGGTCACCTCCTAGATTTAAGCACCAAGGATGTTGACCGTTGGTCAGTTTTTACTCCCCCTCCGCGGCCTGCCGCGGGAATTTTTTTGG
>JBAQWV010000141.1:0-18235 GCA_049299095.1 Anaerolineae bacterium | reverse complement strand
CCACAGCCGGCTGTGGCGCGGGCGCATGTGTGGGACGGGTGATCGTCACCGGCCCTAGCATCACCTGCGTAGTCGTTGTATCGTCCGGCAGGGTCGCGGTGAGCGGCTGACCGGTGACGGGATCGTACACCACCAGCGTCAGGTGATACACACCGGGCGCTGTGCCCACGGGTACAGACAGCCCCAGTGGCTGCATCAGTAGGCTGGTCGTGACGAGATCGAGCTGGTTGCCGCCCAGCGGCTCATCGCGCGCGGCCCACACAGTGCCCGTCGCGTCGGCCAGCCGCAGCGACAGCGCCATCGCCGTGCCCGGCTGTTGGGATGTGCGTGTCCACTGCACGCGGGGCACAGCCAGCAGCGTCCCCGCTTCAACCTGTACTGGCAGCGCGTCCGGCGGCACAGCCAGCGCCAGCCAGTCATTGAAGGTGGCAACCGTGGGCGGTATGGCCGAGGACACGTTTGACCGCATCCCCTGCCAGCCCTGTACACGCAGATTGGCCTCGCCGCTGTACACGCGGTCATCTACCAGCGTCCAGAGGGTGCTTAAATCCTGACGCAGCAGGCCCTGCGGGTCGTTGACGGTATCGTACAGGCGAACATGCCATAGGCGGTCGGTGGTGATACTCAGATCGCGCAGCAGTAGGTGGGCTGTAGACGCGGGCAACGCATAAAAATCGGAGCGGGGATCGCCCCAGCCCAGTCCGGCGTCGCCGTTTATGTGGCCGGTCTGCATGATCAGCGCGCCGTCGGTGGCTACGGCCTGCGCAGCGATTGCCGGCGTGTAATCGCTCAAACGGCCCTGCCAGCTCACAGGCAGCGGCCAGTAGGTCAGCAGACCGGTGTAGGTGTAGCCGGCGTTGACCAGGATGGCGTCGCCCGGTCGCCAGCGTTGGGCCAGCTCGCGCGTGGCCGTGCGCAGATCATCGGCGCGATAGATGGGATCGCTCCAGAAGGCGCGCAGCGACAGCGTACTGCCCAGTATCAGCAACAGCAGGGCCGCGGCCGCTGCCAGTCTGCTTGCCGGGCGTTGCCAGCGTCCAAGCGCAGCCAGTCCTAGCGCCAGCAGGATGCTCCACGCGGGCGCGTAGGTGGCGAGATAGCGCACATGGTAGAGCGGCGTCCAGAGTGAGGCCAGCAGGATCAGCAGGGGCGGCAGCAGACCGGCGGCCAGCAGTAATGCTACGCTGCGGCGGGGCCGCGCGGCGCGCAGGCCAAGACCGATCAGCACGAGGGCCAACCACAGCAGCGGCCAAAAACGGGCTGGATTGGCTGACTGGCCGAAGGTGAGCGCCGTCCAGCTTTCGACCAGCATATCCAGCAGATGCGGTGCAACGCGCCAGGGCGGCACGGGGGGCGAGGTGGCTTGGCGCCAGGCGATTGGCAGCCAGGGCAGATAGAGCAGCAACGCGCCGAGCTGCGCGGCCAGCCAGAGGGCGAGCGGGCCGCGCATGGCGGGTGGTGTGGGTTCGATAAGCTCACCCGCCGACCGGGGCGAGGGGTGGGTAACGACGCGTGCCAGCACCAGCAGATTGAGGCTGACCAGCAGGAAAGCGAAGTAGTAGAGCGTATACATGCCTGCGGCTTCGGCTAGTATCAGCAGCAGGGCCGCGCGCACGAGGCGGCGCGGGGGGGTATAGTCGCTGAGAAAGGGAATCGTTGCCAGCAGGCAAAGTACGCCCAAGCTGGCTCCCAGCGTGTACATGCGCACTTCCTGGCTGTACCAGACGCCGAGTGGCGACACAGCGAGCAGCAGCGCGGCCAGCGTTGCCGTGGGCTGGCCCAGCCGCAGCCGCCGTGCCAGTTGCCAGGTGAGCGGAACCAGCAGTACCCCTAAGATTAAGGACAGGAACGCGGCCATAAACTCTAGCCGAAAGCCTGTCGGATCCGCGTGGCCGGTGGGGTAGCCGGTGAGCAGCAGCCAGCCGCGCAGCAAAAGATAGTACAGCGGCGGGTGAATGTCGCGGGCGGTGTGTGCGATTAACTCGGACGCGGGCTGACCGGCGAGGTAAACCGACACTGTTTCGTCGTACCATAGGCTGTCGCGGCCTAACTGGATCAGGCGCAGCGCGAACGCGCCCAGAGTGAACAGGACGATGAACCAGCGTTCAGGCGTGCGGGAGCGTGTGGAAGTGGACATGCTGCGATGGTAGCACGAAGCGCGGGGTTGTGCAAAACAAAACCGCCTTGTCCGGCGACAAGGCGGTTGGTGTGAGCGGGTGATGGGATTCGAACCCACGACTCACGGCTTGGGAAGCCGTAGCTCTACCGCTGAGCTACACCCGCGTGTAGTTCGATTATAGCCAGGAGTGGGGCTGTGTCAAACAACGGTCTGGCCTTGTAAAGCTTGCCAAAGCGGGCAGGCTGTGGTATAGTCTGGCAGGTTCGCCCCCATAGCTCAGAGGATAGAGCACCGGCCTCCGGAGCCGGGTGCGCTGGTTCGAGTCCAGCTGGGGGTACAAGAGAGAAGGGTTGCTGCAACAATGGCGCTGCGGCAACCCTTCTCTTGTTTTTGCTGCTTTTTAGCGTTGTAAAAAGGCCTGCCAACCGAAGACGAAGAGCATGAGCAGCGCGATGACCAGCTCTAGAGCTGTTGAAGCCAGCATACCGAGTAAGTAGCCTTGCGTGGCTTTGAGGGCCAGCGGCATATCGCGCTTGTCCACGTATTCCATGCCGACCATGCCGACAATCGCGCCGAGAATGGTGGCAATGACTGTGCCTATAATCGGAATCCAGCTGCCGAGCAGGATGCCGCCGGCGAAGCCGCCGATGATGGCTCCGGCAATTGCTTTCCAGCTTGCACCGGTTTTGCGGCTGACCAGGGCGGTCATGGCTAGGTCGCTGCCCCAGGCTATGAGGGTGAGGATGCCCAGAAACAACAACGTGGGCCAGCCGACGGCTTGAAAACCATCGTTGGCGGCCCACGCTAAAGCGCCCAGCCAGATGAAGATCGGTCCCGGGACAACTGGCAAGACGCTGCCGATCAGGCCAACGAATATGAGCACGTAAGCGAGCAGTGCCAGTGGTTCTGCAGATATCATGGTGCTGCGTTGAACAGGATTACTTGAAGATCTGTGTCTTGGCGAAGCGGTCGCCGAAGACGATGATGGCAGAGGCCAGACAGATAGTGGTCACGATGTGATAAAACAGGTCAATATTGCCGGGTTTGCCCATCGAGATGTACCAAATGAGCCAGTTCAGGACTGCGGCGACGACAAGAGATCCTACAATTAACAGCCATTGTTTTCTGTTATAATTGAGCATAGCTTCCTCATTGCCTTGAAAATGAAAGGAGGATTTCGACAGGGCAATTGTACCAGATTGTGGCAACGTGCGCAAGTCAAAGTTGAACGCAAAAAGGCTGCTCTGATGGCAGAACAGCCTTTGGGTAAAAAACATAAGGAACAGGCTAAGCGGAGGCTTCTTCGATCACTTCGGCGGCAACGTGGCTGACTGTGTTCACGGTGTTACCAGCTACACTTGTCACGGCTGTTTCAGCTGCCATCACGGGCGCTGTCAGTGCAGCGACCGCGGCCGGTGCGCTGCCGAGGCGTGATTGCAGTGTGCCCAGTTGGGTTTGTAGCGCCTGCGTAGCTTCCAGATTCGAGGCAATCAGCTTGGCCTGGCGCTTCAGCTCCCCGGAGATGTCGGTGATACCATCGCCTACCATGGGTGTAAAGGCAGGCGTTTGCATCTTCTTCTGCACATCCAGCGTGGTGCTGTCCAAGTCAACCAGCAGGTGCAGCACCTTGCCGACGACGTAAAGCTGGAAGAAACCAAGCAGGGCGACCAGCAAGCCAGGCAGTATTGCCACGATAGACCAGCCGGAGCCGGTGGCCCCTAACTGAGTGAGTAGGGTTCGGATGCCGAGCCAACCACCGATGACCCCAAGAATCCCCAAGATCAGGGTCAGCCAGGCAACGATGAGCGCCAGCGTGCCGATGGCACGCAGCCCTTTATAACGACTATTCACGTTCTTCTCTCCTTTCGACTGCCATCCCGCCCATTACTGCAACGTGATGCGTAAATCTACATCCAGGTTTGACAGCTCCGGCAATAGCAGGTTGGCCAGGGCAACGTAAGGGCTGTCAGGGTTTATCTGCGCATACAGATTGGCGCCATTGTTCAGCAACGCGCTGTTCCAGGCGATTTGCGGCAAGGCTTTGTCGTTTACCGTGGTGAAAACGCCGTTGGGGCCACTGACAAAGCGAATTTCTTTGACTTCGTTGGCGTGCAACTGGTCCAGTGTTTGCTGGGTCATCTCGATTGGCAGGAAGATGCCGGCCTTGGCAAGGTCGCGGCTGCTGATGCCGGCGATGGTTGGTACGCCTTTTTCATCGTAATTAACGTCAATGCGGGTGATAAACGACGGTTCCGGCTCGTCGGTCACCGGTGCAAGCGCTTCCGGTTCGATACTCGCGTCGCGCACGGCGATTTCGCCAGCCGCGGACTGTTTGGGGAAGCGCATAACGATGTTCAGGCCGGTGCGCTGGACAATCGGCACCAGCTTGCTGATCAGCTCGCCATATTGCAGGTTGGCAACACCGGCGTAGCTGCCCAAATTGGTCAGCGAGTCACCATCCCAGGCTAGATAGGGCAAGGGTTCGCCGTTGGCAAAGATGTAGATACCCTTGTCGGTGCTGGCAAATTCCAGATGTTGAATGTTGGTGTTGGTCATCCACTCGACATAAAATGGATTAACTCCCATGTCTGGCAACTGTGCCCCGGGGATGAGCTTGTTGATGGCGGCAATGCTCAATCCGTTCACCGATGCTTGACCGTTTTCGTCAATGTCCACGATCAGGCGGGGCAGTGAAATGAGAAAGCGTTGACCGTTTTCTGTGGCTTCGTCTGTGGCGGGCATGGTGGCCGGGCCGCAGGCGCTCAACAGCACGGAAATGATTGCCAGCGAGATTAAAACGCGGGAGAGTCGCATGGTACGTGCCTCCTAATAACTGTATGAGATAAGTGACGCAGCCTTTGCGTCGAGAATATATCAATGAGACTACTTGCGTAGCTGGCTGCCAGCCAGCTTGAAATGTACCACATAAACCGGGGGTAAAAACAGGGAATGCCGTCAAGGGGAAAACAGGGGTATCTTGCTATTTAAACGGTTTTCCCTGCTTCAAGTTACGTATGCGAGGGAACATAGCTCATGCTCAATGGCATACACAACAAAAAAAGTATACCTGACGGCCTATATTTCGTCAAGTTGAATGAAAAATCCAGACAGAATCGTTGTTTCATGGAATAAATGCGATAAACTGACAAAAGGTTAAGATTTTGTAAGCAAAGTTCGCGTAAAAAACAGGCTATGCCTTTGGTATAATATGCGCAAGGTTGGTTGAGTTGTGGTGAGGCGACACACCGCAATTCAATAACTGGGGACCAACCTGTGCACCGCTCGGGGAGGCGTGTGCATGTACGAGGACGGACGTTAGTTCGTCCTCGTTTCTTTTTGTCTTCCGCCCGCGTGATATAATCAGTTTATGCAAGAAGTTTCTTTTCGTTCGTGGCACAGTACGATTACCGGATTTCTCCGTCTTCACCGCAAGGCGATTCTAAAGCTGGCTTTGCTGCTGATCATGCTGGCTGCACTGCTGATGCCGCCGCGTCCTCTGGTGACTGTCAGCCCGCAACAAACCGTCATCACGATCAATCCTAAGCTGGGTGTACACACGCGCCTGACCGACGAAGTTGAGGAGTGGAAGATCAAGCGCACGCTGACGATGGTGCGCGAGATGGGCGCGCCATGGATTGTCGAGTATTTTCCGTGGGCGTATGTCGAGCCGGAGCGGCCTGGTCAAAACGGCTGGACGCACAGTGATATGGTGATCCGCCACGCACGCGCGCAGGGGCTGGAGGTGATCGCCCGGCTGGGCTTTGTGCCGGAATGGGCGCGGCCCAAGGAGACCTCGCCCCTGTATCTGGACGAAGACCATTACGACGCGTTCGGTGACTACGTGTTTGCTTTTGTGCAACGCTACCGCGCGGACATTCGCTACATCATCATCTGGAACGAACCAAACCTGAGCCTGGAATGGGGCTACCGACCTGTAGACCCGGCCAGCTACGCCCGGCTGTTGCAAGTGGCTTATACGCGGGCGAAAGAGGCTAACCCGGAGGTGCAGGTACTGGGCGGCGCGCTCGCACCCACCCTCGCGCCCGCAGGCACGGCGTGGGGCATGGACGATCTCGTTTACTTGCAGGGCATGTACGACGCAGGCGCGGCCCCTTATTTCGATATTCTGGCAGTACATGCCTACGGTGGCAAGTTCCCCCCTGATGCACCCGCCGCGCCCGATGCCATCAACTTTGCCCGCACCGA
Organism: Anaerolineae bacterium; assembly: GCA_049299095.1. GTDB lineage: Bacteria > Chloroflexota > Anaerolineae > JAAEKA01 > JAAEKA01 > JAAEKA01. The sequence continues at coordinate 11,910 of JBAQWV010000141.1, read as the reverse complement.
GCTGATCCACGACGTGATGGTGCGCAACGGCGACGGCGACAAGCCGGTGATCATTACCGAAGGGGGCTGGAACGATCACCCGCGCTGGACGCGCGCGGTGCGGCCTGGTCAGCGCATCGAATACACGCTGGCCGCGTACCAGATGGCGCAGGAGCGTTGGCCCTGGGTGCAGGCGGTGGTCTTGTGGGCTTTTCGCTATCCCGCGCCGGCGCGCACCTATCAGGATTATTACACCTTCGTATCGCCCGACTTTCAGCCCAAGACGATTTATCTGGAAACGCAGCGCTATGCACGCGGTGAGTTGGGGAGTGCGCCATGAGCCAGCCTGCAATGCCTTCGCGCCGTAGAACTGCCCTGCGCCAGCTTTGGCCGGTCGGGCTGGCTTTGGCGGCCCTCCTGCTGCTGATTGGCTATGCGCTGCTGCAGGGGGGCGTTCTGGGCCGTGACCGCCTGTGGGAGCGTATTCAAACGGACGGTGTTTGGCGGGTGGGCATTGATGCCAGCTTCCCCCCCTTTGACGGACTGGACGCCGCGGGCCAGCCGGTCGGGTTTGACGTGGACCTGGCGCGGGCGATTGCCGCGCGCTGGGGTGTGCAGGTGCATTTCGAGGGAATTGGCTTCGATGGGCTGGTGGATGCAGTGTTCGCCGGGCGCATTGATGCCGCGGTGTCGGCGTTGCCCTATCAGCCGGAACGCACGCAGGAGGTGGCTTTTTCCGAATCGTACTTTGAGGCCGGGCTGATGTTGGTGCTGCCCGCTGCGCAGGCGGATACGGTGACGCTGAACGACCTGGCCGGCCGGCGGGTGGCGGTGGAGTGGGGATCGGAAGGAGATGTGCAGGCGCGCTTGTTGCGTCGCCGTTGGCCGGATTTGGCGATCCAGCCACTGGACACGCCCCAGGCTGCGCTGCTGGCGGTCGCTGAGGGTCAGGCCGACGCGGCGCTGGTGGACCACATCAGCGCGCTGCAATTTATGGCGGCCGATTCGCGGGTGGGGATTGCGCCGCAGGTGGTGGTTTCTGATCCGTACACCATCGTGTTGCCGCGCAAGTCTCCACGCTTGCAGGATGAGGTGGATGCGGCTCTGCGCGCGCTGAAGGCCGATGGCACATTGGACGCGCTGGCGGAGCGATGGCTGGGGAGCAGCAGCGAGTAATAAGTAAGGAGTAAGGGGAGCCTTATTCTTTACTTATTTACAATTGACGGAACGTTACCCCTCTGTTCGCAGCTCAAACCAGGTCGTTTTGCCCGCTTCGATGGTGATATCGCCGCGATAGATCTTGCCGTTGACCGCGATTTCCCAGCGGTAGGCTCCGGCAGGCAGGTCGGCCAGCAGTACGTTTTCGCCCCATTCGTCGTCAGGAAAGATCAGCCCCAAGGCGTCCGTGTATGTAAACGCATAATAACGGGGCGAGTTAAATTCAGGGCCAGGATAGAGCAACACTTGCACGTTGGGCAGATGTCGGCCATCCGCGGTCAACACGCGCCCGGCCAGCGTGCCGTGCCCGGCGAGCGGCTCCAGCCAGAATTCCGAATTGCGCGTGTGATCGTAATCGTTCAAGCCGACGCGCACCTCGACGTGCACATGCGGGCCAAGCGCCACGCCGCTGCTGCCGACCAAGCCGACTTGTTGGCCGCGGTTTACTCGTTGGCCCGGCTGAACGTCTACGCGGCTCATATGGCCGAGCAAGACGAAAACAGGCTGGTCGTGGTAACGCTGATCCAGTTCGATGATCACCGCGTTGCCGAAGAAATTGGTGGCCGGGCCGATGGCATGCTGGTCATCTGGTCCGGCGAAGACTGCCACGCCATCCGCCGGCGCGTACAGCGGCGTGCCGATGGGGTTGGCGATGTCTGCGCCGTGGTGCAGCAAGAGCGCACCCTGGGCCGTGCTGCCGTAGGGGTAGAAGGGGCTGGCCCATTGCGTGGTGCCAGGGCCGGTGGGCCGCGCCAGCCAGTAATGGTCGGTCGCCTGGCTGACATCGGGCGTGGGCCAGGGGCCGCCGGGCACGACAGGCGTGGCCGTGGTTTGAATGGGTGTGAGGTTAGTCCCAACGGTGGTGCTGACGACCTGGGTCGCGTTGATGGTTGGCGTCGGGGATGGGGTGGCGGTGGCCGTGGCGGTCGGGGAGGCAGTCGGCGTCGCTGTAGATGTAGCCGTCACTGTGGGGGATGGCGTCGGGGTCAGGGTTTCAGTGGGCGTCGGCGTGGGGGTCGGATCAGGCTGCAACGCAGCACAACTTGCCGTGAGCGCGAGCGTGGCCAGGAGAATCAGCAGCAAAGACAGGCGGTGGTAAAAGGGCATGAGGAGAGTAAATGATGAACAGTATAACAGTGAGCGAAAGCGTGGGAGGCGCAAAATCGCTTGTGCCTGGCGACCACACGTCGCTTTAGAGTTGAACCTTACAATATTTGCAAATTTAAAATTGAAATTCGAAGCCCGATCATACCACCAAGCGGGCAGGACACAAAAAGTCGGATGCAAAGCATCAGACGACTTGTGTGATGTGTTCGTCTAGTGCCTTGCATCCTATGAAAATAGTCTCGGTACGACGGCTGCGCAGCCTGCTCGACTTGGGGCAGATGATGACAGAGTGACCGATCCTGACTACTGACTACCGACTGGCTCACCGCGTGCGGCGGTAGACGTGCGTGCTTTGGCCGTGAACAGCTTCCGCGCTTTCCATCACCGTCTCGGAGAGGGTGGGATGCGGGTGGATGGTCAGTTCCAGATCCGCGGCCAGCGCACCCATCTCGATAGCCAGCACGCCCTCGGAGATCAACTCACCGGCGCTGGTGCCGACAATACCCATGCCCAGTACCCGCTCGTTGACCGCATCAATGATCAACTTGGTCAGGCCGTCGCTGCGGCCCAGTGTGGTCGCTCGGCCCGACGCGCCCCACGGAAAGCGGGCCACACGCACCGGACGCTTCTGTTCTTCAGCCTGCTGTTCGGTCAGCCCGCACCAGGCGACTTCGGGATCGGTAAACACCACTGCGGGAATCGCCTGCGGATCGAAGATCACGGGATGCCCGGCAATCGCTTCCGCGGCCACATGGCCTTCGCGCGTGGCCTTGTGTGCCAGCATCGGTTCGCCAGCCAAGTCGCCCACAGCAAAGATATGCGGAACCACGGTGCGGCGCTGCTCGTCCACCACCACGAAACCCTTGCTGTCCACCAGCACGCCAGTCTTTTCCAGGCCGAAACCGCCGGAGTTGGGGCGGCGGCCCACGGAGATCAGCACGCGGGTGAATACGTCTTCAAAGGGGGTGCCATCCGGCCCGCGGAAGCGCACGCGGATGCCGTCGCCCAAGTCTTCCATGCTCAACACCGCAGTGTTGACCATGATCCGGGCAAAGCGCTGCGCGAGCTGCTTGGTCAGCACTTGCACCAGGTCGTCGTCGCCCGCGGCCAGCAGGCGCGGCAGCATTTCCACCACCGTCACCTGGCTGCCCAGCGCGGCGTAGACGCTGCCCAGCTCCAGACCGATGTAGCCACCCCCCACTACCAGCAGTGAAGCGGGAATTTCCGGCAGGGTCAGCGCGGCGGTCGAATCCATGATCCGTTCCGAGCCGATGTCGAACGCTGGAATGACGGTCGGGCGCGAGCCGGTGGCGATAATCGCATATTCGAAAACGATGGTCGAGGTCTTGCCGTCGTCATGCGTCACTTGCAGCGTGTGCGCGTCCACGAATTCGCCGCGACCCTGCACAAAGCGCACCTTGCGCTGGCGAGACAGCAGTCCGACGCCGCCGGTAAGCTGGTTGACTACCTTGTCTTTGTACGCGCGCAGGCTGGGCAGGTCAATCGTGGGAGGGCCGAAGTGAATGCCTAACTCTTCAGCTTCGCGGGCTTCGTTCAGCACCTTGGCGACGTGCAGCAGCGCCTTCGAGGGGATGCAACCACGGTAGAGGCAGACACCGCCGGGGTTGCGCTCCATGTCCACCAGCGTGACTTCGAGGCCGAGATCAGCCGCGCGGAAGGCAGCCGGATAGCCGCCCGGCCCGCCGCCAAGCACGAGGACTTGGGTGTGTAGAGTGGTATCGGTCATTGTATGGTGTCCTTTGACATAACGCGTAACTCGGAATTGACATCTTTGTGTTTAAAATTCGTAATGCTCTGGGTTACGCGTTGCGACGCTATCCTTCCAGCATCAGTAAGAACGGCTTTTCCAGCGCCTCGCAAATCCAGCGGATAAAGCGCGCGCCGTCTGCACCGTCAATCAGGCGGTGGTCATAGGTGAGTGATAGTGGCATCATCAGGCGCGGCTGGAACTGTCCGTCCACATACACCGGCTCGGTGCTGCTGCGCGAAACCCCCAGAATCGCCACTTCGGGGCTGTTGACCAGCGGCGTGAAGGCTGTGCCACCAATGCCGCCCAGATTCGAGATCGTGAAGGTCGCGCCTTGCATGTCGTCCAGGCCGAGCTTGCGCTCGCGTGCCTTCTGCGCCATTTGGTTCAGTTCCACCGCAAGCTGGATGACGTTTTTCTGATCCACGTCACGGATCACTGGCACCAGCAGGCCGCGGTCAGTATCTACTGCCACGCCGATGTGAACATACTGTTTGTAAACGACCTCCTCGTTGGCCAGGTCGAGGCTGGCGTTGAACTGCGGGAACCGCTTGAGTGCGGCCGCAGCCACCTTCAGGAGGATCGCGGTCGGTGATAGCTTGGCGCCAGCCGCTTCGGCGCGCGGGCCGAACTGTTTGCGCATCTGTTCCAACTCGGTGATGTCGGCCTTGTCGAACTGCGTCACCATCGGCGCGCTCCAAGATTGGGCCATCGCGCGGGCTGTAGCTCGGCGCACATTGCTCATCTTTTCGCGCTGCACTGCGCCCCACTTGCTGAAGTCAGGCAGCGGCGCGGCCACTGGCTGGCTGGCAGTCGCGGCCAGACCACCCTGCCGCACGTAGGTCTTGACATCGTCAATCGTGACGCGTCCCGCCGGGCCGGTTCCATCCACGTTACCAACCTCCACGCCCAGCTCGCGCGCGAAGCGGCGCACCGACGGCGCGGCCGCAGCCGCTTCACCGGCGGCTGCGCTTGTCGAAGTCGCGGGCGCTTCATCGGCGGCTGAGCTTGTCGAAGCCGTGGTCGCTTCACCGGCGGCTGAGCTTGTCGAAGTCACGGTCGCTAAGCCTGTCGAAGCGACCGTGGCGGCAGGCTCAGCGACCGTCAGCAGCAACTGGCCGATGCTCACTTCGTCGCCGCTTTTGACGTGTACCGCGGTGACGCGGCCCGCCACATCCGACGGCACTTCCAGCACGGCCTTGTCCGTTTCCAGCTCCAGCACCGGCTGGCCGTCCTTTAACTGATCGCCAACGCCAACCAGCACGCCAACGACGGTGGCCTTGGTGATATTTTCGCCTAGTTCGGGTAATTTGAATTCGAGTGACACGGGTGGATACTCCAAGGAATTATGTCGTACAGATGTAAAATCTTGCGTCTGTATGGCTATGCGCTCAGCGGGTTAGGTTTGTCTGGGTTGATTTCCAGGTCGGCCACGGCTTGCTGCACGCGCTCCCACGGCAATTGGCCCTCGCGCGCCAGCGCGGTCAGCGCGGCCAGTGTGATGTAGCGTTCGTCCACTTCGAAGAAATCGCGCAGGGTGGCGCGGTCTTCGCTGCGGCCAAAGCCCTCGGTGCCCAGCGACAGCAGCGGCTTGGGTAGCCAGCGGCTGATCGAATCGGGTAACGTCTTGACGTTGTCTGAGGCGGCTACCAACACGCCCGGCGCATCAGCCAGCGCGCTGGCAACAAACGGCACGCGCGGCGGTTGGCCGGGGTTCAACAGGTTCCAGCGGTCTGCTTCCAGCGCGTCGCGACGCAGCTCTTTGTAGCTGGTCACGCTCCATACGTCCGCACCCACGCCGTACTGCTCTTCCAGCCGCTGCTGCGCCTTAAGCGCCTCATTCAGAATCGAGCCGCTGCCGAAAAGCTGGGCACGCAGTGGTGCATCCGGCAGGCTGGTCGGGCGCATACGATACAGGCCCCGTAAAATGCCCTCACGCACGCCCTCGCCCGCGGGCATGGGCGGCATGGGGTAGTTTTCGTTGCCGACGGTCAGGTAATAGAATACGTCCTCTTGCTCGGTCATCATGCGGCGAATGCCATCTTCGATGATGACCGCCAGCTCGTAGGCAAAGGCCGGGTCATAGGCTAGCAAGGTGGGCACGGGATAGGCCAGCAGGTGGCTGTGTCCATCCTGGTGTTGCAAGCCCTCGCCTGCCAACGTGGTGCGGCCAGCGGTAGCCCCCACGAGGAAGCCGCGCGTGCGCATGTCGGCTGCGGCCCAAGCCAGGTCGCCGATGCGCTGGAAGCCGAACATCGAATAATAGATGTAGAAGGGAAGCATCGGGATGCCATAGTTGGCATAGGAGGTGCCTGCGGCGATGAAGGAAGACATCGCGCCCGCCTCGGTAATGCCTTCTTCCAGGATTTGACCGGTTTTATCTTCCTTGTAATAAAGCAGGCTGTCCGAATCGACTGGCTCATAAAGCTGGCCGGTGGAGGCGTAGATGCCGACCTGCCGGAACAGCGCCTCCATGCCGAAGGTGCGCGCTTCGTCGGGTACAATCGGCACGATCTGCTTGCCGAGGCCGCGGTCGCGCAGCAGTTTGCTGAGCAGGCGAACGAAAACCATGGTGGTGCTGACTTCGCGGCCTTCTGTGCCTTCGTAGAATTCCTGGAACAGGTCGTTGGCAGGCGTCGGCACCGGCTCTACCTTGGCCACGCGGCGCGGCAGGTAGCCACCCAGCGCGCGCCGGCGCTCCTGCAAATACTGCATTTCCGGGCTGTCATCAGCCGGGCGGAAGAAGCTGGTGTGCAGCACTTCATCGTCGGACAGGGGAATGTCGAAGCGCGAGCGGAATTGCACCAACTCAGCCTCGTTCAGCTTCTTTTGGCTGTGGGTGATGTTCTTGCCTTCGCCTGCTTCGCCGAGGCCGTAGCCCTTGACTGTGCGCGCCAGGATGACGGAGGGCGCGCCCTTGTGGTTGGCGGCATGATAGAAGGCCGCGTACACCTTCTGCGGATCGTGACCGCCCAGCCGCAGCTTGGCCAGATCGTCATCGCTGTAATTCTTTACCAAATCCAGCAGTTCAGGGTATTTGCCGTAGAAGTGTTCGCGCAGGTACGCGCCACCTTCGACGATGTATTTCTGATACTCGCCGTCCACGACCTCGCCCATTCGCTGCGCCAGCAGGTCGCCGTGCTTCGAGGCCAGTAGTGGGTCGAAATCGCTGCCCCAGATCACCTTGATGGCGTTCCAGCCGGTGCCGCGGAAGTTGCGCTCCAGCTCCTGAATGATCTGGCCGTTGCCGCGCACCGGGCCATCCAGCCGTTGCAGGTTGCAGTTGATGACGAAGATCAGGTTATCCAGCTTTTCGCGCGCGGCCAGCGAGATCGCGCCGAGTGTCTCCGGCTCGTCGGTTTCACCGTCACCGAGGAAGGCCCAAACTTTGGCCCCTTTGGCTGCTTTCAGGCCGCGATCTTCGAGGTAACGCAGGAAGCGTGCCTGATAAATCGCCATGATCGGCCCCAGTCCCATCGAAACCGTGGGGATTTGCCAGAATTCTGGCATCAGCCACGGGTGCGGGTAGGAGGAGAGGCCGCCGCCGGGGGCCAGCTCGCGGCGGAAGTTGTTCAGGTCGTCTTGCGACAGCCGGCCTTCCAGAAACGCGCGACCATAGACGCCGGGCGCGCTATGGCCCTGAAAGAGTACGATGTCTCCTTCAAAGTCGTTGGTGCGGGCGCGGAAGAAGTGGTTGAAGCCGACTTCGTACAGCGTGGCCGCAGACGCGTAGGTGGAGATGTGGCCGCCGATGCCGGGTGACAGCTTGTTGGCGCGCACCACCATCGCCATCGCATTCCAACGGATCAAGCTCTTGATGCGCCGTTCCAGCGCACGGTTGCCAGGGTAGCGCGGTTCGTCGTAGGATGGGATTGTATTGACATAAGGGGTGTTGGCGGTGAACGGTTCTTTCACCCCCAGGCGCGCGGCGTGCTTTTTCAGGTCTTCGAACAAGTCCAGCACGCGTTCCGGGCCGCCTTGCTGCAGGACGTAGTTCAGCGATTCGCGCCATTCTTCTGTTTCAGTTGCCTGGACTTCAGGCGTGTAGGCGGGGCCGTTGGTGATTCGTGACATGCCTTCCTCTCACAAATACCCTGCCGTAGCAGGATGCGCTGCGGCAGGGGTAAAGTCTGGAAATGGATAATCGGCCTACGAGTGGGTGAAAAGCCCAATGAATCCGGTCGTGGGTTGGTGTATTCCAGCCGGGGCTGAAACAGGCTAGAGCAAGGGCCGCCGGATTATCTTCTTGATTTTCATCAAAGCGCAGCTTTGGGCCGAACAGTTACGCTATTTTAACAAATTGACACAGGTTTCGTCTGTTGGCAATGCTCAATTGCTAAATTTTGCGACCACGGTATTATTCACCGAATTATTAATCGGACAAATTCCGTACAATCGCAATTGGGCTGCGCAGCAGGGCTGCTTTCCAGCAAAACAGCGTATCGAAACCACGGCTTGATTAAAAGAATTCGGAAGCAGCAAATGGACCACTTCCGAATTCTCCGTACCAGCAAACAGCAAGAACCTCGCCAACGTTGCAGGCGCTTTGGACAGCGAGACGGGGTATTGCCTGTCTGGCCGAGCTTACGGCTCCAGTTGCAGTTCGTTTTCCACCGCGACACGATCCTCGATAGCCTGCCGCCAGCTTACATCCTTGATCGTCCAGGCGGGGTCCGCGGCTTGCAGCAGCTTGTACACTCCCTTGAAATGATCCGCGCCGTAGGTGATGTAGATGCGCTCCGCGGGCGACTGCAAAATCGTATCGGTTAGGTGGCGGTTGCGATACTCCAGCACGATTTTTTCCATGAAGGGAGATTTATCGTCGCTCGTCGTCTTGGTATCATCCAAAGTCATGTTGAACATGGTCTGGCACGCCAACCCCACCAGCGATTGCTGGCCGGGCGTCAGGTTCTTCAAGTTCTCCAACAGGCCCGCCATCGTATCATCCTGTTGGTCGGCTGCCTCTGCCGGCTTGACTTCCGGCATTTGTTCCAGCAAGGTTGGGTCGGCGGCCACAAGCCGATCCCATTCCGCCATCATATCATCCACATTGACATCCGCCGTAATGAACTGATCCGGCTTGTCGACCATGTCATCAGCAAATACGCGGAAATAATCGTTCTGGAAATGCAGATTGCACTGCTGAGCCACGGCATCATACATTTGGTTCAAATCGGTGCCGCGCGTGCCCATCAGCTCGTTAAAGCGTTGCTCGTTTTCCGGCGATCCACCTTGTACCCCTTCAAACAGCATGGCATACTGCTTATCGGCAGCATCCACCATGTCAAAAACAACACCCTGATAGAACGGTTCCGATCCGACATGCACCATGCCTTGATAGACAACCTCTTTCTTACCGTTGCTCAAAACAATGCGGGGCAAAGAAAGCGGCTCGACCGCGCTGACATAGATCATCCACAGGTAGGGGATGCTGACCAACGCCAGCAGCAGCAACGCCCAGATGGTCGTCGCACTGAGCCAGGAACGCCAAAACGGGGCGCGGTCGGGGCGGCGGCGGCGGAATAACCACACGATAGCCGCAGTCACCACGCCGATCAGCGCGGCAATGCCCAGCACCAACAGCAAGGGCAGCGGTGAGCCGAGCGCAGTCAGCAGCACCAGCAAGCCTTGCAGCGCAAACAACGTCAGCACGAACAGCGCAATCGCCTTGATGGCGACGCCTGTGCGGCTGAAAGCAGGAGATGATTGCGTCATGGTTGATTTCCTCCACAGGAAAACGCTGAAATTCAGCAGCGGCTGACGCGCACCTGCGTCAGTTCGTTCGCAGCGTGCACAATGCCTGCCGCACTTCGCCCAAGTGATAGGCCGTGTGCGCGATCAAGCCAATCGCTCCGCCGATCTCGCGTTCGGTCGGCCATGCCGTAGTCGAGTTGATCAGTTCCTGTACACCGACATAGCTGGCGCGCAGGCGGCCCTGAATCGCCTCCCACTCCGCGGGTGTCACCACACCGACAGTGCGCCAAATTTCGTCCCAATCCAGCTGCAAATATTCACCGTAGCGGATCATGCGCACCACCACATCCAGATAAAAAGCCACATGCTCCACCTGCGCGGCCAGCGTGGCGCATTGCCCGCCCACCCGGATCGAAGCCTGCTCAGCCGGTATAGTCGCCAGCGTTTCGAAAAAGGAGGTTCCGCGGTCGAGAAAGAAACCGTGGACGTTATCAAACAGCTCATCCAGCACCAGCAAGAGCGCCTGATTGTATTGTTCAGCAGAGATGGACATGAAAAATTTCCTTTAGGTGGGGGTACGTACCGCGGGTCAGAAGAAACAGATACGCAGCCCGGGCTTGTATCCTTTCTGCGTCACAGTACTGGTTGCAAAGATTGTACCGCAGCGTGCTATCTGCGCCAAACAGCGCGTCCACTTGTCCGTGTCACCGTTCACCGCTAGCTGAGCTTGTCGAAGCTAAGCCTGCCGAAGCTGAGCCTGCCGTTAGCTAAGCCCGCCGAGGCCGAGCCTGTCGAGGCCGAGCCTGTCGAAGCTAAGCCCGCCGTTAGCTGAGCTTGTCGAAGCTAACCCTGCCGAAGCTGAGCTTGCCGAAGCTAACCCTGCCGAAGCTAACCCCGTCGTTAGCTGAGCCTGTCGAAGCTAAGCCCGTCGTTAGCTGAGCCTGTCGAAGCTGAGCCTGCCGTTAGCTGAGCTTGTCGAAGCTGAGCCTGCCGAAGCTAAGCCGTCGTTAGCTGAGCCTGCCGTTAGCTGAGCCTGCCGTTAGCTGAGCTTGTCGAAGCTAAGCCAGCCGTTAGCTGAGCTTGTCGAAGCTAACCCTGCCGAAGCCGCCGTCAACTTGCCGGTAATGCCCGCTGTGCGGTATAAAGGACGTGAGATTTTTTACCATGCATTTCGACATCTTCACCCTGTTCCCTGGCATGTTCGTCGGCCCGCTCGATGACAGCATCGTGCAGCGCGCACGCAATGCCGGCCTTGTCTCCGTCACCACCCACAACATTCGCGACTACGCCGAAGGCAAGCACGCTCTAACCGACGATTACCCTTACGGCGGCGGTGGCGGCATGGTCATGAAACCGGAGCCGCTCTTCCGCGCGGTCGAAAGCGTGCTGGAGCTACCACCGCGCGCGGCAGGCGGAGATGCCGCCGTCTCGCCCGTGCCCATCATTTTGCTCACGCCACAGGGACGCCCGTTCAACCAAAGCGTCGCGTTGGAGCTGGCCGATCACCCGCGCATCGCCCTGATCTGCGGGCGCTACGAGGGCTTCGATGAACGCATTCGGCAGCACCTTGCCACCGATCAGATCAGCCTGGGTGATTTCGTGCTGTCTGGCGGCGAGCTGGCCGCGATGGTGATCGTGGACGCGGTGACGCGACTGTTGCCCGGTGCGCTGGGCGCAGAACATGGCGCGGCCGACGACTCGCACGCCACCGGCTTGCTCGAATACCCGCACTACACCCGTCCGCCCGAGTTTCGCGGCTGGCGTGTGCCCGACGTGCTGCTCTCCGGCCATCACGCCCAGGTAGCGCGCTGGCGTCGGCAACAAGCCCTGCTGCGCACCGCGGCGCGGCGCCCCGACATGCTCGACACCGCCTGGCTGACCGATGCAGATCTGAGGTTTTTGGAGACATTGCATGAGGAAGAAAAGGGTAATGACTCATGATAAATTCGCGAATGGCTAATGTCCGATCTGCCGTTGACTGCGACATCATCCACCTTTTCACCTTCCCCCAACCGCTTGGTAGTGTGCGTCTTTCGGTTGAAATTTAGTTCAAAGCATGTGAATGATTGAACGTGCGTGTTTCTTGAGCCATCATGGCTTGCAGACCGGCGTCGGAATGATAGGCATTGGCGGCTTTCAAGCGG
>JBAQWV010000140.1:0-11781 GCA_049299095.1 Anaerolineae bacterium | reverse complement strand
CCCGATAGTTGTGCAGCACTTCGTCAATAGGCGGATTGCCGGCAGAAACACCCGGCTGCGCGCGCACATTCAACGACGAAGCCACCACCCACCCCACCGGCAGGGTCGCCGCCGCAACGCTGATCGGAGCCACCTGCTGCGCGACTTCAGCAGTAGTCAGGCTGATCCAATGGCTGTGTACCCAGCGGTTGTCACCGATGCTGTACCACAGCGCGCCGGATGTAGTTTGTTCGCCGGAGATGGTCACTTGCATGCCGCGTGTGACCTGTCCGGTGAGTGGCGCGGAAACACTGGGTTGGGTGCGCACGTTCAGGACATCGGCCGTGACGATACCGTAGCGCGGGGCTTGTGCGGCCACCACTTGCGTGATGCGCACATACGCGCTGTGCACCCAGCGATCAGTGCCGATGCGATACCAGACAGCTCCGCTCACCGTGCGTTCTTCATAAATCGTCACCTGCGCACCATTGGCTAACTGCCCCACGATGGGCGCCGATGTACTGGGCTGTGATCGTACATTCAGCGTGGTGGCTGTGACCACACCATAGCGCACGCCCGGCGGCGGAGGGGGTGGTGTGCTGCCCTGCAACTCAACCCCGCGCAAGTTGGAGGGCGTCATCTGTGCCACTGTGCTCGATGCTACCCAGTCGCCCTGCACCGACTGATGCCAGACTTGTCCGCCCGCCACTGTGTCGCGCTGGATCGCCAGATACGTGCCCAATACCAGGCTGCGTATCACGGCACCACCGCCCGGTTGGCTGTAGGTACGCACCCCACCCCACAACGGGCGCACATAGCTGTGCGGCAGCCAAGGGACGTTGGCTGCATCCGGCGCGGCTACCTCAGGCAGGGCCGCAGTCGGTTGTGCTGGGGCTTTGGGCTGCGTTGGCGTTGGCTTGGTTGGCTCGCCTGCGGCGGCTATTTTCGCCAGCGTTTGACCGACCGATCCCAGCCAGTAGCCGTCGCTGTCCAGCACATCGGCTGTGATTACGTACTCGCCCGACTTGCTATAGGTGACCGACCATTCCTTTTGTTGTGCCGTGCCTTCGGTTCCGACAACGACGAAAACCTGGCCGGCTCCGGCGTCAATGCGCAGCCGCTGGTTGGCTGCCAGGTTGTTGACCGTCACACGAACAACGGCCTGCGTGGCAGGGTCAGCACCTGCGCTGGTCGTAAGGGCCGTTACTGTGGGCAGCGGTGTTGGTTTCAGCGCGGTCGGTGTGCCCAGCGTAATGGGAACCGTGGCCGTAGCCTCTCCCCAGCGTAGCAGCGCGCTGTATGGCCCCGTTGCTGGATAGGTATAGCGTCCCAGGGCAACGCGGCGGTCGGTGTGCCATGTGACCGCGGTGGGCGCGCATAGCAGCAAGTCCGTGACTTTTATCCCCGGTTGCCCGGCGGTGTCCATTGTGGCGAACAAACTGGCTGCGCGGCAGTCCGGCGTAGCATCAGCAGCTGGCACAGGAAATTCAGCGAAGAAATCCACCGTTCGTTGATCCCCGACAGCTTCAGCAATCAATCTTACCAGTGTTGGCATAGGGTTGCCTCCCTTATTTGCAGCAAAAAGTTATGACAGTATTGCCCTCTGATTATAGCATTGTGCCAGTGCATCGTCAATGAGCTTGTCGGCAGCGTGCGGCAATGGTAGAATATGTCCGTTCCGTATAAGTACGCTTTGGCACGAAAAAGGAGCATTCAGCGTGGAAAGCACCCATAGCGCGCGTGTGCTGCGCGGCAAGCATATTATTCTTGGGGTGACCGGCGGCATCGCAGCTTATAAGGCCGTGACGGTGGCAAGTCGTTTAACGCAGGCGGGCGCACTAGTTGATGTCCTAATGACAGAGGCGGCGCAGAAATTCGTGACGCCGTTGACTTTTTCTGCCTTGACTGGACGGCCTGTCACCACCGATCTGTGGTCGCTGGGCAACGGTCAGATCATGCATGTGGCGCTCGCGCGCGAGGCCGACCTGTTCGTGGTGGCCCCGGCCACCGCCAACACCATCGCCAAACTGGCGCTGGGCTTGGCCGACGATCCATTGAGCGCCACTGCGCTGGCGAGCCGCGGCCCGCTGCTGCTGGCTCCCGCGATGGAAACTGGCATGTGGCTGAACCCCACCACCCAGGCGCATATTGCTACCCTGGCGGCGCGCGGTGCATTTATAGTAGGTCCGATGGAGGGGCGATTGGCATCGGGTGCAGTCGGTCTGGGGCGCATGGCCGAGCCGCCGCAGATCGTGGAAATGGTGCGCAAGGTGCTGGGTCGCACCGGCGCGCTGGCAGGTGTGCATGTGGTGATTACCGCCGGTGGCACGCAAGAACCACTCGATCCGGTGCGCTTTGTCAGCAACCGCTCTACCGGCAAGATGGGCATTGCGTTGGCCACCTCGGCACGCGATTTTGGCGCGCAAGTCACTGTGGTCCATTCCCCGTTGCAAGTGGAAATCCCATTTGGCGTCACCAGCGTTCCCGTGCGCACGGCAATCGAGATGCGTGAAGCCACGGTCGCGCTGTTGCCGCGCACCGATGTGTTGATTGGCGCGGCGGCGGTGGCAGATTATCGTCCGGCGACAGTGGCAGATCAGAAGATCAAGAAGAAGAGCGGCAGTCTGGACATTGAACTGGTGCGTAACCCCGATATTCTTGGCGAGATCGGTGACCAGCGGCAGGCATCAGGCCGTCCGACGGTGATGATCGGCTTTGCTGCAGAAACCGAAGATCTGTTGGCTAACGGCAAATCCAAACTAGAGAAAAAGCATCTTGACCTGATTTTGGTTAACGATGTGTCCGCGCCCCATAGTGGTTTTGGTGTAGAGACCAATCAGGTGACACTGCTCGATAAATGGGGCGATGTGTTGCCGTGGCCGCTGCTGACCAAGGAAGAAGTGGCCGACCGGTTGATGGTGTGGGTGGCGCGGCGCATCCGCGGCATGGGGCTGGCCGATCTGGGCGCCTAAAAAATGTGACGCAGCAGGCGCGCAGGAGCGAGAAATCTCGTCCACATTGCCCAGAAGCAGCGATTTCTTGGCGTTTTTACTTCGCGAAATGACACCAATTGCGTAACGCCTATCCTGACAATCCCACCCCTCCTTTGGCGGTTCTGCTCTCTATCCAGGCGATTTGGCGCGCACTTGGCTTGCGGATAAAATGGATTGATTGTGAACAACAATCAATCTTCTCCCAAGGCGGGCAAAGGGCCGTCCTTGCGCAGCGTGTTGCGCGTGGGGCTGCTGCGCCCGCCGCGCGCGCCGGAAGTGTCAGTCGGTGCAAACGATCCAGCGTCCGCACTGAAACGCGAGCTGCAAGCCTTTCAGATCAACATCCTGCGCCATGATTACGGCGACTTTCAGGCCCAGCCGCGCTTTGCCGATCTGTCGGAGTTTTTCTTCACCGCGCTGTATGCCCCGGCTGATTTTGAACTGCGCAACGAATCCTTTCGACGCTTGCACGACTGGCTCACCGGCCTGATCGGCCACGATCCGGTCAGCGTGTTAGCGCATAGCATCGAACTGTACGAGTTGACCGATTCACTCGACGACGACACCACGCACGCTTTGCAGGCCGCGGGCGTGCAGACCGGCATCACGCGTCCCGCCTGGGAAGCCGCCTATGCCGCTGCGGGCCGTCTGGCCGACCGTCAGCGCCAGCTTGAACTGCTGGTCAGCAACGGCCATGCACTCGATCTGGCCAGCCGCGTGCCCTTTGTCCATACCCAACTGCGCGCCATTCGCCCCGCCGCCGGGTTGCTCGGCTGGGGCCATGTCGTGGATTTTCTGCTGCGCGGGCAGGAAGCCATCGCGCAGGCGCGGCCCATTGACCCGCTGCTGGAGGCCATGACCGCGCGCGAGCGCGCCCGCATGGCACAACTCATTCAAGAAGAAAAGTAGAAAAGTAACCCCGTAGACAAGAAAACCTGCCTACTTCCCCACCTATGAAACAAGACATCAACCACCTGCTTGCTGAACGCAATTTAGACGCCGCCGTAGTGCTGGGCAGCACCCTCGAAAGCCCCACCGTTTATTACCTCACCGGCGGCCACAAACTGGAAGGGGTGACGATCCTGCTGCGGCCCGGCCAGCCCGGCTTGTTGATTCACAACCCAATGGAGCGCGACGAGGCCGCACTGACCGGCCTTGAAACCACCCTATCCACGCGTTGGAACGTGCGACAGATCGCCAGCGAGTTCAACGGCGATCTGCTGGCCGCGCAGGCCGAGCAACTACGCCGCATTTTCGCTGATTACAGCGTTCGTGGTCGCGTCGGCTTTTACGGTCACGGCGAGATCGGCCAGGCACACGCGCTGTTGAGCCGCCTGGCCCAGACCTTGCCCGATGTCGAAGTCGTCACCGAGTTCAGCCGCGATCTGTTCACCACCGCGCGCATCACCAAAGACGCCGACGAGATCGCGGCCATGCGCGCGGTAGCGCAGCGCACCAACGAGGTCGTCGTGGCGCTTGTGGACATGCTCACCAGCCGACCGGTGGCCGGGCAGAGCAAGGAGCGCGCCGGCTATTTGCTGGCTCCCGACGGCCAGCCGTTGACCGTGCGTCACGTCAAACAGTTCGTCCATGAACAGTGTATTCAGCGCGATCTGGAACAGCCCGGTGGCAATATTTTCTCTATCGGCGCGGACGCCGGTGTGCCGCACAACCAGGGCAATCCAGACGACGTACTGGAGCTGGGCAAGTCCATCGTTTTTGACTTCTTCCCGCGCGCCGCGGGCGGCGGCTATTACCACGACATGACCCGCACCTGGTGTCTCGGCTTTGCGCCAGAGGCAGTACAGCGCGCCTATCAGGACACTATGGACGTGTTCAAGCTGATCATGGAAACGCTGGAAGTCGGACGCCGCGTCGCCATCTATCAATCAATGACCTGCAAATTCTACGAGGCGCTGGGCTACCCCACTGTGCTTTCCACCCCCGGCACGCAAGTAGGCTATGTGCACAGCCTTGGTCACGGATTGGGCCTCGAAATCCACGAAGCGCCCGGTTTTTATATGTACGAAGGCAACATGGCGGAACTGGAGCGTGGCTCAGTGGTCACGATTGAACCGGGGCTGTATTTCCCCGATCAGGGCTATGGTGTACGCATTGAAGACGTGGTGTATTGCGACGAGCAGGGCAAGTTCCACAGTCTCACCCCCTTCTCCAAGGATTTAGTTCTGCCGGTCCGGCGTTAAGGCAACCTATGGATGGTAAGCTGGCAGCCAGCAATCCTATAGCTGCTACACCCGCGGCGCGCCCCTCTGTCGCGGCACGCACGCTGTCGTCGCGCGCCGCGTGGCGGCTTGCTGCGGTCAGCGTCGTGTTGCTTTCCGGTTTATTGCTGGGCGGCCTGGTCTATGGCTTCATCCATTCGGCAGCCCGTGTCACCGTTTCGATAGACGGCCAGCCCGCCACCGTTTTTGTCCACGAGGCGACAGTCGGTGAGCTGCTGGACGAAATGCAGATCAGCTTGCGACCCGAAGATCGTCTCTCCCCGCCGCGCAGCGCCGCGGTGCAGCCGGAGATGCAGATTGTCATCGAGCGGGCGCGGCCTGTGTTGGTGGACGACGGCGGACGCTTGCAGCGATTGTACACTCACGCCACCGCGGTGCAGGAGGTGCTGGCCGACCTCTCCATTGCCGTCAGCGCGCACGATGTGCTGACGATGGCCGAGCAGCCCACCGCACCAGATGCAGCCCTCGCACCGCTTGTGCTTGACCGGGGGCAGAACTTTCCCGGCGTGCCTGGCGTCTATCCCTGGAGCGACACGCAGCCCGCGCCGCTGATGCTGGCGGTGCGTTACGCCGTTCCGCTGGCCGTGCAGATCAACGACTCTGCGGACACTGCCGCACCCGCCGACACGATCTGGAGCACTGCCAGCACGGTGGGCGAGGCGTTGGCTGGGCTGGGCATCGCTTTGTACGAAGGCGACCTGGTACAGCCTGCTTTAGGCGAGCCGCTGACGGTGGATCGCGCCGCACCAGAGCGCGTGCGCACGATCACCATCGAACGCAGCAAATCGGTGGAAATTGCCACCGCCAATCACGCCCTGCGCACGCGCAGTCGTGGTGCAACGGTGGCCGATCTGTTGTCGGAAAACGGCCTGATGCTCACCGGCTTCGACCGCATCGAACCCGCGCTGGACACGCCGCTGACCGCGGACATCAGCGTGCGCATCATTCGCGTGCAGCATACCTTCGAGATTGAAGAGCAGGTCACGCCTTACGAGTCTGTCATCGAGGCTGACCCCGATCTGGAGATTGACAATCAGCGGCTCGAACAGGAAGGCGTCAACGGCATCACCCGGCAACGGTATCGCATTGTGCTGGAGGATGGCGTGCCGGTCAGCCGCGCGCTGGATGATAGCTGGCTGGCACAAGCGCCGGTGACGCGCGTCAACACCTATGGCGTCAAAATTGTCCCGCGTCAGCTCTCAACGCCGAGCGGCACCGTGACGTACTGGCGCAAAATTCGCATGTTCGCCACTTCCTACACCCCTGCCGACGCCGGTACGCCGCTTAGCTCCCCCTGGTATGGCCTCACCCGCACCGGTATGCAAGCCGGCTACGGGATTGTTGCAGTGGATCCCAGCGTGGTGCGCCTGTACACGCAGGTCTATGTACCGGGCTACGGCCAGGCTGTGGCTGGCGACACTGGCGGTGGCGTGGTGGGTCGCTGGATTGACCTCGGCTATAACGATGGCACGATGGTGAACTGGGGGCGTTGTGTGGACGTGTATTTATTAGGTTCGCCGCCTGCGGCCTCGCAAATTAATTATCGCCTGCCCAGCACCCCATCCGTGGGTTGCGGCTGGTAACCTTCGATAACGATAGCTATGGTTTCTTCTCCTGCTCGGTCAGTCCGTAGCTGGCCGGTCGCTGTTTTGTTGTTGCTCATCCTGCTGATGGGTTTTATTTTGCGCGTCTGGCATGTGGATTACGCCGATGGACAGTTGCCGCACCCTGATGAGCGCTCAACCATCGCTTACTACGCACCGACAATCCACCTGCCACCGGAGGGTGTCAGTCTGTTTGACAAACGCCTGTCACCACTCAATCCCCTGTGGAATGTACAAACTCAAGAACGGCGCTCGTATACCTACGGCCATTTCCCGTTGTACGTGCTGGTGGGCACGGCCAATTTCCTGAACAAGCTGGCCCCGCTGGCTGAGCAGCTTGGCGCGTCGCCGTCCACCGTGGACACGCTACGCACCGCCAACGGCGTACCGGGGCTGGCCGTGGTCGGTCGTCTGCTGATGGCGCTGGCCGACACCTTCACCGTGCTGTTCGTCTACCTGCTGGCCGACCGCATCTATGGCCGTCGCAAACCCTGGGTCGGGCTGTTGGCCGCAGCTTTTTCCGCGTTCAGCGTGATCCAAATCCAGCTCAGCCACTTTTTCGCGGTGGACCCGGTCAGTACCACCTTCACTGCGATGGCCCTCTACGGCGCGCTGCGCATGGCTGAAGCAGACACAGGTCGCGCGCCCGCCTGGCGCTGGATCGTCTTCACCGGCATTGGCGCAGGCCTGGCTATTGCCTCCAAGTTTAGCGCACTGCCCATTTTGGCCGCGCCGGTGGCGGCCGGGCTGCTGCACTGGTGGCGCCAACGCGCTGAAGTGGATGGACGGGGCTTTTTTGCCAGTTTGTGGCCTGCCGGTGTGGCTTTACTTGTGGCCGCGATCACCTTCGCCGTCACCTCTCCCTTCGCCATCCTCGACTGGGCCAACTTCAGCCGCGCTGTGCTGGAGGAACAAGGCGCGATGGTACGCGGTCAGGCCGATTTCCCCTTCACCCGTCAATACCGCGGTACGGTTCCTTACGTTTACCAGATCGTGCAGATTGTGCGCTGGGGGCTGGGCTGGCCGCTCGGCCTGCTGGCTTTTATCGCGTTGGCCTGGACGTTGCTCAAGATGTTGCTGGGCCGCGCCCGCGACGGCGAGTTGATCATCCTCAGTTGGCTTGTGCCGTATTTTGGCTTGACCGGCCTGTTTTTGGCGAAGTTCATGCGTTATATGGAGCCTGTCACGCCGTTTTTGCTGGTTTTCGCAGCCGGATTGATCGCAGCCATCCATGGAGTGGGAACGGCGCGTGCCAAGAAACAAACCCCCGCCGCGGTGGGTGAGCCTGTCGAACCCCCGCACAGGCTGGATACGGCCTTGCCGGTCAATCCGGCCAACGCCCCCGCCGCGGTGGGTGAGCCTGTCGAACCCCCGCACAGGCTCGATACGGCCTTGCCGGTCAACCCGGCCAACGCCCCCGCCGCGGTGGGTGAGCTTGTCGAACCCCCGCTCTCCGCTCCCCGCTACCTTGCTGCGGCACTGGCGTTGATCGCCCTGCTGGGCGCGGTCGGATGGTCTTTTGCCTTCGTCAACGGCGTCTACAACACCACTCACCCCTGGATCACCGCCAGCCGTTGGATCTACACCAACGTGCCCGACGGCTCAACGATTGCCTGGGAGCAGTGGGACGATTCGCTGCCCTACGACCTGCCGGAGCCGGGCGCGTCGCGCAGCCGCTACCGTTTCATTGACTGGGGCCCGTTCGAGGAGGACACCGCGGAGAAGTTCCTGCGCCTGCAGGAAACCTTGCGCACTGCCGATTACATCGTCTATTCCTCCAACCGCATTTACGGCGCTGTGGATAACCTGCCCGCGCGCTATCCCATGACCAATCGCTATTACCAGCTCATGGCCGACGGCAAACTAGGCTACGAGTTGGCGCTCAAGCAGGTCAACCACCCGAATTTGTTCGGAATTGACATAAACGACGAGCATGCGGACGAAAGTTTTACCCTCTACGATCATCCTACGGTGTTGGTGTATCGCAAGGTGCGCGATCTTAGCGACGCCGAATGGAACGCGCTGTTGGGCGGGTCGTGGGAAGACGCCAAAGCGCATGACGTCGGTGATCCGCCGCTGATCCAGCGGCTATGGCCGGGGACAGATCGTCCATTGCACGCCGACGCGGGAGAGCCGGGGCCGGGTGAGGCCAAAAGCCTGCTGTTGGCTGTGCCCGTGGACGAGCTACCGGTGGTACAGGATTTTCGTTGGAACCGTCTGGCGAGTGTTTCCACCCCGCTGGCAGTGTTTACCTGGTGGCTGATGATCAGCTTGCTGGGCTGGATCGTCTGGCCGATCAGCTTCCGTCTGTTCGGCGCGCTGCACGACCGCGGCTACCTGCTGAGCCGCAGCCTGGGCTGGCTGCTGGTCGGGTATCTGGTCTGGATCGGCGCCAGCTTGCGGCTAGTGCAATTTCGTACCCCCGTCATCGTCGGTGTGCTGGTAGCGTTGGCGCTCGTGTCCGCCTTGCTGGGCTGGAGGCAGCGCGCGGCCATGCGCGCTTTTTGGCGTTCCTCGAAGCGGCTGGTTCTCGGTGGCGAGGCGCTGTTTGCCGCGGCGTTTGGCTTGTTTGTACTCTTCCGCATCGCCAACCCCGACATCTGGCAGCCATGGAATGGCGGCGAAAAGTTTATGGAGTTCGCGTTCCTGAATGGCATCCTGCGCAGCGCCTATTTCCCGCCGCAAGACCCCTATTTCGCGGGCGGTATCATCAACTATTACTATTTCGGCCTATATCTGGTGGCCGTGCTGATCAAGCTGACCGGCATTGCATCGTCGGTGGCGTTCAATCTGGCGATCCCAACCGTGTTCGCGCTGGCCGTGGTAAATGTATTCAGCCTGGCCTACACGCTGGCCGCGCGGCTGTACACCGTGGCCGGGCGCGTGCGTTCCCGCACCGCGACGCTGGCTGCGCTGCTGGCTGCGTTTTTCGTCACCATGCTTGGCAACGTGGATGGCGGCGGGCAGGTGGTGCGCAGCCTGGCCGCCAAATCGGGCAGTGCGTTTGAAAGCGGCTTGCCCGGTCTGCAAACCGCAGTGCGCGCGGCCAGCGGTCTGGTCAAGGTGCTTGGCCCCGACAAACTACCCTCATACAACTACTGGGATCCCAGTCGCGTCATTCCGTACACGATCAACGAATTCCCCTACTGGAGCTTTCTGTTCGCTGACCTGCATCCGCATATGATCGGCATCAGCTTCACCGTGCTGTTTCTGGCGTTGGTGTACAGCCTGCTGGCGCACCAGCCGGGCCGTCCGGGGCGCAGCATCGGGTTGGCGCTGGCTCTGGCGCTGACGTTGGGCGCGCTGGCCGTCATTAACACCTGGGATTTACCGACCTATTTCGGCCTGGCCGTGTTGATCTGGCTGCTGCGCGAGTGGCGCACAAACCGGCTGACCTCGTCACCCGTTCGTGCCATTCTGCGCACCGGTCTTTTTGCCATCGTGCTAGTGGGTGCAGCTTTGCTGCTCTATTTGCCTTTCTTCACCCAGTATCAGGCGTTGGCAAGCAGCGGCGTGGGGGTTGCGCCCCTTTCCTCGCCGTTGGGCAAGTGGCTGAACGTCTGGGGCTTCCTCGGTTTCCTGGCGTTCACCTTCATTCTTGTGCAGTTGCGCAGCCACACCCCCCAGCCCGCCGCGCCGCGCGATCCACTGGCCGCGCGCTGGCTGCGCATCGCGTTCGATCGGTTCGATCACCTGCCCGCGCTCCTGCGCGCCACCCCGCAGCTTAGTGGCAATGTCTTACTGGGGCTGGGGCTGGCTGGGCTGGCCGCAGTGGTACTGGCTGCGCTAGATCGCAGCGTGCCCGCGGTGTTATTGTTGCCATTGCTGGCCGCGATCATCCTGTTACTACGCCGCACCCTCACGCGCGAGCAAGCCTTCCTCGGCGCGCTAGTGTTCACTGCATTGCTGGTGCTGTTCGGCGTCGAGATCGTCTACCTGAAAGATCACCTGCAGGGCGGCGACTGGCGACGCATGAACACCCTGTTCAAGTTCTATATTCAGGCGTGGGTAATGCTGGGGCTGGCGCTTGGCGTAGCCCTGCCGGGCCTGTGGCATTTCATCGCCACGCGCTGGCATGTCGGCTGGCGCACCTTGTGGACGCTGGCCTTTGGCTACCTCTTGACCCTCTCCCTGCTTTTCCTGGTGCTGGGCACGCCGATGCGCCTTGATGACCGCTTCCCTGTGGGGCAGTTTGGCCCGAACCGCCCCGCGCTTGGCACGTTGGATGGCATGGCCTACATGCAGGCGGGCACATACACCTGGCACCCCGACGCCGCACAGTCCGCCTCTTCGCCCATCGTGCTGCGCGCCGACTACGACGCACTGCGCTGGATGCTGGACAATATCACAGGCACGCCGGTAGTAGCAGAGGCGCTAATCGGCTACTACCGCGAAGGTGGGCTGCGCGTCGCCAGCTTCACCGGCTTCCCGACGCTGCTTGGCTTCCACGAAGAGGGCGAACAGCGCTATGGCTGGCAGACTGGCCCGCGGCGCAGTCAGGCCGAGGAGTTTTGGCGCACCACCGACACCGGCATGGCAACGCAACTGATGCGCGAGTTGAACATTGATTACATCTATGTCGGTCAACTGGAGCAGATCATGTACTCCGCGGAAAGCCTGGACAAGTTCCGGCGCATGGCGGAGCCTGACACGGGAACTGCGCCCGTACTCGAAGTCGTCTACAGCAACGACAAGGTGGTGCTGTATCATGTGGTACCAGCCGCATCGCTGGTCGAGTAGCCGCAGGCTGAGCTGGTCGAGTAGCCGCAGGCTGAGCTGGTCGAGTAGCCGCAGGCTGAGCTGGTCAAGTAGCCGCAGGCTGAGCTGGTCGAGTAGCCGCAGGCTGAGCTGGTCAAGTAGCCGCAGGCTGAGCTGGTCAAGTAGCCGCAGGCTGAGCTGGTCGAGTAGCCGCAGGCTGAGATGGTCAAGTAGCCGCAGGCTGAGCCGGTCAAGTAGCCGCAG
>JBAQWV010000139.1:0-1753 GCA_049299095.1 Anaerolineae bacterium | reverse complement strand
GAGTTCTTTATCCGCCCGTGCCGCGCAGGGAGTCGAGCGACCACTGCGCCGGGTCGACGTTGGCGTTGACGGTCAGGGCCGTCTCGTAGGCCGTAATCGCTCCCTGGATGTCGCCCAGGTAGGCCAGGGCGTGGCCCTTGTACCAGAACGTCTCTTCGACGTTGCGGCCGCCCTGCGTCTCCAGCGTGGCGTCGGCCAGGGTGACCACGTCCTGATAGCGGTCGAGCTTCAGGTAGGCCAGGTAGGGCTGGAACTGGTACCACAACATCCGCGGCGGCAATCCCAGCTCGCGCGCCTTGTCGAGGCCTGCGCGCCACCCTGGTAGTACTGGTTCTCGCCCGTCAGCCCACCCATGCGCGTCAGGGCTGTGCCCAGGTTGAACCAGGCGAAGACGTCGTCGGGGCGTTGCAGCGTCTCCGTCTCGGCGATGCCGGCCACCTTCTGCCACATCTTGAAGTCGTCGTACATTTCTTCACCCAGGATGCTCTTGACCGCCTCTTCCTGCTCGGGACGATAGACGACGTAGAAGGTGTTGCTGAACTGCTGCCAGAAGTGGAGGAACTCGGCGTAAGCGTCCACGCGGCCGCTGCCGTCGAACGGGCCGAGGTAGGAGTCCTGGCTATACAGCTCTTCCAGGTCGTCGTCGTAGCCGTAGATGGTCAGGTAGTGGCCCCACCAGCCGGAGTCGGGCAACTCGTACCCCTTCTCGATGACCACCGGGAAGCCGGCGGCCAGGAAGCGCTTGATCATCTCCAGATCGCCGCCGCTGCGGGCCAGGGCCTTGTAGCCGGTCAGTTGCTCGTTGACATAATCGGCGATTTGCCACGGGCTGACGTTGCGGTCTTCGGGGTTGGGCTTCAGGTAGGCAGCCACGTCAGCCTGGGTGATGGGCGAACCGTAAAAGTTGAGCACCTGAGTCAGATTGGCCGGGCCACAGTTGTTGAACGATTGTTTGACCACGCCCATGTCTTCGAGAACCACCCGGCCGGGCAACGGCATGGGGGTAGGCGTCGGGGCGGGTGTGTTCGTCGGCGCGGACGTAGGCGAGGCGACTGCTTCGGTTGTTGCTTCGGCGGTTGCTTCGGCGGCCGCGGTTGTGGGCGCGGCCGCTTGCGGCAATTCGACGGTTTCCGCGGTATCGACGGTCAGCGTGGATACCGGCTGCTCGGCGATGAGCGATGAGATGTCGATTTGGGTTTCCGGAGCTTGCTGGGCGGCCGGCAGCGCGGTAGCCACCGGTGCTACCTGAGCGATGACTTCCTCGGAGATTTTGCCCATCGTCGGATAGTTCTCTTGCAGCCATACCCGGTAGCGGCCGGGAACGGCCTGTACGGCGGTCGGCAGGGCCAGCAGGCCAAGGATGAGCAACATCTGCCCCACGGCAACAAGCAGGATAATTGATTTAGTACGTTTACGCATAGTGATTGCAGTTCTCCCTCTCCCGGCGCGTCACTCGTCAGCCGCCGGCCGAAAGGCCGGCCAGGGCATCCGAGGCTGGAGTGAAACTTGGATTAAAGGCCACCGCCTTCTCCAGATTGGCGCGCGCGGATGTGTCGTCACCCAGGGCGGCTTGTGCCAGACCCAGGTAGTAGAATGATTCTTCAAAATAGGGGCGGTCCTGGAGGGTGGTATTGGCCAGGAGGACGATATCTTCATAACGTCCGGTCTGGTAATAGGCTTCGTAGGGGCCAAACTGATACCACAACATGCGCCAGGGTAAACCTATCGCCCGAGCCTGATCGAAGGCGACGGC
>JBAQWV010000138.1:0-9347 GCA_049299095.1 Anaerolineae bacterium | reverse complement strand
TGTCATGGGAAGGTGATCTCCTTTGGCAAATTAGTTGGTTAGTGTCCTGCTAATAATACCAAAGAATCACCTTCCTGTCTTATTCAATTGTAAAGGTACAAAGGTTCACCACTGAACCATGCCCCTTTTTCCAATGCTTCGTTTGAATAGGGCATTTCATCTAAAGATACCCTATACCCCTTAAATGCTTTAAGCCCTTTATTGCCATGTTCAGCCAGACCTGTCAAAGAACCTATTTCTGCTTTATAGAGCCATAGCCGTGCCCGTTCGAATCCTAACTTTGGAGCAGCCCGCACGATAATTTCACCCACCTCTTCAACAGTTGCTCCGCTTTGTAGTTCCTTGCTCACGCCTGCCAAAGCAGCCAGCCAGTCCCGTTCCCTTCGTGCTGCCTGATCCCGCTGAATACCACGCAGTTGCCAAAACAGTTCTTTTTCGTTGACAGGACGCTGCACATAGGCGCGCGCGCCAGCCTCGATTACGCGTTGCTTGCCCGCTTCATCAGCATAGGCGGTAAAAACAATCGTTTCGCTGGCCGGGCTAAGCTCGCGCAGTCGCAGCATGAGCTCGCTGCCGTTCATCCCCGCGCCCATGTTGTCGTCAATTAAAAAAGCATCGAAATGCTCCTGGCTTTCTTTGACGATTTCCAGCGCCCGATCTGCGGCGGAAATTCCATCTTTACTAAATGCTATTTCTACTTGATAGTCCCGTTTCTGGGCATGAATGTCATCACGCAATTTCCGTGCGCCTAAAGCACGATCATCCACAATCAAAATTTTCATTACAAACTCCTTTATCTCGGTATCTCGACCACGAAGGTTGATCCCCAGCCAAGCCAGCTTTCAGCAATGACAATGCGGCCGGCCATATTTTCGATCAATGTGCGCGCTACCGACAGGCCGACACCGCTACCGCCTGGCCGCGTCGTATATCCCATCTCAAAAATACGCTCCCATAGCCTGCGATGGATACCAGGGCCATCGTCTTCGACCTCGATTCGGAAGATCGGTTGATCGTTATGCTGCGTAGCTGTCAAGCGTACCATCACGCGCCCACCTGCCCTGTCGCGACTTTGCTCAACTTGCTGCACAGCATTTAAAAGAATGTTCACCAGAATTTGGTGTAACTCGGTGTCCTGGCCGCGGATGAATGCCATTGGCGTAAGATCTTGAGCAGTGATAGTGACATTTGCTCGTTGTGCGGTATCCTGCATCACACGAACCACCTCTTCCACCGTAATATCCAAGAACAACGAGGTCTCGTGTTCCAGACGCGTCAAACTGGTAAATGGCTTAGCAATAGAGGCCAGTAGTTCCACTTCAATGCTGGCCTCATGTAAAATCTCTTGAGCTTCCTTTAAAATGCTTTGCATGCGTTCTGGATCGGATAAACCAAGCTGCTTTGCTTGCTCAACATAAGCCGGTATTTTCTCAACCGCCCAAGGGATGTTTTGTGCCTGGTTATTGATTTCATGCACCAAGGTACGCCCAAGCTGGCCCAGCAGCACCAAACGCTGCAACTCCGCGGCCTGCCGGGCAAAGGCATCGCGCTCCAACCAGGCCGCCGCGGCCAAGGCTGCTGCGCCGGCAAAAGATTGAGCGCTCTCACTTACCGCCACATCTACCTTATCAGAAAAGAGGAATAGGGCATACCGATTGGGTAAGGTCACAGCCACCGGCACACCCAGACAACTGGTGAAGCGTATCTGAGGCGTTAAATGCCGAAAGCGTCGAGTATTAGCTTCGTAGACATCTGCAGCCCGTACAATTTGGTTATCCTCTGCTGCGTCGCGCACTGGACTATGGACCAGGCCAGGCAGGGGGGTGGTTTTGAGTAAAGGACGGCCAAATTGTTCTATCACACGAACCGTGCGTTGTGCTGTGTCTACTTCAAAAAGCACCGCCAGATTGACCTTGGTTGCACGCCAGACCTGTCTGAGCAAGGCGTTTAACTGCAAGTGACTTTGCGAGGCCGCGAAATTAGCTTTGATTGACTCTTGCTTTACATCTTTTGATCCATTAGTATGCGGCGCGGGTGGAGCAAAAACATGCTGGAGTAATTCATCGGGGCGGAAGGGCTTGTATAAAAAGGGAACACCACGCTCGTGCAGCTTCATCAAATCCTCGCTTTCTTCCGCCAGGCTATGATCTCCGCTCATCAGAATACAGCGCACCTCGGGCCACTCGGCTTGAATCGTTTGTGCCACCTCCAGACCTGACATATCAGGGAGGTGGACATCCACCAATACAATCTCGGGCAGGTTGTTGCTTACTGCGTCAAGCGCAGCCGCGCCGGTAGCAGCCAGGGTGACGCGGTGGCCGGCGTGACTTAACCACTCGCTTACTTCATTGCGCACAGCCAGGGCATCGTCTACTACCAAGATAGACTTGGCGCTGTGAACAAGCAGATCGCTGGCTTTTTGCCTGCGAGAGATTGCCAGAGAATCGTTGTCTTCGACAAAGGCTCTTTTCCGCTTTTGGGGGTCATCTATCTCGCGCCAGCGCCAGCGCGCCCGCTCGGCTAAATGCAAGGCCATTTCACGATTGACAGCATTGATCTCGCCCACGACAACTTTCACCCAATCACCTGGCCAAAAATGTTCGCTGGGCGCGCCGCTGACCCAGGCAGGAAAGCGCGACGTATGCACCAACCCCGTGACCCCAGGCTCTAATTCCACGAAGATGCCATAAGCCGTGATGCCCGTGACCACTCCATTGACCAACCCACCAACCACATACTTTTCCTCGATATCCAGCCAGGGATCGTCCTGCGCCAGGCGAATGCTGAATTCAGGTCGTTCATGGCCGTCTTTAGGCAGCTGTATGACCTGCACGACGGTTCCAACAGCATAGCGCTCACGCCAACTGCGCCGTGCGTCAGCATCCCATGCGATCTCTCGCTCCCGCACCAACCCCTGTCGGCCGTCGGGCAGCGCGACAATCACCCCGGCTGGGGTAACGCGCACAACACGAGCGGGAATAGCCTTATCTGTTGAACCGCGCTGAAGAGTGGTGGTCTGCGGCATTACAAATCCGCCTTTTGCTACCCTGATCCACTAAAATTGGCAAACTGTGTCAGAAAATCTGCATTATTATAACATACAGATCCCCTCTTCTATTCACCAACTATCTGACAAACATCTGATAAAAATGTCAAACTTTTCTGACAAAAACTACCCGCGGTATTATGGAGCGGTCTATGAAGGTTTGTCAGATTTTGCAGCCGCTTATCAGCGTAAAGTCAGCCCTCTGTCAGGCAACCCTTGTTATTTTATGATACCCTGTAAACAGAACTGTCAGAGCAGCCCCAAGCTGCCAGCCAATGAACTTCAACGAAAGGAGTTGCTATCATGGATTTCACCTTACCGTTTCTGGTGCTGATTGGCTTTCTTGTTCTATACATCGTTTATCTGCAACTCCGCATGGCTTTCGGGCCTCGTCAGCAGGCCTACGTGGTAATGACCCCCCCTCCCACTGACCAGGGTGCGGGTTGCGGAGCCGCAGGGCTGGTAGTCATAGCAATCGTTGTCGGCATTGTTTTAACCGCTATCTTTGGACCGATCTTCCTCGGGTAATGCACCCAGATTGTTGATAGAAGAAGTTTTGGTGACCTTGCACAGGAGGATATCATGAATACCGCATATTTAACCACCTATCAAGAGAAATTGTTGGCTGAGCGCGATTGGTGCGAGGGTGTCGTAGATCATCTCAACGATTATACCACCATGGATTCGCTAAGCGATTACACGGTGCGCATGGCAGAGCGAAAGTTAAAGGGCATTCGGCGCGAATTGCGCAAGATCGCAGATGGCAGTCATGGACGCTGCGAAAAGTGTGGTAACGCCATTGAACTGGAACGCTTGGAAATTCTCCTGACCAGCGATGATTATCTGTGCGCTCATTGTGCCAGCACGCTGATGTTAAAGCGCTCTGGCCCGCCTGCCCGTCAGACAAAAATCACTTACCGGCTTGCTCCAGCCGCGGCTTGGTGAGGTATACGATGATCACAAATGCCCTGTCCTCAAGACATCAACAAACCCTCACGGGTTTCGATAAGCTGATCAAGCGTGCTGATGCACAGCTGGCACAAACCACACAACGTTGGACGCCGCGAGCTTTGCTGGTTGCTGACATTGTCTGGTCGGATAAAAAGGAGATACGCACAGCATATCTGCATATCAGCTACGGCTTCGCTGGAGAGTGGCAAGCTCCCTGGATGATCCGTGTGTGGGAAGTAACTCCGCCTGTTGGCAATCAGCCAATCGAGTGGACCATTCCATCGCAAAGAGCGTTGTCTTGTTTGGAAGATGCACTGGAATTGCTCGAAAAGACCTCACATTTCGTCCTCTCGTATGCTGTGATGTGACTCACTAACCAGCTTGTTGCCAGCCGAGCAAGCTGGTTAGTGGTGCGTGCGCAAGGAACCGGCCTCTTGGGGAAGCTTAAATAATAGCTCACTTACGAATGCTTTGTCGAGTATAATTGTCTATAATCATCTCAAAGGATATAATAGAACATATTTTCTATTTCCTAGGATGATGATTATGGGTCAACTGGTATGGCATCGCCACGACATCGAGAATATTCTGCGCGGGGTCGAGATGGCCGGCCTGCAAGCCGCAGGTCAGGCCGGTGAGTCTGAGTTGGATAGCTTTCGCCGCGGCTTTCTGGCCGCGCTGGCGGCCACGGCCACCAGCTTCGGCATCGAGGTGCACCCATTGCCGATCAGCGCGCTTACGCCCAGCCAACTCCCTGCGCCCACGCCATCGCACCAGCGTTACCCCCGACGAACGGGATAAGTTACACTGTGTCAGCAGGAGTAGCCGCGCTGTTGCTCATCGTTTTCAGCAGCTCCATCATCAGCAAGCGCGTTATCATATCCATCTCCTGACTAGTGGCGTTGGCGGGGTTGTTACCGCTGCGCTGAATCTGCTCGATCATACTCAGCAACATGAAATCGTTGGGTTTGGTGTGGTAACTTCCCGCCTCGCGCATGGCATCCGACAGTGTGCGCATAACGTCGCTCCGGCCTTGGGCAAGATTAGAATCTATGTCCCGTTGCAGATCGGTCTGCTCCCAGGCTATGTCGCCATCACGCGCAGCCAGCCAGCGTTGCGTGAGTTTTTGCGCGGCCAGGTCAGGGATGGTCACAGCGCCGATGCCGGTGATCGTCACCTTGACCCCGAGGAATTCTTCGGTGACTTTGTTCACCCGGTCACCCAGCTTCTCCTTGAACTCCTTACGCTCGGTTTCGTTGAACTTCAAAAACGGTTCCAACTTATAGTTGGCCACCACATTGCGCGCCTCACGCTCGGTGATGGCTCTGACTGCGGCGCTCCAATGGTTGCCTGACGGTGCCCACACCTTGTCTTTGAGAAGCGTCTCCAGGTTCTTTTTCAGCTCCTCTGCAGAAACTTTCTCCAGGCGCGGCCAGTTGACCTTGTGAAACACGGCCAAATTCAGCTCTTCAATCATCATCGGATCGTTGGTCGAGACATTTCTCACCACCACCGCTTCCCCTCTGCCAAAGAGCGGTACAGGCATGTAGATACGCTCCATATAACCAACCCAATGCACACCCTCTAACAAAATGCGTGAAATCCCGCCGTTGCTCTCCAGAATGACCGCGTTGTCCCGCTGCACTTCGATTTCGCCGGGGCCAGTGAGCGGTGGATACGACTCTTTGGCGGCCTTCACGACAACAATTTCTCCGTTGCGCACCGCCCATTGCGCGGGAATCAATCCTAATGA
The DNA here is from genome assembly GCA_049299095.1 of Anaerolineae bacterium. Lineage (GTDB taxonomy): Bacteria > Chloroflexota > Anaerolineae > JAAEKA01 > JAAEKA01 > JAAEKA01. The sequence goes on along the minus strand of JBAQWV010000138.1, from coordinate 3,597 downwards.
GCGCCGCACGCCGCGCGTGAAGTTGTCCACCCGGCTAACACCAGTGGATTGGGCGCTGGGCAGCAGGCCAAACAGGTTGACCGCAGCAATCAGCATCCCAAACAGGATAATTGCTCCGGCGATCCCGCCCACGATACCCCAGAAATTCTGCAGCCAGACCGTGCCAGCCATCCATTGAAAGATTGTCACGCTCAGTTGGCTGGAGAGCGCCTCCGTATCCACCTGCTGCATCGTCCAGATAAAGCCCCAGGCCAGCGCCAGGGCTTGGATGGCAAACAGGGTACTGAGGGTGATGAAGCGCGGATTGTTAGGGAAGTCCTTCAGCAGCAGATAACCACCGACGATGATCTCAGCGGCGACCACGGCAATCAGCCACGGCCAGCCCACGCTTAGCGCCAGGAAGCCAGCGACCAGTAATGACCCGATGAACAGCAATAGCTTGACCATAGCAACCTCCTATGTCAGCCTGTCACCCAAACCCACTGCCAATCCAGTAATAAAATATTGATCAGACGACACTGTTGTCGCACCGAAGCCGCCCACTCTGCTTGCGATTATTTTCACTAAACCCACGGATTTGTGTAATTTGCGCGCAATAATCAGCATAACACATGTGTGTTACACAAGCTATGATCTAAATCATCTTTTGTCGAGTTTTATACCGCTTGGCGCATCAAACGGCACTTAGCGCCCTGATTGCTTGGTGGAACAAGGCGGGCGTGCTACAATCTGCGGCAACGACTATGCCCACCCTTCCCCCCATCCTCTTCTTCACGCCTGACCCGCCCGGCGCGATCTGGCAGGACAAGCCGCAGATTGCACGGCGGCTGGCGCGCGTCGCGCCGTTGTTGCTGGTGAATGAGGAACCAACGCTGCGCGGCAAGCTGCCCTGGCGCGATCTCGCCCGCCCCGCGCTGCTGCGTACAACGGACGGCCTGGCCGCGCTAAGCTGGTCACCCCTGACCCCCATGACCGGCGCGCCACTCCTCGGCCCGCTGACTGCGTCCCTGCGTCGCCGCCGCTTGCAGCGCGCGTTAGAGCGGGTAACCGATGAATTTGCGCCACCCGCCACCCGCCACCCGCATCTCGCCCCCCTCCTGTGGTTCTTTCGCCCCGGCCAGCAACACTGGATCGAACAGCTCCGGCCGCGGCTGGTCGTGTATCACGTCGTGGATGAGTACAGCGCCTATCCCGGCCTGACCGCGGCGCAAGTGCAACGTCAGCGCGAACTGGATGCGCAGCTCACCCGGCGCGCAGACCTGGTCTTTTGCACCGCGCAAAGCCTTGTGGCAGAGCGGTTACCGCTCAACCCGCATACCTATTACCTGCCCAATGCCGTTGATTTTTCCGCCTTTTCCCCAAAAGACTTACCCCCTTCCCCATCCCATCCCCCAACCCTCGCCGTTGTGGGTGGCATCAATGCCAAAGTGGATTTAGCACTGCTGGCTGCCGTGGCCGAACAACGGCCCGATTGGTTGCTGCGGCTGGTGGGACCGGTTAGCTACGGCGCGGACGAAGCGGCGTTGGCGCGGCTGCGTGTCCTACCCAACGTCCATTTCGCGGGTGCAGTGCCGCCGGAGCAAGTCCCCGCGGTGCTGGCAGCTTGCGAAGTCGGGTTGATCCCCTACCGCCTGAACGAACAGACGCGGCACGTCAATCCGCTCAAGGTGTACGAATATCTGGCAGCCGGCCGGGCCGTGGTCGCCACGTCGCTGCCGGAGCTGGTGCCGTTCAGCCCGTTGTTGGTACGCCTGGCCGACGACGCCCGCACATTTGTCGCTGCCATTGCCGCGGCCCTGGCCGAGGGCAACACACCCGACCGTGTGGCCGCGCGCCGGGCCGTAGCCGCTGCCAACACCTGGGATCACCGTGTCGCGCACATGATCGAGCTGATCGGGCAGCGTTTGACAGAAACTGAACCGCGCGCGTAACCTGCACGGACGCAACTGCATCACACCTGCGTAACCGATAACTCGTAACCCTGCAAGGAATGACCATGAAATACCGTTTCACCCTGTCAATCAGTTTACTTCTGTTGGTTCTGTTCACGCTGAGCGCGTGTGGGGGTGGCGCGGCCGCGCCCGTGGCTGCGCCCGCCGCACCGGCCGCGCAAGCGGTGGCCGCACCGCAAAATCTGCCCCTGGAAATTGACGTTAAAACCGCCAACAGCCTGCGCGGCAACGCCAACGTCTTCTTCCTCGATGTGCGCGAGCCGGACGAATACGCTGCCGGCCACATCGCCGAAGCGCAACTGATCCCGCTGGGCCAGCTTGCCAGCCGCGTCAGCGAATTACCCAAAGACAAGACCATCGTGGCTGTTTGCCGCAGCGGTAATCGCAGCGGTCAGGCGACGCAATACCTGCAGCAGCAGGGCTTCAACGTTCACAACATGGACGGCGGCATGAACGCCTGGCAAGCTGCCGGCTACGACATCGCCAAATAACAACGCACACTGCTCATAAAAAGCAAAAGGTCGTACCCACCTGGGCACGGCCTCTTTGTTTCTATGGTATACCTATAAGTCCAGGTCGTCGGCCAGGTCTTGCGCCTTCTTCTCGACCTTGCGTACTGCGGATTTGGCTTGTTCGACCGCGTCTTCAGCTTGCCAACTCGCCTCGTCCGCCATATTCTGCGCCGCCGACTTCATCGTGTCGGCCGCGTTCTCAGCCTGCTGCGTCATACGGTCAGTCGCGCGTTCCCAGGAACGCGGGGCCGTATAGCCGGTATTCGTCCAATCATTAGCCGTAGAGCTGCCGCCGGTGAAGCGCGCCTTCAAACCGCGCAGTTGAGCCAGTGTTTCATCGCCCGACTGCGGTGTTTGCAGGATGGTGTAGGCTGCGCCGCCAATCGCACCTACAATAAAACCCAACACAAACGCTTTTGAACTCTTCTTTTCACTCATCACAAACTCTCCTAAGTTTAGAAATCAGTCGGTCTGACGTTGTCCGGCTGCACGGGGCGACTGGATGATGGGGACGTGCCCGTGTTGGGGTTCATCAGGCTATCGCGAATGAAGCGTAACGAGCCTCTAATCCCTGCGGCCTTGGCCGACACATCAATAATCGGATTGGACACCTCATCGCTGACAAATTCAGCAGTGCCGCGTACCGTCTGGCTGGTTTGCTGTACGCTGTTAAGCACCGGCTTCAGCTCGGTCAGCAGAAAATCAATCAGGCGGATGATCTGCCACAGCATGAAGATCATTGAAATGTTCATAATCAGCAGCACCAGCGCCAAAATAATGATCGCAAGCTTGCTGCTGGTCGCGGTAAAGCCGGGATGTGTGTACAAAAACCAGGTGATGAGCGCAATCAGGGCAATCACCACCACCACGGCCACGCCGATCAGAATTTTGCGTTTGGTGGTCAACAAATTGCTTGGCATACTCCATGTCCTTCCAGTGCCAGTCTCTCGACTTGTCCTGTCAATTGTAACACAAAACCAGCCGCGTGGCAACGCATTGACAGGCTGGGTAGTGTATGGAATTCGGTTGAAATTGTGAGCGAGGCGGAATCCGAGTAAGGTATAGGTGCAAACAAAAACCCGAAAGGAGACCGCCTCGCATGGCAAGCGTACTACCAGAACGACGATCTGTCA
>JBAQWV010000137.1:0-4753 GCA_049299095.1 Anaerolineae bacterium | reverse complement strand
AATGTCATGGGAAGGTGATCTCCTTTGGCAAATTAGTTGGTTAGTGTCCTGCTAATAATACCAAAGAATCACCTTCCTGTCTTATTCAATTGTAAAGGTACAAAGGTTCACCACTGAACCATGCCGTGCATTGCAAACACCCGCGCTAACCGTGAGCCGTGAATGGGCACCGGTGGGACTGCCGATCACGGTGACCGCGCACCTCACCAACACCGCGGTGATCACCACCGGCGTGGACGTGGCCCTGCCGCTGCCGGCCGAGCTGCTCAATCCCACCGCGTTGGCCGCCACCAACGGCGCGCCGGTATACGACAACGCCGGCCGCACGGTGACGTGGAGCGGCACTGTGCCCGGTGCAGATACGGCGCAGGTGGCCTATACCAGCGCCATCGTTGCCGGTGTTCCGGCCTGCACCGTAATTTCGCTCACCGCTGAGGCTACCGATGATCTGCTGATCACGCAGCCGATGGCAACGTCGCTGCACGTGGTGACACCTGATGTGGACTGTGACGGCGATGTAGACATTGTGGACATTCAGTTGGTGACGGCGCGCTGGGGCAGCGCCGCGGGCGATGCGGTCTATCATCAGCGCTACGATCTCGACGGTGATGATGCTATCGGCGTTTTGGATGTGGTGGCCGACGCCACAGCCTGGCAGCCGTAATTCTTCGTGCAACCAGTAAAGAGCGCCGGATCCACTGATCCGGCGCTTTTTTAGTTACGCCTGTCAGGTCTTGTTTACAAAATTGTAATCTGGAGTACCGTGATTGGTCCGTGTGTCACACAGATTCTTGTGGTATAGTGGCGACATACGGAAGGGTCAGTTGCCTGATCTCAGCCTGTAGCAGGCAACCCCAACAATCAAATAGGAGGAAAGTTATGTTCCATACGTTCAGAGTACGCCTGTTGGTCCTCATCGTCCTATGTCTGAGCCTTGTTGCTCCGGTTCAGGCTCAAAAGCCTGTTGACAATCAAACTCCCCCTGTCAACTCCACTGCCCCCGCAAGATTCGATTTATCGGCGCGTTTGAATGCCACTGAGTCTGCTCCTCAATATAGCACGGGCGACGCTGATTTCTATCTGACCATCGACTCGTCTTCTACTAATCGTCATAACGAATGGGAATATGGTCATCCGATCAATCCTACCACCGGCGCAGCGGCGTCTCCCAACTGCTATGCCGGTACGGGCTGCTGGGGCATTGACCTGGACGGCAACTACGATGACAGCAGCGACAACCGTCTGCGCACCGGTCCCTACACCACCACCGGCGGGGATGGCGGCTTGTGGACGCGCTTTGCCTACTATCTCGATAAAGAAAATTCCACCACCTTAGATATAGCCCACTTCGGCGTAGACTGCAATGAGGACAACGTCTTCACCGACGTGGCGACCTTTACGTCAGATCAGTTGTCGTGGGGCTATACCCCCTGGTATGACCTGGAAACTAACTCCGGCGGCGTGGCAGAAGGCTGCAACGACGGCGGCAACGTGGCCTTTGCCTGGACGATGACCACAAATAGCTCAGTCAACGCGTTGGGTTGGTACATTGACAACGTGCAGCTTGAAGACACCAGTGGCGCAACCGAATGGTTGAACGCTGACTTCGAGATTGCCACCGCCGGCTCGTGTAGTAAGCTGACGATCAACGAGGTCTGCTACAACTGCAATGGTACTGAAACTGTCGCCACCAACGGCGAATGGGTGGAGTTGTATGCCTTGCAGGCCCTGGCACCAGGTGAAACCTATTACTTGTGGGATTTAGGCGATGCCGGCAACAGTTCCCCTACGGCTCAACTGCAGGAAGCGCGCTGGACGTATGCCTTCACAGTACATGACTACATGGCCGGTGGCGGCGGCATTCCTGCCGGCAGTCGCATCGTCATCTACAACCATCTGTCGCCGGGCGGATTTGGCGGGTGGGATACCACCTCCAACCCCTTTATCTATTACGCCGGCAGTCCGGATAATGACTTTGATCTGGAGGATGGCGGCGATGAGCTAGCCTTGTATGTAGGTAATGGTCCCAGCGGCACCAAATGCGATATAGTGACCTGGAACGATGATTCTGTAGCGTCTGATTACCGCGACGCTATTCCTGCCGGCTTTACCTGGGATGAAGCCTGTAAAAATGGCAATGTTGGCGGCGAACTGGATGTTCTCAACGCGGGCAATGACTCTACCGATGGTGATCTTAATATCAGCATCTCGCTTGATCCCGATGCGTCGCTGGTCAGTCCCTTAGCACGCAACAGCAGTTGTGACTGGGCCGTGTCCGGCCATAATTCAGAAAATGACCAGCCGCAGCTTCTGGCTACTGGGCCACAGGGCGCAGCGCGTACCATGAGAGAAGCATTTACCAGTGTGCTTCAAGCACCTGAGGCCAACCCTGACACAGTTGAACCCACCGCAGGGCCTTCGTCGCCGGGTATCAATAACAACCCCACGCTTAGCGCAGCGACATTAAGCTGTAATGTCATGGTTCCTTTCGACAGCGGTTTGCCGAGTAACTGGACAGTCTTCGACTGGCAACGTGCGGGGGCGTCTGTTGACGAATCCGATGGCTTCACTTGGGGCAGCGGTGGTTTGGCAACAGGCAGCAATAATTCCTGTTATGCCGGCGTGACCGCTCCCACTGGCGGTGGCGGCTACGTGTGTGCGCGCAGCTCTGACTATCTGCATTTGGATGCTTACGAAGTGGACCTGCGCAGCAATACCTTTGTGATCCCTGCCAACGCCTCCAGCGCTTGTGGTGGAACCCAAGTAACACAGGTGTGCTTCAACGTCAGACATGTTGCCAACGGCACAAATTCGCGCTTTGGTCTGCGCATCAACTCGGTGACTGATAGCACATCCTATGTATTGCAAAATTGGGACAACGCCAACGCTAACGGTACGTTCTGTTACGATCTGCCATCCATCAACGGTGGTGCCTTGCTGGGCGACACCGTGTTTGTACGCATGTATTACAGTGATTTGAATGGCGGCGCACCGCCCTACGTTACCGGCGGCTACGCAGCCGTAGATAATGTGAGCGTCTCGTGCTTCAGCACCCCGGCTAACGGCTGTACGCCTCTTGCCATTCTGCTGGCTGATTTCAGTGCGGCGCAGCAGGGCAACGCGGTGCAGGTGATGTGGGAAACTGCCACCGAACAGAGCAACCGCGGCTTCAACCTGTTCCGCGGAACGGTGCCCGATGCCTGGGATCGCCAGCTCAACGCCACACTGATCCCCTCACAGGCGCAGGGCAGCCCCAGCGGCTTCTTCTACACCTGGGAGGACGGCGCGGATCTGGTGAGCAATCAGACTTACTACTACTGGCTGCAGGATGTGGACGTCAATGGTATTGCCACACTGCACGGCCCGGTGAGTGTGACCTACACCGCGCCCACCGCGGTGACTCTCGACGATGTGCAGGCGCAACCCTCCAACGCAGTCCTGCCCTTGACGGCGGTGTTCGCGGCGGCGCTGGCGGCCTTTGCCGCGGCGTTCTGGACATTGCAGCGTAAGCGTGTTTGATCTATAATTGTTAGGCGATTCCATAGCCAAGAGGCAGAGCTGTCTTGCTCGCCTCTTGGCTATCTATGTCTTTCAGTACCGTCAACCAGAAAAGCGAGATAGCCTAATCGTCGCTTTCTAGTGCTGAAATTTCGGTCCATATACACTGGAGGTACCATGTCAAGGCTACGAGTATGGGTAGGGCTACTGGTGATCACAGGATTGATCCTCAGTAGCTGTAGTGCGCGCCAAACGGCGCTTCCTTCTGATTCTTCACAAGCACAGATGTCGCTCTTGCAACGCGGTGTGCTGGCCCCGGGCCGTATGGCTTCCGGCAATGCGTCCGAGGTTGCTAATAGCCAGAATGATCCGGTCATCATCCAGGGAGAGGCTGTTGGGCCTGTGGCTGTTGTTAATTTAGCCGATGTACCCAGCCGCCCCAGCCCGATGGATCGCTTGCTACAAAAATATCTGAATGGTGAGATCAAATCCGAGCGCGATGCGTTTTTGGCCGGGGAAAGTGCTGCTGTAGAAAACGATATCCCCGTCACTGAAGAAGCCTTCAGGGCTATGGTGCAGGCGTCGTTACATCAGGAACCTGACTCTACCGTGCAAAACTATCAGCCTGAAGCAGCCTTGGGCACACTTAACCTGGGCACAAACTTCAAGTCTATTGATTACAGCCAATCTCAGCAGGGTGTTCCGCCTGATCCTGACATCATGGTTGGTCGTACACATGTGGTGGTAGGGGTTAATACCAGCTTTCAGGTCTTCGACAAAAGCGGTGCCAGCGTCTTTGGGCCGATTCTGTACGAAGATTTCTGGAGCAATAATGGGGCCACTTGTGCCACAGGTGAGAGTGATGTGGTGCTGTTCGACCCCTATTCGGCCTATGATGAACAGGCCGGTCGTTATATTCTGGGCATCACAGCATTTGATGAAAGCCTGAATAGCGGCGACAACGGTTGGGCCTGTATTGCCGTTTCTACCACGGACAGCGCCGCGGGCAGTTGGTATTTGTACAACATTGATGGCAACCCAGGCACGGGCACTGATTATTTCTTCGATTATCCGCACATCGGTGTTGGGCAGAATGCACTGTATATGTCAGCCAATATGTTCGGCAATAGGGCATGGTTCAAAAGCCGTGATTATGGTGGGTAAGTAGCTTTACAAATTGAACGAGTATAGATCCAGACATGGGCAAGCAAAATCGTCCTGGTTTGCCAGGGAGGAGTGCGTATTCAGTTGGAGG
>JBAQWV010000136.1:0-41065 GCA_049299095.1 Anaerolineae bacterium | reverse complement strand
GTACGCGGTTACCGGCGGCGGCACCCGGCACGGGCGCGGGCGGCGCCGTGGTCGTGGTAATCGCGACACTCGCGCCGGTGGCGTTCCAGGTGACGAAACCCACCCCCAGGCCGTTGGGGTCTATCCCAGCGAGCAACTGACTATCCTGGAAATTATCAACAATGACGGACCGACAGCCAGCGGGTATGCTCACTTCATCATCCGTAATGGTGAGGGTGGCGCTGCTGCGCGGGCCGAGAATGGCATTGACCGGGTGGGACAGACTGAGGAGCACTGTCCGTTCATCGTCATCATAGGCGTTGTCCAGGGCGGCTACGCTGAAAGTTTCCAGCGTGCTGCCGGGAGCAAAGAGGAGCTGGCCAGTGGTCGCAGTGTAGTCTGTGCCAGCCAGGGCTGTGCCGTCAGCCGTGGCGTAGGTGACGGTCACGGGCACAGCCGCGGCGGCATTCAGCGTTACAGAGATCACCGCGCTGCTGCCTTCCGCCGTCTGGTAGGCCGCGGAAGCATAGGCTACTTTGATCTCTACCTCACCTTCGCCAAAAAGAGCTACTTGATCCAGCTTTGCCACGCGGCTGCCCGCGGGCAAAGCCAGCGCGTAGGCTTGCATTTCGGTCAGGGTCAGGCCATCATTGGGCGCGTCCGGTGGCTGAAAAGCATAGTCACGAAAGAAGTCGGCCCAGGGAATGCTGATGAGTTGCCAGCCCGGGCTGACATCGTCAAACTCATAGGCAAAGCGTTCGGCAGTATCGCCGGGTACGTTAGGATTCAGATTATCGCTGAGGATGATGCGATAGGTCGCGCCACTGCCTGCGCCATAAAACCAAAAGGCCATACCGTCGTAAGAGGACCAGTCCTGGCCGTCCAGGTCGCGCCCTGTCCCCGCGCCCCACCCTGCGCTGGTGTAGGCAATCTCCAATGCGTGGTTGCCCGCGGGCAGGCCTGGGATGTCATCTGCGACAACAGGTGCGGTGGTGATAGCGGTTCCGCTGCCGTAGTCACCGTATTGGAACCAACCCGCGGGCAGGCCGCTTTCAAAATCATCTATTACAAGCTGCGACTGAATGCCGGACGCGGCCGCGCCGGTGCGGGCAGGAGCGTCGCTGGCATATACGCCCATGAACAACGCCAACCCCAAGGAGAAGGACAAGACAAGGCCAGAGATTATTCTTGAAATCATGGTCAAGCTCCTTAAGCAACTGGGGTGTGCCGCGCAACTTTGACCCAGTCAACGGCTACCTTGATCTGATCGCGTTTGATCAGGTCCGCTGTTGAGGCTGGCAAACCATAGTAAGGCACTTGCACACCATTGGTTTTGAATGGGTAGACGCCGCCCAGGGCAAAATTCAGAATGAGGAATTTGCGGGTATCGAAGGCCCAGGAACCGAAGAAATCCGTCATGGCGCGGGTGACGCGATACATCACCATATCGTCCACTTTGAAGAGCAAGCTGTCGGGCTGCCAGTCCACCGAATAAACGTGCCAAGCAGTGGCGTCGCCGTCAGAAGGAAGAAACAGCTTGTTCACGAGCGCGGCTTCGCCAGAGTAACCAGCCCCATGCACGGCAGCGCTCACCCAGTCCGCTTCGCCAACGTATTCCATGACATCAATTTCACCCGTTTCGGGCCAGTTGCCATTGCCAAACATCCAAAAGGCAGGCCACAGCCCAGCACCAGACGGAAGCTTCATACGCGCAGCGACCGTTCCATAGCAGAATTCCATCTTGTCCCGTGTGTCAATCCGACCTGAAACGAAGTCGAACGCGTTGCCTTCTGGGGTGACAAAGCCGGGGCGATAACGGGGATGAATTATCAGGGCGCTGTTGCCTGCACCCGCCATAGGGTCTTCGGATGCAAGATAAAGCGTTTCGGAAGAATCGATGTAAGCTTGTTGTTCGTTGTTGTAGATTTCGCCGGTTACTCTGACATTCCACTTGGTACGATCCAGCTCGCTGGAGGTGAAATCATCAAAGAACAGAACTTCTGTAATGACCGTTGAGGCAGGCGATGCGGTGTCTGACATGAGGCATCCTTCAGGATCAATGCAGCCTAATGCGGCGTAAAATCTATTTATCTGCGAGCCTAAGGGGCTTTCTGATACACACGCACATAATCAGCATAAACTTGGGCGGGGAAGACGGTCTCCGGGCTGATAAAGCCGCCCAGCGTGCCGCCTAGCGCAAGGTTAAGAATCAGGAAAAAGGGCTGGTCGAACACCCAGCGGTCGTTACCGACATCCTCGCGCGTCAACGTGTGATATTCCACGTCATCATAGAACCAACTGATCTGATTCTGGTCCCACTCGATGGCATACGTGTGAAAATCGTCGGCGATAGGGTAGTCCTGCAAGCTGCGGCTGGTGAGGCCCAGCGCACCGGAGTAGCCGGGGCCGTGCAGTGTTCCCATGATCAAATTGGGGTCACGGCCCACGTATTCCATGATGTCAATTTCGCCGCAGTCAGGCCAGCCAACCTGATCAATATTGGAACCAAGCATCCAGAAGGCAGGCCAGATGCCAGCGCCCGCCGGGACCTTGAGGCGTGCTTCGATGCGTCCGTACTGGAAGGTTTTCAGCCCCTGGGTCTTCAAACGCGCCGATGTGAACTGAAAACCGCCCGTAGCGTTTGTCTCTTTTCTGGCCTCAATCACCAGCAGGCCGTCCTGCACGCGGACATTCTCGGCGAGGTCGGTGTAGACTTGGGCTTCGCCGTTGCCCCAACCGCCCCCGCCGAGATCGAATGTCCAATTGGAATGGTTGAGACCATCACCATCAAACTCATCGTTCCAGACCAACGCCCACCCTTCGCGCGCGACAGCAGGTGTCGGGATCGGGGTGGGGATCGCTAACGCCGCTTTTTCTGGCTGGCGCGAGCCTTGACAGCCTGTTACCAGAATGACGATCACCAGCAGCAAGGCGAGTATGCGTTGGGTCATGATGCAAGCACCGGAGCGTTGAGGCGTTTTAGCCCTTCACCGCGCCGGCGGTCAGGCCGGATACGATGTAGCGCTGCAGGAAAAGGAAGAGAACCAACATGGGTAGCGTTAGCATCAGCACGGCTGCGGCCAGAGTGGGCCACTGGCTGCCATAGACGCCCTGAAAGACGATCAGGCCGCGCGTGATCGGGTAGTACTTCTCGTTGGTCAAATAGATCGTGGGGGCGATGATCTCATTCCAGACGCCGATAGCGTGCAAAACAATCACTGTGGCGATTGCTGGCCGCAGCAGCGGCAGAATGATTGACCATACGAAGCGGACATACCCGCAACCGTCAATGGCGGCTGCTTCATCCAGTTCACGGGGAATGGACTTGATAGAAGATACCAAAATCACGATACCTACAGCATTCACCACGAAAAGCAGGATGAAGCCTTGAGGTGTGTTGTAGAGGCCGAGGTTTAGAATGAGTTGAAACTGTGGGATCAGCGCGGGCGGCAGGAACAATGCAATCACGTACAGGGTCAACAGAAAACCAGCGCCTTTCACGTAGTTACGGGCGATTGGGAAGGCAACAAACAGGCCGGTCACGATAAAAATTACCGTCGAGGCCGCAGTGTACAGGATGGAATTGAGCAAGTACCGAGGGAAATTCGCCCTTTCCCACGCATCGGCAAAATTCTTGAAGTTAAGTTCGGTCGCCAGCGCAGTTGCATCGCGCGAAAACGATGGCAGCGTTTTCAGCGACGTATTCACCAACATGAGAAGAGGTCCGAGGTAAACCAGTGCCATGAGCACCATGAGCGCATACGAACCAACTTTTCCCCAGTTGATCGGTCGTTTTCTGGTAGTTGTTGAAGCGTTCATGCCATAATCCTTTCTTCTCTACGGCGCAGGAAAGTTTGCACGGTCATACCGATGATGAGCACCAGGATAAACAGGACGATAGACGCGGCCGCGGCATACCCTTGTCGGAAACTCTGGGTCAGGCTGCCAGCCGCACCAAACCCTGTGGCGTAAATCAGATAGCCAAGAACTTGTGTACCGGAACGATAGCCGATCAGGACCAGGAAAAGCTGCCAGGCTTGCAGGCTGCCGATGACATTCAGCAGAATGTTCGTATTGACACTGGGGGTCAGCAAGGGCCAGGTGATATTCTTGAACGCCTGCCAGCCGCTAGCCCCATCAATGCTGGCCGCTTCGTAATATTCTGACGGGATGGTTTGCAACCCCGCCAGGAAGATAATCATCGTGACGCCCAAATTTGCCCAAATCTGAACCACAATCACCCAGAAAAAGGCCTCCATCGGTGAGCCACCCAAAAATTGCGACTTCATACCGACCAGTTCAAGAAGCTTTGCCGCAGGCCCGCCGAGTGGGTAGAGGAAAAGAGACCAGATCAGGCCCTGGATTACCGCGCCTAAAATCACCGGCATAAACACCAGCGTGCGCACCACATTTCTGCCCCAGAGGCGCTGATTGAGAACCAACGCAAAAAGCAATCCAAGCGTAAACTGGATGGAGGAAACTAAAACAGAAAAGATCAGGGTGCGTCCCAATACCGCAATATTGTCTTTGGCTGCCTGGCCCAGGAGAAGAAACTCTCGATAGTTCTCCAGCCCCACCCAATGAATGGGAGCGCCCTTCAAGCCGGTGGCATCCGTAAAAGAGTAGATTGAGGTGGCTATGGAAGGCCCCAAAGCAATCACGAAATAGAGAAGCATACCCGGCAAAAGTAGCAGGTAAGGGATCCATCGCGAGAAGCCGCGACCAAAATGATAGTTCATTGCGCTATTCCTCCTGTCGAACGGACAAAGGCTTCCCGCCTTGCGACGGGAAGCCCGGAACAGACATCTTGTTTATTTCGAAGCGTCAAGACCAGCTTGCAAATCTGCCTGAACCTTGTTGGCCAGTTCAGTTGCATCATCATAGGTCCCGAAGGGCTTGAAGTATGAAGCCCAGGGATTGGCAAACTCACCGGCTCCCTTGGGCGCAACCCAGTACTGTTCGTACCCGACGCGGAAGTTATCGAGATACGAGGCAACTTCCTTGCCGATCTGCGTATCCAGCTTCGCTGTCGGCTGGGTGGGGATGAAACCGACTGCATTGACAAACGCCTGATAGTTGGCCGGATCGGAGAACTCGGTCAGATAAGTCATCGCAGCCGCCTGGTTGGGGGAATTGGCTGCCACTGCCCAGCCCTGATCATATTTACCAAACAGGTATTTGTTATCTTCCGCATTGTCTGAACCAGGGAACGGAATGTAGCCCCATGCAAATTCCGGGCTGGCCGCTTCGATTGCCGCCGCATACCAGCTTCCCCCGGCGAACATTGCGACCGCGCCAGAAGCAAAGCGGCCGGGAGCTGCGTCACCAGCGATACCGCTGGCTTCCGGCTCCATCATCTGCTGCGTGTAAACCTTCATCTTGTTCCACATTTCCATGGACTTGGCATCGTTCCATTTGATCGTGCCTGTCCACAGACCCTCGACCAGCCCCGCTTGATCGGGGTAAATGGAGCCAATCAGGCCGTAAGCGCCGACAAAGATCGGCCAGCCGTCCTTACCACCCGCGGTCATGCAGGGGACATCAGCCGCCACCAGGGTTTCACAAGCCGCGACCAGCTCGTCCCAGGTGGTTGGGATCGAGACGTTGTTCGCCGCAAACAGGTCTTTGTTATAATAAAGACCGCTGTAAATCACCCGCCCAAGGTTAACCTGATAGATCTTGCCGTTGTAAGTGCCAGCATCCTGTGTGGAAGATGGCGCGTAATTGGCCACAAAGGGCTGGCCGGTCAGGTCTGCCAGCAAGCCCGCGTCAATCAACTGCTGCCAATTAGGCTTGTCAACCTTCTGCATGTAGGGCTGGACAGGATTGGAAAAGCCAAAAACATCTACCAAGTCAATGTCATTGGCAGTCAGGCGGGTCTGGGTTGCGGTCGCCAGGTCGCTGGCATTAACAACAGACATATCCACCTTGATGTCAGGATGACTGGCCTGGAACTTTTCGTTGAAGGCCTGCATGTACTCGACCATTGGGGGATTCTGGTGAACCAAAAGGCGCAGCGTTACAGTCTTACCAGCCGCGGGGGCTTCAGCTTGTCCACCCGTCGTTGCCGTCTGAGCGCCGCCACATGCAGACAGCACCATGCTGAGCAGCAGAATAGCTGCAACAACGACAGGGAAAGTCTTCTTCGACATGATAATCTTCTCCTTACTTGACAGAATAAATTGTAACTTGCAAAAAGAGGGGCAGAGCACGAGGAATTGTCAGGACTGGGGTTGTCTCCTAAGCAATAGGTGACCTCCTGTTAGGTAACATTCAGGCCCAGCAGTTTTACAGCCAGAGCCAAAGTCCACGCGTCACAGCGGTGTGACCTAGTATTCAACAAGTCTTATTGTACTGCGTCAAGCAACGCTGAGCTTGGAGAAAAGCGTGAAGTTCAGGGATATTTCATAGAAAACGGCGATGCCATGGTTGCCGACATCGCCGTGATTCAGATAAAAACAGCCTTTTGGTAAGTATGGGTCAGAACGCTCCGTTGTTCGGACAGCGATTTTCTAGCTGCGGCGGTAGGTGTCGGGCGACATGCCAACCTCTTTGCGAAAAACCCGACTAAAATAACCACTGTCAGAAAACCCCACATCGTGAGCAATCTGAGTAACGGTTTTTTCTGTTTCGCGCAACAGCAACCGGGCCTGATTAACGCGATAGCGGTTCAGATAAGCAATGGGGGTCATCCCCAGCTCTTGCCGGAAGCAGTAAGTCAGATAATCATCGCTCATGCTGACGTGACCAGCCAGATCGTGGCGCGTCAACGGCTCATCGTAATGCTGTTGAATATAAGCCATTGCCTTGCGCACCAGGCGCTGGGCCTCGCTGCTAAGCCGCTGCTGCCGCTCCAGCACCGCACCGAGATGAGCCAAAGTCTCATCAAAATTCAACAGCCCCTTGCTCAACACCGTAGCCACCCCCTGGCTCAAGCGTCCCATCTCGGCTTCGG
Organism: Anaerolineae bacterium; assembly: GCA_049299095.1. Classification (GTDB taxonomy): domain Bacteria; phylum Chloroflexota; class Anaerolineae; order JAAEKA01; family JAAEKA01; genus JAAEKA01. The sequence continues at coordinate 34,131 of JBAQWV010000136.1, read as the reverse complement.
TCAAAACCTGCCCGGTGATTACGATTACGGGAATCTCGCGCAGCGCCTCATTCGCCCGCATCGCCTCAAGCACGCCAAAGCCGTCCATCTCCGGCATCATCAGATCGAGCAGCACCAGGTTCACCGCTGTCTGTGCCAGCACCTCCAACGCTTCGCGACCGTTTTGCGCTTTCAGCACGCGATGGCTGGGCGAATGGGCCTGCACAATGCGGGCGTGCATGTCCAACGTTTCCGGGTCATCATCCACCACCAAAAAGGTGCTTTGCAGGGCCAACTCTTCAGTAGCCAGCCAGTGCTGATCCAGCGCGCGCGTCAGCTCTGTCATTTCAATTGGCTTGGTGAGGTAGTCGAGTTCCAGCACCGCGCCGCCCGTTTCGCCCGTGGCGTAAAACAGCACGGGGATAGCCCGCGTTGCTGCATTCCCCTTGATGGTTTTGAGCGCATCCCAACTATAGTCTGCGCCATGCTGACCGGAGGCATCCAGCACCACCGCGCGCGGCGGCGCGGCCAGCAGACGCGCCAGCCAGTTTTGCATCTCGGTCACTGGTACAATTACCACCTCCATACCGCGCTGGGCGATGTGCTGCCGGATACGCTCGCCATTGCCGCCTGGGGGAACCAGCAACAACACAAGCGGTTGCGGTGTCACGCTCAGCTCAGGCGGCGCGGGGGCAGCCACCACGGGCAGCGTAAAATAAAACGCGGCTCCTTCGCCCTCCTGGCCGCTGGAATGCAACCCCATCGTTCCGTCGTGCAGCGCAATCAGGCGCTTGCAGATGGCCAGCCCCAGCCCCAACCCACGATAGCCGCGCTCAATGCTGCGTTCTGTGCGGTGAAATTCGTCAAAAATAGCTGGTTGCTCGTGCAGCGGGATCCCCATGCCCGTATCACGCACCATCACAGTGACAGAATCAAGGGTAGTTTGCAAAGTCAGGCTCACCTTGCCGCGCTCTGTAAACTTGACGGCATTGCTGACGAGGTTCAGCGCCACCTGACGCAAGCGCACACGGTCACCCCACACCCACGGGCCATTCTGCGGCAGATCAGCCTGCCAAACCAAACCCTTGTCCGCGGCCATTTGACGACCTGTTTCTGCCACCACCTGCAACGTCTGACCAAGATCAACGTATTCGCGCGTCAGGCGAAGCTGACCAGCATCGCTGCTGGCAAGATCGAGCACATCACTGATCAAGGCGCTCAGATGTTGTGCACTGTTGCGGATGCGTTCCAGATCGCGCGGAGCAACAGCCACATTGCCCTGATCCGATTGCGCCAACAGATCGCTCAACCCCACGATCAGATTAAGCGGCGTGCGCAGCTCATGGCTGACCGTGGACAGAAAGCGACTTTTCATCTGATTGGCTTCTTCGGCCAGGCGACGGCCCTCGGTGGCCTCACGGTAGAGGCGGGCAGTATTGACCGCGGCGGCCAGCTCTTGTGCAATCGCGCCGTTGAGATCAAGGCGTGCGGTATCAAGCACAATGTATCCAGCTTGGCCCTCGCGGTCGGTAAGGGGCAACACGGCCAAGCTGAAAGGCACGCTTTGCGGTAGCCAGTCGGACGGAGGAAAAGAGCGGCTGGCAATTTGCTGGGTTCCCTGGGTGGGGCCGACCACCGAATACAGTTCGCTCCAGGCGTGTGGGTCGTCCGGTGCAGGTCGAAGCAACGCAACCCAAGCCAGATCAATATCGAGTTCTGGCAGGCCCTGCGTCAGCACGGCATAAATATCGGTTTCATCCAGGGTATTGATCAGTTGTGCCGTCAGCCGAGCCAGGCGGTCAGCCGTCCAGCGTTGCGCCACAGCATGTTGACGATGTTGCTGGCGCATCATGGCGCTGATGGTGATCCGAGCCTGGTTCAGGATTTCGCGCGCCGCTTCGTTATCCTCGTGCGCCGGCAACGCCGCGCGCATCACGGATATGGCAACTTGCCATAGATGCGCATCATCGCCACTGGCAACCGCCTGACGCAACACACCATCCAGCACTCGCTGAAAGGCTGCACTGTCATGGCGCGCCAGACTGTGCGCAAAAGCCTCAACCAACTGCTCACAAAGTGCAATAACCTCTTGTTCACCCAGTGCCTGCGTTTCAGCGAGCACGACCGCGGCCATTCGTTGCGCCAAATGCGCCCATTGGGCATCGGCGGACATCATATCGCGGCTTGGAGCGGCAGCATCCAGCACATCCGCCAGCACGGCGCTGCGGTCACAGCCACATGATTCCCGAATCACCAGACGCGCAGGAACCTTGACCCGCGTCATGGCAGCCGCTTGGCCGCGCATGTGTTGCAACAACAGCTCGACGGCCTGATAACCCACCTTGAAAAGAGGAACGTGAATGCTGGTGAGAGCGGGTTGACGCACCGGACTTTCCGGGCGGTCGTCAAAACCGATCACGGCCACATCGGCAGGCACGCTGCGTCCGGCCTCGGAAAGGGCGCGGATGGCCCCCAGGGCCGATTCGTCGTTGCTGGCCAGCACCGCGCTAAAAGGCCTGCCGGTGCGCAAAATACGCTGCATGGCCGCGTAGCCAGCGGCGAGGGTATGCTGACCAAAAGCGACCAGATCGGAATCATACTCGCCAGCCAAACCAAAACGTCGCAACGCGCGCTGATACGCGTGCAAGCGATCCCCTGAATCGCCCGCCATATCCTGCTCACTGCCGGCAATAAACGCGATGCGCCGATGGCCATGCTCCACCAAATGCTGCATAGCCAGCCCAATTCCCTCCTCGTTGTCTGCTACGATGGTCGGGCCATCTTCGCCAGAGCCGACAAATACCAGCGGCTGGCCTGCAGCTATCAAATCCTGTAAATAGCGTGAACGTTCAGGAGAATGCAGGGGGTTGACCACAATCAGGCCGTCGGTGTTCCACGGACCGATCGGCACAAAATCGCAGTCTGACATGGGTACAGGCCAGGCAGGGCGCAGCAGATCGCCGACCGTGGCCGATGCCCCCATGCCGCAAGCCAGCAGCAAGTTACAATCTAACTCTGCGGCAGCCAAACGAATGCCGCGGTAGATCGGGCTAAGATAGCTGAGCGGTGTGGCGGTCCAGTAAAGCTGCCAACCAGCCAGCACACCGATTGTGGGGCGACGATAAAAATGTTCTTGCGCCATCTGCTTGTCTCGCAAGGATGCCGGTTAAGGCAACTAAAAAACGGGAGTAGCGCCATCTTACCAGCAATCAAACGAAAAACAAAAAGCTGTGCGCACTACAACAGCCTAGCCCAAAAACAAAAAAACGCCGCACAGTGCGGCGTTTTCTGGTGATTGACAGCGAAGGCGAGGCTTTGATATGTCCGGCCCGGCAGGCTGATCTGCGGTGGTCGCAGCCGCCGCTCAAAGGTGGCTTCGTTGAGGGTATTTATTGGCTATGTCCCGCCGGCAAGTAGATCGTGAAGGTAGCGCCGCGGTTTAACTCACTCTCAACGGTGATGCGGCCGCCGTGGGCCTCGACGATGGATTTGGCAATAGCCAGTCCCAAGCCAGATTCACCATCCTGCTCTGAACGCGACAGATCAGCCCGATAAAAGCGGTGAAAGATCAACGCCAAGTGTTCTGGAGCAATGCCCCGGCCCGTGTCAGCGACGGCCAGCAAGACTTCATTGCCCTGCTGGCGCGCAGACAGCTCAATCCGTCCTCCATCGGGTGTATAGCGCAAGGCGTTGCTGACCGTGTTACTGAGCATCTGTACCATCCGCTCTACATCGGCGTTGAGGGCAGGCAAACCCGCCGCCGTGTTGACGCGCAGGTCAATTCCCCGCTGATCGGCCTGGTGTTGAAAGGCTGCGGCCACCCGCAGCAACAACACTTGCGGTTCCACAGACTGGCGGTTGAGCGTCAACCTGCCCGCGTCGGCCAGCGAGAGGATGCGCAGATCGTTCACCAGCCGGCGCAACATCTGCACCTCATCATCCATCAGTTCAAGGCGGGCTGGCGTGGGCTGCAAATCGCCGTCACGCATGGCCTCCAAGTAGCCGGAAAGTACCGTCAGCGGGGTGCGCAAGTCATGGGCAACGTCAGCGGTCATCTGCTGGCGTTGTTGATGCGCCAGAGCCAGGTCGGCGCTCATTTGATTGAAGGCCATAGCCAACTCGCCCAGTTCATCCCGCGAGCGCACTGTTACTTGCCTACCCAATTCGCCGGAAGCCATGGTACGGCTGGCCAGTGTCAATTCGCGCAGCGGGCGGGTCAGCGAGCGCGCCATCAGTGCGCCAAGCACCAGGGCAGCGACGGCTCCACCGAACGCACCAATGAGCAACACTCGGTTGATGCGCAGCAGATAGATTTCTTCGGACGGATTGCGCGGCGGCGGGTATTTGGTGTCAAGCACCGTACCAACGACTTGGTCATTGACTTTAATCGCCACACCAGTCGCAATGTCCGCCTGAGGAATGCGCTCACCGATTTGTACTGGGTTGGGTGCCAGCAGGATAATGCCGTTTTGATCCGTGAGGATGAAAGGCGGCAACGTTGAATTGGCTGGAACAAACCCCGGCGCTGGCTGCATGGTGGGGAGCTTTGTCGCCTCTGGGTCTGCACCTTGATTCCCAGCGGACGCGGGCAGTGCCGGACGGGCGGAGTTCTGCGTAATGCCTTGCCACGATCCTCTGGTTTCGTAGTAGCTCCTGACCTCAGCGATAAAGATAGAGCGCTGCTGCTCTTGCAGCAAGCGGTTGAACTCAGCCGCGGTTGAACGGGTGGCAAAGAGAAGAGCCAGCGCGGCACCGGCAACGCTGACCGCCAGAAAAGCAAGGATGAGCTTGGTGCGCAGAGAAGCCATGAGGGAATCCAGAGCTGGTAAGTGGTGACCGGCGTCAGTTGCCGGTCACCTACTCAGCGGTAAAGCGATACCCCACGCCATAGACCGTTTCGATAAGGCGCGGATTGGCGGGGTCGTTCTCGATTTTGGTGCGCAAGTTGCGAATATGAACATTGACGGTGCGTTCCAAACCATCGAACATCACCCCTTGCACCGCGTCCAGCAACGCGGTGCGGTTGAAGGCCCGGCCCGGCGCAGCCATCAAGGTTGCCAACAAATCAAATTCGGTCGGAGTCAGTTCTACGGGGCGGTTTTGCACGGTTACTGTTCGCGATCCCTGATCCAGCGCGACACCGCCCGCGCGCAGCACCTCAACCGGTTCCATCTGTTTTTCGCTGCGACGCAAAACAGCGCGCACGCGAGCCAGCAACTCGCTCAGACCATAAGGCTTGGTAATGTAATCGTCAGCACCCAGCTCCAGCCCCAGGACTTTATCTTTCTCCTCCAGTTTGGCGGTGAGGAGGATGATGGGGGTCTGGGCTTCTTTGCGAAAGGCATGGATGAATTGGTATCCATCCATCTCCGGCATCATGATATCCAGCAGGATGAGATCAGGCTTGTCGTGGCGAGCGGCAAAGAGCGCCATGCGACCATTCTCGGCTGTGGTTACGCGGTAGCCTTTTTCAGTCAGATAGTCGCGCAACAGGATGCGCACGCTGGATTTGTCGTCAACAACGAGAATGGTCTTGATCACAATTTCCCTCGCAAGATGAGCGGCTACCTGACCACCACCAGGGGGAGATGCAGTCTGCGGTATGGCACGATCGGCGGAGAGTTAAAGCACGTCACGCTGACAGGCTCATACAGGGCGGTGGTGCCACTGGTCGCGACTTCTTCCAACCAGTAATAATGGAGATGACCGGCCTCGGCGGTCTCATCTCTCCATTGGTAGCTGGAGCTGGGATGCGCAGCAATGCTGCTGGCATTGAGCTGGATTTCCGGCGTGCCGGCTGAATCACTGCGCCAAAGATTGAAGCCGGCTGAGTTGATAACAGCAACCGTTTCCCAGGCGATGACGGGCACATCGGCTTCGCAGGCAGCGGTGAAGCTGGAGACAGTGACGGCAAGCTCGGCAGAGGCATCGCGCACCAGGCGCAGATAGTTGGCTGCGCGCTGCGAATCGCCCTGCGGGCCAAGCCCATAGGCCACGCCGCCATTGCAGGCAGTTCCCATCGTCACCAAGCCACTGCTGGTTTTGGGGTCGCTGCGCTGCGCGCCGGCGCCATGAACATCGTCGAGCGTGTAGCAAGTGGCTGAAGGCGGACTTTTCTGCCAGCCGCCAGCCCGGCCAAATGCCAGATAGACGGCTGACGCGCCCATGCCGTTGTAGGTTGCATGCGTTGTCGAAGTCCAATACCACGGCCAATCGGTTTGACCGTCTTCATTGACAAATGAGGTTGCGTCAAAAATCGGGTTAATGGCAGCCGAGGCAGTGGTATCGGGTGATCGGGTGTAGTCCACAATGCTTTGCAATTCCTTGGCATCTGGCAAGCGCCAATCGTTGTGGCCCAGATAATTGGCCGCATTCTGAGTCTGTACCCAGGCCAGGGCGCTTTGCCAGTTCAGCCCCACGCCGCTGTCAGACTTGGCCCACATCAGATTGGTAGCATTGTCCGTGATGGTCTGGTCACCGTTGTCCACGAAATCGTTGACACCGTAGCTGGCATTGCCACGCACACATTGCACGAAGAAGGTTTTGGTCGCACCACCCGGCATGACCAAATCGTAGCCCTTGATACGTCCGTCAGCGAAGTTGACGCCAAAGAGCTTACCGCTGCTGTTCGAGTTGACCACGTACTCAGTGTTGGAGGCATACTGTGAATCGATGATGCGTTCGCCGGCGCTTGTTTGACCATAGGCAAACTGGAAGTAGGTCGTGTCAATGAAGGGTGTCAACCCGGAGGTGTCGGTGCCTGAGTAACCGCTGGGATCAGTACCGCGGAAGTCAATCAGCGAATAAAGTTCTTTGATTGTCGGCAACCGCCAATCGTTGTAGCCCTGATAACTGGCAGCGCTGTGAGCGGCGCAGTGTGCAACCGCGTTCGGGTAGGAGAGCTTGTCAGTTTTGGTCAGACTGCCATCGCCGTTCGTGTCCGGGCTGCGCTCCCATGTTAGACCGGTAATGTTGTCATAAACCGTCATACCGTTGTCGCTGAGGACATAGCTGGCAGCATGGCCGGTATGTTGTGCGTCTTGACCGTAAAACGCAGCGCCTGTAGCCGGGCAGGTGGCCTCGCTGGTGGCATTATAGCACTTGCTCTGACCAGTGTCTACCACGGAATAAGGCACTTCGGTAGCCGGCGAGCTGTCGGACGCAGAGGCGCTGGCTGGCTCAGAAAGCAAAGACGTGTCGGATGCGAACGTCACCTTGTCGAGAGGAACGATCTTACTTGCTGTGGCGGCAAAGAGCTGGGCAGGCGATTGTAGTAATACCAGCAGCAAAGTTACCAGCAGCGCTGCTAAAGCCACAAAAGAAAGAACCTTATGGGCAGTCTTGTCAGAGGGTTTATTAGTCAAGTGAGATTGGCTCATTGTGTTGTCTCCATGATGTGTACACCCTGTGGGGTGCTGTACCGGGGAAGGGTACGTACAAAATTTAATGTCATCAGGATAACAACAAAAGGTTCAGAAGTGGTAAAGAAACCATCACAGTTCGAAAAATGGCGTCCTGGTTGTTGCTTTAGCGAGGTAAATACAGGAGAAGTAGGCAGTTCGTGTCATCGAGAGACGCCCAAACCCGCAGGACGGCATGGGCAACCGTAGTCCGATTGGGGCTAACCTTTGTGTTTTGGTGGTGTCATAAATTCTGGCAACTGCCTAACTCCTTTATAAAAAAACGCCGCACAGTGCGGCGTTTTCTGGTGACGATGAAAGAAATGATTACGCGCCGACGATATCCTCGGCGCCATCCACTACGATCACCGATCCGCTCATCCACTGGATGCGGGGATCGGCTAGCGCGGCAATCGTGACTGCCACGTCCTGCTCGGTGGTCATACGGCCCGCCGGGTTGAAGTGCGTTGCCATGTCAATCAATGCCTGGTGGCCAGGGATTTTGCGCAATGCGGGGGTGTCGGTCACACCGGCCTGGATGCAGTTTACCAGCACGCCCTGTGGCCCCAGCTCCATCGCCAGTTGACGGGTGTGCGACTCCAGTGAGGCTTTGGCCGCGGAGACTGCCCCGTAGCGTTGAAAGACGCGATGCGAGCCAGAGCTGGTCATCGAAAAGATGCGGGAGCCGCGCGCCAGCAAGCGCCGCCGCATCAAATCCTGCGTCCAGTAAACAAGGCTGTGCGCCATGACATTCAGGGTCATGTCCATCTGCGCTTCGGAGATCGTCTCCTCCGGGTTGTCACCGATCATGGGCAGCAAGGAGCCAAAAGCCAGCGAATGCATCAACAGGTGAACGGTCTGCAGCCCGCCGTCAGCCGCCAGCTTTTCCTGAATTTTATCCAGCACTTTGGCGCGCTTTTGAGCGTCGGCTGCGTTGGTGTTAAAAAAGACCGCCTGCCCGCCCGCCGCTTCAATGTCGCTGATGGTCTGTTTAGCCAGCGGCAACGTCGCTTTCAGGTCGAGATGGACGCCAAAGATATTCATACCGCGCTTGGCCAGCTCGATGCCGGTGGCGCGGCCAAAGCCGCTCGATGCGCCGAGGATCAGCGCCCAGCGGCCCTGCAAATCTGCTTCATTCGTCATGCCATACTCCTTGCGTTAAAGGTTGTGCAGATAGAAACACTTAGTCTGGCGCATCGTTGCGCAGCAAGATAAAACGCCCGCGGCTTATGCCGCGATGAGAATCGCAACACGCCTTACCATTCAAATTGCACTGCGGTGAGAAAGGCCCGCGCGATGATCATGTGCCCAGTCCTGTTGGGGTGAATTCGATCATCGCATAAAGACTGCGCCGGACGATAACGCAGGTAGGCGTCGAAGGCAGCCTGAAGGTCCACGAAAACCGCATCGAATTGCGCGGCTAACAGCCTGACAATCTCGCCATAGATATCCATCTGCCTACGCATGGGATCATCCAGCCTGGGTTCAATGTAATAGGGCGACATCAATACCAGGCCAGCTACTTTTGGCCGGGTTTGCTCCAATAGCGTGCGGTAACCCTGTTCAAATCGTTCACTGTCCACCTGCACTGGCTCATCAGGGCTGTCGAAGTGACGCCACACATCGTTAATACCGATTAGCATGGACAACCAGTGCGGCTTCAGCTGTAAAACATCCTGCTGCCAGCGGGCTTGCAGGTCAATCACCCGATTGCCGCTGATGCCGGTGTTCAATACGGTGATCTTGTGTTGTGGATAACCGGCGCGCAGTAGGTTATCCACAAGCGCCACGTAGCCATCTCCCAGCCGGTCATTTTTCCCCACAGGATAACCGCGGCCGCAATCAGTGATTGAATCGCCCGTAAAGAGCAGGATTTGACCATCCGTTATTTTCATATGCTTGCCTTTCAGCAACCAGCTTGCAGCCGCGGTGTCACCCTTGCCGTACGACCGGGCGGCCGAGAAGGCGGGGCAAAAGAGGATGTTCGTTTTATACACCAATGTCCCCCGGCAGCAAAACTCTGGTTGAACATCTGGAGGCTTCGTAATTTTTGCACCCCTCGCGGGTTTTGTACAACCATTGGGCATCTGGATCAAACCCTAAAACAAACAAAAACGCTCACACGCGTGCGTGAGCGTTTTTGATCAGTGACCCACTCAGGACTTGAACCTGAAACCCGCTGATTAAGAGGAGAGAATTTCCGTTCACAATTTACCTTCCCGCCCCATTCTTGCAATGGGGCTATGCTTGTCGTGCTTGATTGCCAATTCGGCTGTTCGAAAAATAGCATAGTGCTGCCAGGTTACTTGCACGTCACTATGCCCTAATAAATCGGCCAAGGTACCCAGATCGCCGCCAGCCAACAGGTATTCACGAGCGAAACCATGCCGGAAGCTATGCGGATTACAGGGGCCTTCAATCCCTGCCCGTTTCTTCATGCGTCGCAGCACTTCTCCAATCCCGTCGGCTGTCAGGTGAGCCAGTCCGCGCCGCCCCATGTTTACCCATAGCCAATTGCCTTCAAACTGCGGGCGCACAGCCAACCAGGCCTGCAACGCTGCCGCGGTCGGTTCAGAGAAAGGAACGCGTCGCGTCTTCTCACCTTTCTCAATCACTCTCGCCGTATTGCCGCCAAAGTCCAAATCACCCAGGCGCAGCCCGGCCGCGCCCCCTGCTCTGCACCCTGTATCTGCCAGAAAAAGCAATAATGCCCTGTCACGAAGCTGCACTGGCTCATCACCCGCAGTAGCTTCCAGCAGTTTAGGGAAGTCATCAGCGTGATAAGCTTTCGGTTCCCCGCGCGCAATCTTCGGTGTTTTGATGCGCCGCGCGGGGTTTGAAACAGTCACCCCTTCTTCCACCAGCCAGGCGAATAGCCGCTTCAGGGCACGAATATAGCCTGCAATCGAAGCGGGAGAAAGACCGCCTGCCAGTTCATCACGCGCAGGATGGCCGGCATACCGACTTGAGCGTGTGCGCAGGCCCACCACAAACCGGCGTAGCTCATCAACAGTAATCGTAGCTACGTCCCGATCACCCAGGAAGGTCAACAGCGCCCCTAACTTCTGCCGATAGTCGCCTGCCGTGCGCTCGCTTCGTCCATCGGCCAGCGTAGCCACCGCCAGCGACTCTATGGCTTCACTGAGTATCATATCTGTCTTCCTTCCGTCGTTTGGCCGCGCGCCGGCGACAGCGATCGTTGCAATACTGGCGCTGGCGGCCTGCGCCATGCACGCTTTTGTTGTGTTCCGGTAAAGCCTGCCTACAGCCCGGGCAGACCCGATAGAATGCGCTTTCTCGTGCCATAGGGTGCGGCCCTTCCAAGCGTTGGTGCAACTGGTCAGGAGTCATCTCCAGCCAATCAGCCAATTCGGCCCATGCTTTAGCATCATGCTGGGCATCACGCAGCCACAGCCTGGCATGTGCGACCAGCAGACGCAGACAACCCTCATAGTCTGGTAGCATAGCAACTGAACAGGTATTCAGCACCCACAAAAAACAGTTGTGAATTTCGCGGGTGGGAAAAGAATCTCTGACCGACGGTCTCGGACTGAGGGAGTGCAGAGATTACCTCCCCCCTACCCCTCTGCAACCAGCTCATAGCGTACAGGCCGGACAGCAAACTCAATCTTGCCGCCCCGCGCGGCTTCCAACCCGTAACCCAGGAGCCGATCTACCACCGAAGAGGGCGAGACGCCAAGCTCTGCGGCCAGCTCATTGATCTGCATGGCAGTTGCTGCTTTTACCAGCCAGGTGCGTTGCAAAGTATCTTCACTCATTCCTTTACTCCTTGACCTTCACTTGTCATCACTTTGGCAAGCCCATGCGTCAGGACATGGATCAGCCAGGTGACATCATCAGGTAGCAATTCCAACCAGTTTCCGCGCGTAGTACCGTCTTCCAAACGGATCAAGACACGGCCATCGTCAATGGTGGTGATCACCAGGCGGCCATGACTACGGCGCCAGGTTTGGCCTGCACACAACGCGCAGGTGGCAAAAGATCAGCCTGCACCGATCACCTCCAACGCTTCCCACGCCGAGGTGACCACCTGCACCTGACCGCGCCAGGTCTCGTGCCAGACTGCTTCATCGGAAGTGAGCCGCTGCGCGCTGGCACGCTTGGCCCCGTCTTTTACCTCCAACAGGTAGTTTTGCGCGCGAAAGCCTACCAGCAAATCGGGTAGCCCGTGGCCGATTGTAGCTAGGCTTTCCACGGTTGCGCCTACCGCGCGCAGGGTGCTGACAATCTCTCTCTGATTGGCATCTACTCTGGCAATTTTGCGCATAACGGCTTCTGAACACACCTCGTAAACCGGATTGATTTTCCCCTGGGGGAAGAACACAGGGGAGAGAATTTGAAAGGGTAGGGTATTTTTTACGTGTATGCCTAAAAACTGGTGTAATTGGTGTAAGAGGTGTAAGGATTGTTATTTACGCTCAAGTGTCAAGTGGCCTATGCTTCATTATATGCGTCGAATTTCAAGGGGCTTTTTAATCCTTACACCAAATCATGCTCCTTACACCAATTGGTGTAAGGTCTTACACGAAGCACCCGAAAAACAGCCAAAAAAGCCGATCCTTACACCTCTTACACCAATTTCACCACCTTACACCTAACACGCCTTACACGTGTAAGGCGACTGTTGTTAAAAATTTACCTCCTCCTCTAACACCGTGTCGCCATCGCTCAGGGCCGCTTCCCGCAAGGCCAAAACCCGCTGAGAACGCCCCCCAATCCACTTTACTACCTCGGTCTTGCCACCTGCGCCGAGGGCCGCCAACCAGCCACCGTCTCGCAGTTGTGCATACAATCCGCGCTTGGTTACGTCAACCCTTTGGCCCTGCCGGCTTTGCCACTGCTTGACTTCTGCCATCACCAGATCGGGATGAAGCAGCAGTACATCGCCCTGGCGCCAGCCGATCATCACCGCTCCCAAAGCTGCGGGTGCGCAGCCGGCGAGGTCTGGCAAAGCCTTGCCCTCTTCAGCCATAGCCACTTCCGCGCGCCGGCTATCCAGCAGTGCCCGCAAGCCGCGTAGAAAAGCTAAAGCTGCACTTTCATCACCAATGGCTTCAGCCTGCTGATAAGCCAATTCCTGCAAGGCACCCCTGGTAGCTGCCAGCCATTCCTGAGCCTGATGCTTTGACCAACCCACTGAATGCAGCCACTCACAGGCAATTGCAGTGCCCGTTTCCAGCAGGGCGCAGTTTGTGGCCACGCGGCCGGCATCGTTCAGTCCTTTACGGCTTGCCATCAAAGTGCGATAGCGTCCGCGCGCCTCACCGAAAATCAACGCCATCTTTTGACGAATACTGTCACCCTGCTCAATGATCCAGGCCAGATAGCGCGCTGTCAATGTGGGTAAGGTTGCCGCCAGAGCCTGCGCGTTGCTCAACACCTCAAGCCGAGCGTCATTAGCTCCCAACGGGATAAACAACGACCGTGCGGCTACACTTGCTTCCCCACTGGGTATATCCTCGCCGGCGCTCACCAGCAGGCCACCTACAAAGCGGGCCTGAGCAAGCTCACCGGTGCGTGTGGCACGGCTGCGACCGCGTCGGTCGGCGTAGCTTTGCAGTATCTTCACGGCTGCGCCGCGGTCGCTGGTTCCCGCCTTCAAATCGTCCACAGTAACCAGGGCATCACGCAGCGAGGAAAGGGCAATCTCAATGCTGTTGGCTGTGCCACGCCAGGAAAGTGCCGGCTCATGCAGGCCATAAAAGGCTTGTAGCAGTGCCAGCAGCGCCGATTTGCGTACCCCTGTTGTGCCGATGTAATGCAGGCCAGGCCGGTCAGGTGTAGGCGAGAAATGCAGCAGCGGGGCTAGGAAAACAGCGGCCAGGCCAGGTAGCGTCACCAGGTCAGGGTAACAGCCACGTACCGGGCCTCCCAGCGCAGTCAGAGCCTGGCTCAGAGCTGCATCACCCTCATCCCGCGGGCCAAAATTGGCCAGGTGAGGCACGCCTGTGCCCGCAGCCAGAATAGACAAGTCCACAGCTATATCATCTCCCGTGCCAATCGCGCCGCCTGTGGCCAGATAAATCAGCTGTCCATCGCGCTCCTGCCAGCCAGTGTATTCGTACACTTCAGACCGGGGCCGGTTAGGGTCGGCCAGTGCCTTTGCTGCTTCAGCTAGATGCTTCTTGGCCGCCAGGGTTCCCAGCAGCAGATCGCCGCCGGCCAGGTTGATGCACGCTGTATAGAAAGCCCGATCATCAGCCACTTGTTCTGCTACCAATTCCATGATGCGTTCGCCACGCGGTAGGCGCAACTGCACCGTGAACACCCGCAGCGACTCGCCGTTGGCCCTGTGCCGCAGACGTTCACCAACGATCACAGGGACAAACTGCGCCAGCAACACATTGACCGCACCATCTGCCGAAGGTTTGCGCCAAAACAGCATCGGCGTGCCCGCCTGTCCGTGGGTAGCAAAGTAAGAACCCGCATCTACTGCTGCATCCTTTTGATCCTGCTCAGCCCGTTTGTCTTTGATGGCAGCGCCGAGTTCATTCAGGTTCAGCTTTTCACCCAGCGCCTGCTTGAAGGCCTGTTTGATATCACGCAGTGCATTGCCCCGCAGCGTAGCCAGCTCTCCCAGCACACGATAAGGGGCCTCGCCATCGCCACCTTGTGCTTCGACAATTGCTGTCTGCATGGAGGTGCTGGATGGGGCTGGTGGATTTATACCGTTTTGTGTGTTCATCATCTGTTTCCTGCCCAATTAGGGCTATACGTGCCCCCGCGCGTGGTGATCGCCCGGCTGATAGTCATTGCGGCATAGTCCGCCCGTTGCCACTTCTCGCGCTTTCCGGCAGCCGACATCGCCACCAGTCGGCGTATCTGGTTTTCATCTTGGGTGTAGAAGGCCAGATGCACGCACAAGGCAAGGTCGGCCTCGGAGGCAGACGCATAGTCTGAAGCGTCACCCATCCATAGCCTGGCAATACGTGCGCCCGCGCGTGAGCTGAATGCCTTGTTCACAATCGCCAGATCGTCCAAGGTTAAAGAGTCTGCGCTGGGGGATAAACCGAGGTCTGGCGTGGCCGCGCGTAGCGCGCTGGCTGGCTGAGCAGCAAGAAATTGGCCATGCACTGCTGCCAGTTCACGCGTACGCTGGTACAAGGCCCAACGCTCCCCCAAAACTTTACCAGTGAAGGTCAAGTAACGCTGGCCGTCATACATCTCCACACGGCCAGCGCGTCGGCGGCCAGGTGGCAGCTTGCCCCATGCCAGGATATGTATCCCGGTACCGGAAGGCGAAACCTCGGTGTAGCTGTCTATCTGCTCAACAATTTGCTTGGCCCAGGGAGCCAGCTCGCCCGTTGAGCTGATTGCATCATCCAGGTCTATACCGATCAAGTCATTGTCACCGGTCAACACAATACCCAGGCCAGCCAGATCGTCCGTCATCTGGCGGATAGTGGCCTGAAGATGCGTGCCCCAGGTGGCAGGATCACTTACGTCAGCATCAGCCCCGGTATGGGGGTTTACTGGTGGCTTGGTCAACTTGCCGGCGCGCTCCTGATAGCGCCATGCGACCCAGCAAGGTTGATCCATCAGCCACAAGAGGGCATTAACGGGGGTTTGCGCCCCGTTCGCAGGTGTAGTAGAATGCGTCATAGAAGTTCAGTCCTTTCGGTTTCACTGCAACATCCGCCAACCGCCGCTGGTGGATGTTGCGCGTTTAGAAGCTCTCTCCTGTGTTTTTCACCTGTAGGTAAGACCCTGTACCCAGGCAATAGCCGCAGCCCAGTCGCCGGTTAACTCAGCTGCGCGCGCCATCAAGGCCGTGTCGTTGCTGTTTTCAGCGCGCTTTCCCTTAGCGAGCAACCAAAACAATTCGCCGCCTGTCTTGCCGTAGGCACTACGGTCATGAGCAGGAATGCTATCAAACAAGGCGTCGGCGTCACTCTCAGCATCGTCACTCCAGGGTGTGGGGTCAATCCAGGGCGCTGCCTCAGGCACCGGCAGGGCTGCGGTGTTGTCGTAATCTTCATGCACCGGCCCAGCATCGCCGCTTGCCCAGGCACTGGCTTCCTCAGCCAAAGCATTCACCACGGCCAGCCATTCCGGCCCGATATAGCGTGCGGCCAGCCAAGCCATCACATCATCGCCTTTCACGGGCAGTTCCATGCGCGGCGGGGTGATTTCAGTGGTCTGCTGTGCGCCCACAGTCACGGCTTCGCCCGCATAGATCGTCAGCCAAAAGGCGCCTTCAGCCAGCAGCTTACCGGTAGCACGCCGGCCCGCAGCAATCGGCCCGCGGCGCAGCGCCGTCAACGCCTTGCTGAATTCGCCCGCAGCCACACCCTTGAAAGTGAGAAGATAAGGGTTGTCGCCACCGCCTTTCACCAGCGCCAGCACTTGCAGCCGGCTGTAGGCCCCTTCACGGTAGCCTTCGATGCGTTCACCTGTGCCCCGGTCAAACCAGCGGGTGCGTGTGGTCAGCACAGCCACATCGGCCTGCCGCGTGACGTAGCATTCCTTGCGCGTGGCCTTTGCTCCGCGGCCAAAGCGCACCGCCTCGACCTGCCAGGGCAGCACTGCATCGAAGCTGTCCACCTTTTCCACCTCTGCCACCAAGCCGCCATAGTCGTGGTTCCAAGCCGCTACAGGGTACATCGGTGCGCCCGTGGTGTTCACCAGGGACCGATCAATCTCATAGCCCTCTAACCAATCGTGGGTCATTGTTCAAATCCTTCCTACCAAGTTATGCCTTTCGGCTCGTGATGATCCGGCGGGTTGCCGGAGAGATACCCAGGGAGCAGTGCCTCTAGTGCGCGGCGCACAGCCCTATGCCGTGCAGCCAGAGCGGTGTAACGGGCAGCCAGGCGCGTCGCGTTCGCCTCTTTGGTGGCAGCTTGCATAATAGATCAGCCACTGCGCGCGGCTGGCGTGTGAGCAAAGCAGGTGAATGCCTCATGTCGTCACCTCCAGCATGTGGGCCTTAGCCGCCAGCACCGGGCCGCGCTCGTTGCCTTGTGGGACAAGATAGCCCGCCTGTTTCGCCGCCTGCTGGGAGTAGTGCGCGGCCAGTTGCGCCGCCCGCTCTTCGCGCGCCGTCGCCTGGTCCAGCAGGTTGGACAATGCGGCATTGCGTTTCGGGGGCATCCGGAAGGGGAGCACCTTTCCCCGCGCGGCCGGCGTCGTGGTCTCCCCCGTGGGCTGCTGCGTCAACACGTCGCCAGCTCCCCGGCGCAGCGCGCCTCAATCGCCAGGCCGGCTGCCGCGCGCCCATCGATGGGCAACAGGAAGCCGGCCCGTTTCAAGACCTGCTGCAATTCGATTGCTGCCTGGTCTCGAGGGTCCCGGCGTTGTTCCCGCGCGTAGCTGGTCAAAGCCGCCTTCTCTTCGGGCGTGAGCGTGATTGTCAGTCGTGCCATCGTCAAACCTCCAGGAAACACAAAGCGCCAGACCTTGCAGCCTAGCGCCTGTCATCACTGCTAGACTATCCTAAGTCTAGCACGTCCGTTCCCCTCTTGTGTCCCCTCGGATGCCTATTTCTTGCCTATTTTCTGCCTATCACTGAAAACGATCTTCGTTCATCCATTTTTGGAGGGTCTTCAGGCTGTAGCCCTTGGGGGCGTCTTCAGGGTCTGGCCAATTCCTGCTTTCTTGGTCGTGAAACTTAGCGATTGACCCGCCGGGGACCTGCCGGTAAACTTTGCAGCGCCTCACAATCTCCCTGACTTCGTGCGTTGACAGATCTCGGCGCCGGCCCCAGTGGGGGATGCTGTCAGGATCTGGCGCATCGTCGCGCGTCGTCTCGCTGGCCGGCTCCGAGGCTTGCCCCGTCGAAGGCGCCGGCCCATCGGCGCGCGGCGCTTCATCTTCTGGCGCATAGACTGCAAAGGCTGGACTTATTCTTTCGATACAGCTCACATATTCTTCATGTTGCCGCTTAAAGTACTCATCAATCGTCGGGTGAATACGCGAAATGCTGGTATCCATGATCCCAAAACCTGGGCGTATCTGTCTCAAGCGGTCACCGTAGACAAATTTTGTCTCTCGTAAAAGACTCATAAAATCGTCCAGCAGCAGCAGGGCGTTACACATTGCTTTAACTTCTACGAAGTCAACGCCAGCCGGTATGACCAATATTTCCAATGCGCGCGGATTGTCTTGTAGGATATTCCCTTGTTCATCGGGAATAGAAAGAGGTCCCATAAAGAAGGCTTGCGGATCTGGGTGAGTAGTTTCCCATTCGGTCATACGTACCGTGAGCAACACACGCCCAAGATTATCTGTACTTTGCCTCATGGCTGACGCTCGATACTTACGCGCGTGATGATAGCTAGTATTCCAGTTCCATTCACCCAGCGTATTTTCATTGTCCCTATTCCAGTGGGTAATCATCCAGATAGCGACATGATGCGCTGTTGTATTATCCAGATAAAATATAGCTTCGTAGGGATGTTTACCCTGCAACTGAAATGTTTCGGCTTGCTGATCGGTTGTTACCTGATTGTCAGGCTGTGAAGTTGGCTCAGGTGAAGTATTTGGAACATTTAGATCATGTTGTGCATCGCCCACTTTCACAGCCTCAAGATTTGTTTGGTACGGAGAATAAACAGCGCCCCAACTGAGCGATTGTCCACCTTGTCGCTTTAGCCAGGCTAGAAACTGGTAATAACTCTCGCGCAGCCAGGGAGCTATGTAGGCCTCTTCTTCAAGATGAGGTGTCCAGCTCAAAGTACTGCCGACTTCAGGATAATCTTTTATGAGCTTTTCCAGAACATTGCCTAAGTAAGTTATCACTTCCTGAGTGTAGAGAAGCGCATAAATTCCCACCTTGCAATGTGACCGCTTCTTTCTGACCCAATAAGTAATAATCTTATCAACTTGGGGCGCTTGATCTGTTTTTGATTGCCGTGATAAAGACGTTGCTAAGATTGCCTCTCCATCATCTGTGGGTACGCCAGTCACTGGAGACAGATCGAAAATTACAAATCCTTTGGCTAGAACTTCTTCTCGTCCATCCTGCGCCAACGCCAGTATTGCCAATCTGTTGTTTAATTGGCTCTCTCTCGTATCATAGTTCAGGGGTGTTCCCTCCATATCGCCCACAACGAAACTCTTCTTGCTATCTCCGTATTCTCGTCGAAGCGCGCGTACAATTGTTTGCCAATCGTCCTTGATCTCAAACTCAATATCTAAACCACAATAGTAAGTCATCGCTGCACCACCGTTGAAGTAAAGTCCTTCCATGGCCGCGCCCTGGTCGCCTGCCGAGCGCTGACATCGCCGCTGTTCGCGCGCAAGCATCTCAATTCATGCCCAATGCCTCATAGGTTTCAGGCCCTATCTTCTGGCGCACCCCCAGAATGCACACAGTCCCCAAGTCCTCGTCCACCTGATAGATGATGCGCCAGCCGTTCAGATGCAGGCGATACACCGAGGCCAGGCCCCGCGCAACTCCTGCGCCGCTCCAGTCACCGGCTGACTTGCCAGCTCCTCAATCACTCGCCGCGCCCGCTGCCTCTAGCGACCTGGTAAACTGCGCAGGCTGCGCCGCGCTTCTTCACTGTAGGTCAGGCGGTAGCTTGTCATTGCTACGCGCCCGCCTCCAGCCGATCCAGTTCTGCCCACACCTCGACATGTTCGTAAGTGGGAGCGCCGGCCTCAATGCGCGCCAGGGTGCGCCGCGCAAAGGCCGTATCATCTTCTCCCGCGCGGGCGATGTAGGTTGCCAAGGCGGTGCGCACCACGTCGGCGATGGTTTCGCCGCGCAGCACAGCCGCAGCGCGGGCCTGCTTGCGCAGGTCTACGGGCACTTTTACCACCAGATTAACCGTTGATCCCGTCATGTGTTTTACCTCCAAGTAATGGTAGCTTTACCCCTGTATTATATCCGTTTTGGCGATTTTCAAAATCGCTGGGCACATGCCCGCAACCTATCTAGCTATGTTGCATTCCAGTGGGTTGCAAAACACAAGTCCCCTACCCCCGCCTTCGCCGCTGATAGGGTACATGTAGCAACTGAGCTGCTTTGCGCCGTGCCTCCTCAGGTCGCCGATCATAGCGCGTCGTGGTTTGCACGTTGGCGTGGCCAGCCATGCGCTGCACCGTAGCAATGTCGGCACCGGCGTCCAGCAGATCCCCCACAAAGGTGCGTCGCAGGTCATGGGGTGAAAGCTCGCTGACGCCAGCCTGCCGACAGCGCTTGGCCAGCACGTTGTAGACCACCTGTGCAGTCATACGCTGCCCCTGAACCACGCGCCCACCCTTGTTCACCGGCAGGAAAAGAGGTCCAGGCTCAAGGCCGCGCGCCGTCAGCCAATCAGCCAACGCATCCTGTACCCCATTGATGGCAAAGGCGGCGCGTTCCTTGTGGCCCTTGCCCCGCAGCACCAGGCGGCCCGAACCAGGGTCATAGTCAGCCAGGTCAAGACCGATCACCTCGGCACGCCGCGCGCCGCTGCCATACAGCAGTGCCAGCAAAGCCCCATCACGCGCGCCCGCTGGCGTAGGATCAGCAGCGCAGGCCTCCAGCAAAGCCGCTATCTCGCCTGCAGTTGCCGCCCGGCCACGGGGAAGCGTTTCGCCGCGCAGGCCTTTTACATCCGCAGCCCGCTGATAATCTTCCGCACTCATTTGCCCCAGCCGCCAGGCCGCGGCCAGCGTGCCGCGCAACGCCGAAAGCATCTTGTTGACCGTAGCCGGCTTGTAGTCTCGGGCCAGCGCCGTGCGAATTGCCGCCGTGTGCTGGAAACGCAGCGCAGCCCAGTCCAGGGTATCAGCGGTAGCACGGTTGCCGGATACTTGCGCAGCAATGCGCTCCAGCGCTTGTAGCATGGTGCGCCTGCCGCTGTCTGAGTTGAGTTGCGACAGATATACGCGCGCAGGGTTCTGATCGGCGCGGTGTACAACCGCCGGAGAAGCATCATCGGAAAAGGCAGAAACAAGGCTTTCACCGTCCATCGTTCACCTCGCAGATAGCTTACCAGAATAACCATTCTCATAAGCTATTATATCTCTCAGACAAGGCTTTGACAAGTCTACCCATGTCCTGCACAAGCCCTGCACTTGCCTGATCGTGCCCCATAGCCATCGCTTACCCGTCCCCAACCTCGCTGCTGGCGGTACTTTCGGTACTCTTGTCTAAGCCAAGCTGCCCGCCTGGCCTGGCTGATCAGCCGCAGCAGTACGGGTTGGCTCAAGCGCAAGAGCAGCCACAGCAGCAAGCCAGCTTAATTGACCTTAGCTGTCAGTTTCAGTAGCAAATGGGTATATCTTGTCGCAAATTTCCGGCCTCACCTCAACCCGCGTCGGTTTCATAGTCTGACTTCCACAGCCAGCAAGGCCGGTTATACAGTTGTTAAAGGTCAAGCAGTCAGCAATTTGTGGATTTTGCGGATGATCCTATGAAAACTGTCCCGTCACGCGTCGGGCAACCGAGTGCGTCCATTAAGGGGGGGCAGTTCGCTCAAACGCTCACGCGCCTGTGCCAGGGTCGGTGCAAGCACCACACTTACCGGCTCGTGATAACCAGTTGAGGCCCAGGCCGCAACCAGCTCCCTGCATTCCAGCAGGAAAGCTAAGCCGTCGGCCTCCTGGCCAACAGTGTTGAAAGCCGCAGTGAGCTTGGCCACTTGCAACAGCAGCACCCTGTCTTCTGGCCTCAAGCTCATTACCACCTGCATAAACTCCTTCTGTTTCATCATGCCTCCTGTATCTCTACATATTGCTGGTTGATCTAACAAAAGCCACATGGTTTTACCTTTTGCCAGGGCTTTTCTGGCAGCGTTCTGTCGGCCTGTTGGCCCGAGGCGATGAGCAGGCCCCCTGGAGCGCCCCTCAGAGCGCCCCAGAGCCTGCCAGAGCCGCCATAACGTCATAGCGCCTTGTCGCCGGTGGGGTCTTGCCCAGCCAACCGTGCCAGCTCGGGAGCGACGCGGCGCGGCGTTACGGCATCGGCTTGCGGTGTGAGCCAGCCGCGCAACTCCCAGCCTCGGGCCAACTGCTGCAATTGGCGCCATGACCAATGCCACTGGCTGCCCTTGAGCGCCTCATAGATGACCTGTATCTTGAACGCGCCGCCCAGATGTTGCATGGCGTAGGCCACAAGCGCCCGCTCGTGGTCGGTCAACGGACAGGGCTGATGAGCGACCACGAGCGCCAGCCGTGCATCAAGCTCAGCCTCTGGCAGCCAAAAGCCTTGCAGCATCTCGGGGGGGCTGGCTGTGGTGAGGCCCACGGCCAAGAGGCGGCCAGGGGTCTTGTGCGGCAGCAGCTCTGCGCCTGCCTGGCCGATGGCGGCGCGGCTGGCATGGGGCGTATCCAGGCGCAGGGCCAGCTTGAGGCCGCATTGCTCACGCACCAGGTCAAGCACGTCTGCCCGCGCCGATTGCCCAGCAAAGACCAGGCTGACGCCCAGCGCCCTGGCCTTGACGGTGGCAGCTACAAGCGCCCTCCACGGCTCTGACCTCACGCCTCCCCAGCCCATGACCAGGCTGACCACTTCATCAATGATAACCAGCAGGCGCGGTAGCCGCTCGGCTGCCTTGCGGTTGTAGCCGGCCAGGTCTTTGGCTACGCCAGCCATGAGCGCCTGCCGCCGATCAATTTCTGCGCCCAGCCAGGCCACGCCGCGGGCTGCCACCTCTGCCGTGGTGGCGATGGGCAAGGGCAGGTGCGGCAGGCCCGCATAGCCGGCCAGTTCGACCGCTTTGGGGTCAATTAACAGGGCTTGCAGCTCGTCCGGCCCGTGTTGCTCGAACAGGCTTACGAGGGCCACGTTCAGCGCGGTTGACTTGCCAGCGCCGGTCGCACCCGTAAGCAGAATGTGCCCTGTGCGTTCCAGGCTTTGCCAGACTGCCTGGCCGGCGCGGTTGAGGCCAACCGGCCAGGCATAGGGTACGTCCCCTGGCCGGTCGGGCAGCAGGGCCTGCACCGGCAAGGGGGGCAGCTTGGGAGCTGGGGCCAGCACTACGGCATAGGTCAGGCCCACGGAATTCAACACCCTGACCGGACGGCCCAACACGGCTGATAGATGGGTTAGCACTGCCTGGCTTTCCAGATCAGGTATTCTAACCTTTGGGGGCAGCCGGTGGGGGTCAATCTCAAGCAGGGCGTACCTATCACCGGCACGCTGGAGGTTGCGAAAGGTCACCTCTACCAGCCGCCCTTCTTTGGTTTGATAGGCAAAGCCCAGTTGGGTGAGGGCTGTCCTCACCTGGCCGGCCATGCTGTGTATTTCTGCTGTGGTTGGTGGGGTCATGTGATCACCTCGCTGTCGGCGTGTGTGATCTGCAAGAGACGGTCTACGTGTGTTGGGTCTACGTCTACTACCTCGGGCAAGGGTGCTGGGTAGCTGGGGGGCTGCATGATGGTGGCCATGTCCAGGCGCGGGCGGGATGTGCCGCCGGTTGCCTGGCTGGCAGCGGTGACGGCTGCCACGGCGCTGGCTTGCTGGGCCAGGGTGACATGCCCCCCCTCGGACAAGGGCAGAGGCGTTGCCACGGTGGGGGTGGTGGCGTTGCCTATCAGCGTGACGTGGCCGGGCGCTCGGTTGGGGTCAACCAGAGCTTGCCAGTCAGCGCCGCCGATCTGCAAGACAGGGAACTGGCCCGCGCTGTTCGGATATATGTGGCGGCGCCGCGCCACTGTGCGCAGGGTGATGCCAATGACAGCGCCAAAGCCCGCCGCAAGGCTGACGGAAACAGCGCCAACCAATCCCCAGGTGAGGGCCGCGGCGCGCAAATCAGCATACTCGGCCCAGCTTTCAGACCACGCCTGCGCAGCAGCTGCATCGGCCCTGGCCTCCTCTGCGCGTGCCCATTCACGGGCCGCCCGCGCTTGTCTCACATCGGGATCAAGGTCGCGTAGCACGAACACCAACGCCACAGCTACGAGTGCCAACAGCAACAGCAGGCGTAGGGCTTTCATGGGATCACCTTGCCTTGCCGATCCAGTACAACCACCTCGGCGCTGCGGAGAAGAAAGCTGGGGGCCACGGCAGCGGCCAGGGCTTCGATCTGCTGCTGTAGGGCCTGGATTGTGATTGTTTCCTCCGTGCGTGGCTCAATCGGTGCAGAGCCGTCGCCAATCGCATAGGCCAGCAGGCCAACCCCGCGCCGGAAGCCGGAGCTGGTGCTGGTCTCGATCAGGGCAAAGGCGGTTTGATTGATGGCCGAATTAAAGGCCAAACCCGTGCCGCCGATAAGCAGTGCCCTGGCTAATGTTTCGATGCCGCGGCGCTCCTCGTCGCTGTTCGTGGCCTGCATCAGGGCTTGCGCCCTGGCTTGTACCTCTGATTTGGTTGCGGTCATGATGTCACCGTGCCCTTTGCGCCGCCAGGACGGGCGTAGCGCGATTTTTCTGCCCTGCCGTGTGGTTTTTGATGGCCTGGCCTGCATAAGGCCCCTTGCAGCCCGTTCTGGTGACTTTGGCAATAATCGAATGTCCAAACTGGCATCCTGCACCTCCAAAAAGATCATGCGCCGTTTGCAGGGCAAGTACTACGGTGCTACCATCTCCGCAGTCTCCGCGCGCAACCTCCGGCGTTGCCGAGGTCAGCCCGTGCCCAGTGTTCCACCACTGCCACGGGCGCTTCTTTGTCACGAAAATAGTGTCTATAATTAAGCACAGTTTAACACGATCTATGTCTATTGTCAAACACAGATTTGGATACAGAAAAAGCCGGACGTTGCCGTCCGGCTTTCAGCAGACAATCTTGCACAAAGCCTGCTTGCTGGTCCCCCTGATATTCACCTGGTGCGCGCGTAGTCTGGCCACTCCCCCTCATGGCAATCAAAAAGGCCGGAACCGCTTTGCAGCCGGCCCGGCCTTTTTATTCGTTATTGGAGCCTTTTGTAATACCACCAGGCCCAAATCGTCTGTTACCCAAAGTATTTACTTTCGCCAGGTACTGATGCAAACTTTCGCGCTCAATCAGCCACACAATGCCCGCTTTCCGGCCTGTGAGCTTCTTAGCGCGCATCAAACGCCGGATATAGTTCACATGATAGCCGCTAATTTCTGCGGCCTCGTCGGCTGTGATGTAATCTGCCAAGTTTGCCCAATCTGGTGTGGGGGGGGTGCTATTCGTCATCGCTCAGCACCTCCCACAGCGCTTCAAGATATTCGTACAGGCCGCGCTTTTCCACCAGCCAGCCGCCGGCCTCATCTTCTTCCGCTACAATCGCCGCCTGGTCAATCAGTTCCAGGATCCGGGCCTCACTATAAGCAGGCCCCAACAGCCGTGCAGCTTCCGCCGGCGTCAGCCAATCAGGGGCAAAAGTCCAGGTGACAATAGAGGGAGGCATAGGCTGGCCGTTGAACAAAACAGCGCCCGCCGGGCCTCCAGCAGGCGCTACCAGTGACCCACTCAGGACTTGAACCTGAAACCCGCTGATTAAGAGTCAGCTGCTCTGCCAATTGAGCTAGTGGGCCAAACAGTGGCAATTATATGCGTCAGACTGGGCTTTGTCAAATAAACGGGCCAAGCGTTTTTTCCTCCCTCTTGACAAAACGCGCGGCCCATGATATTATGTTTACAGTACTACACGAAGAAATAAACGCTTTACCCGCGGAGAAAATGCCATGACACCCGTCGAACAACCCACGCTGTTTCCCGCTCCTGGCCGCCCTGGCACGCTGACTGCCCCCGTGGCAACGCTCGCCCCGTTAAGTGCGAAGTCTTCCCTGACCGCGGCCGCCAGCGAGTTTCATAACCACATGTTGCGTCAGGGCTTTTCGGAAAACACTGTCAAGGCATTTATGGGCGATCTGCGCCTGCTGATGAAATATATTTCCCCCAACACCAACATCAGTCGCGTCACCACGCACGATCTGGAAAATTACCTCACCTGGATCCTGAACGAGCGCGGCACGCCGTGTAGCCCCAAAAGCTACGCGCGCCGCCTGACCACGATCAAGGTGTTTTTCAAGTGGTTGTACGACACCAATATCATTGCTGACGACCCCGCCGCGCCAATCGCCCACCAACCGGTCAGTACACCGTTGCCGATCATTCTGTACGACAACGAGGTCGAGCGCCTGCTGCGCTACAGCCGCGATCTGCTCTGGGCACGCAAACCAGACGCACGGCCCTACGTGCTAGTCAGCCTGATCCTGCAAACTGCCATCAAGAAAAGCGAGTGCATGGCGATTAAGCTAGAGCATCTGGACGGCTCTGACCCGCGCGCGCCGGTGCTGTATGTGCGTTATCCGAACGCGCGTATGCGGCACAAAGAACGCAAACTTATTCTCGCGCCGCAACTGTACCAAGTGATGCGCCAATACATCACGCAGTACCAGCCGGAAACGCACCTGTTCGAATGTACTGCGCGCAATCTGGAATACGTGCTGGGCGATGTTGGCGCGCTGGCCGGCATCAAGCAAAAATCTGTTTCGTTTGAAACACTGCGCTGGACCGCGGCTGTGCGCGATTACCGCACCGGCATGCCACAAGAACAACTGCGCAAGAAACTGGGCCTGTCCAAGATCAGTTGGCGCGATACCAACCAGAAGATCCGCCAGCTTGCCAGTCCGGCCCTATAAATCTTTGTACTCTCCAAGTCTTCTGTTTGAACAGCATTTGTTCAGGGGTTAGGGCCATGCTACAATAGAGCGACTTGTCTAAAGCTGTGCCCCGCGTCAGCTCTGGACAAAGTTGCACACGGGTTACTACTTCCTCGTCGCGCTCGCCTTTGCCGAGAGTGTTCAATCATGACTGCACAGCCTGCTTCTGCTGCTTCCCCCATCTCCGTTGAACGCTGGCTTCCCTGGACGCGCCTTTTCCTTGACCGTCTTCCCATCCCCTATCGCGGCGTTGCCGTGCTGCTGGGCCTGCTGATGCTAGCCGAACAGGTGATGGAGCAGTCACTGATCGGCCCCATCAAGGCATTCCTGATCCTCAATAACTTAGCCAGCGGTCTGGCGCTGCCCATTTTGACCGTTTACATGCTGCTGGCGATGAAATCGTTGAAAGTGAACTCGCTGCCGGAGTTGGCGCGGCTGCGCAGCACGGTGCAGATCAGCGATGCAGCCTACGACCAGGCGGTCAAACGCATCATCTACACCTCACCGCGCGACGAAACCATCATTTTTCTGCTGGCCTTTGGCCTGATGGTACTGTGGTTCGTTGTTCTGCGCCTGCCCTACCCCATGATGGCCTCGCGCGGCACGACGCTGCCCACCAATCTGTGGCAGGCGCTGCTCACCCTCGGCATGTATACGACTTTTGCCAGCGTTGGTTTGATTCTGGTGTGGAGTACCTGGCGCTTTGGGCAAGGGTTGGATCACCTGAGCCGACAGCCACTGACCATTAACGCGTTCGACCCCGACAATGTCCTGCCATTTGGGCGTCTCAGCCTGCGTCATAGCCTGACCGTCGCGGTAACGGTGTTGTTGCTTCTGATCCCGCTGGGCATTCCCGGCTCGCTGCTGAGCTATTCGATATTGACATTGGCTTCACTCACCAGCCTGTCTGCCCTGATTCTGCCCCTGTGGGGGGTGCATCAGCAAATGAAACAGGCGCGCGACCGGGTGGCCACGCGCCTCAGCAGTGAAATGGCAGGCTGTCAAACCCGCCTGATGAGCAGTATTGATCTGAACAATGAAGACCTGAACAGCCTGACCAGCCGTGTCGAAAAGCTGAATGAACTGCGCGCTGCTCTATACCGCGCGCCGGCATGGCCTTTTCGCAACGCAGCAACGACGGTGCGCGTCGTTTTGGCGGCACTCAGCCCGCTGCTTTATTTCGTCCTCAATGAAATTCTTCGCAGTTACGTCTTTCCCATTCTGGGGATTCAATAACACACCGCTCACGCGTGGGAGGCGGCGGGTGCGCCTGATCAGGGGGTTCGTTCCCAGTTATTGTTGCGAATGCTCTGCTGCGGTATCCAGCCGCGGACGACAGTCGCCATATTGTTCAACGAAGACAGGCTCACTTGCTTCTTGATGTAAGCCGCCTGCTCCTGCGTTAGCGTCACGCCCGCTTCCGCGGCCGCCGCGACGGGATCAGTCACCAACCATTCACGGTACTTATCCGATGCCAGCAAGGCATATCCTAACAACGTGTACTGATCTTTGGGGTCCAGGATGTCCATAATTTTCCTCCGACAAAACCAGCTAATCCCGACAAAAAGGGGCAAAGCAAGGCTGCCTTATCCCGTCAACACAGATGAAATCGCGGCTTGCAGAAAAAGCTGCGCAGCTTGCCAAATGGCTTGACACTTAACCGCGGCCGCGCTGCGCTGTTCAGCCAGAAACGCGCTAAAATCTGGACAAGCACAGGCTTCAGCATGTTGCTGCGCCGCGACAAAGGCGGTATCAATCAAGGCGAAATAAGGAGTGGGATCGCCGCGCATCAAGGTCTGCTGCGTGCGCCGCTGGTTATCAGCCCGCCGCCCAGCCCACTGTGGTTGATCGGCCGCAAAGGCCACGAAGATATTGAAACGCCCGGCGGCTAGGTCCTCTTGCCAGTCGTCGAGATGGTCAAGCAGCACCTGCGCAGCGAGCAACGCGTTCAGCGTCGCGTGCAGGCGCGGGATCACTGCGGCCCGGCCGGCCAGCAGACAGAGCGCCGTGGCGGTGATCTTCAGCGGCGCGCCGCGCCAGCCGCACTGCACCAACCCGTCGCGCTGCCAGAGAGCGAAAGGCTTGTCCGTGATCTGATCGCCGCTGATTTGCGCTTGCTGCCATTCGGTCATCGCTTGTTGGTAGAACGACCAAAAAGGATCGTGCGCGGGGAAAAGCGCGTGCAACTCGGTCAGTGCGGCCTGATGCAGCAAAGGAGCCAGCAATTCCAGCGTTTCATCCACCTCCTGCCCGCCCGCTTCCATCAGATCATCCTGAGCCGCCACAAAGCCGAGACCCAACACGTTGCATGTCGTCAAAGCATACCAGACTGTGGGGTCAACGCCGTAGGCTCGCCCCAACCACAGCGGTAGATACCATTCAACCGGCCATTGCTGCGGGGTGAAGCGCGCCAGCCAGGCAACGGCTGCCAGGCGCGCTTCCGGCTGGATCGCTGCCACACGATGACCACAATCTTGCAGGACGGTTTGAATTTCTGCTTGCGACAAGGGGATGTAGGGGGGCATAATCACCGCACATATTACACACACATACAATACAAATAAACAACAAAGTGATTGTAACACGGCGCATAGTTATTGTCAACTGTTTTTTCTTTCACGAAGCTGCACCCTCCGCTTTGCCAAAGCTTGCACACTGTGCCATAATAAACCGATAAATCTGTCTGGAGGCTGTATTCATGCTGATCTGGCAAATTCTGGCTGTTGTTCTGCTGCTGCTGTTTGTTGTAGTCTCATTGTTAGCCTTCATCGAACCCGGCCCCCTTAACCGACGCAGCCGCAACCCCCGCTTCCGCGACTCCGAAGATACCGATCCCGCCCCGCGTCATCGTCACTAGCCCAACGCCCGTTCAGCCTTGCGTGAGCGGCGCAGCAGCAACCACCCTGTCATCAACCACGTCAACATACTAAGCGCCAGCCCGCCGTACGCGACCACAGAACGAAAACGCCATTCCACCGTGGCTGCGCCCGCGGGCAATGCCACCGCACGCAGCACACCGTTGGCGCGCAGCGCCGGCGCAGCAGCGCCATTGACGCGCACTGTCCACCCCGGATAAGCGATTTCACTACTAACCAGCACCCCCGGCGCGCTCAAATTTACCGCCAGCGTCACCCGCTGCGGCGCAAATTCGACCAGTTCCACCGTGTCTTCGCCGCGGGCAGGCTGCGGCGCAGGAGAAGATATCTGCTCCAGCACGGCCGTCGTGCGCGGGTCAAAAGCCGGCGCGGCCACCGCCGCCAGCGCGGCCGGTTGGTCGGCAACCACCTGCACATTATGCACCACCCAGGCGGGCCGCGCGTGAACGAACACCTGATACAAGTGCAGGTCGCCGTCAGTCAGCACCGAAGCCAACGCGCCATGCGTCAGTGTGCGCCGCGTCAACAGGTGCTGCACATTCAGCAAATACCAAAAACGCTCCTCCGGCACTTGCGCCAAAAACGCGTCGTAAGCTGCCAGGTGCAGCGGGCTGTTGCCGCTGACATCGCGAATGCCAAACACCGACCCCGCGTTGCCATCCCCCGGCAGCAGGCCCTCGGTGCTGGTGCGCCAGTCCGCCGAACCGGTATTTTGCAGGTGCTGCACCAGCGCAGTCGCGGGAAAATAGCCATTTGACGGTTTAGGGGCCAGCAGCAAGCCAAAGTTGGCATGGTACAAATCCAGCGCGGTGAGCAGCGCCACCCCCAGCGCCGCGCCGCGTTGCCAGTACACTGGCACGCGCCAACCGCGCAGCAGTGCGGCCCAACCATAGCCCGCCAGCACAGCCAGCGCGAAGCTCACCAAAAATGCCGCGCGCTCCTGATTGCGAAATGCACTGAAGCCAGGCAACACGCCATGCGCCAGCGGATACAAAAACCCGTTACGCCCCAGCGCCAACAGAAGCGCGGTCATCATCACAGCCAGCCAAAAGCCCGCCGTTGCCAGCTCGCGACCGCGTCCGCGCCAGTTCAACAGCAACAGCAGCGGGCCAACGAGCGCCAACAGCACAGGCAGCACGCCCACGTACAACGGCGACCACTGCCCGGCGTTGGGACGCAACATCCCCCACAGTTCAGCCACGCTGAACCCATTGGAGACGGCTTCGTAGCTCAACGCGGCGCGCGGGGAAAGCGGGGCCAGCTCCAGGCTGGGCAACCACTGCGCCGCGCTGCCGCCGACTGTAATCAGCCCCAGCCAGAAGCCCATGATCAGTACAAACCGCCACGGCAGCCGCCAATACCAAGCGCGCAGCAAAAAATACGCCGCGGTCAAATAGAGCATGTACAGAAAGGTCTGCGGATGACCGGCCAGCAGCGCACAAGCCAGTGCCAACCCTGCGCCTGCCACACGCCGCCCATCGCGACGAGCCAGCCCCCCTTCCAGCAACCACAAAGCCAGCGGCAGCCAGGCCGCAGTTTCCAAAATCCCCAACTGCACCACGGGGTACGAGGTTAAAAAGCCGCCCAAGCTGAAAGCGACGCCCGCCAGCAGCCCGGCCGAGCCGCGTCCGGTCAACCGGCGCACCAACAGAAAGGTGAACACACCCGCCAGGCTAAGGTGAAAAATCGCCTCCAGCACGAGCGCGTCCAGCGGTGCGGGCGCGGGAAAGAGGGCCAGCCACAAGTTGAAGGGATAATAAGCCGCGTACAGGCTGGCCGCGGCCGCAGGTGTCCCGCCAAAGGTGTACGGATCCCACAATGGCAAGCGGCCACTGCGCCATTCCCCAGCCACAAACGCACGCATCGGATAATATTGCTCGGTGAAATCTCCGTAGGCCAACGTCATGGGGGTCTGCGCGCCGGGCCACCACACTGGCCAGAACAGCACAAAGGGCAAGACCAACAACAACAGCGCGGCCCAAAATGTCGGGCCGCGCCAGCCAGCCAGCAGGCGGGCAGGAAGGTTTTCGTTGCGTTGCATAGGAAGATTATAAAACTGCGCACCCCGCGCACAAAATCCCCATGCTAGCTGTTCCCGCGCACCGCGGCCAGCACGGCTTCCGGCGGCACACTCTCCAGATCGAACCAGGTGATGTTGGGAGCGTCCAGCCGGAACCAGGTGTATTGTTGATGCACAAAACGCCGCGTTTGCTGCTTGATGGCGGCCACGGCTTCGTCGAAGCTCGCTTCCCCCTGCACGTACTGGATCATCTGCCGATAGCCGAGGCCGGTCATTGCGGGCAGATCGGCGGTGTAGCCCGCGGCCAGCAACGCCTCGGTTTCGGCCAGCAGGCCGCGCGTCACCATCTCGTCCACGCGCTGGTCAATGCGGGCATAAAGCGCCGGGCGCGGGCGCGTCAGGCCGACACGTTGCACCGGATAGGGAGGCGGTGTGGCAGCCTGCAAGCGGCTGATCGGCTGGCCGGTTTCCAGACACACTTCCAGGGCGCGGATCACACGGCGCACGTTACGGTAATCTATCGCGGCAGCCGCAGCAGGGTCGAGGGTTGACAGTCGCGCGTGCAGCGCCTGCGCACCGTGCGTAGCAGCAAACGCCTCCAACTCCGCGCGCAGCGCCGGATTGGGAGGCACTTCGGGGATACCCAAGCCATCCGCTACCGCACGCACATACAGCCCTGTGCCGCCAACCAGGATCGGCAATCGCCCGCGCACCTGAATGTCCTGGATCGCGGCGTAGGCTGCACGCTGGTACTGCGCCAGCGTCAGCACCTCGTCGGGAGCCACCACATCCAGCAGATGATGAGGCACGCGCGCGCGGTCGGCGGCGCTCACCTTGTCCGCGCCGATGTCGAGGCCACGGTAGATTTGCCGGCTGTCCGCGGAGACAATCTCGCCGTTCAGCATCTCGGCCAGAGCCAGCGACAGCGCGGTTTTGCCGACCGCGGTCGGCCCCACCAGCACTAGCAAGCGTGCTGCATCAATGGCCGTCGTCATAGCGTCCTAGCGCGGCCGCACGGTGGCGGTCAACTGGCCAGCTTCCACCGTCAAATTTTCGACATACCACTGGCTCAACTGCTGCTGCAAAGTCTGGTTAATCACCGTGGGCAGCAGCGAGGTCGCGAGGTTGCGCGGGTTGATTTCATCAGCCACAAAGGTGGCTACGCCATCGGTCAGGGTAAAGTGCCCGCTGATCGTGACGTTGTCGAGCTTAAGTACCGTATAGCTCAGGCTGGCCGCGCGCAGGCTTAGCACCCCGGCAGTCATCGTCACCTTCAAGCCGGTCACGGTCAGGCCCGGGATGGCAGCCGTGCCGTTCTCGATGTCCGCCGCGCGGATCACCACCGTCCGCACGCCGTTGCTGGGTGCGGTCGCGGGTGGGCGTGTGGGCGCAGCCAGCAATGTGGGAGTAGGGCGCGGGGTGGGCGAAGGACGGAGCGCGCGGAAGCGGGCAAGATCAGGCACGCCACAGGCCGCCAGCAAGGTGGCGACCAGAATGAGTATGAGCAGGGGCGTTACGCGACGCGGCAGACTGAATTTCTGCATCTGTCTTCTCCAAAAAAATTATATCTGGCCTAGCCACTGACCGCATCCACAATGTGCCGCACCTGCCAATCGCCGTCAGGGGCGGGCGTGACAGCGATTACGTCCACGCGCACAGGGCCGTGCCAATCTGCGTCCGCGCAGTACGCTGCGGCCAGCGCGGCCAGTCGCGCCTGTTTGGTGGGGGTCACCGATTCTTCTGGGCTGCCGTAGTGGACGCTTTGCCGCGTGCGCACCTCGACGAAAACCAGGCAGTCGCGGTCGCGCACGATCACGTCCACTTCGCCCAGCCGGCCCGCGCGCCAGTTGCGCGCCACCAGCTCGTAGCCGCGTGCCAGCAAATACTCTCCAGCCAGTTGCTCGCCCATGCGCCCCAGCGCGCGGCGGGCAGTGGTCATGGGTGGTCTCCGGTGATCGCAGGAAACAGGGCCAATTGTTGGGCGCGGATCGGCGCGAAGCTGTGCCGATGTTCTGCGCAGGGACCGACCGCTTGCAGGGCACGTTGATGTGCGGCCACGCCATAGCCTTTGTGCCGCTCGAAGCCATACATCGGATAGGAGCGGCCCAGCTCGGCCAGCCAGCGATCGCGCGTCACCTTGGCCAGGATCGAAGCCGCGGCGATGGACAGCACTTTGCTGTCACCTTTGGGCAGTGAATGTTGCGGCAGGGCCAGTTCCGGCAGGCGCACATAGTCAATCAGGGCGAAGTCTGCGGCCACAGTGCTGATGGCGTCCAGCATGGCCTGCCGCGTGGCCGCGGCAATGCCGATGGCATCAATTTGCTGGGCGGAAGCTGCGCTTACGCTCCAGGCCATTGCATAACGCACGACGATGTCATACAAGCGTTCCCGCTGCGCCGCGCTCAGTTGTTTGGAATCGTTGACCCCCGCAAGCTGTGCGGCCACCGCTGGATCGGGAGGTAACACCACCGCGGCGACCATCACCGGCCCAGCCCATGCGCCGCGCCCGGCTTCATCCACCCCGGCCACGCGGCGATACCCCGCCTGCCAGAGGGCGAGCTCGTGCTGCAAATCAGGCTGCGGTTTGCTGGACGGCACAGGGCCTCCGAAAATAACACGACGCAGGGCAGAGCCTGCGTCGGTGATGGGCAGCAAAAAGGCGAGGATGTCCCCGCCTTTGGCAGACTACTGATTGGTGTTGATTTCCTTCAGGCGGGCTGCCTTGCCGCGCAGATTGCGCAGGTAGTACAGTTTGGCCTGGCGGACCTTGTTACTGCGCAGCACTTCGACCTTGTCGACGCGCGGCGAATGCTGCAGGAATGTGCGCTCGACGCCGATGCCATGGGAGGCGATGCGGCGCACGGTGAAGCTGGACCCGGCGGCCTGCTTGCCGCGGATGCGGATCACCACACCCTGGAAGATCTGGACGCGCTCGCGACTGCCTTCGACGATGCGGGCATGCACGCGCACGGTGTCGCCGATGCGCAGCGACGGGATGCCAGGATGCTCCTTTGGCTCTAATGACTGAAGCAATGGATGCTGCATGGTATTACCTTCCTGAAACTGGTTTTTGCTGTATGCTACCGCAGCCAGCGTGATCATCAAGGCACACCAGAGCCGCGGGAAATTGGTCTGTCGGTAGGACTGACGAAGAGAGAGTATACCACGAGAGGTCACTGGCTGCAAATTTTTAAAGCGGTTGGTAGTGTATGGAATTCGGTTGAAATTGTGAGCGAGGCGGAATCCGAGTAAGGTATAGGTGCAAACAAAAACCCGAAAGGAGACCGCCTCGCATGGCAAGCGTACTACCAGAACGACGATCTGTCAA
>JBAQWV010000135.1:0-4453 GCA_049299095.1 Anaerolineae bacterium | reverse complement strand
TCCAACTGAATACGCACTCCTCCCTGGCAAACCAGGACGATTTTGCTTGCCCATGTCTGGATCTATACTCGTTCAATTTGTAAAGCTACTTACCCACCATAATCACGGCTTTTGAACCATGCCCAATGCACTACCCGGCTGGCGCAGTTTCAGCGCCGGATCGCCGAAATAAGTCATAGAGTCGATTACGTCCATGAACATATTGGTGTTGCTGAAATAGAACAGCTTGGCAGCCACCATGGCCTGACCGGCGCGCTCCATGCGGTTACGGAAGATCGCATCAGTGACACCGCGGTTGAACACCTGCAAAGCCGGGCCGATCTCATAACCGGACGAGGCTAGTGAGGCAATCGCGCCGCGCTGCGGCGTTAACAAAAATGTTTCGGCCAGGGATTGATAGTTGAGTTGAACATTAACAAAGTACCCATTGACACAGGTGTAATTCGTGCTAAGTGGCCATGTGTCATTAGCTTGCATCGCAGGGACATCGAAGATATTCAACATCGAAACCGAACCCCAACGAATAAAGCTGCCATGACCAAACCACTGCACTAAAAACGCATCGTTGTTGTAAGCGTCCTTGATTGCAGTGCGCATAGCAGCCCCCGTGGAGTAATCACGATTGTAATAGATCGTCGGATCGGCATAGCCGTTGGGCAACCAATGATTGCGAATATCGTCACTCAGAACATGGAAGTTCCCCGCCGGATCGGCGTAGTTATCCGCTACAAAAACCACACGGCGTTGCCAATCACCTGCCGGTGCGGTGGTTTCGTAAGCTATTATCTTCGCTGTGACGGCCGTCACGTCAGCGGATGTGGTGGCCGACAGGCGTCCCAGCGCCATATCAGGCAAGAAGTCGTCAGGCCCATCCGCGCTCACATAGCGGTTATCAATAGCGGTCTCGCCCATCCACGGATCAGTAAAGCCCAGGTAAGGGGGAATGAGGTTCGGCAAGGTAGTGCCTGAAACGCCGGTAAAGTCATAGGTGCCGTCGCCTACCAACAACACATACTGCGGCGGTTCTTCGCCGGCGTTCCAGGTATGATAGGCGTAGCTCAGAAAACTGCGCAGCGCCTCAGGATCGCGGCGGCCATAGCTCCACTCGTCGTATACATCCTGAATATCTACTTTGGCGACGCGCAGGCCCTCAGCCGCGCGATAAGCCAGCAGTGGATCAATCGCTGTCCACAACGAAGAATGAACCACGGCGATGTAATCAGCCGCGTGCGCCGGTGTACTCCAGGCCGAAGCAGCATCCGCCTCGATGCTCTGCGGTGCAGCCAGCGCCGCATGGCTGCTCAGGTAATAGCTTGCACCGGGCAACGGCTCATCCCAAACGCTGAGCGTGTAGGTTGCACCGGCGGCAAGCGCATTGGCCGACACCACACGCACCGGCTGATTGGGCCGGCGCAGGTCGTACACCTCGATGTCAGGTGTGGTAAAACCGGTTACATCCAGCCGGTTGGCCCCAAATGGCGCTTCAGCGATGTAGATCGAGTCGCCCTCGGCGTCAGCCAGCGCCGGATAGCGCAGTGTCACCCAGTCCGGCGAAATTGAATAGAACTCGACGCCGGGCAACTGCGACACTGCGGCAACCAGTTTCACTTGATTGCCGGTGGCCAGGAGAGCGCTCGCCGGTGCAGCCGTTGCAAAGGTGGTATAGGTCATCCCTTCCCATTGGTGGGTGACAGCCAAGTGACTGTTCAGATAAACCGCTACTGACTTGTCCGGGTTTACCGGACGCTCCGCACCGCCATGCAGCGCAGCATCCATCTGCACCACACCGCTGGTCAGGGCATCATCCAGAGTGATGTTGTAACTGCGCGTGGCAGTAAGCACGCCGGTAGCCACATCCGGGCTGAGTGGCAGATCAAACCAATGATCAACATCCCGCGGGCGCGGGAAATTGGTACGGTAATCCTTGTCCAGCTCGATATGCAGGGTATTGGTGATTGTCGTCACCACCGGCTCATTGCCGCTGGGCGTCACCGTGCGCGTGTTCATACGCAAGCCCGCGGCCCCACCGTAGGTGAACCAATAGACGTTTTCCTTTTGATAACGCCCCACATACGGCTGTGCGTAGAAGATCACCAGATCGCCGTTGTCAAAGCTGCCGTCGGCTTCTCCCGTTACTTCGATAGCAATGGGATCACCTAAATAAGACATGGCAAAGGTAGCCGGTGCCACCGAGGCTACCGGCACACCCGCAGCAACCAGGTCATTGTAGGTCAAGCGGAACATACCGCGGGCCGCTGTACGGATGCGCAACGCGCCGCTCGTCATAGCAGGCGCATGGCTGGGCGGCTGCGGAGCTGAAAAATCTGTTCTTTGGTTGCCCGGGTTAGCCACCGTCACCGTAATGCGCACATCAGGGTGATAGCGCAGGGTTCGCGTGGCCGGATTATATTGGAAGGGGTAGACATAGACAGGCAGCAAGCGTCGGCCACGTTGCCATTGCGCCTCACCGGCAATCACCGGCTCGGCAGGATAAAAGGCATTCGCCCCATAGATGTCCTGATCTGGTCGGTTAACAAGCGGTACGGAAGAAGGGGATGAAGCCATATCCGCTGCACTGATCTGCAACGCAGGCAGATTCGGTGCCAACACCGAAGGAACAACGCTTTGCGTCACCAGCAGCCCCGACCCGGCAGAGGTATAGGACAATCGGAAATTGCCGGCAGCGGGCAGTTCCACCAACTGCACAACCCGGGGCAGGGCCGGTGCGCCGGGGCGATCCTCACGGTTGTAGCCCCGAACGACCACCCCTTGTTCGCTGTCTATTGAATACTCAGGCGTCTGTACGCGCAGTTCATGGATCCACGGGCCCGTTGACGCAGCAGTGGCAGGTTCAGCCGCAGGCAGCGCCCATCCTGCCAGCAGGATTATCGCTAACAAAAGTCTCAGGCCAGTCCACCGCAAAGAACGACCCACTATGACACCGGTTTCCGATTTATCATGAACTGACATACATCTCTTTCCTGTCAAAAAGCAACTCTAAAGTTTTATCCAGGTACAACGACCGACGCTCGTACTGTCGGTACCTACCGTAAGTTGCCGAATTTATAGAATTGCGAAGCAACCTCCGGTCGCCATTGACCGAAATTGCTTCGCAAAATTCGATTTTCGCTTTGAACAGCCGACTAGACCATTTAGGCATAAATTTGTCGGTACCTTCAGCGCACCGGATTCGAGGCTTTAGCCGGATTCACCGCTGAAACTGGCCAAAACCCCGAACTCGATCTGCAGGGCAATTTATGCCAACGTGTACTAGTGCTTTGTTAGGAAGGATAGTGCGTTTTGCATTCTGAGCGAGTCTGACCGCCAACGCTTGCTGACGCTAGACCAGCGAAGAACCCCCCTGCCAGGCCAGAGATTCTTCGCTAATCTATCGTGACGGAGCCAGTTCAAGGAGCGACCCGCTCAGAATGACAAGTGTAAAATCTAGCCTAACCTGGCACTAGCTTCCTGATAGCGGAAGCAACGTTGCCATTACCCACAAACGCCACCGCCCGAAGCAGAAAGCGCGCCGAGCGGAGACGATTCGTTGTTGAAATTGAAAGATGGACCGCCGGTGTTTGGGCCGGTGCCCTGAGCGCGCGCCACCAGATTGCGCTCTACCACCAGGCAGGGATCTTCCCACAAGGTTTTTTCACTGCTTGCTTGCGGTGCGGTTTGATTGAAAGTGACGGACATGATGATTTCTCCTTGAGAAAAACGGTTGCATGGCCCCCGCTTACACGGGTTGTCCATAGTTCAAACGCTGCTGCAACTGCTTGCCTTGCAGCGGAGTTAACGGGGCAATTTGCCCGGGATTCCTTTGTTGATAGTGCGCCTGTGCCTGAGAACACGCCGCGAGATCAGCGCCATAGAGATTCCCATCACGCTTCCAGGCCAAGCCGGAGCACCGTCCAATGCAATAGGCATTGATAGGGCAAATCCGGCATTCAGGAAAGTTGGCATAGGTATGGCGACCGCGCAATTCCTGAAAAATCGGCGCATCATACCAAATGGTGTGGAAAGAGCGCTCGCGCAGATTGCCGGCGGCGATGCGCAATTCCTGACAGGGATAAACTTCCCCATAGGGGCTGATCAAGAAAGAGCTAAGCCCTACCTTGCAGGTACGCGTCTCCGCCATTGGTACGCGCACACGGAAATCTGCCTGGTTGTTCTCCAGTACCCGGGTAATGGCCGAGGTAGAAAGTTGTTGATTGCCTGCCTTGTCGTGGCCATCATCAGCGCCGGAGACTTTGACAACGTGTTTGTATTCTACACCAAGAGTGCGCGCCAAGTCAACCATCTGGGCGCGTTCATGAACATTAAGATTTAGGGCATGGTTCAGTGGTGAACCTTTGTACCTTTACAATTGAATAAGACAGGAAGGTGATTCTTTGGTATTATTAGCAGGACACTAACCAACTAATTTGCCAAAGGAGATCACCTTCCCATGACA
>JBAQWV010000134.1:0-32940 GCA_049299095.1 Anaerolineae bacterium | reverse complement strand
CGCCAGACCTGTGCGGATCTTACCGACCACGTCGGTGCGCACTGCCTCGCTGGCGACCCGAATTGCGCTGCGCACGGCGCGTTCGTTCGACCTGCCATGACCGATGATGCAAATATGGTTCAGCCCCAGCAGCACTGCACCGCCGTATTCCGCATAGTCCAGCTTGCTGCCGAGGGTGCGAAATGCTGGCTTGGCCAGCAGCGCGCCCAGCTTGGTGCGCAGGGAACTCATCAGCGCCGCACGCAGTTCCTGCACGATCAGCGATGCGATGCCTTCCGATAGCTTGATGATGATGTTGCCGGTGAAACCGTCTGTCACCACTACGTCCGCCTGGCCTGCGGGGATGTCCTTGCCTTCCAGATTGCCGACAAAATTCAGGTTCGGCGTAGCCTTGATCAGCTCGTAGGCTTCCTTGACTTCGATGTTGCCCTTGCCTTCTTCTTCACCGATGGAAACGATGCCGACGCGCGGCCGGGTGACGCCCAGCACGCTCTGCGCGTAAATATCACCCATCACAGCAAATTGCTGCAAATAAACGGGCTTCCAGTCGGTGTTCGCGCCGATGTCCATCAGCAGACAAGAGCCAGTCTTGGTGGGAAAGCGTGTCGCCAGTGCTGGGCGGTGAATACGGCGTTGCCCGTCCAGCTTGATGCGGCCTAACTCAAACAGCGCCACAGCCAGCGCGCCACCGGTGTTGCCCATCGTTACGAACGCATCCGCTTCGCCTTGCTTCACCAGCCGCATCCCGACGTGCATGGACGACTGCGGCTTGCCGCGCACCACTTCGCTCGGCTTGTCTTCCATGGTAATCTCTTCTGCGGCGTCCACAACGCTGATCGGCAGGCTGGCGGCATTGTGCTTGGCCAGTTCCTGCCGGATGGCCGCTTCCTGACCGACCAAAATGAGCGGAATATTGAACTCGCGCGCTGCATCCACTGCGCCGGCCACGGTGACCGCGGGGCCGTGGTCGCCGCCCATCGCATCTACAACGATTTTCATGCTTGCTCCTGCAAAACGGCCAGCGCCATGACGCCGGGGCCGGCGAGGGCCGCTAAAACCGGCCCCAGTTCGATAAATACCACTTCCTGCACGTTCAACGCGTCGCGCACTGCCGGTTCCAGCGCGATCGCTTCATCGAGGACGTTGGCGTGTGCAATGGCTACCCGCACCGGCGCATTGCCTGCGCGGCTGCGCGCCAGCTCGATCAGTGCGGCTTTGGCACTTTTACGCCCGCGCTCGCGGCCAATCGGCTTCAGAATGCCGTCTTCGATCAACAGCATCGGCTTGACGTTGAGCAGGGATCCCATCAACCGCTGTGCTTGTGTCAGGCGACCACTGGCCGCGAGATATTTCAGCGTGTCCACGGTAAATACGGTGGTGAGGCTTTGCTGCACCGCCGGCAGCGCC
Organism: Anaerolineae bacterium; assembly: GCA_049299095.1. GTDB lineage: Bacteria > Chloroflexota > Anaerolineae > JAAEKA01 > JAAEKA01 > JAAEKA01. The sequence continues at coordinate 31,533 of JBAQWV010000134.1, read as the reverse complement.
GCAACGATCTCGTCGAGGTTGGTGCCCTGTTGGGCCAGTTCTGCCGCGCGGATGGTTTGCCAGCCCGCCCCCATCGAGGCGCTGGCGGTATCCCAAACGCGTACAGGCAGACCGGTTTCCTGCTCAATCGCCTGGGTGGCTGAGTTATATGTGCCGCTTAGACGAGTCGAGACTACGGTGATCAGCGCGCCCGTTGCGCCTTCTTCTTTGGCTTGTCGCAGCGCCTGAACGAATTGACCAGGTGAAGGCTGCGTGGTGGTCGGTAGGGACGCACCTTTGGGCAGCCCGTTCAGGCGGCGGTAAAAGTCTTCGTTGCTGATTTCTACCTTGTTTAGGTAAATTTCGTCGCCAAAAACCACGCTGGCTGGACATTCGATGATGCCAAGCTGTTGCAAATACGCGTCGGGGACATTCTGGCTGGAATCGCAAATGATACGGACAGTCATGTGGCTGCTCCTACGGTAGATAAAACACGACGCCAGCCAACTAGATGCGGCGGCGCCGTGAACTGGGCAATAAAAACAGTATCCACAAGCTATCAATTCTGTCAAAACAAGCGTGCATTTCGCGGCCAGCCTCTGGATATACAGGAGTTGCGCAGTTGGTGTCATTTCGACAGAAAAAACGACCAGACATTCCTTTCCTCTATCATTGAGCAAAAGCTGAAACCTGCACCGCGCTGGCTGCGTATTGTAAGTGAAAGATGCGTGATCAGCCCACCCTTTCCAACCCTTTCAGGAGATAAAATCAAATCATGGAAAAGCAACTACAACGCTCCCGCACCAATCGTGTTATCGCTGGCGTTTGCGGCGGTCTGGGGCAATACCTCAACCTCGACCCCGTTCTGCTCCGCGTGTTGGCCGTTATCCTGGCCTTCATCTCTGGTGGCACGATGATCCTGGTGTATCTGGCCTTAGCCTTGATTATGCCATTGCAAGCCGAATAGCCTGCTTCAAGCTCGTAGACGTGACCAAACACGCTGCGAGCTGTTTTTTTATGCTATGAATGTATCAGAGATCCGCGCCGCCATTCCCGCGCTGGCGCACAGCATTTACCTGAATACCGGCACATTCGGACCCCTACCGCGTCCCGTCGCCGATGAACTGCGCCGCGTTTATAGTGCCATTGAAGAGCAGGGCACTTTTGCACCGTCTATCTTCTGGCAGATGGAGTTGGAAGGCTTCGCGGCCACGCGGCAGCAGGTCGCCACGCTGCTGCACGTCCACCCGGATGAGGTGGCGATGACGCGCAATGTCACCGACGGCATCAATATCGTGTTGCACGGCCTGGAATGGCAGGCTGGTGACGAGGTGATTCTGACCGATCATGAGCATCCGAGCGGCACTGTGCCGTGGCTGGCGCTGGCCGAACGCGTCGGCGTGCGGCTGCGCTGGCTGGAGCTGACCGATGATGCCGACACCATCGTGCAACGCTTCACCGCTCTGCTGGGGCCGCACACCCGCTTGGCCCAGTTGAGCCACGTCTCCTGCTTGACCGGCCTGCGGTTGCCCATTGAAAAGCTCTGCGCGCAGGCGCGCGCGGCCAACGTGCTGACGTTGGTGGACGGCGCGCACGCCGAGGGACAGTTTGCTGTGGATGTGCCTGCGCTGGGCTGCGATTTTTATGCTGCATGCGGCCACAAATGGTTGCTGGGGCCGCAGGGCGTGGGGATGTTGGCGCTGCGCCGCGAGCATATCACGCGTCTGCGCCCGATCTGGCTCGGCTGGGATGTGGGACAAAACTACGACCGTGCGGCGCGTCAGTATCAACTACCGGACAGCGCGGCCCGCTTTGAGCAAAGCACCCGCCCGTGGCCGCTGTACCTGGCTTTTGGCAAGGCCCTGGCCTTCATCGAAGGGGTGGGACTGGAGGCTATCACCACACGCGTGCACGCGCTGCGCCAGGATTTTGTGGCGGCTTTGCTGACGATCCCCGGCGTAACCCTGCTCAGCCCGCACGCGGCTGTGCTCGGTACGGGGCTGGTCACGGTGCGCGTAGCAGGCTGGCCCTGTGCTGCCTTGCAGCAACGTTTGTGGGACAACCATCGCATCATCACCAACATCATCCGCGAGTTCGATGCTGTGCGCTTTTCGCTGGCTTTTTTTACCAGTGACGCCGAGCTGACCACGGCTTTGCTGGCGCTGGCCGAAGCAACCCATAACAGGCCTGCAGCAGCTTGAACCTGCCCAGACCGCCGCGGCTAATTGCCTCTCCTTGTGTTTGCGTGTACAATTTGAGCAGCTTGGTGCATCTATTTTGACGCGACAGCAGGAGACTCTATGGCAGAGTTTGAATTTGGCGGCGAAATTGTCTGGCGTCCTACGCCGGAATACGTCAATGGCAGCCATTTGCAGCGTTTCATGCAGCAGCACGGCTTGGCTGATTGGCATGAGCTGCACCGGCGTTCGGTAGAGGATGTAGCTTGGTTCACGGAAGCCATGCTGCACTACCTCGATATTCAGTTCTACCAACCCTACACCCAAATTCTCGACCTTTCACAGGGGATGCCATGGCCGCGCTGGTGCGTCGGCGGCCAGATGAATATTGTGCATAACTGCCTGGATAAGTGGATGGGCACACCACAGGAGCAGGCTGTCGCCCTGATCTACGAAGGCGAGGACGGCTACACGCGCGATCTGACCTACGGCGAGTTGTACCATGAGGTGAATCGGGTCGCCGCGGGCTTGCGCAGCCTTGGCTTGGGCAAGGGCGACGCCATCGGCCTGTTCATGCCGATGATCCCGGAGATCGCCATCGCGTTGCTGGCGATTGCCAAGATCGGCGGCATCATTTTGCCGCTCTTTTCCGGCTATGGGCCGGGCGCAGTGGCTACCCGCTTGGCCGACGCGGATGTGCGGGCGCTGTTCACCGTGGACGGTGTGCTGCGCCGCGGCAAACCCAGCCTGATGAAGCCGGTGGTGGATGAGGCGCTGACACAAGCTCCTACGGTGCAACACGTCATCGTGGTGCCGCACATCGCCGCGGCTGTGCCGATGACAGCGGGCCGCGACCTGCTTTGGGGGGATTTGTTGGCCCGCGTCCCTGCCCAGCCCGCTGCCGATCCATCCCCCACCGAACCGACCTCCGCCGAAGACCTGCTGATGATCATCTATACCTCAGGCACCACGGGGCGGCCCAAGGGCGCGCTGCACACGCACTGCGGCTTTCCGCTCAAGGCTGCGATGGATATGGCGCTGGGGCTGGATTTGCGGCGCGAGGACACGCTTTATTGGATGACCGACATGGGCTGGATGATGGGGCCGTGGGAGGTGTTCGGCACGCTGTTGCTGGGCAGCCGGATGTTGTTCTACGATGGCGCACCCGATTATCCCGACGTGGATCGTCTGTGGGCGCTGGTAGAGCGGCATCATATCAGCGCGTTGGGGGTGTCGCCTACGCTGATCCGCAGTTTGATGCAGCATGGCGACGTACCGGTGCTGCGCCATGACCTTAGCAGCCTGCGCACGCTGGCCTCCACCGGCGAGCCATGGAACCCTGCGCCATGGTTGTGGCTGTTCGAGACGGTGGGTCAGAGGCGTTGTCCGATCATCAACTATTCCGGCGGCACGGAAATCTCCGGCGGCATTGTCATGGGCAATGTGCTGTTGCCGCTCAAGCCGTGTGCGTTTTCTGGGCCGAACGTGGGTATGGCGGCGGATGTGGTGGATGATGCCGGACGCAGTGTGCGCGGGCAGGTGGGCGAGCTGGTGGTGCGCGCGCCGTGGATCGGCATGACTCGTGGCTTCTGGCGCGATCCTGGTCGTTATCTTGAAAGCTACTGGAGTAAATGGCCCGACGTGTGGGTCCATGGCGACTGGGCCGCGGTGGATGAGGACGGCTTGTGGTATATTTTGGGCCGCTCCGACGACACAATCAAGGTGGCAGGCAAGCGTCTCGGCCCGGCTGAAGTAGAAACCGTGTTGGTGCATCATCCTGCGGTGGTCGAGGCGGGCGCCATCGGCGTGCCGGACGCGCTCAAGGGGCAGGCGTTGGTGGTGTTTTGTGTGCTGGTCGCGGGTGTGCCGGCTGATGACACGCTGCGCGGCGAATTAAAAACGTTGATTGCCGCGGAACTGGGCAAGCCGCTGGCTCCCAAAGCCGTGGTGTTTGTGCCCGACCTGCCCAAAACCCGCAACGGTAAGATCATGCGCCGGGTGCTGCGCGCGGCCTATTTGGGCGAACCAGCGGGCGATCTGAGCGCGCTGGTTAACCCGGAGGTGGTGGCAGTGGTGCAGAAACAAGGAAATAAGTAGGCAAGTACACAGGTAGACAAGTAGGCAAGTAGGTGAGTACACAAGTAGGCAAGTAGGCAAGAAATAAGGAAATCGAGTAATTACGGCGTAAACAAAGCTGTTGCAAATGTCATTGCGCGAAGCTCAGCGAGCTAAACGCTTTTATCGGTGTCACTCCGAACGCAGTGAGGAGTCACTTGTGCGTTCGTGAGGGGGTTCCTCGGCCTGGCGGGCTTCGGAATGACAGATGTGTCAGCAACTCTGCCACAGGCGAAAACTTGATTTACAAAGCAGTAATAGGCAACAGGTAGTTTTCATGGAGGCGATGCCAGGTTATTTAAACATCGTCCATCCGCATCTGTCCCTTGTTTCCTTGTCAACTTGTCTACTTGTCTACTTACCTTCCCCCAAAAACAAGGAGCTATCATGGATTTTCGTCTTACCGAAGAACAGGAAGGCGTGCGCCGGTTGGTGCGCGAGGTTGTCGAAAAAGAAATCAAGCCGCTGGCCCGTCACACCGATGAAACGGGCGAATTCCCCTGGGGGCCACTGAGCACGCTGGGCAAGCTGGGCTTGCTGGGGCTGAACATCCCCGAAACCTGGGGCGGCGCGGGCGCGGATAACGTCAGCGCGGCGATTTTGGTGGAGGAGATTGGCCGCGGCTGCGGCTCCACCGGCCTGATCGTGGCCGCGCATCTGGGGCTGGCCTGCGGCCCGCTCAACAGGTTCGGCAGCGAGGCGCAAAAGCAGCGTTTTCTCATCCCGCTGGCGAGCGGCGCGGCGATTGGCTGTCTGGCACTGACGGAGCCGGGCGCGGGGTCTGACCTGGCAGGCGGCGTGCGCACCTTCGCTGAGAAGCGCGGCGACGCCTGGGTAATCAACGGCAGCAAGATGTGGCTGACGAACGGCGCGGAGGCTAAAACCGCGATTTTGTTGTGCCGCACCGACCGCAGTGGCGGCAGCCGTAGCCTTAGCCAGATCATCGTGCCGACGGATACACCCGGTATCACGTTTGGGCCGCCGGAAAAGAAGATGGGGCTGAACGGCAGCCACACCTACGCGGTCAGCTTGGAAAACGTCACCGTGCCGCTGGAAAATGTGCTGGGTCGTGAGGGGTACGGTCTACACCAGACGCTGGACGTGCTGGACGGTGGGCGTATCGCCATCGGCGCGCTCAGTGTGGGCCTGGCGCAGGCCGCGTACGAGGCCGCACTGGCGTATGCCCGCGAGCGGCACACCTTTGGCAAGCCGCTCGCCGAGCATCCCCCCATTCAGGCTAAGCTGGCTGACATGGCGACCACCATCGAGGCTGCACGCTGGTTTGTCTACCGCGCCGCGTGGACGCGCGACCAGGGGCAGCCGTACACCTTGCTGGCCGCGCAGGCCAAGCTGTTTGCTACTGAAATCGCTGAAAAGGTTTGCTTCGAGGCGATTCAAATCCACGGTGGCTACGGTTATAGCCGTGAATACCCCGTGGAGCGCATCTACCGCGATAACCGGCTGATGGCGATTGGCGAAGGCACCAGCGAAATTCAGCGCATGGTGATTGGCCGTCTGGTGACGGGGTGAGAATTGAGAATGACGGATGAGACAGGGTCGAAGACTGGTAAACTTTGATCTGTTTACTGCCATCGAGGCTACATTCCCTGTTGACTGAGGGCGTCAATCTCGCTGCGCTCGGTGAGGATGCGGTTGAGCTTGCCGTCTTTCATTTGGATCACGCGGTCTACATAACGCGTCATGCGCAGGTCGTGCGTCACCATGATGCCGGCGCGGCGCTGCTCGTGGATCAGATGAGCGAAGGTTTCCACTACCTGATGCGCCAGGGTGGTGTCCAGGCTGGCAGTTGGCTCGTCGGCCAGCACCACCGTTGGCTCGTGGATCAGGGCGCGGGCAATGGCCACCCGCTGCTGCTGGCCGCCCGACAACTCGCTGGGGAAGTGATCGAGCCGACTGCCCAGCCCCAGCCGCTCCAACAGCTCCGCAGCGCGGGTGCGGGTGGTTTTGTTATGCCTGCCGTTTAGCCGCAGCATCAACTCTACATTGTCCTGCGCGGTCAGGTAGGGGACGAGGTTGTTGGACTGGAAGGTGAAGCCAATCGCTTTGCGGCGAAATTGGGTGCGCCGACGGTCACCCATGCGGCCAATATCCTGCCCTTCGATCAATATCTTACCGTCGCTGGGGGTCAACAACCCGGCCAGCATTGCCAGCAGCGAAGTCTTGCCGGAGCCGCTCGGCCCGACCAGGGCTACGAATTCACCCTCTACCACCTCGAAGCTGACGTCGTTGACCGCAGCCACCGCATCCGGCCCGCTGCCATACACTTTACTGACGTTTTCGGCGCGCAATGCAACTGTCATGGAGGCTCCTTTTACTGCGCCAAACCGAGCGCGCGCAGTGGTTCAACGCGGCTAAGTGCCCACACCGACACCAGCCCGCCGAGAGGGCCGATGACAAGCAGGGCTAGCACGCTGGCGATCACGGCATTGGGCGTGAAGACGATAGGCACTTGCACGGGGAAGGTCAGGGAGAGCAACAGCGAACCGGCCGCGCCGATCAATACACCCAGCGTGTTGACGGCCACGATCTGCACGATGGCAGCCAGCGCCACCACGCCGTTCGTGGTGCCGATTGCCTTTAACATACCAATTTGAGCGATTTTTTGCAGGGTCTGGATTTGGAAAAAGCCACCGATAACCAGAATACCGATCAACAGGGTGAAATAACGCTGCGTATTGAGCGTGCTTTGCTGGGCTGAATAGCCGGGGGTGGCTTCGTAGGCAGTGATGCGGTCAGCCACTTCGATGTCGCTGACCTCGGAGAGCAGGCGCGCCTGCACCGCGGGCAACTGCGCGGGGTCGGTCAAACGGACTGCAACGATGTTGGATATCAGCTCGCTGCTGGCGGCTTCTCCGCCACCCGGCCGCACCTTTTCCCAGGTTTGCATTGGCACGAAGATGGAGGGTTGCAGGAAGTACTGACGGCCATCGCTGATCCCTACCACGGCTAACGGATATTGTTTTTCTTCGGTGCCCTGGGTAGACTTGACCACGATGGTATCGCCCACGCGCAGGTTGCTGCGCAGCGCAGTGTTGCGATCCAGCACTACTTCGTTGGCGCGGCTGCGGCTCAGGCCCTTTCCCTCGAACGCGGGCGGCTCGCCGGGCAAGCCAGGCTCTACGCCGACCAGGCTCACGTCGAGCGGCTCGCGGCCATCGCTGAATATCAACGTGCTGCTGCTGAAGTTCACCTGACCTGCGTCGGCCACGCCCTCCACGCGGCGCACCGCGGCCAGTGTCGAGCGGCTCAACCGACTGGCTGAGATCGAAAGATCAACGCCCTGTTGGTAAACGATCAATTCGCCGTTGAGCTTTTGCAGATACTCGCGGTTGCCGTTGCCCAGACCCTCGGCCAGCGCGGCGATGAACAGCACCAGCGTGGTGATCAGCGCCACAATGCCTGCAATCAGCAGATAGCGCCCGCGGCTGTGCCAAATTTCTTTGAATGCCAGATAGAAAGCCATGATCTTGTTCCTTGCTGGTTTAGGGCTTGGGCAGCCGCACCACCGCGGTCATGTTCCACAGCAAGCGGCTGTCCTGTTGCGCCGGGTCTATCAGCAGGGTGTAGACAATGTCTCCGCGGTTGTCCTCGCCGATGGGCCGGATGCGGTTCACCGTGCCGGTCAGTTCCAGGTCGGGCAGCGCGTCAAAGTTCAATTGTACTGTGTCGCCTGGCTGCACCCCCACCACGTCGAACTCGGTGAGGTCTTCGGTTTCGATCTGCCAGACGCTCAGATCAGCCAGCCGCACTACTGCCATACCAATCGGCGCCTGTTCGCCTACGGCTATATCCAGCCCGGCGACCACACCGGCAAAGGGAGCCAGCAGCTCTGTATCAGCCAGCGCGGCTTTTGCCTGCGCGATACCAGCCTCAGCCAACGCAATGTCGGCTTCAGCGGCGGCAATGCTCTCTGGCCGGCTGCCTGCGGAGAGAAGATCAATTTGTGCTTGCGCCTGGCGCACAGCGGCCTGGGCCTCGTCCACCGATGCCTGATCCACGGTGTCAAGCAGCGCAAGCTGGGCGGTGGCGCGCTGCACACCGGCGCGCGCTGCATCCACATCGGAGCTGCGCGGCCCGCGGTTCAAGTCGTCCAGCCGCGCTTGCGCGGCTTGCAGCGCGTTGGTTGCTTGCTCTAGCGCCAGGGATTCGGGGCGTGCGCTAATGTCTGCCAGCCCGGCAACCGGATCGTAGGCAGCCTGGGCCTGGCGCACGCGCGCTTGGGCGTTGGCGAGTTCAGCTTGTGCAGCGATTTTTTGCTGTTCGCTGGTCGTACCAGCCAGCACCCCCTGGAGCCGCGCCTGGGCTTCGGCCAGGGTCGCTTGCGCCACGGTTTTCTCGGCAGTTGCTGGTCCGCTTTGAATCCGTGTCAGCCGCGCCTGTGCTTGATCGCGTAAAGCGGTAGCTGCTGCCAGCTCAGCTTCCTGCGCACCAGCTTTTACTTCGTTCAGGCGGGCTTGGGCGCGGGCCAGTTGGGCTTCGGCCTGGGCCAGCGTAGCGCGTTGCTGTTCGGCGCGGAGGCGTAGCAAAGGTTGGCCCGCGGTGACTGCATCCCCTTCTTTGACTAATATCTCATCCACAATGCCTGGGACAGGCAGGCTCAGGTCTGCGCGACGTAGAGGCACAACCCGACCATCCACCACTGCACGCGCGGCAGAAGCAGCGGGTGCAGTGGTTGGAGCCGGTTGGACTTGGGGCGTGTTGTTTTCCTTTGGAGGGGTGAAGAAGCGCAGCGCGGCAAAGGCGGCTGCGCCGAGTAATAACAGAGCAAGAAGGGCAAGTGCAAACTTTTTCATGGTCAACCTCTTGAACAAGATGATTTTAGTATACTTGATAGTATACAAGATGTCAAGGTGTTGACTATAAAAACATAGACAAAAGAGAGACAAATTACACAGGGGCTGTGGCGCAAGTGCGTCCGTGCGCAGATGCTTGAAATAAAAAAGCCTGCCGAAGCAGGCTATGAAAACAGGAGATTTACTATTTCAGCACGCACCCGTACCGGTTGAGGCTTGCGGGCCTATACTGAGCGCGGTCGAAGTGTCGCCCGATTCAGGCACGAGGGGGCCGCGGCCAGACCCGCGCCATGCAAGGCTGCTGCGCAAAGCTTTGATTTGTACACCGTTCTGCTCAACGCGCATAGCCTATGTTCCAGCGACCGGCCACCTGTTGAATGTTCAGCAGGGCCACATCACCGTCGCTCTGGCAGCGCATGGCGGGCGAAGAATTCCCACATGACCGCCGTGGTATCCATCGCCTCCAGCATGGGGTCCACCGTGTACAGACGCAAGGTTTTGCCGGGCTTGGGCCAGGAATGACCGCCGTTGGTAATGGTATACAACACGACTTCGTTGTCCCCGGCACAATCAGCATAGCGTGTCTCGGTGACGTGCTCGGTGAGCGTGGTCACTGTTGGCTCTGCCGCGCAGCCGTTGCGCTCTGCCCAGTCTGCGGCCCATGCGTCGACAGCAGGGAAGATCCACCCGCCGCGCTCATAGATTGCGCCGCCTTCATACGGTACAACCCGGTCGGCTGTGCCGTGAAAAGCAACGAGCGGTATGGGAGGAAGTGGCGCGGGCGCGTCGCCCACGGGTGCAACGTACGCGCCCGCGACGGTACCGATGGCGGCGATGCCCGCGGGACGCAGCCGTGCCATCGCGTTCACCATGCCGCCACCATTCGACATCCCGCTCAGGTAGACGCGCGAGCGGTCAATCGCGACTCGCTGGGCCACCTGCTCCATCACCGCGGCCAGGAAGGCGAGGTCGTCCACTCCGCCCGCCGCGGCCACATCGGTATGCCAGCGTTTCGGCACGCCGGTAGCCGCCGGATAGGCCACCACAAAGCCTTCCTGATCGGCCAGATCGTTCCAGCCGGTTATGCGGATTTGACTGGTCGGCCATGAGCCATAGCCGTGCAGGTTGACCACCAGCGGCGCGGGACGGTTGTTTTCGTAGACCATCGCGGGAATGTACAGTAAAAAGGAGCGGGAGATGCCGTCCACTTCCAGCCACTCACGACTGACGCCAACCGGCAGCCGTAATTGTTCATTTAACCACTTGCCCACTGCCACCGCGCCCATCATGGATATTAACTTCTTTGTCTGTTTCATGAGATCATCCTGTATTATCTGCGGAGTATTTCATGGAGTATTTCATATTGTAAAACACCTGGCGTTGCTCTTGAACGTTCGTGCTATGAGTACAATCCGGTTCTATTTATTGTACGCTTGAGCTGTGGTTTGGGTCGCGTTGTTACAGATTGTTTGGCAGATAAAGTTTCTTGATGTGAAATTTTTGACACGGAGCTATGGCAGCAGTCAATAACTTGCGCGATGAATTTGGCGTGTAGGTTCTGTTTCCACGATCAAAAACGCCCGGCAGCCAGCAGGCCACCGGGCGTTTTGTTTATCCGATCACGACCACCGCTTACGAAATCGTCGCGGCCAGCAGTTTTTCCACCTGGTACTGCGACTTCTCCGCGGCAGCCAGCAGCTTTTGCAGCACCGCCAGCCGTTCGGCGGCCTGTGCCAGCGTCTTCGTTCCGCTCAGGTTGGTCAGGCTGTCCACCAACGCAGGCAGCGCCAGCCAGCCACACAACTGCGCGTACCCCTCGCGGTTGAACCACAGCACGCCCTGATGGCGATTGACGCCGATAAACTGCTGTACTTCAGGGTCGCGCAGCAGCCGGGTCAGCACAGCAAACGCGGTGCGACCCGCGGGCGGCGGCGTCTTGAACTCGAACCAGCGCTGGTTGGTTGTCAGCACCTTGATCAAGGCGACCGAGCGTTCGGCCGCGCCATTGTCCAGCCCAACCCCTTGCAGCGCCCGGTTCAGTACGCGACCCAGCATCCATTCGTCCATCCAACTGCGGCTGACATCGGCATAGCTGGTTTCGTCCGTCACCTTGCCCAGTGCGTGAACAAAGCTCCAGCCGAAGGCCGCCGCCCAGGTCGTACCCGCGGCTGTGGTCAGCAGATCGGCCAGCCCTTGCAGCTCCGGCTCTTCCGTGCGTAGCGTCGGCAAGCCCAGGATCGCCTCCAACTCGTCGCGCTGTTGTTGCGTTAGCTCCTCGACATCTCCCTTGCCATCCTCGAACTTCTGGATCGCCAGCAGCAAGGCTTGCATGCGCGCGGCCACATCGTCCAGCAGATCGAGCGGCTCGGCGGGTACGGTCGCCGCAGGCTTTGCCGCGTCCGCGTCCACAGCCGTCGCCGCGGTTTCCGTTGTCGCGTCCAGTGCGGACGCGTCCAGCAGACGCTGGAACATGCCCGCATTCACCAGTTCATTGAACGGGGTCAGCACCGGCTGCAGGAAGATTTCCGACAGCGCATCCTGAATACTGGGCACGCCACGGCCAGCCAGGAAGTCCATCAAGTGGCTATACTGGTGCGTTTCGTCGTCGTATACCACACGGAAGTCCAGGAAAACGTGATATTTGAAGGCGCCCAGCTCCACATACATGCCTTCGTTGTGCAGTTGCTGACAGTTGCGGATGTACTCCTGGTTCGACGCCACATCGCGGAAGATCACAAACGCGTTGGGATCGTTGGGCAGGCCCAGGCCGTTCGCCAGATCGGTCTGCTCCAGATGCTTGCCGTCGCTCCCCTTCACCGCATACGCCGCGGAGGAGCGGATCCAGCCACGCACATCGGCCCATTTGTTGTGATAAATCACCAAGCCGCGCTCGTCGCCCGCCCGGTTGGAATAAGCAAACACATCCTCGTTGACGCCGCCATCGGTGTTGAAGAAATCGTACAAGCGGAAGTTCTCCACCTCGGCAAAGACGTAACGTTTGTGCAGCAGGGGGAAGATTTCGCGCTGATGGCGTTCGATTAGCCACTGGTTGGGCGTCTCGTCCCACATTGGGCGACGAAATTCCATGCCATACTTTTCGGTGAAGCCTTCCACCTGGCCGTGACCGAACATCGGCAGGCCGGGCATGGTGGAGAGCAGCGTCGCCACGCCGAAGTACTTGTCATCGCGGCCAAACTGCGCCACCGCGGTGTCTTCGTCCGGGTTATTCATGAAGTTTACATAACGCTTGAGAATTTCCGGATCGAACTCCACCGTGTTCTTGATCACCGAGCGATACTTGGCGTTCTCTTCCATCTTCAGCATGTTCATGAACGCGCTGTTGTATACGCGGTGCATACCGAGCGTGCGCACGAAGTAGCCTTCCATCAACCAAAAAGCTTCAGCCAGCAGCAGGGTATTGGGCACTTCCGCGGCCACACGATCCACCACCTCGCGCCAAAATTCTTCGGGGAAGACCGCATCGAACTCTGCCTTGGTCATGCCATACTCGGCGCGCGAGGCGATGTCGCCGCCGCTGCCCGGCTCCGGATACCACAGGCGTTGATAGTGCTTCTTCGCCAGCGTCATCGCTGCGTCGAAACGAATGATCGGGAACATGCGCGCCACATGCAAGATCGTCTGGACCACTGCCTCGCGCACTTCGGCATTCAGATAATTGAGCTGCGCCGTGTCATTCCATGGCATACTCGTGCCATCGTTGCCGTGATAGATGTAGCGCACTTCGCCTGTGTCGAAGTTGCGGCGCTGGAACACCACCGCCGCGTCGGTGCGATTGTAGTAATGGTCTTCCAAATAGATGCCGATGCCCGGCACGTCAGACAGGTTTTCGCCGTTGAAGGTGTAGGAAGGGAAGGGGCTGTACGGCAACTGCACGAACCAGTCGGGATGCTCGATCACCCAGCGGCCATCAATGCCAACATGGTTCGGCACCATGTCGCTGGCCAGCCGGATACCGCGCTGCCAAGCGCGGTCGCGCAGGTCGCGGTAAGCATCGTACCCGCCCAGATCCGCAGCAATCTGATAATCGTACAGCGAATAGGCCGAAGCCACCGCGTCCGGCTTGCCCATCATCTGCTTCATGCGCTGCGACGCGCGGCTGCGTTCCCACAGCCCGATCAGCCACAGTCCGGTGAAGCCACTTTCCGCCAGCCGATCCAATTCTTCGTCCGGTATCTGACCCAGAGTGCGAATTTCGCGCTCGTATTGCTTGGACAGTTGATCCAGCCACACATAGGTGTTCTTCGCCAGCATCACCGTGTTGGGCATCCACTCCAGGTCAGGGCTGAAGCGTTCGGCTTCCACAGTCAGCGTGGAGAAATCAAGCGTTTCCACCGGGCCAGGGCCGCCACCGACGAACACAGCTTTTTCTTCTTCGGCAATAAAATCGAGGCTGGACAGCACGCGCAGCAACATGCGTCCCAAATACTGGCCCCAGTTGCGGCGAACAAATTCCAACTGGCCTTTCAGCGAATTAGGTGAGGCGCGCATTGGCGCCAGCAGAATATCAATCAGGTTTTCACCATCACCAAAGCCAGGTTCGCCAGCAAAGAACTCCCGCATCCCCTCGATGATCTCAGTGTATTCAGAGGACTGCACCAACGGCGTATCATCGTACAGCTCGCGGTAAGGCGCATAGGCAGGGTTAATGTTGGTCAGCCACAGCAGCAACATTTCTTCCAGCGTAATGCCGCGGTTCGGATCGCCCCCTGTTTCGCCTTCCAGGTACTCCTCAGGGGTTTCCTCGCCCAGATAGACCTGCATCACCGGAAATTCTTCTTCAAAGGTCAGCAAGCTGGCGTCAAAATCCTGCTCGTCTAGACGTTCGTTCAAATAATCGAGCGCCTTGACCAGCACAGCGGGATCCTGCTCCTGCCGGTAGGCCACAATCATCAGGTGCAATACTTCATGAATGAGCGCCATCGCGTTCAACTGGCTGGCGCGCGCGGCACTTTCCGGATGATTGACCAGGTCACGCTTTTCATTGATCTTCTGCGCGAACAAACGGGCCGACCGGAAGTTGGTGACCAGCGCGGTGCCACGCAAAGAAAACAAGTTCTCTTCGAACCCATAAAAATCCCGTGACTCGCGCGAAACATGAAATTCGCGGTAAAAATTGTCCGGGGGCTGCCACAACGGTGTGCGCATAAGCGGTTGATCCTTTCTGGCTGGGACCACAATGAATGACTATCGTGAGGTAAATAACAAACTGGTATAGATTACCATAAGTCGCCTACTTCAACAAGCCGCGCTTTGTAACTTTTGGCACTTGACAGCAACGCGAGCCGCAGCTATGCTATCATCATGACAGGCAAATCCTTCTTCCGGTCCAGGCGGGTACTCGTTGGGGTTGTCTGCGCCAGCCTTTGGCTGACGCTGGCAGGCTGTTCCCGCAATACACCTTCCGCAGCCCCTGTTGCCGCGCCCGCGGCCAGCCTGACCGCGCCGAGCCTGACCGCGCCCGCTCCTCCCACGGCGCTTCCATCGCCCACGCCCACGGTCACCGCGTCAGCGACCCCCACGCCCACCGCAACCGCCACTCCTACCGCCGTGCCCTCGGCCCGGCTACTGGAAGCACAGCATTTGCAGCTTAACGGCGACACCGCGGCCGCGCGCACGCTGTTTGCCGCCATCGCCAAAGACAATCCAGCCAGCCAAGACGGACTGGAGGCCGCCTGGCGGCTCGGTCAGTCCTACTGGGAAGATGGCGAACTGAACGAAGCCTTTGTCGTTTTGAATGGGGTGCGCCAGGACGCGCCTGCGGACGCGCTGCCCGCCGAAGTGGACTTCTGGCTGGGCGACACGTTGGCGCAATTGGGCAACACCGCGGATGCGATTACCGCGTATCGGGCCTATCTCGCCCGCGACGATGCGCTGGCCGGGCTGATCAACCTGCGCATAGGCCGTTTGCTGGTCGCGGAGGACGACACCGCGGCCGCGCTGGCTGCGCTGCAAGCCGCGGTGGACACTGCCACCGACAATTTCGTGCTGTTTGCTGCGCGCGAAGAGCTGGCATCTCTCCATGAGCAGGCCGGTGATGTAGACGCCGCCCTGGCTGAGCTGGATCAAATTCTGGCGGTCAGCCAGTTGGCCCGCTACCGGGCTGAGTTGCAATACCGTGCCGGTACGCTGCTGGATGGCGCGGGCCAAACCGCGGCCGCGCTCGACCGTTTTCGCGCTGCGGTACAGGAAGATGAGAAAAGCACCGGCGCGCAGCTGGCTGTGGACATGCTCGATGCCGCGGGGCAGCCCGTGGACGCGGTCACGCGTGCCCGCGTGCAACTCGGCAATGGCTACGTTACGAGCGGTGTGAACACGCTGCAAACCTACTTCGCAGCCACACCCGATCACCCAGCCGACCTGCATCTGCTGATTGCCGAAGCCTGGTTCGGCCAGCGCGAGTACGAAGCCGCGCTGGCCGCGTGGCAAACCCTGCTGGACAGCTACCCGACCTACACCGACCGCGCCGGCGTGCTGATCCGCATGGCCGTGGCGCATACCCGTCTCGGCAACACCACCACCGCGCGCGACTTGTACGCGCAGGCCGCAACCGCCTCTGGCGCGAAAGCCGCGGCCGCGCGGCTGGAAGCAGCCCGGCTGGCCGAGCGCAGCGGCGATTGTCGCACTGCGGCCACGGAATATCTCGATCTGGCGCGGCTGTATCCGGCTGACCCGGCCGCAGGCGAGGCGCTCTACCGCGGCGGCCTCTGCCAATATCGTCTGGGGCAGACAGCCAGCGCGGTGACGAGCTGGCAACGGCTGCTAGCCGACGCGCCTGCGCACACGTATGCGCACGCGGCCCGCTTCTGGGCGGGCAAGGGGCTGCTGGAGCAGGGCGACGCGGCGCAGGCTGTGGCCCTCTGGCGTGAGCTGAAGGCCGAGGCTGACGACAGCTATTACACCGCCCGTGCTTATCAACTGGCGACCGTGGCCAATCTGTCGGACGCGGCCAGCCTCGCGCCGCACTCGGTGTTGCCGGATGATGACGGTTCGCAAGGGGCTGCGCAGCGTTGGCTGGCTGGCTGGGCCGCGCCTGTTGGAACGGATCCGGCTGTGCTGGCTGCGCTGCCGGAGGCCGTGGCCGCGGATGGGCAACTGCGCCGCGGGGAAGCCTATCTGGCGGCCGGGCTGCGCACCGAAACCCTGCGCGAGATGGACGCCGTGGCCCAGCGCTACACCGATGACCCGCTGGCCAGCTACGCGCTGGCGCTGCACTTCCGCGATCTGCGCTTGTACCGCCATGCCACCGTGGCCGCGCTGCGTGTGGCTGTGCTCAGCCCGGACGGCGCGCTGGCTGCGCCGCTGTTTCTGCAACGCATGATTTACCCCACCTATTACGCGGATTTGGTAGAGGCAGAAGCGGCCGCGCAGGGGGTGGATGCTGCGTTGCTGTTTGCACTGATCCGCCAGGAAAGCACCTTTGAACAGGGCGCACGCTCGTCCGCGGCCGCGCAGGGCCTGATGCAGGTGATCCCGGACACGGCAACATGGATCGCCCAGCAGATTGGCTGGTCTGATTTCGTCGCGGCGGATATCTACAAGCCCTATGTGAACGTCAAGTTCGGCACGTATTATCTGCGCGCGGCCCTGGCTATGTTCGATGGCGATGCGTATCCGGCGCTGGTAGGCTATAATGCCGGGCCGGGCAATGCGCGCGCCTGGTTGGACGACGCGGCCACTACCGACGATGACTTGTACGTTGAGGAGATTACGATCAGCGAGCCGCGCATCTATGTGCGCCGGGTGCTGGCGAATTATGCTGCGTATCAGCGGCTCTATCCGGACATCAAGCCGTAGAAGGTGGCTTGGGCCTGTTGCGAGGTGCTGCAAAACGCTGAATTCCGAATTGCGCAGGGATGCAAGGCCAGCGTCCGCACGAACAGCAACCAGTGGCTACCGGTTGCTGTTGACACCAGCCGTCCGGCGAATTAATTTACCGGCTCGCCGCCACCGTTGCAGCTTGGGCTGGATATTGTCACGAACGTTTGCAAGGTACAACCCGCGAACTTGTTTATTTAGCTCCTCACATTGGCTTATGGTATAATAATTTGTCACTGCAAAAATTAACTTGGCGCCGTTGTCGTCAGGCTACAAAAGAAAGATGGAAGGAATTACTACGTTGAAAATCACAACCGAGCAGTTGCCCAACAGCCAGATCGCGCTGGTTGTCCAGCCAGATGAAGAGCAGGTTGAGCAGGCATTGCGCAAGGCTGCGACCAAGGTAGCGCAGCGCTATAACATCCCCGGTTTTCGCAAGGGCAAAGCTCCTTACACCGCGATTGTGCGGGCATTTGGACGGGAAGCGCTGCTGGAGCAAGCTGCTGAAGAGATGGGCGACCAGATCTATCGTCAGGCGCTTGAGGAAAGCGGGCTTCAGCCCATCGCGCCCGGCATGTTGGAAGACATTACCTTTGACCCGCTCACCTATCGTCTGATCTTGTCCATGCGACCGCGCATTGATCTGGGTGATTACCGTTCGGTACGCGTGGAGCGCACGCCGGTCACGGTCAGCGATGAGGCCGTGGACGAACGGCTGGAAGCACTGCGCGATGAACAGTCGGAATGGCTGCCGGTCGAGAGCGCGGCACTGGGCGATCTACTTACCATGAGCATTACCGGCTCCGCGGGTGAGGATGCCATTCTCACCGATGACGCGTTCGAGCTGATCCTGGAAGAGGATAGCGAAGACTTCCCGCCCGGTTTTGATGCGCATTTCCTGGGCGCGAAAGAAGGCGATCAGATCATCTTCGACATCACCTATCCCGAAGATTGGCCGTCAGAGCGGGCGGGTCAGGCCGCGCATTTTGACGCCACCATTTTGAGCGTTAAGCGCAATGAGTTGCCTGAGTTGAACGATGATTTCGCGCTGTTGATCGGCGAGTTCGACACACTGGACGCACTGCGCGCTAATCTCCGCGAGGGGTTGGCCGCAGAGCAGCAGGAAGAGGCGGATATCACCTATGCCAACGATGTCTTGAAGCAGATCATCGCCGGTGCAACGCTGGAATATCCGCCAGTGTTGGTGGATGATTCCGTTGAGCAAATGATGCAGGAGCAGGAACAGAACATGCGTCGCGTGGGCCTGCCGATGAGCGAGTTCTTGCGTCTGACGGGCCAAACCGTGGATGACATGCGTGCCCGGCTGCGCGATCAGGCAGAAGAACAACTGCGCATAGACCTGGTGCTGGATCAGTTGGCTGTTGACGAGCATATTCACGTCTCCGACGCGGAACTTGATGCCCGCATCGAGGAACTGGTAGCCAGCTCGACCGCAGAGGATACCGCTGGCCTGCGCGAGTTTCTGTCCAGCCCCAGCGGTCGCCATGCGCTCACCCATGACATTGAACGTCGCAATGCCCTTAGCCGTATGATTGCCATCGGCGAAGGCAATGCGCCCGAGCTGGTGGAACATTCCCATGAAGAAGCTGAGCCGGCCGCGGCTGAATGAGCGGTTGGTTAGCATAGCTTGAGTGTGGAAGTCTAACCAGGCTTCCACAGCCTTGTGTAGTCACATTTTGTTTGAGATAATATCGGAGGATAGTGTGTTCGATCAGTACCCCCATTCATTGGTTCCGATGGTCATTGAGACCACTGCTCGCGGCGAGCGCGCTTACGACATCTATTCGTTGCTGCTGCGCGAGCGAATTATCTTTCTCGGCACACCCATCAACGACCAGATCGCCAATCTGATCGTAGCGCAGTTGCTCTACTTGAACCGGGAAGATCCTGAACGGGATATTCACATGTACATCAACTCGCCCGGCGGGTCTGTGTACGCCGGTTTGGCGATCTACGACACCATGCAGATGGTGGAAGCGCCGGTCAGCACGACCGCCGTCGGCGTGACGGCCAGCATGGGCACGGTGTTGCTGGCGGCTGGCCGCAAAGGCAAGCGCTATGCCCTGCCGCATGCCACCGTCCACATGCACCCCGCCGGTGGCGGCGCACAGGGCTACACACCCGATGTGCGCATCCAGTTCAAGGAGCTGGAGCGTGTGCAGACGCAACTCTTCCACATTCTGGCCCGCCACACCAGCCAGACCGCGGAAACGATTGAAGAAGATTTCGACCGCGACCGCTGGATGACGGCCATCGAGGCTAAAGAGTACGGTCTCGTGGATGAAGTACTCGGCGATACCAGCGACGTGATCAAGGCGCTGGAAGACGAGCGCTTGCAGCGCTAACCCCAGGGACTGGCGACCCCGTCTCACTGCAAGCGAAAGCTCGCACGTCGAACGGGATCGTCAGTCCTTTTGTATACATCATGCCCACACCAAAACCCCCCACCTCGACTTGCTCGTTTTGTCACCGCAGTGAAGAAGAAGTGACCCGTCTGATCCAGGGACCGGACGGCATTTTTATTTGCGATCTGTGCGTTGATCTGTGCGCCGAAATTTTGCGTGAGGAACTGGCCCAGACCAACAGCGACGGCCAGCCGGTGCTGGAGCGCCTGCCCGCGCCCAGGGAAATCGTGGACCGTCTGAACCAGTACGTGATAGGCCAGGATCGCGCCAAAAAGGTGCTGGCCGTGGCCGTTTATAACCATTACAAGCGCGTAGCCTCCGGCACGGCTTTCGGCGATGTCGAGCTGCAAAAAAGCAATATTGTGCTGATTGGCCCGACCGGCACTGGCAAAACGCTGCTGGCGCAAACGTTGGCGCGCATTCTGGATGTGCCCTTTACCATCGCCGACGCCACCAACCTGACCGAGGCAGGCTATGTCGGCGAAGATGTCGAAAATGTGCTGGTTGGCCTGCTGCACGCCGCCGAATGGAACATTGAGCGCGCCCAGATGGGCATCGTCTACATTGACGAAATTGACAAGATCGCGCGCAAGCAGGGCGACAACCCTTCGATCAGCCGCGACGTGTCGGGCGAGGGCGTGCAGCAGGGCTTGCTCAAGATCATCGAGGGCAACGTAGTCAATGTGCCGCCGCAGGGTGGCCGCAAACATCCCACCCAGGAGTACATCCGGCTGGACACGCGCAACATCCTGTTTATTTGTGGCGGCGCGTTCGCCGGGCTGGAAGAGATCATCGCTCGGCGGGTACAGGGGCCGGGCCGCATGGGCTTCGGCGCCAACGCCACCAAACGGCTTGACGCAGAACACCTGCGCGCGGAGCTGTTGCAGCAGGCCACCTCCGACGACCTGATGAAGTTCGGCCTGATCCCTGAGTTCGTAGGTCGCTTGCCGGTCAGCGTCAGCGTGGACCCGTTGGACAAGGCTGCACTGGTGCGCATTCTGACCGAGCCGCGCAACGCGCTGGTCAAGCAATATCAGCGGCTGTTCAGCCTCGATAACACCGAATTGGTTTTTACACCGGATGCGCTGCAAGCGGCTGCCGAAGAGGCGATCAAGCTGCGCACCGGCGCACGCGGCCTGCGCACCATTCTGGAAGCAGTGCTGCTGGATGTGATGTATGAAATCCCCTCGCGGCCCGAAGTGACGAAATGCGTGGTAAACGCCGACACTATTCTGCGCAGCTCGCAGCCGGTGCTGCTGACCGGTGGTGAGCGCGCGGTGCTGTGGGGACAAGAACTGCAAGAGACGGCTTGATATGCTGCAAGTCAACGAAGACCAGTGTGCCCGCATCGGTGAGCGGCTGCGGCGGCAAACGGTGCACGCCGACGAATTCCTGTTTGTGCCTTCGAGTATGCCGGATGCGCAGATCGAGGCCAATTACTGGGCTTTTGCGATTGCCATCTGCCAGCACACCAAGAGCCTGGTGGGGGTGATTGATGGTCGCTGGCGGCGCGGCTGGGATTATCTGATCAGCGCCACCCGGCGTCGCCGCGAGGTATTTGCTTCCCCGCACGCGATGGCCACGATCAGCGCGGATCAACTGGCCGCGCTGCTGTCGGATACTTTCGATCCCGTCACATCCACGGTGGATCGCCTCGAAGAGCGGCTGGAGCAGTTGCACGACGTGGCCCGCGTGCTGCTGGAGCAGTACGAAGGCCAGGCCATGAACATTTACTGCTGGGCAGGCGGACGCATCCGCGGGGAGGGTGGCATTTTCGAGCGTCTCGCGGCCATCCCCGCGTTTACCGATCCGCTGGACAAGAAAGCGCAACTGCTGGTAGGCCAACTGGACGCCGCGGGGGTATGGCCGTTGGTGGATCCTGAGCATCTCAAAGTGTGCATGGATTATCACGCCATGCGGGTGGCGCTGCGTACCGGCATCGTGGAAGTGACCGATCCCGCACTGCATAGCGCCCTTAAGCAGAAGGCAGTCGTCAGCGACGAAATCAATCATACGGTGCGCCGCGTGGTGTCCGATGCGTGCGACCGGGTGATTGCGCACAGTGGGGTCAGCGTGTTCGAATTCGACAAATGGATTTGGCACCTAGGGCGTAGTTGCTGCTTCTACGATCACGAACCAATCTGCGGGCCGCGCACCTGTCACAAGATGGACATCTGCACCTATATTCAGGCAGTAGACTACGCCTGTCCTGGCCGCTGCTCGCTGGATGGCGCGTGCAAGGGCAGCCGCGATGATGCGTATAAGAACTTGTGGGAAACCAACGTCTACACGGCGTTCTATTGATGCGGGCGGTTGCCCATGACCCCATCGGTTACTGACCTGATCGGCAAGGCCAATTACTGGGCTGAACTCAACGGTGACGTTGTGTTGAGCGATTGGCGCGTGCAGTTGCTGCGTACCATCCACGCCACCGGCTCGATCAGCGCGGCCGCGCTGCAGCTCGATATTCCTTACAAGCTGGCTTGGGAGCGCATCCACGAGATGGAACAGCGTCTCGGCCAGCCGTTACTGGATGTGCAAACAGGTGGTGCAGGCGGCGGCGGTGCAACGCTCACCCCGCTGGCGCTGGATTTGGTGCGGCGTTGGGGTGAATTTCGCCGGGGGCTGGATGCCTCACTCGTTGAACATTTCGTCGCTGCATTTGGCGGTGGGCCGGACGCTAGCTAAAATTCTCTGACTATGAACCGACGTATTTGGCTGCTGGCAGGCGCTGTGACCGCGGGCCTGCTGGCTTTGCTGCTGCTGTTCAGCGGTCGTTTTCTCTCCGCGCGTCCGCGTGCGCGTGAAGCCGTTACCCTTATTCCATCACCCGCCACGCTGAATTCGCCTCCCGCCCCCACTGCGACTCCCGTCCCGTTGCTCGCGACGTCTCCTGCATCGTCCGTCACTCCCATCCCACCATCCACCCCGCCTACGCCCGGGCCGACTGTGGCCCCCGACCTGGCGCTGGAATGGACGACGCTTAAGGCAGACGAATACCTGGGCACAGTGGCGCAGCGTTATGGCGTAGGGCTGGATGAAATCATTGCGCTGAGCGGTATCGAAAACCCCGATGTGGTACCGGCTGGGCACGGGCTGATCATTCCATTGCGGCTTGGCCGCAACACGCCCGATCAAGTGATTTTGCCCGACAGCGAGTTGGTTTACGGTGTCGGCTACGTGAATTTCGACTTGCGGGCCTTCGTGGCACAGGCAGGTGGGCGGCTGGCTCAGGTGACATTGACCAGCGTCAACGGCGAACAGTGGAGTGGCGCGGACGCAGTCGAGCGGGTAGCGATGCGTTACAGCGTTGGCCCGCGCGTGCTGCTGGCGTTGATGGAACTGGGCAGCGGTTGGGTAACGAACCCCGACCCGCAAGGTGTGGCTGCCGACTATCAGCTCGGCCACACCAACGGCAGCCCTGGCTTGCTGTCACAGCTTGAATGGGCTGCCAATGAGCTAAACCATGGCTTTTATGGCTGGCAAGACCGCGGGGAAACCGCGATCCGTTTCGAGGATGCCACACGCGCCCGCGGCGCGCCCGGCCTGAACCCCGGCACGGTGGCGATCCAGCGCGTGCTGGCCGCGGATACCACCTTTGACCAGTTACCTGCGCAGCTGGCCGAGTTCGACGCGGTGTATCGTCGCTTGTTTGGTGATCCTGCAACCCTGGATGCCGGGCCGGTGTTGCCCGCCGGCTTGCAGCAGCCCCCGCTGCACCTGCCTTGGTCGCCAGGTGAATGGTGGCATCTCACCGGCGGCCCGCACGGAGCCTGGGTGAGTGGCAGCGGCTGGGCTGCGCTCGATTTTGTGCCGGAAACTGCCCAGATCGGCACATGCAATCCCGCGCCATCGTGGGCTGTGGCGGCTGCGCCGGGGGTGGTGGTGCGCAGCACCCCAGGCGAAATCTTGCTCGATCTGGATGGCGACGGCGACATGCGAACCGGTTGGGTGCTGCAATACCTGCACATCGTGGATCAGCCGGAGCTGGGCGCGGTGCTGGCACAGGATGATCCGGTCGGGCGGCCTAGTTGCGAGGGAGGGGCGGCTGCAACCACGCACCTGCATGTGGCGCGACGCTATAACGGTCTGTGGGTAGACGCCGGTGGCCCAGTACCGATGACGCTGGACGGCTGGTCTGCGTATGGTGGTTTCGAGTACGACGGGGGAATGCGTAAACCCGGTCAACCCGACCGCCTGGCCGAACACTCGCGCGAGCGTGAGGTCAACGGGTTGTTGCGGGAGAAGAAGTAAACCGTGAATAGAAAATAGTAAAGTGTTCGCTTTCGCTTACAAATCTATTCCCGTCGTGCACCCCTTGCCCTTTGTTTCTTCGCCACTTGCGCCAGCCCGTTGCATCCGTATAATCAGGCCATGCGTGTATCTCCTTATTCCCTTGTTTCGGTTGAAGACGCCCTGAACATCATCTTGCAGTCGGTCGCACCGCTGCCCGCGCAGTCAATGCCACTGGCGCAGGCGTTGGGGCTGGTGCTGGCCGAGGACGCGCACGCCAATGCGCCGCAACCACCCTTTGCTGCGGCCACTGTTGACGGCTTTGCCGTGCGCGTGGTGGATGGCCGCAGCCCGCGCCGGCTGATAGGCCGCCAGATGGCCGGTTCCGCAGCGCATCTCGGCATCGCCGCGGGCGAAGCCGTGCGCATCACCACCGGCGCGCCCGTGCCCGCGGGCGCGGACGCAATCGTGATGGTCGAGCAGGCCGACGAAGTGAATGATCAGATATACCTGCACGACGTGGCGGCCCTCGCCGCGGGTATGCACATCCGCTCGGTCGGGTTCGATGTGCAGCCGGGCCAGACTGTGCTGACAGCCGGGGCGATACTCGGTCCCGCGGAATTGGGGGTGCTGGCATCGCTGGGTCTTGCCAGTGTAGCCGTACATCGTCGTCCTGTGGTGGGCGTACTCTCCACCGGCGACGAACTGGCCCCCGCCGGCCAGCCGTTGCAGCCGGGGCAGATTTACGACAGCAACCGCGTGGCGCTGCTGGCTGCGGTTACACAGGCCGGTGGCGTGGCGCTGGATTTGGGCATGGCTCGCGACGATCCTGCCGGGCTGGTGCAACGTTTCGAGCAGGCTTTGCCGCGGGTGGATGTTTTGGTCGCGTCTGGCGGCGTCAGCATGGGCGAGCTGGATTTGCTTAAGCCGCTGCTGGCGCAGCGTGGGCAGGTGCATGTGGGGCGGGTGCGCATGAAGCCGGGCAAGCCGATGACCTTTGCTACAGTGACCCACAACACAGCCCGCGTGCCGGTGTTTGCCCTGCCGGGCAACCCTGTTTCCGCCCTCGTCACCTTCACCTTGTTTGTGCGCCCCGCCATCCGCCGCCTGCTCGGTCACGCCACCGTCAGTTTGCCGCGGCTGACTGCCACGCTTGGGCACGCGTTTACGCTCGATCCTGAGCGCCCGGAGTTTCACCGCGTGCAGTTGCGCCGCATGGATGAGCGTTTTGTGGCGATTTCGACCGGTGTACAGGCCTCCAGCCGATTGCTGTCCGCGGCGGGAGCCAATGGCCTGTTGCTGCTGGAACAGGGGGACGGCGTGCTGCCTGCGGGCACGGAGCGCCCCGTGTGGTTGTTCAACGAGGATTGGTTGGCACTATGAGCGATCTCCCCCTGACGCATCTCGATGAAACTGGCGCAGCGCACATGGTAGACGTGGGCGCGAAGGCTGATACCGAGCGCGTGGCGGTGGCACAGGCTGAAGTGCACATGGCCGCGGCCACACTGGATGCCATCGTGATGGGCGACTTGCCCAAGGGCGACGTTCTCGGCACCGCGCGGCTGGCCGGTATCATGGCTGCCAAGCGCACCGCAGAGCTGATCCCGCTTTGCCATCCGTTACTGCTCAGCCAGGTAACAGTGGACGTACAGCCCGACGCCGCACAGCAGCGGGTTGTCATCACTGCCACCGTGCGCTGCCGCGGCAAGACCGGTGTCGAAATGGAGGCGCTGACCGCAGCCTCCGTAGCCGCGTTGACCGTCTATGACATGGCCAAAGCCCTGCAAAAGGACATGGTCATTGGCGCCATTCGTCTGCGGGAAAAGCGCGGCGGCAAAAGCGGCGACTGGCAGGCGCCAGTGAGCGGTGACTGATGTCCTGCCGTGACTTGCTTAGGGCGGTCACAGTTACGTGGTTTCAATGACACGCTGAAAAGCACTGCCTTCCGACCCTTGCCAGTCTCGGACTGTGCGACCTGATCCCAGCTTATTGATCTTTGTTTCCTTGTCACTCCCATGATCACCATTCGTATTCGCTTATTTGCTTCCCTGCGGCAGACCGTCGGCCAGAGTGAATTGACGCGCACCTTACCGGACGCGGCCACGGTGGCTGATTTGATGCAGCAGCTTGGCGCGGAGTTTCCCCAGCTACCTGTCGCGGCTGGCGCGATCTTTGCCGCGGTCAACCGCGTTTACGCAGGCCCGACTACGCGCCTGCACGATGGCGATGAAGTTGGCCTGTTTCCGCCGGTGAGTGGCGGACAGGCCGCACTGCGACTGTTTGAGATCACGACGCAGCCGCTATCGCTGGACGATGCCGCGCGTCGCGTGGCCGGCCCGACGCGCGGGGCGGTGGCTGCCTTTGCCGGGCTGGTGCGCGGCGAAACCGACCCCGCGCGACTGCACGTTCCCGTGGTCGTGCAAAGCACGGCGCTGAAGACAGATTACCTGGAGTATGAAGCCTACAGCGAGATGGCCGAGGCCATGTTGGCCGAGATCGGCGCAGAGATACAAGCTCAATGGCCGCACATTGAGGCAGTCAGCATTTTGCATCGTGTTGGACGGGTCGAGGTGGGTGAGCCAAGCGTCGTGATCGCCGTGGCTGCTGCCCATCGCGGCGGGGTTTTCGACGCGTGCAGCTATGCGATTGAGCGGCTCAAGGCCGTTGTACCGATCTGGAAGAAAGAAGTCGGCGTGGATGGGGAATGGTGGGTGGAAGGCCCGCGCGCGGCCAATCCGGCGGAGACAGTCTGACAACCTGAGCAAGGTCTGACACTGGCTGCGCTGGCTATCCGTGCAACACAAACCCTGCACTTTATGCACTTGTGGACTCTATGTGGTATAATCTGGGCCTTAAGCGCGAAGTACTTTGAAAACAGGATAAGATGTAAAGGAGCGCCGTCGCTGGTCATTGACCAGAGGAACTTCCCGACTCCCACCCGTACCCGCGGGAAGGTTGCCTCATGAAACAGCAAGTGAGGGCGTTGCGTCGCAGGGCGCAGCGACTACAACCGCAACAGAAAGCAACTCCGGCAAGCCGTTTATGCGGCTGTCAGGGCTGAAACGGTAGGGTAAGAGCCTACCAGCGGTGGCAGCAATGTCACCGGCTAGGCGAGCGTGCAACTGGGAGCAAGGCGAGTGGGCCGGGCTACGCACAGCGCGGTTCGGTCTCGTCGCAGCGGCAACGGCGCTGTCGGGTCACACCCGACCAGCCAGGAGCCGCCTTGGGCCTGTGGCCTGAGAGACAGATGACGGTATCAACAGAATCGGGGGTACATCCTTTGCATTCACTTCGCTCTGAAAGCCGACGTGGCGGAATTGGCAGACGCGTCAGACTTAGGATCTGGTGGCCTAACGGCCGTGGGAGTTCAAGTCTCCCCGTCGGCACTGCGAGCAACGCATAGGCAAATTTTGACTTATTCAGCAAGATGAGTAAAATTCGCACTGTTCGAGCGTTGAGCATTTACAAATGAGCGATGGAAAAGGGCTTTTCTGGCAGTACGGGCCCGTGGCCTAGCGGGAAGGCGCCTCCTTTGCACGGAGGAGATCGTCGGTTCGAATCCGACCGGGTCCACCTCCGTCGAACAAGGTCGCCGGAAAGGTGTCCATCGCAGTAAACAGTTTTTTGCGGGCGTAGTTCAGCGGTAGAACGTCTCCTTGCCAAGGAGAAGGTCGTGAGTTCGAATCTCATCGCCCGCTCTCGTATAGCATCGGCAACTGGCGTATGGCATTGAAGAGCTTCAGTGGCATACGCTAGTTTCTATCAAGGCCTGGTGCTGTGACGAAATCGCCGAGGTAGCTCAGCCGGTAGAGCACGCGACTGAAAATTGCGGTGTCCCCAGTTCAATCCTGGGCCTCGGCACCTTTCCGTTTCCCCCGGACTGCGTCTGGGGCAGTTTTCGGGGATCGTCTAATGGCAGGACAGGGGACTTTGGATCCTCTAATCGTGGTTCGAATCCACGTCCCCGAGCCTTGCAATATCCTTCATGCTGTTAACAAGCAGGTGTGATAGTGTTATTATGGTGACCATAGCTCAATTGGCAGAGCACCTGGTTGTGGCCCAGGAGGTCGTGGGTTCGAGCCCCACTGGTCACCCCATTTGAAGCGTTATCCGCGTCCAGACATCATCTGTCTGGACGTTTTTGTTTTCTTACGATGGCGCTTCTGACGGGTGCAAGTCACCGAAGAGAGGGTTCTGTGACATCGGTGTTGGTGCTGAATGCAACGTATGAGCCGCTGAGTGTCGTGTCGCTCAAACGCGCGGTGGTGCTGCTGCTGAAGGAAAAGGCCGAACTGCTGGAGGCCGCGGAAACCACCTTGCGCGCGTACGGCCTGAACATGCCCGTGCCGCTGGTGATCCGCATGGTGTATTATGTGCGCATCCCGCGCGCGCTGACGCTGCCGCTGTCGCGGCGCACCGTGATGGCGCGCGATCAGTATACCTGTCAATACTGCGGGGGGATGCCGCCGCGCACCGAGTTGACCCTGGACCATGTGCTGCCGCGCAGCCGCGGTGGGCGCACCGAATGGGAGAATATGGTCGTGGCTTGCCGGGGTTGCAATCAAAAGAAGGGCAATCGCACGCCGCGCGAGGCGCAGATGCTTCTGAAACGTGCGCCGCGACGGCCGCGCTATGTGGCGTTGGCTTTTCTGGGCGAGAACACGCCGCGCGAGGCGTGGAATAAATACTTGTTCTAGCCGCATCTTACTGATAAACAAACAGGCTACCTTGTTAGGGGTAGCCTGTTTGTTGTTGCGCCGTAGCAGTATTATCGGATAACCCGAGGTGATGCTACGGCGCTGTGTTGATTACTACACATGTGCATCACCTCCTAGAGTTAGGATGGCGTGAAAAGCGTTCAGGAAGCCTGAACGGCGAGATTATGACACAGGGCGGGGTATCTGTCAATTTCCAGAACACAAGTATTGTACAGAATGTTACAAAGCTGAAGCGACGCTGTGCGAAAAGCTGATCTGTGCTTTGCGGTAGTCGAACGGAGTGGCCCGCAGCTGCCGCTGGCTTTTAATCAAGAAACGCTTTAGGCTTCTAATAATTTTTGTGCGGCCAACGCACCGGATTCGACCGCGGCTTCAAAGGTGGGATAAATCATATAATCGCCTGCCAATGCCAGGTTCTCCGTGTTCAGTTCATGTAAACGTCGCAAACGCTGGTAAGCACCGAACGTCATAATCGGATACGCGTACGAAAAGCGTTGAATGTCGTGGCCGATGATCATTTTTTCCACTTCTGGGAAAATATTTTCAAGGCTTTGGTAGACCTTTTGCAACAATTCGTCATCGGACAAATCGAGCATTGAACGGTCGCGGTAGCTGGGCGGTGCGACATAGACACTCACGATGTGTATATTGGGATCAGGGGGCGGAGCATAGTGACGCTGGACCCAGGTTGCATCATACACATCTGTGAAAAAGTAGTCGTCGGGTACCGCAAGATCGAAGGCTTGATTGAAAATCGGGGTTTGGCTGAACAACGCAGCGGTGGCGTAAACAGCGTAATCCACCTGCTGTAAAATTTGTTGCTGTTCTTCGCTTAAGACGGGTGCGGCTAGCTGCAACGCGATCGGCGCAGGTACAGCGAGAATGATTTTGGTCGCGGTGAGCGTCTGTGTCGCGCCTTCCAGCGTGCGATATGTTACATGATATTGCTGATCTTGTTGCGTAATTGATGTAACAGTGGCTTGCGTCCGAATCCGGTTGCCAAGCGCGAGCGCGAGCGCGTTCGTGATCTCTGTGATACCCAGGACGCACGAATAGGCTTCGGAATGCTCGGTGGGCTGGTCCGGGGTATTTTCGAGGCTGCCAACGTCTTCAATCGGCTGATCGTCTTCGAAATCGAAGGCGATCTCGGCGATTGCACTCAAGGCAGAGATTTCATCAATGGTAGCGCCGAACAAGCCTTTGCATGTGACATTGTAAGCCGCGTAAAAGGTTTGTGGCACTCCTAAGCGGTCAAACCATTGCCGGACTGTGATTTGATCCAACTCTGCCAGAGCAGAGTCGAGATCGGTGTCAGGCAGATCATTGTAGCCCGCATAGGCTTCTTGCATGAGGCTGACGAATTGATTGTAGGCGTCAACGCCACATGCCTCAATGTGCGACAGGGCGACACCATCATCACCCCAATAGAATTTTCCAGCGTGAAAATGCGCGTCCATTGGCGACGGAATTTCTTTTAATCCGATGTTTAACTCTTGAATAATCTGGGCTAGTGTGCCTTCTGGTTGGCCCAAATATTCCGTGCCCTTGGCGTAGGTGTAGCCGCCATGACTGCCTGCTATCGTGCGACCACCGACCTGCGCGGCGCTTTCCAGGACGCCGAGCCGTTGCTGACGTAACTGATAGGCCGCGGTTAAACCGGCAATACCTGCACCGATAACCAGCACGTCATAGTCTGTGGTCTCTATTTGTGGCTCAGCTGACTTCAGAAGCGGAAGTTCGCTCGTACAAGATGCGAGAGTCAAAGATGCTGCCGACAGCATCATTCGCTGTAAGAACTTTCGACGACTCAGTGACATATGGTTTCGTGCCCTTTCTAAAATTCTGACATGGAATTTGCCTGCTGGTAATTATAGGAGTTACGCAGTTGACAATAAGGTTGTCATTTCGATGCCGCAGGTGTGAAGGAGCGAAAAATCCCGTCCATTATCGTCAGAAACAGGGATTTGTCGTCGTTTTACTCTTCGAAATGACACCAACTGCGTAACGTAACTCCTAAATTAATAAGTCATGTTACGCAGTCTGTTGCTAAACATCAAACAGACGCTGGTTGCCGCAGGGGGCAGGCGGATTTTTCTCATCTTGCCGCCCGAACCAACACTGTTGCCTGGACAGAAGCCTGCCTGCTCGTATCGAAACCAGCCGGGAAAGGTCTCGATACGGTTGTGGCGGTGATCGGGTGTGACTCACCTTTGTCTGGCAGGAGCAAGATGTGGGTAGCGCCGCCACAACCTACCCGACCGGCGGCCCGCTGCGTGACATCAGTTAATAACGTGGAAGTAGCTTCACTATCCGTTTTGTTTAGAAATGAACAAACCAAGTATAGGCTAATTGTTTTTGTTGTCAAACACAACTTTGCAGCTTTTGTTATACCAAAAACGGTTCTTCGTCTGTACAGCATGTGCTGCCTTCTGCTGCGTATAGCTTGGCTGGATAGTCAAGTGCTGGCTTGACAGCGGTTTGGTTGAGGGCGTGCTGGCCCTTCGGTTATGGCGTTTTAGCGAGCTGTTCCGCCAGCGCGATAACGATCCCCTCCGGCCCGCGCAGGTAGCAGAGACGATAGGTGTCCCCAAACTGTACTATGTCGCCAATGAGTTTAGCCCCACGCTTCTGTAGGCGAGCAACTACGTCATCAATATCGGTGACAGTGAACATGATGCGACGGATGCCCAGCGTATTGACGGGCGCATCTTCTGGCTCGCCCCTGACCGCTTGAGGCGTGTGGAACTTGTCCAGCTCAATCCGCCCGTGGCCGTCGGGTGTGCGCATCGTGGCGATGTCGCTTCGGACGCCGTTAAGCCCGACGATGCGGTCTACCAGCGGCCCTTCGACGGTTGTCTCGCCCTCAAGCTCCAGACCGAGTTCGGTAAAGAACGCGATTGCCGCCTTGAGGTCGTTGACAACGAGAAGAATATTGTCCATTCGCAGTAATTTGTTGTCTGGCATAGCGGTAAAATTCAGGATATTGGTCCTCCAGCCGTTTCTGAAATGCTTCGTCAGGTGGCGTTTTGGGGGAGGACTACCCTGTAGTTTTGATTAGATTTGTGCCACAGTCTTAATCCGTTGAAAGCCATGATAAGCAGAATTACATATCTCATGTTACGCAATGACGTAGGCTTGGTGTATGATAGAGCCGGAGGTTCTATCTATGCACCACAACATCCTGGATCTGTATGCAGAGTACCTGCTGAGTTCTTTTGGCCGCACGACAGCGACG
>JBAQWV010000133.1:0-5424 GCA_049299095.1 Anaerolineae bacterium | reverse complement strand
AGATCGTGGCTCAGCGCTACTACCCGTGGGGATCACTGCGCAGCGGAGGCAGCAATGCATTGCCGACCAGCTATACATTCACCGGCCAGCGCGACCCTGGCATCGGCGGGTTGATGTATTACAACGCTCGCTTCTACGACCCCGTGCTGGGACGGTTCATCAGCGCGGACACCATCGTGCCTGAGCCGGGTAATCCGCAGAGCCTCAACAGGTACAGCTACGTGCTCAACAATCCGCTGCGGTATACGGATCCCTCAGGACACTGCCCAATGTGCATTAGCGCCCTTGTGGGAGCAGCAGCAGGCGCTATCGTTGCATACGGAGGACAGGTCTACAACAATCTGCAGAATAGCAATATGACCATATCACAGGCTTTAACTACCAATATCAGCGGTCGTCAGATACTAACTGGAGCCTCAGTTGGCGGTCTAGCCGGTCTCACAATGGGTGCAGGAGCAGCATTGTTTGGATCTGGCGTGGGAGCAACCTTAGTATCGGGAGCTGGAGCTGGGTTGGTGGGTGGTAGAGCAGATTCCTTAGCTGAGGCTACTTGGATGGAGTACGATCGGTGGAAGGCAGGTCAGTCGGTGGAAATTGGTCGTTTGTGGGATGATGCTATGGCCAATGGATTGCTGGATCCGACTCACATGGTCATTGATACCGTCTCCGGTGCGTTTTCAGCTGGCGTCGGCAAAGCATTCGGCACGTTCTTGCAGAAAGCCGGGTTGTTGGAGCTGATTCCCACTCACACTACTTCAAGGTCCCCCGTAACCATCAAGGGTTTCCTGCCAAATGGGAAAGGTGTAGTGTTAGATTTTGGACGTGCTCCCCTTGAGCTATCCCTCGAAACCTGGGAACGGTTGATGAACGCTTTCCAGGCTGGCAATGTGGAACTGGCACAAGAGATACTTTCACAGACCATTGATGAAACGATCAGCAACACAATCAATCCGTGACCGTATTGAGGATCGCTCCAGTCTAGGAGGCAAGAGTGGGCTTAAAAGCGCAACACCTCTATTTCGCAGGAATTCTCGGTGTTTTTGTCGGATTCGTGGGATTGATCAACTCTCACGCTCCCATAATCATGATACCGTTGGCGTTTGCCGGCCTTTACGTGGCGGCAGTTACAGCCGCAGGTGACGATCACGTAGTAACCGGATTCTTGAGAGGGATTTTGATCGGCGGCTTGACTTTGTTGTCAGCCACAGCACTATTGGCTGTGATAACACTAGTTTCATGTTACGCGCCTTTGCTGAGAGTCGCAATGCCACCTAAGGCCGCTTTCCAAACGGTCTGGGCCATCGGCGGTCTGATAATTGGTTTCTGGTTCCTGCTTGGCCTTATGGGAAAGGCGTTTGGAAGACGGTAGTTCGGCGCGTTCTCAAACTGTGATCGTCTTGCTCGGCCTGACTTTGGGTAAGAGGCGTGACTGAACTCACGGCCGTACTGCGCCTCTTAACTGGGATACACAGCCTAGCGAACTACGTACCAGCGCACCGCTGGCATGCCAGTAGTGCGCTGGCGCGTGACACACGCGCGGCATGCCACCTGGAACCAGGCAGCCAGCAGCGTGGCCTGGACTCAAGGCGGTGCCAATGGTTCGGGCGACCGGGAGAGCATACGGCGCGCCGTGGTGCGGGTCAACGCGGCGCCGGGGCAAACGGTGTCCTTCGACCTGACGGCGCTGGCGCAGGAGTGGGTGAGCAGTCCGGCGGGCAACCTCGGCCTGCTGCTGCGGCCAACCCTGCCTGGTAACAATGCCACCATGACCTATCGCTTCGCCAGCGCCGACCACTGGGATCCGGCCTGGCGTCCACAGCTGGTGGTGACATACAGCAGCGGCACGGCGTCTAGCCTTGGCCGGCTGGCGGGTCACGCTAGCCTGGCGCAACAGGAGGCTGCGCCCGAAGCAACCCGGCCCTTTACCCAGGTCTGGCGCAGCTACTACCATGCCGCGGTCCAGCGCGTGGCCGTGCGCGTGCAGGACGGTGCGAGCGGTGCAAACCAGGTCCACTACCTGCTTGCCGACCACCTGGGCAGCACCAACGTCAGCTATCGCAGCGACGGCGGCAACACCGTAGCACGGAGGTAGTGCGCAGCCTCTTGCGTAGCACCCCGAAGGCCGAAGGCCGGAGTGGGCCGTAGCGCAGCGGAGGGACTATCTCTGGGGCGCGGTGCGACCTGGACCTGGCAACGCGCTGCCGACCGGTTACACGTTCACCGGTCAACTGGACAGTGGCCTGGGGTTGATGTATTATGGCGCAAGATTCTATGACCCCGTGCTGGGACGTTTTTGCGCAGCACCCCGCAGGCTGAAAGCCCAGGGGCGCTCAAGCCGACACCCTCGTGCCTGAGCCGGGCAATCCGCAGAGCCTCAACAGGTACAGCTACGTGCTCAACAACCCGCTGCGGTACTCAGATCCGACTGGACACTTTGTAGACGAGGACATTCCTATGCTTTGTGACGTGTGCCAGACCTGGGATGATGTGCGAGCATACTACCTCCGGCATCACGGTTCGGAGTTGGGCGAAATGGCGTACAGCTTGCTCAAGAACCCGGTAGTGACGTTTGCCAGCATCATGTTCGCAGGTTCAGCCGATGATCCAGGCGTGTACGGCTTCATTCTGCGTGGTGATGCGGATGGGCATTTTCGCATGGCGCTGTGGGATATGGAGGGTAACCGGGAAGCCGATCTGTCGCAGGTATTGTCCAGCGAGCGGATCACCGTGTGGAGCACGAACACGGAGGTGAAGGAGGGTGGATACTTCTATACAGGCTGGGACAGGGGGTTTGCCAACGAGGTCGCGGCAGAAGCGTGGCAGCAGCCCTGGCAGAGTGGATTTGGCGATTTCTTCGTAAGCTCGTCAGAACGTTTCTCAGGGTATCGCGTGTATACGGACTGGAATGGCTGGTTCGTGGCCACCCTGTTGGCTACGGCGGTCGGAGGAAAACCTGACACGCCCGCCGCGTTTGGTGCCCTGGCTGTTGACTTGGCGGACAAAGGAATTGACCTGGCGAACAACGCGTTTGTTGATCGTAAATATCCGTTGCTGTACACGGGAAATGAATGGCTTGGGCACGGCACCCCGTCTTACTTTGCGCTCAGACCGCCGTCGAGGTGATCAGGCGATGACGATAAAAGCGAAACTGGTAATCGGTTCTCTACTCAATGTACTCCTATTTGGCGCTGCCAACCTCATGGTGGGCCAACCGGAGCGCGCCATTCGAAAGATACTTATCATGATAGGCTACTACGTTTTCGTTGCGGTGCTCGTTACTGGTCTCGGAAACGTATCGGGTCAACTCATGGAATGGGTGCAATGGCTCCTGGCAGTCCTGTACGTCGTCTTTGCATTGTACGATGGTGTTTTCACCATTTTACAGGCCAACGATGTCGCGTTATGAGCGAACCTTTCATCGGCGCCATAGCGCATTCGAGACCGTGACCGGCAACTGGGACCTATTGCACCGCCGGGGCCAGCCAATCAGAACAGGCGCAGCGGTCATGGCTGGCAGTCTTTTGCAGCAGGGAGGACGCGTACAAACCTGGCTGTCCGCCGGGCCACGTCAGCCTGGCCTTGCAGCCGGCCCCCGAAGCCACGCCCCCTGCCAACCACACCTGGCGCAGCTACTATATGACAGCAACCTAAGTCTGGGCGGATATCGTGTTCGCGAAGGTTTTCTTGGCTACATCAATGAATCTGGGCAGTGGATATGGGAATTGATCAACGGAGTACGTGTGTCAGTTCAAGTGCATCCATAGAACAGGAGACAACGAAATACATGATCCGTCAATCGAGTCCATTGATCGCGTTAAGCACGCCTTATTGCGACAAGCTTGGCTTGCTGAAGGTCGTCTCAAAGCTTTTGAATTTGCTGTGAAGTGCAACGCAGACACTGCTATCATTCGGGCAGAGTTAGAATCGGAAGAAATAAGTATCCAAGATATGCTTGTCAATCCGGCTTATGGCAAGAACAATCCGATGGCGCCCGGTGCGAGTCCTCGTATCTATAGAGATGGATATATTTCGGGCTTGTTGGAAGCGATCGAGCTTATCGAAGGACTGGTCGATGACGACTCGACCGAGTTTTCACAAGGCCAATGATGAAGCGCGGCTGAGGCTGCACGACGACTACGTGGAGCGGCACTAGTGCGCAGCCTCACGGGAGGCCACAGGCCGGAGTGGACAACCCCGTGCTGGGACGTTTTGCGCAGCACTCCGCAGGCTGAAAGCCCAGGGGCGCTCAAGCCGACACCATCGTGCCGGAGCCGGGCAACACTTCGACCAGGCTCAGTGCAGGTACGCAGGCGCTGAACCGCTATGCGTACGTGCTCAACAACCCGCTCAAGTACACGGATCCGACGGGGATGTTCAGCGAGGACGAGATCATGCAATACCTTGGTGTTGATACATGGGACGACGTGCTAGCGATGTTCGGCGAAGGCGGTGCAATGGCCGGCGCGTGGGGCATTCTGGGGCTGCTGCGCGAAGCAGAGTTAGGAGATAACCTTGATGTCTGGTGGAGTGTTCTTGATAATCCTCAAGCACCTTTTCTACAGGCGAAATTTTACGAAGAAAATGGTCAGCTCATGATTGAGGGTATCATGCAGG
The DNA here is from genome assembly GCA_049299095.1 of Anaerolineae bacterium. Taxonomy (GTDB): domain Bacteria; phylum Chloroflexota; class Anaerolineae; order JAAEKA01; family JAAEKA01; genus JAAEKA01. Next base: position 810 of record JBAQWV010000133.1, on the reverse strand, counting down.
TTGGCGCCCATAAATGGCAGCACTCTATGTCGCTTAGCAATGTTGCTGATCTTCATGATACTACATTTACTGTGTATGGCACTGACTCGCTCGGGGTTTATGCACGAAACGGAGTTTATGGTCAAATCAAATTCGATGCAAGTAGAGTGGATTGGGTAGGTGTAGGATTGGACGCTGCCGGGATTGCAGCCGATGTAATATCATTAGGTATTGGCGGGCGGGTGATCAACGGAATCCAAATTGCCGGCGCAGCTAACGCGGCAGGCCAACTGATCGATGGCGCCAGTCTCCTAAAGAGTAGTGCACGCCTGCGCGTTGACTTGGCGAACGGAACTGCGTCTGCTGCTGCCGTGGGCGATGTTGGCTTGGATGTTGCAGGGATATGGGTGCCAATAGTGCCTGATTCAATTAGTCTTGTTTTGGGCCTAGGACAAGGGTTTTACACCACACCGTAACTTGGGATTCAGGAGCGCTTGATGATAACAACCTTTCTTCTTACACTGATAGGCGTCGCTATTATTTTGTGGAGCATCCATTTGATCCGCAATCCAGAGGCGCTTTCAAAGGACTCGCTAATGTACCAATGGATATATGGTCGATGGACTCTGAATGCCTGGCGAAAAGATAGTGATTTTGGCAATCCAACATTGAGTACGCGACAAATACTCAGGTATGCTTGGATTGGTCTAGTTATTGGGATTGTGTCCATTTGCCTGGGGCTTGTGGCGATGTCGAAACTCTAGGATCGGATTCATAGACACCGAATGCAATCTCCGATGTACACTAGATCACGAATCCTTAAGAGACTGT
>JBAQWV010000132.1:0-2648 GCA_049299095.1 Anaerolineae bacterium | reverse complement strand
GGCTGAGTGTATCACGCGTGTGCTGCGCGATCCGGCCCTGGCGCGCGCGCTGGGCGAGGCGGGCCGCACGCGGGCCGAAGCCCGCTATCGCCGCGCGCAGGTGGGTGGACAATACCTGGCGATGCTGCGCTATATCGCGGCGCTGGAACAGCGTTAAACGCGCCTGTGCCCGGTGCGCGGCCCGCCAGCTTTGTTTTGACGCTTGCCGCAAGAACCGGTACAATCCTGTTTGTGCCGGAAGGTGCAGACTGCTACACTACGAGGGATCAGTGACGATCATTACCTTGACGACAGATTTTGGGTTGGCTGATGGCTATGTGGCGGCGATGAAGGGGGTTATTTTGGATATTGCCCCTACCGCGACGCTGGTGGATGTTTCGCATGAGATCGCGCCACAACAGGTGCGCGCCGCGGCGTATGTGCTACAAACTGCGCTGCCTCATTTTCCCGCGGGCAGCATCCACGTGGCGGTGGTTGACCCCGGCGTTGGCAGCGAACGACGCCCTCTGGCCGCGCGCGTGGACGGCAGCTTTGTCGTAGGGCCGGACAATGGTGTGTTTAGTGCGTTGTTTGCGGCCGCGCGCCAGCCTGTGGCTTGTGTTCATCTGACCGAACCGCGCTTTTGGCGGTCCGTGGTCAGCCAGACTTTCCACGGACGCGATATTTTTGCGCCGGTGGCCGCGCATCTGGCAAACGGTGTGCCGCTGGACGCGCTCGGCCCGGCGCTGCATGATCCTGTTCAGTTGTCCACTTCTGCGGCGCGGCGCTTGCCGGATGACAGTATCCACGGCGAAATTATTCACATTGACCGCTTCGGTAACTTGATCAGCAATATTCCTGGGGCTTGGCTGGCGGGGCGGCTGTGGCATGTGCTGGTGGCAGGCCAACAAGTGCCTGGGCCAAGCCTACATTATGCGCAAGCCGCGCCACAGCAATTGTTGACCCTGGTCAGCAGCAGTAATTGGTTGGAGGTGGCGGTGCGCGAGGGCAACGCGGCTGAGCGGTTGGGCGTGAACGTGGGTGAACCGGTGATCGCGCGGCTGCTGCACCGCTGAACTTAATCGCGCCTGACTGCGTGAAGCCAGGGAGAAATCAGCAATTTGGAGATGACAAATTGTCCGAACGGGAGTAGTTACCTCATGGCGACGCTGATGGGTAAACCTCATTACTTCCGAATTCCGTCTAAAAATGATCCTTTTGATCTTTCCAAGTCTGGAGACCAACGATGCAACAGTTTATTATCGAAGGTGGGCATCCAATCAACGGCGAAGTGACGCCCAGCGGCAACAAAAACGCCGCATTGCCTCAACTGGCAGCCTGTTTGCTCACGGACGAACCGCTTGTTTTGCATAATGTGCCGCGCATCGGCGACATCGAAACGCAAATTGATATTCTGCGCGATATGGGGGTGGACGCGACGTGGAGCAACCTGAACACGTTGACCCTGCACGCGCACGCGCTGCGCCACACGGCCCCGAAAGCCGATCTGTTCCGCCGCACGCGCGGCTCGATCACCCTGATCGGCCCACTGCTGGCGCGCGCCGGTTCGATTTACCTGCCCATGCCCGGCGGCGACAAGATCGGTCGGCGGCGCATTGATACGCACCTGCTGGCGCTGGAGGCAATGGGCGCAGAAGTGAGCCATAACGGCGACTTTTCGCTGCACGCACCCCGCCTGAAGGGCGCGGACATCCTGCTGGATGAGGCCAGCGTTACCGCTACTGAAAACGCAATCATGGCTGCGGTGCTGGCTGATGGCGTCAGTATTATTCGCAACGCGGCTTCCGAGCCGCATGTGCAGGATTTGTGTCTGTGCATCAACCAAATGGGCGGCAAGATTCAAGGCATCGGCAGCAACATTTTGGAGATTGAGGGCACTCCCAAGCTGCACGGCGGCGAATGGACAGTTTGCCCCGATCACATCGAGATCGGCAGCTATATTGGCCTTGGCGCGGTGACGCGCGGCGAGGTGCGCATCCGCGGGGTGAACCGCGAGCATCTGCGCATGGTGGACATGGTGTTCAGCAAACGCCTGGGCGTGCGGATGCACTACGAGGGTGACACGCTGGTGGTGGAAGATAATCAGCATCTGGAAGTGTTGCCGGATGTGGGCGGGGCTGTGCCAAAGATTGACAATGCACCCTGGCCTGCTTTTCCCGCGGATGTGTTGAGTATCGCGCTGGTGACGGCGACACAGGCGCATGGAACGGTGTTGATCCACGATAAGATGTTTGAAAGTCGCCTGTACTTCACCGACAAGCTGATTACGATGGGTGCGCAGATCATCCTGTGCGACCCGCACCGTGCGGTGGTAGTGGGACCGTCCACGCTGCGCGGCAGCACGGTGGTCAGCCCGGACATCCGTGCGGGCATGGCGCTGGTGATTGCGGCGCTATGTGCCGAGGGTGTTAGCGAAATCGGTAACATCGAGCAGATTGATCGCGGCTACGAGGAGCTGGAAAGCAAGCTGCGCGGCCTTGGTGCGCATATCGAACGCCGCGAACAATAAGGAATTTACGAATTAGGGCATGGTTCAGTGGTGAACCTTTGTACCTTTACAATTGAATAAGACAGGAAGGTGATTCTTTGGTATTATTAGCAGGACACTAACCAACTAATTTGCCAAAGGAGATCACCTTCCCATGACA
>JBAQWV010000131.1:0-16378 GCA_049299095.1 Anaerolineae bacterium | reverse complement strand
TGTCATGGGAAGGTGATCTCCTTTGGCAAATTAGTTGGTTAGTGTCCTGCTAATAATACCAAAGAATCACCTTCCTGTCTTATTCAATTGTAAAGGTACAAAGGTTCACCACTGAACCATGCCGTTTGATCTATTATCCCAATCCGAAAGAGGCTGACTTTTGGTGTTCGCTGCTGGCCCGTTTTACATCACTCACAGCCGCCGAAGCCTGCCTGGTTGGACAGCACTACACTACGGTAAAGCAGCCGGAAGCGGCTAAAAAGATGTTTCAGCAGGCCCTGCAAAACACTGATGTCAGCGCGGATTGCTTCTTTCGCTATGGCGAACTGCTGCAAAGCCAGCAAGACTATTCAACAGCTCGCAGCCTGTTTGAGCGTGCCCTTCAGCAAGAGGTCAATGCTACTTATTTGCTGGCCATCGGCAGCACCTACAACGCCGAAGGAAAGCCGGAGCAGGCTCTACAAAAGTATCAGGAAGCTTATCAGCTCGCGCCGTTTGGTCAAGCCTGTGCTGACGCCTTGCGTTATACCGGCGGTGTGTATTACTATACCTATCAGGATTTTACACGGGCCGCCGATTATTTCGACCGGGCCATTCGTTGTAACAACAAGGTAGACGTATCGGTCTACTGGTTGCTCGCCAACAGCCAACGCCAGTTGGGTCATAACGATCTGGCGCTGCAAGCATACGAGCAAATGCAGCAACGCTTGCAAGGCAGCGCCTATCTGGTTGAATGGCGTCATGAATATGCCAGCTATTTGCTCGAATTAGGCAAAGTTAACGACGCAAAGCGCATTTACCAGAGCATTTTAGCCGATAATCCGAACGATCCTGTTGCACAAGAAGCACTCAACCACCAACCATGACTTCAACTTCTTTTGCTTTACAAAAACGAACCATTGACAGGCACTTTAGTCAACAGATCATGTTGGCTTTTTTTCTCATTACCCTGGCAGGAATTTGGTTTAGTATATCCTCACAAGAGGATGCGGTGGCAACTATCGTGTTTATGGCTGTCGTTACCTTGGCGGGGTTATGGTTGATTTCTCGTTTACGTATCCTGTTAGAAGACCCTCATCTTCAAAACCTGGGATATGTGTGGTTATTAGCAATTTTTCTAACTCTGACGCTGTTATTTATTGGCTGGATACCGCAGCTTGATCCTTCCGCCTCTTTAAGCTGGGGATATGATCCGCAGCGTTATTATTTCCAAGCCAAGGAATTGGTAGACAACCGCTGGTCTTCCGACTTCGTCTCCATCAACTATGTCGGTATTTTGTATTACTACGGTGCGCTTTTTGCCTTTATCGGCTATAACCCGATCATTCCGGCATTGCTGAACCTGTTTACTACCTTGCTGGCCGTCCTTTTTCTTGTGCAAATAGGCTACAAAATCAAGAAAGACCGCGGGCCGTACGACTGGACACTGGGCTTTGCAATGCTTTTGCCGGAAGTATTGTGGTTTGACGTGATGACCTCGCGCGAGACTATCACCATGAGCCTGTTGACGATCCTGTTGTTATCGGCCGGCGAGTATTTGATGCAGATCACACGGTCAACAATCTTTGGGCGCACGGCGGTGATTTTGATCACTGGTTTAGGGATTGGTTTGCTCCGCACAGCGATGTTGCTACCTGTGGCGATTGCGATGGGGCTTTTGTTTCTGTTTCTCCGGCCCGCGCGTATGCGACGCTGGGGCGGCGTGATATTTCTTGTTCAGCTTGCCGTTCTCCTTTTTGTCACACCAACCATCAGCACCAATCTGGGTTCTTACAACTTCGACTATACAGAAATTGGTAACCGGCTGGTCATTTCGGATGAGGAACAGATGATGTTGGGGCTAAACTGGAACCAACAATCTTTCGGGCAATTGCTTATTCCTAACAACAACCTTGAGGCCATTCTTTATACGCCACCGCGCGCCATGATTTATTTGGTAACTCCGTTGCCCACAATCGGGTTCAGTCTGAAAGAATTATTACGTGGCAGTTGGCTTGACTGGCAATCTTTGATGTCAACGCTTTCTTCCATTATCAACATAGCGCTTTTCCCGTTGGCGCTGGCATCTTTCATCTATGCCACTCGTCATCGCAAAGAATATCCGACGCTTCTCGTATTTCATATTCCTTATTGGGTCTTATTTTTTTCCATTGCTGCCGGCAATCAGATCATCCATGAGCGCTATCGCATCATGGCCAGTCTTTTGTTTGCTGGCTGTGTCTGGCTTGGAACTTTTGCAACACCGCGGACAGAGATTAAGCGTTGGTATTTCGTTTGGTTTCTTACCATCGGCTTAGCTGGCCTGGTGTACGTTGGTTACAAACTGAATTTCATCTAATTTGGACTTACGCAGTTAGTGTCGTTTCGAGGAGTAAAACGACGAGAAATCCCAGTTTCTGAGCTTTCACCAGAGGATTTCTCGGTCCTTATGGTCCTCAGAACGACATTCATACCAGGAACTCGTAAGTCCTATTCTTTCAATCTCAAACCAGAAAAATCAGCTCTGTATTTGTAACAGACAGGACATCTTACTGAATGTGTGGCATATTAGGTGTTGTTGGGAACACTGCAACGTTAACACCGGACCAATTACTTCAAATGCGTGACACCATGTTCCACCGTGGCCCCGATAGTGCAGGGGCATGGTGGTCGCCTGATAAGGTCGTCGCTCTAGCCCATCGCCGTCTGGCGATTATTGATTTATCCCCCGGCGGGCATCAGCCCATGCTGGATCGTTGGGGTCAATTGGCAATTACGTTCAACGGCGAAATATACAATTATCTCGATCTGCGCCGTGAGTTAGAGACCAAAGGACATAGTTTCCATACTGCTAGTGACACGGAAGTCATTCTGGAAGCCTACCGCGAATGGGGTACCGATTGCCTGTCTCATTTTGTGGGCATCTTTGCCTTCGGGTTGTATGACCAACCTCGCCGTCGCCTCTTCCTGGCACGGGACAGGGCAGGCGAAAAGCCTCTTTTTTATTGGCACAGCCGCGGGCAACTGGTGTTTGCTTCAGAGCTAAAAGCCATCATGGCTCATCCTGAGTATGAACGCCGTCTTGACCTCAACGCCTTCCAGCTTTATCTCGCTTACGGTTTCGTTCCGGAAGATTACTGTATTCTGCAAGGGGTCAAAAAACTTCCCCAGGGACACACGGCGCTTTACGACCTGGAAGCCGATACCCTGCGCACCTGGCAATACTGGAAGCTACCCGCGCCCAGTCTTTCCAAAGGGACAACTACTGAAGACCTAATCCTTGAACTCGAAAACGCCCTGATCAACTCTGTGCGCGGGCAATTGATCGCCGACGTGCCGGTTGGCATCTTGTTAAGTGGCGGGATTGATTCTAGTCTGGTGACTGCGATGGTGGCGCGGGTTTCTTCCAAACCCGTGCGCACCTTCACGATCACCTTCCCCGGCTATAGCGCCCACGATGAAGCGCCTTATGCCCGCCAAATCGCCGAACATTTCAGCACTCAGCACACAGAATTCGAAGCCTCCCCGGCCTCCGTAGACTTGCTGCCCAAACTGGCCCACCAATACGACGAGCCGCTCGCAGACTCCTCCATGGTGCCGACTTTTTTGGTATCCCAGCTCATACGGCAACACGCTACTGTTGCGCTGGGAGGCGACGGTGGCGATGAGCTATTCGGCGGCTACTGGCATCACAGTTGGGTGCAACAGGTTGACAATCGGCGTCGCATCATTCCAGAATCCGTACTGAAACTGAGCCGATCCGTCGTTCAGCATTTACCCGCCGGGTTTAAAGGGCGCAATTACCTGCTCCACGAGATGGACATTCCCCTGGAGATCGAACGCGCAACTGTATTTGATGCTGCCAGTCGGGATATTCTTCTCCGTCCAATAAACTCTCGCCGGAATAGCGTCAAGTTTTCACCAGAATACAGCCTGTCGGACTTTGGTTATACCGCGAAAACCCCCTTGCAACGCGCGACCGCTCTCGACTTTCATAGTTACCTGGTTGATGATATATTAGTCAAAGTAGACCGGGCGAGTATGTTGACATCACTGGAGGTGCGTGCCCCCTGGCTGGATCATCGCATCATAGAGTTTGCATTTAGCCGTGTTCCTGACCATTTAAGGGCAACCGCATCGGAGAGGAAGATATTACCACGCTTATTGGCGGAACGCGTTCTCCCTTCCACGCTGGATTTAACACGGAAACAGGGGTTTTCTTCACCGATGAGCGCCTGGTTCCGCCAAGGATGGGGCGAATATATAGAAAACATACTTACGGAAGCAGAGCCGCGCCTGTTTAACCAGCAAGCCATTAAACGCTTGATTGCAAGGCAGCATAAAGGATACTCAAACACCGAAAGGCTTTTTGCCTTGACGATGTTCGAATTGTGGCGACGTGACTATCGAATTGCTATTTAATTCATTCATACAAAACAACAAATCAGTGAGGTGACATGATCATTGTTCGTTTGACAGGCGGCCTAGGCAACCAGCTTTTTCAGTATGCCGCCGGTTTCAGACTAGCACAGGTAAATCAAACCCAGCTAAAACTCGATCTATCTAGCTATAAAGTTAACCCAGAACGAGCCTACGCCTTAACTCCCTTTCGAATTCAGGGACTTATTGCTTCGCAGCAGGAAATCAATCTATTTGGCGGGCGCGAGCGGATACGCAGTCTGAAGCTATGGCTTCACCGCAAACATCTCTATCTACCTGCCTGGCACTGGCTCAGACAAACTTCGCCGCGCATCATGCCAGAAGTGCTGGCCGCGCGCGGTAAAATCTATCTGGATGGCGTTTGGCAGAATCAAAAATATTTTGAAGATGTCATGCCAGCATTGCAGGCAGAGCTGGCCTTTCGGGAAGCGCCGACCGGCCAAAACCAGGCGCTGGCCGAAAAGATCAATGCCGTCAACGCGGCAAGCATACACATTCGCCGCGGCGACTACGTCAACAACCCGCGCACCAAGTCAATTCACAGCGTTTGCACCCTTGACTACTATGAAAACGCGCTCGCCGCACTAGCCAAAACCATGCCCGACATCCATTTGTTTATTTTCTCCGATGATCCAGCCTGGGCCAGGGAAAATTTATCCTATCCCTTCCCAACCACCATCGTAGACCACAACCCGCCGGAGCAAGCTCACGAAGACTTGCGCTTGATGAGCCTCTGCCGGCATCACATTATCGCCAATAGCAGTTTTAGCTGGTGGGGCGCCTGGCTGAACGCATACCCACAAAAGCAGGTTTATGCGCCGAGCCGCTGGTTCAACACCAGCAACTACAACATCTCAGATATCGTGCCTCCCACCTGGCACCTTGTCGAAGTCTAAAAACCCGGAGTCCGCGTGCTTCTTTCCGTTTGTATCCCACTGTATAACCGCATCGAAGTTTTGCCTGCCCTGCTCGATTCAGTCGTCACGCAGAGCGATGCCGACTTCGAGATCGTCCTGACTGAAGATGGCTCGCCGCAACGCGCCCAGATCGCACGTGTGGTCGCCGACTATCAGGCCCGCTATCCCGGTCTGATCCGTTATTTCGAAAACCCGGTCAACCTCGGCTTTGACGGCAACCTGCGCCGCCTGTTTGAGTTGGCCCAGGGCGACTATTGCCTGTTCGTGGGCAACGACGACCTCCTGTGCGCCGGGGCTTTGCAAATCGTAACTTCTGCCTTGGCGCGCTATCCCGATGTCGGCGCAATCATGCGCAGCTATGCCACCTTTACCGGCGACCCTCCTCAGGTGTTACAAGAATTTCGCTACTTCCCGGATGAACGCTTCTTCCCTGCCGGAACCGCCAGCATTGTGACCTTCTTCCGGCGCATGGTAGTCATCCCCGGCATCGTGCTGCACCGAGCGTCGGCCCTGCAATGCGCCACCGACCGCTTCGACGGTACGCTGCTTTACCAACTCTACGTCACCGGTAACATCTTGGCACAAAAAAACGGTGTTTTTCTGCCGGAAATCCTTGCCCTGTATCGCACCGGCGGCGTTCCTGATTTCGGCAACAGTGTGGCTGAAAAAGAAAAGTTCGTCCCCGGCGACCAAACCCCGGAAAGCTCGCTACATTTCATGCGCGGGTTTTTACGCATTGCCCAGGGCACCGAAGACGCCACCGGACTGCCTGTCTACACGCCCATCCTGCAAGACCTCAGCAACTATTCCTACGGCTTTATCGCCGTACAAAGGAATCGTTCTGTTCGCACCTACCTCTCCTACTGCGCCAGCCTTGCCAGGCTTGGGTTTGGACGCTCACCCTTGTTTTATGTCTACGTGCTGGGGCTTCTGCTGCTCGGAACGCGGCGCACCAACCAGTTGATTACCTGGATCAAACAGCGCCGCGGCTACACACCGACGCTTGGACGGGTCTACGACGGTCAAGCCACATGAAAATTCTGGTTGCCGGTGACTGGCACTCCACCATTCACGAAGAACCCGTGGCAAACGCGCTGGTCGCGCTCGATCAAACAGTCTGCCGCTTTCCCTGGCATCCTTATTTTGCCATACCCACCGGGCGCGCAAGCAAGCCGCTAGCCATTGCCCGAAAATTCCAAAGAAAATACCTGCTGGGGCCGAGTTTCAGCCGCATGAACCGCGACCTGGTAGCCACAGCCCGCCGCGAACAACCGGACGCGCTCTTCATTTACCGTGGCACCCACCTATCAGCCAGCACGCTGCGCCGCATTCGCCAGGCCGTACCGCGCGTCGTGATCGTTGGCTACAACAACGACGACCCCTTCTCCCCGCGCTATCCGCGCTGGATGTGGCGGCATTTCCGCGACAGTCTGCCCGAATACGACCTCGTCCTGGCCTATCGTCAGCATAACCTGGCCGATTTTCGCAACGCAGGCGCGCGCCGCGTCGAGCTATGGCGCTCCTGGTTTATCCCGGCGGCCAATCACCCTGATGAGCTAACCCCAGCCGACCACGAACGCTACGATTGCGACGTGGTGTTCGCGGGGCATTTTGAAGCAGACGAACGCATTGCCTATCTTGATGCCATCGCGCGCGCAGGCTATCGGCTGCGCATCTTCGGCCCCGATTATCCCGCCCAGTTGGACGCGCCCCATTTGCAGTCACTCCTGCCTATTCGCGCTGTACGCGGAGAGGAGTATAATAAGGCGCTTTGCGGCGCGAAAATCGCCCTGTGCTTTTTATCAAAGCTCAACCGCGACACCTACACGCGTCGCAACTTTGAAATTCCCGCCACGCGCACGCTGATGCTCAGCGAGTATACAGCGGATTTGGCTTCGCTGTTCAGCGAAGATGTGGAAGCAGCATTTTTCCGCAGCCCGCAAGAACTGCTGGAAAAGATCGCCTATTACCTTGACCACGATAACCAGCGCGCCGCCGTTGCCGCGGCCGGTTACCAGCGTGTTTGGGCCGACGGACACGATATCACCTCGCGCGTCAGACAATTGTTGCGCTGGATTGAAGCATTGAAGGATAGTGAAAACCATGGATTACCCGAATGAATACGGCTTTGCCACCGAATCGCGCGCCATGACGGCCTTGCGTCGCCTGGGTTCCGACAAGCTGGCCTGGTCATTGCGCCGCCTGCATTGTCCCGTTCCCGACGACGCGCTTGTGCTGGAAGTCGGCTCCGGCGGCAACCCCTACCCGCGCGCCAACGTCCTGCTTGATGCCTACGAGGACACGCGCGAACGGCACTGGGTTCCACTGGTCGTTGACCGCCCCTTTATTCTGGGCTATGTCGAAAACCTGCCCTTCAAATCCGATTCTTTCGATTTCCTGATCGCCTCGCACGTTCTGGAACATTCGCGCGACCCGGAGCAAACCCTGTCAGAATTTCAGCGCGTAGCCAAAGCCGGTTACATCGAAGTTCCCGATGCGTTCATGGAGCGTTTCAATCCCTATAAAGATCACCGGCTGGAATTGACCGTGCGCGACGACCAGTTATTGATTCGCAAAAAGTCAAACTGGATCGTTGATACCGACCTGGTAGAGCTTTACGAGGATCGTGCCAAGCCGGTAGTCACGCGCGAGCTGATGCCGAAGCGCCCCTTCAACTTCATGGTGCGCTATTACTGGCGGCGTCCCATCAACTACCGCATTCTCAACCCCGAAGTGGATATTTCCTGGCCGCCGCCAGCCAGCCCAGCCATTCATCCGCCCAACAACGCGCTCACACGCACGCGCGACGGCATCATCAAAACGCTGCGCAGCGTTGGTTCACAGCGTGCCCGCAACCAGCGGCTGGACATCTTCCCGCTGCTGAGTTGCCCGACCTGCCGTTCGGAGGCCGACTTGGTACGCACCGGCGACACTGTGGTCTGCCCCACCTGCCAGACCAGCTACGCGGTGCGCAGTGGCATCCCGATTTTGTATCCCCAGCAGGCAGCGGCTTGATGCGCGTTGGTATTGATGCGTCGAATCTGCGCGCAGGCGGCGGTGTAACCCATCTCGTTGAGTTGCTGCGTGCAGCCACCCCTACTGAACAGGGCATTGACGAAGTCATCGTTTGGGGTGGCGCACCCACCTTGCAGCAATTGCCCGACCGGCCCTGGTTGCGCCGTCAACACGATGCCGCGCTGGATCGTGCCTTGCCTTGGCGTGTGGCATGGCAAACGGCTCAACTGCCTCGGCTGGCCGCGCAGGCCTGTGATGTGCTGTTCACACCAGGAGCCACCACCCAACGCACGCGGCTGCCGGTGGTCACGATGTGCCAGAACATGCTGCCCTTTGAGGCCAACGAACGCCGGCGGTTTGGTCGCACGCCCATGCGTGCACGGCTGCACCTGCTGGAATATAGCCAGCGCCGCGCCTTTCAACAGGCGGCTGGTGTCATTTTTCTGACGCACTATGCCCAGCAAGCTGTGCAAACTGAAATCGGTGCCCTGCGCGGCCAGCAGGCCATCATCCCGCACGGGATCGCCGCGGAGTTTCGCCGCCCATCGCGCCAGGCACAGCCAGCCGCGCAATATTCGGCGGAACGACCCTTCCGCTTGTTGTATGTTTCCGTCGTGACAGTGTACAAACATCAATGGGTTGTGGCCGAAGCTGTGGCGCAGTTGCGCGCGGCCGGGCTGCCGCTGGTGATTGATTTTGCCGGGCCAGCCTACGAGCCATCATTGCACCAACTGCAAACGACCTTGCAGCGTCTCGATCCATCGGGCGCGTTCAGCCGCTATCTTGGCCCGATCCAATACGCTGACCTGCCACAGCTTTACAGCCAGGCCGATGCGTTCGTCTACGCGTCCTCATGCGAGAACCTGCCGATCATCCTGCTGGAAGCGATGGCTTCCGGCTTGCCCATTGCCTGTTCCAACCGCGGGCCGATGCCAGAAGTGCTGCAAGATGCCGGGATTTACTTCGATCCCGAAAATCCTGCGGACATTGCCCAGGCCGTGCGCACGCTCTTCACCGATCAGGCGCTGCGTCAACAACTGGCCCAGCGCGCCGCCGAACGCAGCCAGAACTACACCTGGCAACATTGCGCGCAGGCCACCTTTGCCTTTATCGCCCGCGTCGGTCAGCACACCGCGGCGCGCGCCTAAATGGCACGCCCAGACAGCACCGAGTGTCACTATGTTTAAGTCCAAAACCTTGTTAATTACCGGCGGCACAGGCACGTTTGGCAACGCCGTCTTGCGGCGTTTCCTCAACACCGACATCGCCGAAATCCGCGTATTCAGCCGCGACGAGAAAAAACAGCACGATATGCGGCTGGAATACGCTCATCCCAAGCTAAAGTTCACCATCGGCGATGTACGGCGGCCCGAAAGTTTGCAGGATGCCATGGTCGGTGTGGATTTTGTCTTTCACGCGGCTGCGCTGAAACAAGTGCCTTCCTGCGAGTTTTACCCCATGGAAGCGTTGATGACCAACGCGGTCGGCGCGGAAAATGTGATGAACGCGGCGATGACTGCCGGGGTGAAGAACGTTATTGTCCTCAGCACCGACAAAGCCGCCTATCCCATCAACGCAATGGGCATTTCAAAGGCGATGATGGAAAAGCTCGCCGTAGCCAAGGCACGCGTAGCCGCCGCGCGCGGCTGCACGATCAACATCACCCGCTATGGCAACGTCATGGCCTCGCGCGGCTCTGTAATCCCGCTGTTCATTGACCAGATCAAGGCAGGCAAGCCGCTCACCGTGACCGATCCGCAGATGACCCGCTTCATGATGAGCATCGAAGACGCGGTGGACTTGGTATTGTATGCCTTTGAGCAGGGTCAACCCGGCGATTTATTCGTGCAAAAAGCGCCCGCGGCCACGGTGGAAACGCTCGCCCAAGCCATGCAACGAGTATTCAACGTTGCCAACCCCATTCAGGTAATCGGCACGCGGCATGGCGAAAAGCAGTTCGAGACGCTGTTGACGCGCGAAGAGATGATCCGTGCGGTAGATCACGGCAACTATTACCGCATCCCCGCGGACACGCGCGATTTGAACTACGATGCGTATTTCACCCAGGGCATCGAACCGCTTTCGCAGCAAGAAGACTATAATTCGCACAACACCGGCCGGCTGAGTGTTGAAGAAATGGCTGCCATGCTGCGGACGCTGCCAGAAATCCAGGCCGAACTGCCCAGAAGTTGAGCGATCCCATGAACATTCTCGTAACCGGTTCCAACGGCTTCATTGGCAAGAACCTGATCACCGTGCTGCAAACCCTGCCGGATGTGGTCGTCTTGCCTTTCGATCAGCAACACACCGCCGACGATCTGCGGGCACACACGCTGGCCGCCGACCTGGTCTTACACCTGGCGGGCATCAACCGCCCGCAAACGGTGGAGGAATTTCAAACTGGCAACGTTGACCTGACGCGGCAGCTTTGCGCGCTCTTGCTGGAGGCTGGGCGCAGCACCCCCATCGTGCTTTCCTCGTCCATTCAGGCCGAGTTGGACAATCCCTACGGCATCAGCAAGCAGCAGGCCGAGCAAGTCCTGGCCGATTACAGCGCGCACAGCGGCGCGCGTGTGGTGATCTTCCGCCTGTCCAACGTCTTTGGCAAGTGGTGTCGGCCCAACTACAACTCGGTGGTTGCAACCTTCTGCCACAACATCGCCCGCGACCTGCCGATCAGCATCTCCGACCCCGCGCGCAGCGTACCGTTGGTGCATGTGGACGACGTGGTGCGTGCTTTCGTAGATGAATTGCATCGCGACGGTTCCGGCATGACCTATCGCGAGGTGCAGCCGGTTTTTACGGTGACGTTGGGCCGGCTGGCCGAGCTGATCACCTCCTTCCGCGCCAGTCGCCAATCGCTGCTCACGCCCGATCTGAGCGACCCCTTCACCTTCAAACTGTACGGCACGTTTTTGTCCTACCTGGCCCCGCACGATTTCGCCTACGATCTGACCAAACGCACCGACCCGCGCGGCTCGCTGGCGGAATTCGTCAAGTCACCCACCTCCGGCCAGATTTTCGTCTCTCGCACCAAGCCCGGCATTACGCGCGGCAACCATTACCATCACCTCAAGACGGAAAAGTTCCTGGTGCTGGAAGGGCAAGCCATCATTCGCTTCCGCTCGATTCTGGACGAACGCGAGGTGATCGAATACGCGGTGGACGGCGACGATTATCGCGTGCTCGATATTCCTCCTGGCTACACCCATTCCATCGAAAACGTCGGTACGGGCACACTGGTCACGCTGTTCTGGGCCAGCGAAATCTTCGATCCTGCTCATCCTGATACCATTTGGCAAGAGGTGCTGCCATGAAGGTCGCAACCATCGTTGGCACTCGCCCCGAAATCATTCGGCTCTCCCGCACCATGGCCGCGCTCGACCGCCATGTACAACACCTGCTCATTCACACCGGCCAAAACTATGACTACGAGTTGAACCAGATCTTCTTCGACGATCTGGCCATCCGCAAGCCCGATTTCTTTCTGGAAGCCGCGGGCACAACCGCCGCAGAAACCATCGGCCTGGTCATTGCCCGCTCCGATGCGATTTTACGCGCCGAGCAGCCCGATGCAGTGCTGATTTTGGGCGACACGAACAGTTGTCTGGCCGCGATTGCTGCCAAGCGGCTGAAAATTCCGATCTTTCACATGGAAGCTGGCAATCGCTGCTTCGATCAGCGCGTGCCGGAGGAGATCAACCGCAAGATCGTTGACCACATCAGCGACATCAACCTGCCCTATTCGCAGATTTCGCGCGCCTACCTGCTGCGCGAGGGGCTGCCACCAGACCGCGTGATCGTCACCGGTAGCCCGATGTATGAGGTGTTGCACCATTACCTGCCCCAAATTGAGGCGTCGGACGTGTTGGCGCGCTTGCAGCTTATGCCCGATGACTATTATCTGGTCAGCGCGCACCGCGAAGAGAACATTGATGCCCCGCAGCAGTTCGCGCGTCTGATTGAGGTGCTCACCAACCTCGCCCAGACCGGTCGCCGCGTGATCGTTTCCACGCACCCGCGCACGCGCAAGCGCCTGGAAGCTGAACAGATCAGCCTGCCCACCTCTGTCGAGTTGCTTAAACCCTTTGGTTTTAACGATTATGTCAATTTACAGCGTCATGCGCGCGCGGTGCTGTCAGACAGCGGAACCATCACCGAGGAAGCTTCTATTCTGAACTTCCCCGCGCTCAACCTGCGACAGGCGCACGAACGCCCGGAAGGTATGGAGGAAGGCACGGTGATGCTAGTCGGGTTGAGCTGGCCGCGCGTAGCCGAAGGGCTGGCAGTGCTAGAAACACAGCCGCGCGGCGAGCAGCGCGCCCTGCGCCTGGTGCAAGATTATGCGGTTCCCAACGTGTCAGAGAAGGTCGTGCGCATCATCCTGAGCTACACAGACTATGTCAACCGTGTAGTATGGCAAAAGGCTGGCTGACCCCATGCGCGTGTTGCTGTGCAGCCAGTGGTTTCAACCTGAACCGATGATGAAGGGGCTGCCCTTCGCCAAAGAATTGGCGCGGCGCGGCCACCAGGTTGAAGTCTTGACCGGTTTTCCCAACTACCCAGGCGGTCAGGTTTACCCCGGCTATCATATTCGCCCGTGGCAACGGGAAATCATGGACGGCCTGCGCGTCAACCGGGTGGCGCTCTACCCCAGCCATGACCAGTCCGGTCTGCGCCGCATGATCAATTACCTCAGTTTTGCGCTGATGAGCTTTTTATTGGCTCCGTGGTTGGTGCGCAAGGCTGATGTGATCTATGTGTATAACCTGATAACGATCGGGCCGACTGCATTTTTGCTGCGGCTGCTGTTTGGCGCGAAAATCATCCTGGATGTGCAGGATTTGTGGCCCGAGTCGGTGATAAATTCGGGCATGCTCGGCAACGGTGTGGCCCATCGCCTGCTGACAGCCCTTTGCAACTGGGTTTACCGACAGGTTGACTGGATCGTCGTTCTGTCGCCCGGTTTCAAACAGGCGCTCGTTCAACGTGGCGTGCAGGCAGACCGCATCGAAGTCATTTACAACTGGTCGGATGAAGATGCACAACGCCCAACCAGCCCCGATCCTGAACTCGCTCACACCCTGGGTATGGCCGGGCGCTTTAACGTGCTGTTTGCCGGTACGATGGGCGTGATGCAGGGGCTGGATACCGCGTTGGAAGCGGCGCGGCTATGCCAGACGCAAGTTCCCGAAGCACAGTTCGTTTTCGTTGGTGGTGGCGTGGATCGGGAGCGCCTCATAGCGCGCGCCGCGGATATGCAGCTTGCCAATGTTCGCTTCCTGCCGCGGCAAGCGCCGGAAGCAATGGGCAGCATCTACGCGCTGGCAGACGCCGTGCTGGTGCATCTGAAAGACGCGCCACTGTTTCGCATCACGATTCCGTCCAAGATCCAAACTTGCCTTTACATGAGTAAACCGGTTATTATGGCAGTCAGTGGTGACGCGGCTGATCTGGTCGAGCAAGCCCAGGCGGGTTTGATCTGCCCACCCGACGATCCGCAGGCGCTGGCGGAGGCCGTGATGAAACTAGCTACCCTGTCCATTGATGACCGACAGAGGTTGGGCCATAATGGCGCTGACTTTTACCGGCAACGGCTGTCCATGCAGGTTGGTATCAACGCGTTTGAGCAACTAATGCAGGCATTGGTAGCCGACACGGCTTGAGCGCCTTTTTGTCTCTATGCTTTACGATGCAACGATGAAGGCCACCCCATCTTTTTACGCGCGCACAGGCAAACGCTGGCTAGATCTGCTGCTGGCGCTGTCTGCTTTGGTCGTGCTCAGCCCACTGCTGGCCGGGCTGGCGCTGTTGGTGCGCGTAAAGCTCGGCTCGCCAGTGCTTTTTCAACAGCAGCGACCAGGCTGGCATGGGCGTCCCTTCATGCTGCGTAAATTCCGCACCATGACCGAGGCACGCGGCGCGAATGGAGAATTATTGTCGGACGCGGAACGCCTGACACCGTTTGGCCGCTTTCTGCGCAGCACCAGTCTTGACGAAATGCCTGAACTTTGGAACATTGTTCGTGGAGATATGAGCCTGGTCGGGCCGCGGCCTTTGTTGATGCGCTACCTGCCGCGCTATTCAGCGGAGCAGGCTCGCCGTCACGAAGTGCGCCCCGGCATCAGCGGCTTGGCCCAGATTAAAGGTCGCAATGCCTTGACTTGGGAACAGAAATTTGCGCTGGATGTCTGGTATGTAGACCATCTCTCGCTGTGGCTGGATTTGAAAATCATCCTGTTGACGATTCTCAAAATTCTGAAGCGCGAGGGGATCAGCCAACCGGGAAAGGCAACGATGGAAGAATTTATGGGGCCGCTGGCCCCTCTGTCAGATAAGGAGAAGGGTTGATGCCAACGCAACGCATCGCAGTTTATGGCGCAGGCGGATTTGCGCGCGAAGCCGCCTGGCTCGTTGAATCGTGCAACGTAGACCAGGAACGTTATCAGGTCGTTTGTTTCATTGACGACAATCCCAACACTCATGGCACCCTGCTGAACGGCTTTCCGATTATGGGACTGGAAGCCGCCAGTCAGCAATTCCCCGATGTCCAGGTCGTGATCGGAATCGGCGAGCCAAAAACACGCCAGAAAATCGCGGACAAAGTGGCAGCAGCCGGGCTGGGCTTCGCTTCCGTTGTTCACCCGCGCACAGAAATGTCGCGCTGGGTCGAAGTTGGCGAGGGCGCGGTGATCTGTGCCGGCAATATCCTCACCACCAATATTCGCCTCGGCAAGCAAGTACAGATCAACCTCGACTGCACCGTTGGTCACGATGTGGTGATGGACGATTACACCACGCTTGCACCCGGTGCGCACATCTCGGGTTGGGTGCATTTTGGCAAACGTGTCTATGTGGGCACGGGCGCAGTCATTTTGCAAGGCAACTCTGCCGCGCCGTTGACCATTGGTGATGATGCTGTGATCGGTGCGGGCGCCGTGGTGAACAAGCCCGTGCCCGCTGGCGTCACCGTCGTGGGTATCCCTGCCAAGCCCTTGCAAAGAGGATAGTCATGCCGCGTATCTACCTATCTCCCCCTCACATGTCTGGACGCGAGCAGCAGTATGTGCAGGAGGTTTTCGATTCCAACTGGATTGCCCCCCTCGGCCCGCAAGTAGACGCGTTTGAACGCGAATTTGCCAACGTGGTCGGAGCGCCACATGCGCTCGCGCTCAGTTCGGGCACAGCCGCGCTGCACCTCGCGCTGCAATTGCTGGGTGTAAGGCCAGAAGACGAAGTACTGGTTTCGACCCTAACCTTTGCAGCCAGTGCTTACGCCGTCACCTATGTGGGTGGCCGTCCAACCTTCATTGACAGCGAGTTAACCTCCTGGAATATGGACCCGGCATTGTTAGCCGAGACACTGGAACAACGTGCGCAGGCGGGTCGCTTGCCGAAAGCTGTCGTCCTGGTACACCTGTATGGTCAATCCGCGGATATTGATCCGATTCTGGCGATCTGCCAAGCCTATGATATTCCCTTGATTGAAGACGCCGCTGAGGCTCTGGGAGCATTGTACAAAGGCCAAGTGCCGGGGAGCCTGGGCGCGGCCGGTATCTTCTCCTTCAATGGCAACAAAATCATTACTACATCAGGTGGTGGGATGCTGGTCTCGGCGGACAAGAGCCTGATTGATCATGCGCGCAAGCTGGCACAGCAGGCGCGCGACCCCGGCCCGCACTATGAACATTCGGAAATTGGCTATAACTACCGGCTAAGCAATGTGCTGGCTGGCATTGGCCGCGGCCAGTTGGAAGTGCTGGAGGAGCGAGTCGCAACGAAGCGTCGCATCTTTGACTACTATCAGCAGGCGCTAGGCGATCTGCCTGGTATTGATTTTATGCCGGAAGCCCCCTGGGGGCGGTCAACCCGCTGGCTTACTGTCTTGACCATTGATCCCAACGGCATGGTTCAGTGGTGAACCTTTGTACCTTTACAATTGAATAAGACAGGAAGGTGATTCTTTGGTATTATTAGCAGGACACTAACCAACTAATTTGCCAAAGGAGATCACCTTCCCATGACAT
>JBAQWV010000130.1:0-2032 GCA_049299095.1 Anaerolineae bacterium | reverse complement strand
GTGAGCGACTCATTCATGTCAGAGGCCGCTGTGATCACCGTTTTCGCCGCTAGACTAACAGGAACACCAACCGCAAGCGAGAACTTAGCCCCAAACGAAGCAATGTTGCCACCGATTGATTGTAGCGATTTCCCTAGCGACTGGATAGATGATTGAGCCTCCTCTACCGCTGTGGAAATTCCCGATGTGTCTATTGATATGTCGGCGTAAGCCGATCCTAGGTTAAATGACATGAATGATTTTCCGATAGTGGGGGAAAATATCCCCCACTATTTTATTTTATGGGATGTACTTCGCCAATTCATCATCGATGATTGCGTTTAGTGACGGAATCCCTGATTGATATACATGAAGCGCGGCGACTTCCATGCCTAAAGTCGCTGTCACGCCAACTTGCCCTAGCGTAAGAGCGGTTAGGTTTGGTGTTGCTCCGATAACATTCCCGATAAGCACACCATCGATATACAGGAGGTGGATTCCCCCGTTCATCACATACATCACCCGATGCCACAACCCACCATGAATAAAGTTTAGGTTAGTAGCAACGCCACTAATTCGCCAAAATGTGTCGGCAACTGATAACTGAATGGCAGTCGAAGCCCCCTGCAAAATAACCTGCGGTGTTGTTAGCGACGCATTCGCCTCAGCGATACGAACCACCATCCCAATAACTATTGGGGTTGTCAGTGCTGGCGTGTTTGGCGTTGGCGATAGCACTGCCACCGCTAACGTATCATCAACACCGTCAAAAACAACTTTTGCACCATTACGAGACGGCTGTTTGTTCAACGTCGCTTGGATGAGAGGATTTTGCGTATCAAATTCGTTGCACCATGAATCGATCACCCCAGATTCAACAGGAACGTTTAACAGAGTTACCGTCCCTTCATGCACATGGTAGGCCACCATCGGATTGCCGCCGCTAAACAACTCGCTATTGATCCGTGCGATCTCAGCAGGCGATTCTACATATTCCATGAACTTGGCAAATCCTGTGATTTCCGTGATTGCAAATTCCGTGATCGTCCATGTTCCACCAACAGGAGCAAGCACAAGATCGGTGAATTTCACATACACATATTGACCAGCACCGTTTCGGCCATAACCCACCAATGTAACCGTTGGGGATGTATCTCCCGCCCCTGTTTGCAGATGACGAGAACCTGTAACGGTTGTGATGATCGGCTTGCCCGTCAAGATCGAGATGAGGTCAAGATCGGCTTGTGCAAAACTCGCTGTCACATCAAAGCCGAGCGTATAGTTCCCAACGTCAACGCCGTTCCCGCATTCGAGTTCAATCTCTCTTGTGCGCGGCTCCCATGATAACTCAATAGCACATGGGAAGGCGACGGTATTACAACCCGCCTTTTTGATCCCAATTTGCTCTAATTTAGTTTTATTCCAGCTTCCAGCCATGATTTTATTTTTTCCTTTCGGCCTGTATCCCGACACTCGCCACATACAGATCGAACAAATAGGCTATCCCGTCACCGCTCCCGTTACCAACGCCCGCTATGTCTGAGGGGCGTTGGCCGTATCGTTGGGATAACACGTCAATTGATATGATGTCACTCCGCTTGAAATCGTTGCGTCCCCTTGCCAGACACCTCCATAAAGACCACCTGTAAATCTGCAAAGGATAGGTCTACCAACGCAACTCCTTGATCAGAGGTTACGGGATGAATAGGGGGATCAACAAAAACAAGTTTTGCCGTTGCCTCATATAGTTCTCGCACAATCGACAAATTCGAGATGTCAACAACACCGCCCCCAGCATCGGTCAATTCCTTAAATTGTTCAATCATTGCAGATGATAGACCAGCACTTGATAAAACATCAACAACCTCCAACTTTTTGATCCGAACATCTAAACCGCTTGGCAGAACTATCGTTCTGGTGTTACTTTTTCGCCACTGTGCTACGTTCATTTACTGTTTCCTTTTCTAGCTCTGCTGGTTTTGCTTTCTCTGGTTTTTCTTTTGACAGTCCGCGCTTTGACAACGACACAGATGCCGATTCGTTCTTGTCAGGG
>JBAQWV010000129.1:0-34408 GCA_049299095.1 Anaerolineae bacterium | reverse complement strand
TGTCATGGGAAGGTGATCTCCTTTGGCAAATTAGTTGGTTAGTGTCCTGCTAATAATACCAAAGAATCACCTTCCTGTCTTATTCAATTGTAAAGGTACAAAGGTTCACCACTGAACCATGCCGTTTTAAGGAATTGACCCGTATGGCCGTTTTGGTCAGAATTATCAGCAATAACGCGCAGTGGATTTACATCGCCTGCCTGGTGGCAGCACTCTTCCTGCTGCGCACGGCGTATCTGGCGCGCCGCGAACGCCTGCAAGCTGCCTTTAGCATGGAGCGTGAAGCCGCGCTGAACCGCACCCATGCGGCGCTACGCTGGGCGATTTTAGTGCTGGCGATTTTAGGCGCGACCTATTTCGTAGCCAATCGCTTAAAAATCCCTGAAAAACAAGCAATCGTCGAATCGGAGCCAACGCCAACGCCTGTTTTCCTGATTGACACCCCGACACCAACCGAATCGCCAACTGCAGTGATCACGGCTACAGTGCCGATCAGCGGCGTGGTCAGTGCGGACGTCAACGCGGATGCAAGTGCCACGGCTGAAACGCCCACCCCACGCCCGCGCGCAACGCCGCGCCCGATGGACACGCCGACGCCAACCCCGCTTCCTCTGCCGACGCCAACCCCGCAGGCCACCGCCTTACCGCCGACGCCGATTCCGGCCTCGGTGATTTATGCGCCTTCCTGCCCGGATCCACGCGCTGTTATTCTGGAGCCGGGCGTGGGACAACGCATCAGCGGCCCGGTGGCGCTGATTGGCACCGCACAAACGGAGAACTTTCAATATTTAAAAATAGAGGTAAAGCCTGCGGGTGCATCCGGTGACTTTAACTTCTATTTGCGCCGTGAAATGGCTGTCATCAATGGACAGCTTGGCACATTCGACCCCGCCGGTCTGCCCGCCGGCGACTATTTGTTGCGCCTCGTCACGGTAGACATTACCGGCAATTTCGGTCAATGCACTGTTCAGGTAACAGTCACTGGTTAGTCACGAAGGAGATGAGAGATTGAACGAGCCACGTCGTAATAACAATCTGATCTGGTGGGTATTAGGCGGAGCAATCATCCTGTTCTGCTGTTGTTTGGTTTTCTTCCTCGCGCTGGGCGGCATCCTTTTCAGCATGAACACCGCCAACAGTCAACAGAGCGGGGATGTCATGGCAACTATCGAAGCCATGTATCCCGAATTGCAGAGTGCTCCGGCGGAAGATGGCTTGCCGACAGCCACACCGCGCAGCACTGGCAATGGACAGCCTGGCTCGACCCTGCCCACGCCGGTCACCAGCGACTTCCTGACCGAACAGCAACTGAAAACGGTGGTGGTACCATCGCGCGACCTGCGCGTGTTGGCTGAAGGGTTGCGCGGCACTGGCCCCATTCCCGAAGTGGTACACACGACCGCCCCGGTCTACAAAGTAGGCGATGTCGAAAAGTTCTGGGTCAGCAACGAAGACGATGGAGAAAACCTGCAAATTGATGCAGAACTGGTCTACATGAACGATGTGCTGTACATCTGGGTGGAAAAGGACGTTCGCTTCAACCTGAACGACATCAAGAAGGCTGCGGACAAGTTCGCCAAAGAAACCTATCCAACCAACCGCAATTTCTTCGGCAGCGAATGGAATCCTGGCGTAGATAACGATCCGCGCTTGCACATCCTGCATTCCGTAGAGCTTGGCTCCGGCATCGCGGGTTATTTCAGTGGCGCCGACGAAGTGAGCAATCTGGCACAGCCCTACTCTAACCAGCGCGAGATGTTCTCGATTAACATTGACAACACCAAGCCGAACAGCGACTTCTACAACGGTGTGCTGGCGCATGAGTTCCAGCACATGATCCACTGGTATCAGGACAAAAACGAGAATACCTGGGTCAATGAAGGCTTGAGCGAGCTGGCTATGCAGCTCAACAAGTACGACACCGGCGGATCTGATTATGTGTTTACTCAATTACCCGACACGCAGCTCAATGCCTGGAGTGACGACCCGAACGGCCGCACCGAGCATTATGGCGCGTCTTATCTGCTGATGGCTTATTATTTGCAGCGTTTTGGCAACGACATGATGCAAGCCGTGATTGCTGACGACGCCAACGGCATTGACGGTTTTAACAACATCTTCGCGGCCAATCAAACCGGCATAACCTTCGATGACCTCTTTGCCGACTGGATCATCGCCAACTTGCTGGACGATACCAGCTTTGCCGATGGCAAATACGGCTATGAAAACCTCAACCTCGACGATGTCAATCGTGACCTAACCCTGCGCCGTTTTCCGGCACAGATCGAGAGCGATGTCAGTCAGTATGGCACTGATTATGTCGAATTGCGCGGCACCGGCAATCTCACCGTGGATTTCCGCGGGGCCACCTCGAATCGCCTCGCGTCCAACGAACCGCACAGCGGCCAGTACGCCTGGTGGGCCAACCGCGAAGACGATTCCGATGCACGCCTGACCCGCTCCTTTGACTTGAGCAGCGTCAATGCGGCCACACTGCACTTCTGGACCTGGTACGACATCGAAGACAACTGGGATTATGCTTACGTGATGGCTTCAGCCGATGGTGGCAAGACCTGGAAGACGCTAACCACTGACGCAACCACGGAAACCAACCCGAACGGCAATAGCTTCGGTGCGGCGCTGACGGGCTGCTCCGGTGATCCCAGCAGCACCGAAGCTGGCGACGCCTGCAACGCCCGCTGGATCGAACAGACTACCAGCCTCAACGAGTTTGCGGGCAACGCCAACGTGCTGGTGCGCTTTGAATACATCACCGACGACGCCGTCAACTACCCCGGCTTCTTCGTGGACGATGTGAGCATTCCCGAAATCAACTACAGCGACAACATGGAAAGCGAAGACAGCGGCTGGACCAGCGAAGGCTGGATCCTGAGTGACAACATCCTGCGCCAGCGGTGGTTGTTGCAGGTGGTTGAGTTGGAAAAGGGTAAAGACCCGGTGATCACGCGCGTACCGGTGGACGAAAACGGTGTGGGGCAAGTGACGGTTGAGAATCTCGGTGGCAACAAAACCGCCATCCTGACAATCAGCGGCATGGCGCCCATCACCACGGAAAAAGCGGTTTATGAATTCTCGGTGACCGCCCAATAGCGCGATCAGTTTTGCATAAGTCCTAAACAGCAAGCTGCCGGAGTGAATTCGAGTTCACTCCGGCAGCTTTTTTACAAACGCGGCCAGGGATTTCTTGCCACGAAGTCGGTAGTTGACACCCGCCCAACTCTATGCGGCTGCCGCTGGCCTTGCTTACAGCTCACGCACTTCCACGCAGCCTGCCCCAAGCTTGCGCACCAATTGCTGCTCAATCGCCGGAGTAAAGTCCGTCGTATCGTTGGGGAAGGCCAACTCGCGTGCGTCACCGTTCTTGCGAATTACCACATAGAACTGGTCGCGGCCCGGATTACCCCGCAGCAATTCCACCACCCAACTCAATGTGCGTTTGTCGCGCTCAATATCCAGCGTGCGCTGAACAGTGACCCGTACCGCGCGCGAAGCAGGCAAAACCACACGGTGCTCCTCGACAACAGGCTGCTGCACGCTTGGAGGCTGACGATACGGCTCAGGCGGAAGCTCGCGCAATCCATTGACTGCCGGGGTTGCACGCGATTCGACCATCGCTGGCGCGTCCCGCAGCCATTCCGGTTCCTCCAACACAAACGGGGTATCATCGCCTGCCAGCCCGCCGGCATCATCGTCATAGTGAAAGTCCTCGACCTCAGCGACACGCAGGGGCGCAGCAAAGGTACGATTAGGCATGGCCGCGGTGCCGAACTGGGGAGCGGTGCGCAGATTGGCATACGGATCTGGCTCATCGTCGGCAGCGGTCGCGCGCATGATGTAGGTTTGCGCCACCTCGCACAGCACGTTCACCGATTCGCCGCGCTTTTCCGCCTTGCCGCGCACCAGCACAATGCGATCCTGCACCCACAAGTCTTTAGTTTCCTCCCATGTCTTGGGGAAAACCACAATATCACACTGGCCTTGCAAGTCCTCCAGCGTCACAAAAGCCATGCGCGCGCCCTTCTTGGTCGTAATCTGGTTCACGCGCACGATGTTACCTGCCAGCACAACACTCTTGCCTGCGTGCTCTTCGCTCAACTCACCGCAGGTACAAGTGATGACGCCGGTCAGGTCTACCGTCATCTGTTGCAATGGGTGCGACGACACGAATACCCCCAACAGCTCCTTCTCCAGCGCCAACTGCTGCTTGGGGGTGAACGGCGCAACCTGCGGCAGGGTCAGCGTAGAGCTGAACGCAGCCGCACTGCTGCTCGCGGCGCTCCCCAATAGGTCGAACATGCTCATCTGGCCGACTTCCTCAGCCTCGTGCCGCGAACGACTGACCCCGACCATCTGATCCATCGCTTCCAGCAATTGTGCGCGCTCACCAAACCGATCCAGTGCGCCGACCTTGATCAGACATTCCAGCGCCTTTTTGCCCACCTTGCGCAAGTCCACGCGCTCGCACAGCACCTCCAGCGACGGGAACTGGCCCGCCTGCCGGCCTGCCAGCACAGCTTCTACTGGCCCCTCCCCCACATTCTTAATCGCGGCCAGTCCATAGCGGATTGCCGCGCCGGGTGGCACCGGGAATGGATAGGCGATGTGCAGATCGCGGCCAGCCAGGGGGGTATCGGCATGGCCCTGCTCAACCGTAAAGTTGAAGGCGCTGCTGTTGATGTCAGGTGGCAGCACCTCGATGCCCATACGCCGCGCTTCGGTAATGTAGTAGGCTACCTTCTCCGGGTTGTCACGCTCAACGTAAAGCAGGGCCGCCATATATTCCAGTGGATAATGCGCCTTCAAATACGCCGTCTGCACGGTAATCACCGCATAGTCGGCAGCGTGGCTGCGGTTGAAGCCATAGCGGGCAAAGCCCAGCAGCGCGTCCCAGATCGCGTCCGCTTCTTTCTGGGTCAAACCGGACTTGGCCGCCGCGCCCTTGGCGAACACCTCGCGCTGCTGCAACAGCGTCTTTTCGGACTTCTTGCTGATCGCCCTGCGCACGTTGTCGGCTTCGCCGCCGGTATACCCGGCAATGTCCGTCAACAACTGCATTACCTGTTCCTGGTAGACACACACGCCGTAGGTCTCGCTCAGGATCGGCTCCAGCGCCGGATGCACGTACTCCGCCTGTTTTTTGCCGTGCATCACCGCCACGTATTCAGGAATAAAGTCCATCGGGCCGGGTCGATACAGACTGATGGCGGCCACAATATGGTTGAACTCGCGCGGGTGCATCTCGGTAAGCATCCGGCGCAGGCCCGCGCCTTCCACCTGGAACACCCCCGACACCTCGCCGCTGCTCAGCAATGTATAGCTGGCCGGATCATCCAGCGGGATATTGTCGAGGGTAAACTCCAGGCCGTGGCGCTGCTGGATCAGCTTGGTGGCCTCGCGCATCACAGACAGCGTTGCCAGCCCCAGAAAGTCCACCTTCAGCAGGCCGATGCTTTCACAAATCGGGAACTCGAACTGGGTGACAGAATCGGTGATAACAGCCTTCTGTGGGCGCATCACCGGCAAATACTCGGTGAGCGGCTGATCGGTAACGATCACCGCGGCCGCGTGCGTGCTGGCGTGGCGGGCCACCCCCTCCAGCGCGCTGGCTGTGTCCAGCAATTCGCGCACTTTCAGGTCGGTGGCGTACTCCTCAATCAACTCCGGTACTGCCAGCTCTGGTTTCTTCTCGTCCTTGCCCAAACATTGCTCAATGGTCACCGGCTTGCCCGGAATGGCAGGGATCAGCTTGGCGATGCGATCCACCTGCTCCAACGGCATTTCCTGGGCGCGGGCCACATCGCGCACTGCCGCGCGCGCCTTCATGCGCCCAAAGCTGACAATCTGCGCGACATGCTCTTTGCCATACTTGTCAATCGTATAACGGATCATCTCTTCGCGCTGATCGTCGGGGAAGTCCAGGTCAAAGTCAGGCATGCTGACGCGGCTGGGGTTGAGGAAACGCTCGAAGATCAAGCCGTTCGCCAGGGGGTCAATGCCGGTGATGCCGGTGACATAGGCCACGATTGAGCCAGCGCCGGAGCCGCGCACGTTGTACCAAATGCCGCGGCTGCGCGCATAGCGGCACAGATCGCCCACGATCAAGAAATACACGTCGAAGCCCATCTGGTGAATAATCGCCAGCTCGTGTTCCATGCGCTGCTGCACCGCGGGATCATCGGCGCGCGCGCCGTAACGCTGTTGCAAGCCAGTCAGCGTCAGCTCACGCAGATAGCTTTGATAGGTATAGCCGGCCGGAATGGGGGTATCGGGCAGGTGGAAGCTCTTGTCCTCCAGGTTCACCTGGCACATCTCGGCAATGCGCACAGTATTGGTGAAGGCGCTGTCCGGCAGATCAGCCAACGGGCGGAAGACATCGCGCATCTCCGCGCCGCTTTTCAGGTAATAGCTGCCGTCCGACATGCGCATACGGTCGGTCTGGCTGATCTGTGCGCTGGTCTGCACGCACAGCAGCACATCGTGATAGCGCGCGTCCTCCGGTTCGACGTAGTGCACATCGTTGGTGACCACCAGCCCGACATCATGCCGCTGCGACCAGTCCAGCAGGGTTTTGTTTACCTCGCGCAGCGCCGGAATATCGTGTTCTTGCAGCTCGATATAGAAACGATCCTTGCCGAACACATCCAGATACCACTGCATCCGTTCCAGCGCCAGCTTTTCCTGCGGCCGTGCGCCTTTTTCTCCATTCAGCAGGCTGGGGACTTCAGCCGCCAGACAACCC
This sequence comes from Anaerolineae bacterium, assembly GCA_049299095.1. Lineage (GTDB taxonomy): Bacteria > Chloroflexota > Anaerolineae > JAAEKA01 > JAAEKA01 > JAAEKA01. The sequence continues at coordinate 27,648 of JBAQWV010000129.1, read as the reverse complement.
GTGGTACAGATCAAGCCCTCGCTGTGCGCGGCCAGAAAGTCCGCGTCAATGCGCGGACGGTAGTAATACCCCTCGGTTTGGGCGGTGGAGGCAATCTTCAGGAGGTTTTTATAGCCCGTCTGGCTTTGTGCCAGCAAGAGCAGATGATGACGATCTTTGTCCTGCACGGCATCGCGGCCTTGCATGGGCCGGCCCCAGCGCGTCAAATACGCTTCCACCCCTACCACGGGATGGATGCCCACGTTTTTGGCCGCGCGGAAGAAAGGCAGCACGCCGTGCATCGTGCCGTGATCGGTGAGCGCCAGCGCGGTCTGGCCTAGCCGCTGGGCGCGCTGCACCAGCTTTTCGATCTTGCCCAGGCCGTCGAGCAAAGAAAACTCGGAATGAACGTGTAAATGGACGAAATCGTTGGTCATGGCTGTCAATCAAGAGCGTCAGAGGCACAGCCAACCCACCAAATCACTGCGATGAGTGCGCCGCTGCCCCGTGCGTTGTGCGTATGTCGGGATGCGCAGGCATTATAGCACGGTCGGCAGCCGCCTGCCATTTGCCGCGCGGCCCGCGCGTTTGCGGAAGGAGGAATTGGGAGAAGTGGCGCGCGGCTCGCCCGACAACTACTTGCTTTGCAAGACAACCACACCTGTGCTACCATAGCGCCAGCAAGGATCCATCCCCACGGAGAACGACATGGCAAAGCTAAACCGAACGGAGCAACAAGCCTGGCGCGGCTTTCTGCGCGTACATGACCAGCTTTGGAAGGCGCTGAATAAGGCGATGCAGAATGATTCTGACCTGAACCTGCCGGCTTATGAATTGCTGCTGGCACTGGAGGAGGCGGGCGAGGATGGCTTGCGCATGACCGAGCTGGCGCATCGGCTGGCGTACACGGCGGGCGGCCTGACCCGCCTGACTGACAAATTGGAAGGGCGCGGCTGGATCGAGCGTCGGCGCAGCGCGGCCGATGGCCGCGGTTTCGAGGTGCGGCTTACCGCTGCGGGCCGCGTCTTTCTGCAACGCGTGCATGTGCTGCATCTGCGTCATGTGCGCGGCCTCTTCCACGACAAGCTTACGCCCGATGAGCAGACGGCGCTGGCTGATATTTGGAATAAGTTGACCCTCCCCGCGGAAAATTCACCATCTTAACGAGTGTGGAAAACGCGTTGCAGGGCTGTTTGGGGTTAAGCGTCCGGTGAAAAGCAGCCTCAATATCTGATGCTGGCCGGTTGTTTGTCAGGACGCAGCGTTGGGCTGAAAGGATTGGAAGACACCATAATTTTTAAGACTCACGCCTGCTTTACCGAACCTTTTGGAATAAATATACATCTGCGGTCTTTTTATAGCCAATGCCTTTTTGTAGTTTTTCGAGATATTCCTTCGTTATCTCAACTTGTGATTTTGGAACAAAATATTCATCAAGATTATTTTCGCTAATTCTGTATTTCTCATTTTTTGCAGAAAAAACTGCTAACAACTGGTAATCATCATCAATTGCTGCCAAGCCTGCGTCACCATGACTGTTGTTTGCCAAAAGCAAACCATCCATTTTTAGATATTGCTTACAATATTATCCCACGAAACCCGCATATTGAGAAATGAGCAAGTCGAAACTGCCAATCACTTCATCAAAACCATTTCTGTAATCCGCAAAGTGAAAAGAAACCTTTGCTTCTTGTGGATAAACCTTTCTTTCGGCAATAAATTCGAAAATTTCAGGCTTGCCAAAAAACTGCTTCGCTTGTTTGTCATTATCTACATAAACGACATCAGGGAAAACAAACGAAGGTGTAATGTGGACAAAACTTCCTGCATACAAGGCTCGTTGAACCTTGAATTTGTCTGCGATGATTTGAAACAGATTCAGACGTTCAAATTGCCTTTCTTGGAAATATTTATCGTATAAATCAAGAGCAGATTTTGTCACTGTTTGACCTATGTGTTTTCAGCCCAACGGTTTGCGTTATGCCCCGCAGGGGTACAGGTGGGCGAGAACCAACCGCAACGAGGGGATAAACTCAAAGTGTGGAAACTGCCTTGCGCCCTTGACTTCCCACATCATCTGTGCACGCTTTGTTAGCCAGCTTTTCTTTTGAAGAACCATCTTTGCCATTAACGCAAAATAAAATTTTCAACAGATGGAATTGAATCAAGATTTTCATTTGCTTTGTAAAAAGGTTTTAAAGATATTTGTTCTGACTTCACACTATCCACGAGGTCCTTTGCCTTTCAGTCTCTTGTCCAACTCCCATAAAGCCGTTTTGTTTCCATCAAATTTAATCAATTGATATGCCTCTTCATACGAAAGCCATTTATATTCGGTGTGTTCATGTGAAATCACAATTTGAATATCCTGCGATGTCACACCGAAACAATACTGCGGTATTACATAAACATTATCACCCCAAAGATGACTATCTCTAAACTCAATTACAGGTACAGGTTCAATTGTATCTAATTGTATAAACTCAGATGTCGTAGGAATTCCAGATTCTTCATAGGTTTCCCGCTTGGCGGCTTCAAGTGGTTTTTCATTATCTTCGCCGCCGCCAGCAATTCCTTGCCAAAACCCTTCATTTGACCTTTTCATAAGGGCATATTCAATCTGTTCATTTGAATTTTTGCGGTATGGATAAACTAAAACTTGAAAAGGTGCTCTTGCCATGTTTTGACTTTACTCCTTGCGTGGCTGGCTAACGGTTTGCGTTACCCGCGCTGGGGCGGGCGGCGGAACGCCGTCCGACTGGGAAAATGCTGAGGCGTAGAAAAAGGCTTGGAATCGCGCCAGACTCCCCAGCGTCGGGTGCACCCACCTGGCCGGGGCGGAGCCTCAACGGGCGCGCTGCGGTGACGCGAGTATACTTCATGGAGCGTCAGGCCGGCAAGCCTGCAACGTCGCGCCGCCCGTTGAGGACTGGCTCTCGTCCCAACGCATCAACCACGAGCCGTTTCTTAAGACGCTTTGTTGGCTGGCGTTTTAGCCATAGCGTTACTAGGTTTTTAAATTCCGTCTGTATCGTCTTTCGCCATCGCATTTCGATGAATTACACTGATAACACAACGGCTGAATATTTTCAATATTATCAGTTCCGCCATCGCTCAAGGGGATAATATGGTCTTTTGTCCAAACATATTTATACCTTCGGTCTGGTCGGATTGGAATACTATTCCATGGGCGATTACAGCCAGGGCAACAAGTAAATTTTTCTAATTTCGCAAGCCATTGTTGCTTTGTATGAGCGCCGCCATTATTAATCTTTCGCTGTGTATAAGCAGTTGCTCGCATTCGCCTACACGGTAAGCAGTAACGATGTTGCTTGCCCGTAGTTGCTGATGTCCAAATACCAAATTCATTATTTCCACATTTTGGGCACGGCGAATTAGTTGTCATTGAAAACTCTTTTGTCTTAATCTAATGATTGAACATCAATTTGGAACTATTTACCTTCTATTTTCGATTTTAATCAAACGAACTTTTTAGAGCGAAGCCAGCCAACGTCGGCATTACTGGCACCGCTGGCAGGGCGTCGATAGATCGAGACGAGGCTCGGCACAATACAGCACAGCAAACTGTGAGCGCTCGCCCGCGGGTTGTGGAATGACGCTGCCAGGCATACCGACCTGAAATGTACCTGCCAGCGTTGGGAGTGGCAATAGAGCGCCACAGTTTGCGACGAAAATCGCGCCCAGGTTGGACAACCGCGCCAGCGGTGTCCAGTGGATGCTTAGTTGGGTTGCTCGGTATTTATAATGATTGATACTTATGATTCGTTATACCGATTCTGAATGTACATGCATTGTTTTCTTATTAAAGCTTATTCCGATTTGTTAAGTTGAGACCAAGTATTCCGCTTTGGGATGCTCTAAATCCGACAGACATGCCAAATGCTGATTTTTAGCTTCCTAATGCGGTTTCTCGGCAAATCGGAATAAGTCTTATTAATAATCCATGTAGGTTGCTTGATTGAAATATATGAAGCGAAAAAGTAGATCTTTACGTATTCGAAAGATTTACTATCCGTTTTGCTATCATTTATTCTATTGGCATGGCAAAAAGGGGTGTTGTATGATGGTTGTACGCAGTACTTTGACAGGTTGTTATGATTAAAAAGTATTTTGTCTGTAATTCGTGGGTTTTTTGGGGGGGTTGGTTGGGGTTTGGTATTAGTATTTTCTTGGCTGGATTATGATAGCTGGGGTTAGTTTGTGTTGACTGATCCACCTGTGACTATTATATTTGAAACAGCACCATTGACTGGGTTCTCTAGATCAAATCGATACTGAATAAGTGAAGAACAATACCTTTGCTCGCTAAATAATCCTCGTCCAAGTAATTCAAGGAAAATAGGGTTCTGAAAGGCTTTCGCTGCACCATATGTTGCGAATGCGCCAAGACCAGCTACCCAAATAATCCATCTGTCAGAGTTAATGGGATTAGGCCCAATATAGATAATGCCACAATCTTCAGTTCTACCTTGGGGAGGAAATTCTGCAAAAGGGATTTCTAGTTTGGCTATCCCGCGATGACAAATCCCCCACTCCATCTCTGGAACGTCTTGCTTGCTTTGCTCAGGAGGAATCAGTTGTCCAAAATAGAATCCATTGAACCAGGGAGTCTCACTCGATAACCGCCTGTTGATCTCTGCACTGAAGTAATTCACTACAGGCCCACATATCAATATCATATTGTCTCCCATGTTTCTCGGAATAAAATGAGATTTGCAGTGATCAATTTGACTCTTGATACCTATGCTGCCAAGTGTTTCTGCCATCAGTTCTGCGGATTTCAAATCGTAATAGGGTATGTCATAGTTCCCATGGCGGTCTTGTAAAGCGCCTGTAACAATCAATACTTTCTTGTTGAATCGAAAGATTCTTGCTTTCCACTCGAGATCTCCTGTAAGTCTTTCAGCAAGTACTAAGAGAACAGCCAAAATGACAATTATTACCCAGAGACCACTTGCAATATAAGGATAGTTAGTAGATAAGTCAGGGATGGCGTTGAACGCCGTATTAGAAGCGGTACTAATGGCTACCGCTATTACAAGCATAGTAACCCGCCAGCGCGAGCGTAGTAGTTTAAACCATAGAGCTTTCATGCTCATGCTCACTTCACCTCATACAATGTGCTTATCTCTTGAAGAGCATAAGATTGTTTGTTAAATTCACCTCTAGTTTCCAGTGCCTTAATGGGCACAAGAATTATTTAATTTTATGTTAGGTTACGCATTAACTAAACATAAACTATGATCATGTTATTAGTAATTAGAACAACATATCTGATATGAGACAGTCTTTTGTCCTGACTTCCAAGTTATAGACTGAACTATACATCATATCTATTATACCATAGCACGACAGCTTATACGCCAGCATGATCTCCAGATATAGCATAAGATGGCTGCGATGGCATTTCTTGGTTAACAGCAACCCAACTAGTAATTATGCGGAATACAGTCCGCATATCAACCGGACGGCTATTCCGCTTTTTGCCCCCTGTCGGGGCATTATACGGAATGCAGTCCGCCTATCACCCCGCTACGGGGTTTTATGCGGATAAAAAAATCGGACAAAATACGGAATAGACCACCACCATCCTGCCGCTGTCATTTCGGAACCAGCCAAGTATAAAGCAGCTCACCCCCATCGTCAAGTGTAGGTCAGCGCACCTAAAACAAACCCGTTAACAGCTTTCCCATCGCCGCGTACCCTTCCTTACCATCCTGTCCGGTCTTCACCCCTGCCTCCTTGTCTACTTCTTTCCTTCAATGCTATAATGCGCGGGTGAAGCGTATTCTCCGCGGACTGTTGCGCCTGTTTGTCGCCTTCGCGCTGATGGCTGTGTTGGTCATCGGCGTTTTGGCGTGGCAGGTGAACCGTCTCGGCAGCCGTGAGCGCGCCCAACCAGCCGATGTGATTGTGATCCTCGGCGCGCGCGTTGAGGCAGACGGCAGCCCCAGCTCCGATCTGCTCAGCCGCACCTACCACGCACTAGACTTGTATAACGCCGGCTACGCGCCGGTGGTGATCTGTGCAGGCGGCATCGGCGGCGACCGACTGTCCGCGGGTGCGGTAGCGTGCCGCTTTGCTGTGGACCAACTGGGCTTGCCTGCTGAGCGCGCAGTCGTGGTGCAGGATCGCGACGCCTGGACCACCGCAGACGAGGCGAAAGTGGTCACTGCGATCATGGCGGCCAAAGGCTGGCGCTCGGCCATCCTGGTGAGCCACCCGCTGCACCTGTACCGCGCACGCTGGCTATTTCAGCGTCAGGGCGTGACAGTATCCACCAGCCCCACCAACACCGACTTGAGCCGGATCGCACTGCCGCTGCGCCTCTGGTATTCGATACGCGAGGCCAGCGGCGTGCTCTTGACGCTCGCCAAGGACTGGCCATTCGTAGATCGGCTCTTGGCGTGGCTGAACCAGACAGTGTACGGCAGTTAACTGATACCGCCCTACCCACCCAAGCGCCGTTTCATGTCTGCGCGCTGGTATCTTCGTGACGAACTTAAACAAAGTGAAGTGATTGGCAAAGAGAATGACTTGGAACAAGACTGTTGAAGCAAAACAAATTCTGAGCAAAGAGATCGGTACGATCACCAAAGATTGGGGCGGCAAGCTACCGGTCGCGTTGGCGTACCCGAACACCTACTACGTGGGGATGTCCAGCCTGGCGCTGCAAATCCTCTACCGCACCTTCAACGCGCACCCGCAGGTGGTATGCGAACGAGTCTTCTGGGACAAGGGAGGCGCACAGGCGCGGCGTCCGCTGCTATCGCTGGAAACCCAGCAGCGCGCAGACGAATTCGCGGTGTGGGCCTTTACGATCTCCTACGAGATGGACTATTTCAACGTAGTCGAGATGCTGCGGCAGGCGGGTGTGCCCCCCCTGGCCGCGGAGCGCGACGAACGCTGGCCGCTGTTGATCGCTGGCGGGCCGGGCATCACCATGAACCCGGAGCCGATGGCCCCCTTCTTCGACGCCATCATCATCGGCGAGGGCGAAGAAGTGACGCCCGTCCTGCTTGACACGATCCTCGATGTCGGTGACGACGACCGCAGCAGCCTGCTGGCCGCCCTGGATAGCATCGCAGGGGTCTACGTGCCGCAGCTCGTGCCGACCGGCAGCCCGCGGCAGATCAAGCGTCTCTGGGTGCGCGATCTAACCACCTACCCGCCGATCAGCTCGCTCTACACCCCCGACACCGAGTTCGGCGGCCTGCATTTGATGGAAATCGCGCGCGGCTGCGGCCGCGGTTGCCGCTTCTGTCTGGCGGGCTACGTTTACCGCCCCCCGCGCGAACAACCGCTGGAGCTGCTGCTCGACTGGGCGAAACAGGGCTTGCGACATCGCGACAAAATCGGCCTGATCTCTGCGGCGGTGTCCGATCACAGCCAAATTGACGACCTGGCGCTTGGCCTGCGCGCGTTGGGAGCCAAGTTAAGCGTCAGTTCGATGCGGGTAGACCCGATTTCGGTGCCGCTGGTGCGGGCGCTGCGCGAAAGCGGAGCCCAGACACTGACGATTGCGCCGGAAGCAGGCAGCCAGCGGCTGCGCGATGTGATCAACAAGACACAAACCGAGGCGCAAATCCTGCAAGCAGTGGACCTGGCAGAATCGCTGGACTTTCCGCAGCTCAAGCTGTATTTTATGATCGGTCACCCCGGCGAAAACGATGACGATATTCAAGGGCTGATTGATCTGACGCTGGCCGCGGCCAGCCGTTTCCGGCGCCGCGTGGTGATCAATGCCACGCCCTACGTGCCAAAAGCACACACCCCCTTCCAGTGGATGGGGATGACCGATGTGCCGACCTTCGAGCGGCGACAAAAATTCATCCAGCGCAGCCTGGCCAAGCGCGGTGTGGCGGTACGCGCCGATTCGCCGCAGTGGGCCGCGGTGCAGGCGGTGCTGGCGCGCGGGGATCGCCGTCTCGCGCCGGTGCTGCTGGCGATGGACAAACTCTCAATTGCCGAATTCGACCGCGCGCTGGCCGCGCATGGCTTGAGCCAGGCGGATTTTCTCGACGCGCGCGCGCCGGGCACGCCACAACCGTGGGACATCGTGGAAAGCGGCGTCAGCACGAGCTATTACCTGTACGAACAACGTCACGCCGAGCGGGCAGAAACGGGCTTGAGCTGCCCGCCGACCTCCAGCGGATGTCTGACCTGTGGCACATGCGACACGGACTGGGCCTATCGCGAGAATGGCGGCGTGCCGGTGCGCAGCAAAGGCCCTTGGCGCGCCGAGGATTGGCGACCGGCGTTTGTGCCGATCTCCAGTATTCAGTAAGCAGTTTACAGAATTCAGTATCCGCAACTATCTATTGGTTACTGATTACTTCCCATCCTATGTCACCCACTTACCCACCGATTTCCCTTCTGCACTTCCCCTCGCTGACTGCGCACGCGGGCTTGGTACACGCGGTAACCACGCGGCACGGGGGTGTCAGTCCGGCGCCGTATGCCAGCCTGAACCTGAGCACGAGTACGGGGGACAGCCTGGCGAATGTCAACGCCAACTATGACCGGCTGGCCGCGGCGCTGCATACCACACGGGCGCGCTTTGCGACGACGTGGCAGGTGCACGGCACGCGCGTGCTGCGCGCGACCGAGGAGACGGCCGGTCGTATTGATGACAAGGCTGATGGCATTATTACTGATCTGCCTGACCTGCCGCTGACGCAACGGTATGCGGATTGCACGCCGCTGCTGGTCTACGATCCGCGGCAACATGTCATCGGCATGGGGCACGCGGGCTGGCGCGGCACGGTGGACGGCATGGCGGCTGCGCTGGTGCAGGCGCTGCATGATACCTTTGGCAGCCGACCCGCGGATTTGGTGGCGGTGGTCGGCCCGGCCATCGGCCCGTGCTGCTACGAGGTTGGCGACGAGGTGACGGCTGCGGTGCTGCATACCTTCCCCGCCGCGGCCAGCCTGTTGACTGTGCCAGAGGCCAGCGTCACCGGCAAGCCGCATTTCGATCTGTGGGCTGCCAACGCGTGGCAACTGCACCGGGCTGGTGTGGAGCAAGTGGAGGTGGCGGGGATTTGTACCCGCTGCCAGCACGAGACGTTTTTCTCGCACCGCGGCGATGGCCCGCTGACGGGCCGGTTTGGCGCGGTGATGATGCTGAAATAATGCGTAGTACGTATTGCGTAATGACTTGAGGCAATCGCCTGTGCATGATGCAGGCTTGGCGGTCGAATGGACTGTACGCAATACGCAACACGCAATATAATCATTATGACAAGTGCTATTTCCACCAATCTTGCCGAGATTCACACCCGCATCGCGCGGGCGGCTGAACGCGCGGGGCGCGCACCGGACGCGGTGACACTGCTGGCGGTGAGCAAAACGCACCCACCGGCGGCGATTGCTGCAGCGTGGGCCGCGGGCCAGCGGGCTTTTGGCGAGAACCTGGTCGAAGAGGCGTGGACGAAGTTTGCCGATCCGGCCACGGCGCAGGCGGCGCTTTACCGCAGGGACGGGGCCACCCCGCCTGAGCTGCACTTGATTGGGCCGATCCAAAGCCGTAAAGCCGGGCTGGCGGTGGCGTGTCGGCCGGCCTTGATCCACGCGGTGGATCGTCTGAAGATCGCGACGAAGCTCAATCAGGCTGCGCTGGCGGCTGGTGTAACGCTGGATGTGCTGTTGGAGGTGAATGTGGCGGGCGAGGCGAGCAAGGCAGGCTTTGCGCCGCATGATTTGCTGGCTGAGGCGGATGCGCTGGTGGCGCTGCCCAATCTGCGTATCCACGGCTTGATGACGATCCCACCGTACACGCCCGATCCACAGGCCGCGCGCCCGCATTTTGCTGCGCTGCGGCGACTGCGTGCCGTGCTGGCCGCGCGCTATCCTGAAACGGACTGGCAGCAGCTCAGTATGGGCATGAGTCACGATTTCGAGGCCGCCATTGCTGAAGGTGCAACGATTGTGCGCGTTGGTACAGCGATTTTTGGAGAGAGAAGTAGGCAAGTAGACAAGTAGGAAAGTATACAAGTAGATAAGGACAGGAAAGTATACAAGTATCGGAAAGTATACAAGTAGACAAGTATCGGAAAGTACACAAGTAGATAAGGACAGGAAAGTATACAGGTAGATAAGTAGGTAAGGACAGAAAGTAGTCAGGGAGCGGATACCATGTCTACCTGTCTACATGTCTACATGTCTACATGTCTACTTGTCTACCTGTCTGCCCCCTGAGGACCTCATGCTACAAGACACAAAACTGGCATTTATTGGAACTGGCATTATGGCCGAGGCGATGATCAAGGGCTTGATCGCGCAAGATCTGGTGGAGCCGGGCAATATCATCGGCTCTGACCCGCACGCGGCGCGCGGGCAACAACTGCGTGAGCGATACGGCATCCACTTTACGGGCGATAACCATGCGGCGGCGGACTTTGCCGACATTGTAGTGCTGAGCATCAAGCCGCAGGTGCTGACGCATGTGCTGCCGGAGCTGCGCGGGCACATCAGTCGCAGCGCGCTGCTGCTTTCGATTGTGGCGGGTGCGCGCATCAATTCGATCCTTGCCAGCACCGGTCATCCGGCGATTGTGCGCTGTATGCCGAATACGCCGGCGCAGGTCGGCCAGGGGATGACGGTGTGGACCGCGACGCCCCAGGTGAGCGCACGACAGCGCGAGCAGGCGCAGACAATGCTGGCCGCACTGGGCGAAGAGTTGTACATGGAGGATGAGGGCTACTTGGACATGGCGACCGCGCTGAGCGGCACCGGCCCGGCCTACGTCTTCCTGTTCATGGAGGCGCTGATTGATGCGGGCGTGCACATGGGCTTTTCGCGCAAGGTGGCCGAGCGATTGGTGCTGCAAACGATGGCCGGTTCGCTGGAGATTGCCCGCCAGGCGGAGCTGCACCCCGCGCAGTTGCGCAACATGGTGACATCGCCGGGCGGCACCTCGGCGGAGGCGATCTACGAGATGGAAAAAGGTGGGCTGCGCACGATCATGTCGAAGGCGGTGTGGGCAGCGTACCGCAAATCGAAACTGCTGGGTGATATGTCGGAAGAAGGAGGCGCATAAACGCCATGCAAGGATATCTGGTACAGTTTTTGACGATTTTTATCGAGTTGTTGAGTTGGGCAATTATCATCCGGGTGCTACTGACCTGGATCCCGAACCTGAGCCGCGACAATCCGCTGGTGCGCTTGCTCAGCCAGATGACAGACCCTATTCTGGAACCAGCGCGGCGCATCATTCCGCCGATTGGTGGGCTGGATTTTTCCCCGATTGTAGTGATCTTCTTGTTGCGCGTGCTGGAGCAGTTGGTGCGCTCGGCGTTTTAACCAAGTAGCCTGAGATTTGATCCTACGCACGCAAAGGCACAAAGAATTCCTTTGTCAGCCCTGGCCACAAATAAAAGTGAGGTAGCGAGATAGGCGGTACTACCGCCCTACCTCACTACCTCACTTCTTTTTACAACTCGCTACTTACGTCTTACCGGTTACGGCACGGTGCGGAAGTACACCCGCAGGTAGCCGCCCTTGGACGCATCGAAGTATTCCTTCGTGGCCAAGGCGTAGCGCACACCGATTTCGTCTGCATTGGTGATGATGAAGCCGTTATTGTCGGCGCCATTCATCATATTCTGCACCGCTTCGGTCACATCCAGGCGCAGCCAGGTGTTGATCTTGGCTGAACCGATGTGGTTGCTACCGACCGCCGGGCCGTAGTCGCCACCGGCCATCGTCCAGGGGGATGTCCAGTTGACGGCATCAGGCATCCATTCAGTCGTGACCGAATGCGCGCCAACGTTGATCACCGAATTCGTCCAGTTGACGAAGCCGCGACCCTCGACAATGTACAAGTACAGATAGGCGACGTCTACCACGGCGTCACTGGGCACAGCATCCAGCGGCGTATGCACAACGGGGCGGAGCTGGCCGAAGAAGCCGGTCCACATCGTCTGCGCGCTACCGAAGTAGGTGGCGGGCTGTACACCGCTGATGAAGGTATCGCGATCCACATCCATGCGGCGGGAGCGGCTGACCAGCGTCGGCTGCGGCAGTTCAAAGGCGTACACTTCACCGCCCTGGACGCCGTTCAACACGCGGTAGTACATACCGATCTGCGAAGGTGAACGCAGGTTCGGATGGGCCGTAATCGTGCTGATGGTGGTGGCGTTGGCAGCAGCCTCAAAGGAATACGCGCTCGGCGTGAAGGTCGGCGCCCAGCCGTCATAGGCAAGGACCGCGCCATCCGCGGCATCTGCGGGTGCTGTGTCCCACAAATCGCCGGTGAAGTAGGCATCAAAAGTCCAAACCTGGAAGTTGAAGGCGAGGTTGTCATCCGGCACCACAACCGGGAGCACCATGTTATCACTATTGATCATGGTGTCCAGGTAGAACTGAAGCGTCCCCGTGCCCGTCGCAAGATTCACTAGCACGCTGGCGGCACGCGGGTCTGTCGTCGCATTCACCGTCGTGTTGTAAGCCACATAGTCAAAATTGCCGTCCTGATCCACGTCAATCCACACATCGAATTCGGCGTTGATCGGGTGCGAGCGGCTGTTCCAAGTGTTGATGGGGAACAGCAGCAGGCTTTCGCCATCGTCCCACGACATCGCTTCCGCACCAACATATTTCAGGTCGGCCGGCGCGACATCCACGGCAGCAGGATCTACAGCGATTTTCGGGCTGACATCCATCAGCGGATAGGCCTCAACTTGACCCACGACGGGCGAGCTGTTGTTCAGCGCGACATCATAGGTCTTGGAAGTGGTTTGCGTGGGGCCGGTGGCTACCACGTTGGCAGACTTGCGAGGCAGGAAGTGCCACGGTACGTTGATTACCTCACCGTCATCGGCGGTCAGGGTGACGTAGCCGTCGTACTCTACACCCGTCAGCAGATCGCCATTGGCAAAGCTACTACCACTGGTGAAAGGCCAGTTGTGCAAGGCGTTGGGATCGGTGACGTGCAGGTCCACATCAAAGGTACCCGTTTGGCCCGCAGCAACTGTCAGGCTGTCCGCATCTGCCATCACATCCACACCCGCGCCTTGGTCGTTGGTGTAGCGGAAGGAAACTGCGATATCGTAAGTCTTGGTGGCGGTGTAAGTGTTAATCACTTCCACTGTCTTGCTGTCCATGTAATCGTCAGACACGGTTTCAAAACCAAAGGACAGCGCCACATCGTCGTCAGCCGGCACCCAGGCAATGGTGTCGGCGGCAACTGCCGCAGCAACATCCACACGACCTGCACCTTGGCGGCTGATGGGGTTCAGCATACCGCCGGGGAAGTTTTGCCAGGTCTGGGTCTCGGCATTGTTCATCAACAGAGCCTTGACCACAACAGGAGCAAGCGAACCGCTGCCACCTGCATGTTGCAACACCAGGGCTGCGGAACCAGATACCATCGGCGCAGCGCCAGAAGTACCACCAAAGACGCCATAGCCTTGATCGCCGGAGCTGGCGGACACAGAAGCGCCCGGTGCGCCGATGTTGGGCTTCAAGTAGCTGGCATCAAAAGCTGGCCCGCGTGAGCTGGAGCCGACCATCACATCCAGCAACGGAATGGTAATTGTAGGATCGTTGGGGTCAATTGAGACGTTCGCGCCGGCTGCCTTCAGCAGGTTGCCGTTGGTCTGGGAAACCATGAATGCAGGAATGCTGGGCAGTGCGCCGCCACCAAAACCACCCTCAAAGGGATCGCCAGGAGCCACCAAGGCAATGATAGACATCACCGCGCCGGCGGCTTCAGCATTCTGGGTTTTCAGGCTAAAGTTGCAGCTACCGCGATTGACGATAGAGATTTTACCGGTAAGATCCGCGGTAAAGGCTGCGCAACCGTCAAGATTTGTGCCATCGCCATTACCATAGACTACATCACCCGTAATCGCTGCTGTGGGGAAGGCCGACCAAGGCTGCCAAACGGCATCCATCACCGACACAGGGGCTGGGGTGTTGCGGCGAATGCGATAGAGGATCGCGGAAGGAACTGTGGTTTGAGCCACGCTAATCGCTGAACGCGCATTGGAGGGAGCCCCCAAGATATACGGCATGTTGGCGCTATTGCCCGCCGAAGCCACCACCGTGGTGCCCAGTCCGGACAACATATCAACGGCTATTGTATCGGCGCTGTTGGCCTGACCATAGGAAGAACCCAGAGACAGGTTCACTACGTCCACACGATCATCAAACGAGCCGTCGCCGTTCGGATCGGCGGCCCACTCGTAGGAATTCAGCAAAGCCAGACCGCTGCACGAAGTTGAGACGCTGGAGCAAACCTTGAGTGCATAGAACTGCACACCAGGAGCCACGCCAGGCCCCAACGACTCGGTGGCAACACCACCGATGATGCTGGCAACGTGCGTACCGTGCCCACCGGTGCCGCCGCCTTCATCGTCCATCGGGTTAGGATCGGGGATTTCGGGGGTGTTCGGCCAAGTGCTACCAACGAAGTCGTAGCCACCGATCACCTTGTCTGTGGGGTACAGATCAGGGTCTGCCGGCTGGGAAGCTTCGGCCAGGGCCTGATCGGTGTCCGACTGCAAGCCGGAACCGCCCAGATGCTCGTGTGTATAGTCAATGCCGGAGTCAATGACGGCGACCTTGATGCCCGTGCCGTCATAGCCCATTGCCTGTACATCAGCTGCACCGATCCACGGTACAGTTTCGTCCAAATCAATCTGGTAATCGTTCAAGGCGCTGACACTGATCACACCGGGGATGGCGTACAGATCGCGCATCTGGCTAGCCTTGACTTCAACCGCAATTCCATTGACCAACTTGGTGAAGTTGCCGATGGTCTTGCCGCCCAGGGCGCTGACCGCGGCGCTGGCTTCAGCCTGGCGGGCCAGCAGAGCTTGCTGTGCGCTGGTGGCGTCATAGCTTGCGCCGCGCGCCTGAGCATCGCGCCACGTAGCGGCTAACGCTGGTTCGGCAAAACGCACCAGGTAACGGACTGAACGCTGCGCAGCGTCGCGGCTGGGAATATAGTTGGCTGCCGCGAAGGAGCCATCCAAGTCTGCGGCTGAAACTGGCTGCAAGCCGGCAGGAAGCTGTCGGCCAGGTGTTGCTTGATCAGTTGTTGTCTGGGCGCTGGCTGGAATTGCCAACATAGACGCAATGATAAGCATGACGAACACTACACTGAGTTTACGTCTCATTTTCTTTCCTCTCCTGAACAAAATGGATTATGGACCAGGAAGCAAAAACGATATTTGTCCAATAGCGCAGTACTAAAAGCACGGATGCAATCGGCCAAATAACCTCCTTTCTGAAGAGACCATACATCGTTACAGCCAGCCAAACAGACAATTGTTTGGAAGGTTGCCGATTTTTGGGGGTTCACAAGGAAAAGGGCCGGTAGTCGGTGGCCCTGAGAGGAGAAAGCCTGGGGAATCGCACGCACAATCACAGGCTGACTGGTGCCCCGAGCAAGTTAGTTGCTTATAGGCGGGGTTACGACGGTGAACGGATTATAGCAATGCGCAAGGGCTTTGTCAAACAGATGGGCTATTTTTTCGCCAGCAGCAGGCGACCACAGCCAGGACAAAGTACCCGCTGTACACCGCTGCGCACAGCCTGCACCGCGGCTGTCGGCAGCATGACACCGCACGCCTGGCACGCGGCGTTTTGTTCCAGCGCCACCGGACGCCCGGCCTTGCGGTTGCGCATAGTTTTATACAATTCACGGTCTTCCGGCGCTATCGTTTGCCATTGTTTTTGCAGTTTGGCCGACAAAGCCTTCATGTCAGCGATCTTCTGCGCAGCCTCTTGTTTAATGCTCCCCAGCCGCGCCTGATTGGCAGCTTCAGCCGCGGCTAATGCTTGCTGGCGCGTCTGGACTTGTGCTTGCCAGTTTTCCACTTCAGCCAGCGCGGCCAACCCTTCATCCTCCAGACCGCCGCGCCGTCGCTGCAAAGCCGCCACGTTGGCCTCCATGCCTTCCAGCTCGCGCGGGTTGCGCACCCGCCCGCTCATCATCTCGCGCTCGGCGGCATGGATGTGCTCGCCCAACTCCTTGATCTGGCGATCCAGTTCACGCTGTGCAACGCGCCAACGCTCTAACTCGCCACGAGCCGCCTCGGTGGATGCGCGCCCAGCCTGCACTTCTGCTGGCTCACCTAACTGCTTTTCCAGTTCAGCCAGACGCTGCTTGAGCGCGTCCAGGGCCAAGTCAGTGGTTTGTACTGCCCACAAGTCCGCTACGGTGCTCATCAAGCATTCTCCTTGAAACCAGCTTTGCTGCGGCAATCCAACCAAGCGATTATACCTTGACCAGGACGATGCGCCAACTGAGGGGTGAAGAACGACGGGAAACAGGGCGCGCTCCCCGCGATTTATCGGGTTTAATTTGTCCTTCATCCTGATCTGGCTACAATAACGATAATTCCAACCAAATTTTATCCGGTCAGACAAATCTGTCGGACATAATGAAGGATATCCATGCACCTTATTCCGTCCAACGAAGATGGCCAAAGCTTTGTCGAATACGCCTTAATTTTATTGCTCATCGCCATCGTCGTGCTGGCGATCTTCCTGATCATGGGCGACGAAATCCGTAATTTCGTCAATGGCGTCTTGCAGTCCTGGTTCCCGGCGACCTAACCAGCTAGCTTCCGCTATCATTCCGTTTCTATCACACCAGGTAGACAGATCGGGGAAGTCGCTGGTCAAGTCCAACCGGAATGACAAACCGCGTCATTCTCAACCCGCTGCTTCAACTTCAGAGGGGCTTATGGCAGCGCTGTCACCCGCGCTCGCCGTGCTGGCCACGGTACCACTGAAACCCAAACCGGCGCTGGCTGTGCGCGAACATCTACTCGATCTGCTGTTTCCGCTGCGTTGCGGCGGGTGCGGACGCGTCGGAGAGGTGCTTTGCCCCACTTGTCGCGCGCAAATTCAGCCTATGCCCCAGCCGGTCTGCCTGCGCTGTGGCCGCCCTGTTGCCACGCCGGGTCGCTGCAACGATTGCACCGACAAGAGCTTTCACGTCGCCGCGCTGCGCGCCGCCGCAATCTATGCCGAGCCGCTCAGCGCCGCCATTCACCAATTTAAATACGAGGGGCATCCCGAATTGCATGAACCACTCGGCAGGTTGTTGAGCGAGTATTGGCGCAGCCGTAACGTGACGATGGACCTGGTGCTGGCTGTGCCGCTACACCCCAACCGTCTGCGCGAGCGCGGCTACAACCAATCGGAGTTGCTGGCGCGCGTACTGTGCCGTGAAGCCGCGTTGCCGCTGCTACAAGCGAACGTGCTGCAACGCACGCGCGACACGCAGCAACAAATGCTGCTTGGCCCAGCAGAGCGCCGCGCCAATGTGCAGGACGCGTTCACCTGGAACGGGCCAAACCTGGCTGGCTGCAAGGTGCTGCTGGTGGATGATGTGGCGACCACCGGCTCAACGCTGGAAGCCTGCGCGACCGCACTGCTGGCCGCGGGTGCAGGCAAGGTATGGGCGTTGACGGTGGCACGGGCGTTGGGGTCGAGTGAAAATTCGAGTTGACAAGTGCTGTCCGCTCGGCTACAATATCCTTATCCAAGTGGCGGTAGCAATCCCCTACATGGACCGTCAACCTGGTTATTGGAGTGCAAGTTTGCTCCGACATTGGCGGACACCCAACGCCCATGCGAACTTCCCTTTCTGGAAAGGAGCCTTCTCATGCAACTGGTAATCAAGGGCCGCAATCTCGATGTGACCGACAGGCTCAGGGATTATGTGGAAAAGAAACTCGGCAAAGTGACTAAATTCCTGCCGGATGTGCAGGAGATCCGTGTTGAGTTGGCCGAGGAACAAAGCCGCAAGGCCACTGAACGCGAAGTGGTTCAGGTGACTATGCGCAGCAACGGCGCAATTTTGCGCGCGGAGGAGCGCAGCAGCGACATCTACGCCGCGATTGACGCGGTGGCTGACAAGCTGAATGGACAGATCACCCGCTTCAAGGGCAAGAAACGCAGCAAGATCGAGCGCGCCCAGATAGCCGCCGTAGAAGCAATGGAGGTCGAGGCAATCACCGTTGCCACTTCACCGATCACCGATGATGAAGAGCTATTCGAAGGGCACATTGTGCGGACCAAGCGCTTCTCCATGATCCCCATGGACGCGCAGGAAGCGATTGACCAGATGGAATTACTCGGTCACGACTTCTTTGTTTTCTTCAACACCGACAGCGACAGCATCAACGTGCTGTATCGCCGCTCTGACGGCAACTTTGGCCTGTTGCAACCAGAACTGGCCTAGCCGCTTCGCCGCTGGCCGCGCCAGCTTGAACTAGTTTACCCCACGGGCCAGGGCAATCCCCTGGCCCGTACGCGCCCCTCCCGACAAGGAATGCGCGAGGTTTTGGAGGACGACTGCGTGAAACGCGTGTTATTTGTGTGTACAGCCAATATTTGCCGTTCACCGATGGCAATGGGCTTGCTGCGCCAGCGGCTGGCCGAAGATGGCTTGGCGGATGAGGTGCAGGTGACTTCCGCGGGGGTCTATGGTATGGATGGCGAAGCTGCCAGCGCCACCGGCGTCAAGCTGCTGGCCGAGCGCGGCGTGGACATCGCGGCCCACCGCGCCCACACGCTGAGCGAGCAAGAGATGACCGATACCGATCTGGTGCTGGTGATGGAGGAGAGCCATCGCCGTTCAATGTTCTACAATTACCCCCACCTACTCAACAAGGTCTTTTTGGTCAGCGAAATGGCCGGGGAATATCACGACATTGCCGACCCCTACCGCAAACCGGTAGAGACATACATCGCCTGTGTGGACGAATTAACCCGCCTGATCAATGACGGCTACGCGAAAATTCTAAAACGCCTCGATATTACAGTCCCCAAACGACCTTAATGTCGTCGCAACACGGTTTTGGAAAGAAGCACGCAGTCTGCGCGGCGCTTAGTCCGGCTGGCCCTGCTTGAGCAGCACCCAGTACGGGTAAGCGCCGTAATAATAGGCCAGCAACAAGGCCAGCTTCAAGCCGCGCCAACCGTCGCGATAGCCTTGTAACGTGATATAACGCCGGCGAAATTCGCGCAGTGGCTGCAAAACGAAATTGTGCGGGCGGGGACGAATACCACGATCGGCCAAAATGCGCGCTTCCATAGCCGCATAGCGGCGTTGTTTGGCATGAAACTGCTCCCAAGTGGCGTAATTGTAGTGGATCAGAGGATTTTCGAGGTCTCCGCGTGCGCCCTCCAGCTCCACCACCTCATGCACGGGACGATCCAGATCGTAGCGCGCCTTGTCGGTACGCATTAAACGCAGTTGATAGTCGGGGTAAAAACCACCGTAGCGCATCCGCTTGCCCACGATATAATTCCAGCGCGGCACTCCCCAGCCCACTTCAGGACGCTCAACAGTCACCCGGCGAATCTCCTCGGCCAGCTCAGGGGTGGCGCGCTCATCCGCGTCGACAAAGAAAACCCACCGCGCGCCCTGCGTTATCGCATAGTCAAGCGCGGCGTTGCGCTGTTTGGCCCACCCATCAAAAGGCCGCTGGATCACAGTGACGCCCGCCCCAGCCGCCAAGTCAGGCGTATGATCGTCACTGTACGAATCGGAAACCAGAATGCCATCCGCCCAGCGCACGCTCTCGATGCACTCGACGATGTGGCGGGCTTCATTTTTGGTCAGGATCACAGCAAAGAGAGTCATACCGGCTCCATCCAGGTGCGCGCCAGCGTTTCCACCGACGCATAGGCCGCCAGCCGCTCGGCTAGGTCGGGGAGATCGGCCATACGAGCGCGTCGCACCTCCGTGCGCAGGCCCGCGCGCACAAGGCCAGCCGCGGCGCGGTTGAAGACCAGGCCGTGGTAACGCTTGAAATAGCGCAAGCGACTCTGCCACAGCGCCACGAACGACCGGCTGCGAAACTGGCTGCTGCTCGCGCCACCCACGTGCATCACCCGCGCCGTGGGCACGCAATACACCCGCCACCCAGCCTGCCAGGCGCGGCGCTGCCAGTCCATCTCCTCACAGTACATGAAATAGCCTTCATCCAGCAGTCCCACCTGCGCCAGCGCATCGCCACGCACCAGCAAGGTCGCGCCGAGGACGAAATCCACGGCAAAGGGCGCGCCGCGTTTGTACAACGCCTGGGCGTAACGGCCATTCCAGCGCGAAGCCAGCAACGGCTGGTTCAAGCGCCCCGGCGGCGGAAAGAAATCAAAAGCGATTTGCAACAGGCCAGGGAAACGAAAGGCCCCCTGCTGGAAGCTGCCATCAGCATAAACCAACTGCGCACCGCACGCACCCGCGGCTGGTTGTGCGGCAAGGAACTGCACCAATTTCTCCAGTGCGTCCCCCTGAACTTCTGTATCCGGGTTGAGCAGCCAGACCAAGCGCGGCAGCTCCGTGCCGCGGGGCACGGCCGCGGCCCAGTCATAGCTATCCAGCGGCCTGGCTTCACCGTGCCGGGGGGCAAACCCCAGCGCCTGCAAGGCCACGTTATTGCCCGCCGTGTAGCCGAGATTTTGCGGGCTACGCACCAGCACAGCCGCGGGAAAGGCCGCGGCCACCATGTCCGCGCTGCCATCGGCAGACGCGTTGTCCACCACCCACACCTGCGCGGTCAGCTCCGGCGTGCGCGCCAGGCTGGCGTACAGCGACGCCAAACACGCGCGCAACAACTCGCGCACGTTATAGCTGACGATGACAATAGCGAGAGTAGGCATAATGTGAGAATGAGGAGTAGACAGGTATCAGCTCACACCTTGTCTCCCTGCCTCCCAGCCTATTCCCCCACCACCACGCTAATTCGATCCACATAGTTATTCGCCACGGTGACGAATTCGTGGATCAGGCCGCCCCACCAATAGTTAGTGCCGACGGGCGGAGCCTGGTCGAACTGGATACAGCCGGAGACCTGCGAGCGATGGCCGGGCAGCAAATACCACTGCGGCACGCCATCAATCATGCGCATTTCCAGGTCTTCCGGTCGGCCAATCGCCCAGCGGTAGGGAAAATCGTAGCCGGTAGTGTCGTAGTTGATACCAAAGCGGAACACACCAGCCTGCTGATACAAGCTGGCATCGCCACTCGTCTGTGCCAGCGTGTTGTGATTTTCGCTGAACTTGTACGCGGTGCCGGGCCAGGGGCCAGCCGTGCGAATACTAACCGTGCCCTCGTTTTTGATCGTGGCCGTGAAGCACAACGAACCGTCGAGCGGCACGCTCACCACACGGTTGACATCACCGGCCCAGTCAATTTCGCCTTCGAGAATATCCGCGCGCGGCTTGCCGCCATCGGCAATCGTCAACGTCGAGCTGACCACCACATGGTTGCCCGCCAGATCGCGCGCCTCGCCATAAATCATGTAATCGCCATCAGGCGGCGCTTCTGCGCCCAAGTCCACATCCGCCTCGTAACGGTACTCGTGATAACCGCGCTGGCCGGGTTCGATTACCCGCTCTTTTTCAGCCACAAAATATTTAAAGGCTGGCTCGGCGGGGTCCACCAGATACACCTGCACCGTATCCACATCCTTGGGCAGGTAATAGGAAATAGAAACCCAGTCGTCAATACTGTCCTGGTTTGGCGTAAAGGTACGCGGCTCGACCGTGAAATTGCGCAGCTCCGGCAGCACTGTGTCGCCGTTCGTCAACGTGATCTCGCCTGACTGGCTGGCGACATTCCCCTTTTCATCGCGCGCCTCCACCGTCCAGTGATACAGGCCATCGGGCAACACGCGGGCCTCGACGCGTTGCAGGCCAAAGCCATCGTCAATCGTCTGCGGCTCGTTCACCACACCGCCCCACGCCACGCCATATTTACCCGGTGAACGCAACTGCTCGCGGCGGAAATAATGCCGCTGGCCCTGCGCGTCGTCAACATAAATCGAAACATAGGCCGAGCGTCCCAGCGTATAGCGAATATTCGTCGCGTCGTCCACGCCGTCCGCGTTCGGGCTAATCGTGACCGGTTCCACCGACACATTGTTCAACAGCGGACGAAAACTGCACGCGCTGGTCAGTAACGCAACCATCAACAACGCCAGTCCGGCTGCAACTCGAGATAGCAAACGCAAAGATCGTTTCTCCTTCAACGCCGACTGTCTGATCGTCACTCGTCAGAGTGATGGCAGGAGCCAGTCCCGCCTTGCACGGCGCATCACCGTCAGTCTACCAGATGGCCGGTGCTTCGTCAAAGTCAGCGCGACGACAATTCCAAACGCGCAGATTCTCGCTGTGGACTGGAGCATCTCACGATCACACCGACAGCTTCCTGCCCCTTCTCCAGGGGAATTGACAGATAGCAAGCCGCCAAGTATCATGCCCTGCTAGTGAGGCAACCATGCTACGCACCCTTTGGTCACGCTGGCTGGTGCTGGCCCGCAAAATCGGCCAATTCCAGTCCCGCATCATCCTGACGCTCTTCTACTTCGTCTTCGTCACACCCTTTGCCCTGATTGCACGGCTGTTAGTAGATCCGCTGCACCTGCGCCGCGGCCACGCGGACCCTGACAGCGGCTGGATCGAGCGCCAAACCACCGACACCGATCTGGACGCCAGCCAAAAGCAAGCTTGATTTCCTCGCGCTTGCACGCGAGACCCGGAGCATTTTTTTGTACATCCTCGGCATTTCCTGCTTCTATCACGACTCTGCCGCGGCCCTGCTGGCCGATGGCGATCTCGTCGCGGCCGCGCAGGAGGAACGCTTTTCGCGCCAAAAGAACGATTACCGCTTCCCCGCGCTGGCCGTGGAATTTTGCCTGCGTCAGGCCGGCATCAGCGCCGACGATCTGGATTACGTCGTCTTCTACGAAAAGCCGCTGCCCAAGTTCGAACGCATCATGATGTCCACGCTGGCAACCTATCCCCGCTCGTGGAAAGTCTTCCGTGAAGCCATGATCGCCTGGTTCGACGAAAAGCTGTGGGTGAAGAGCATCCTGATGGACAAAATCGGCGTGCCCGCGGACAAGATACTGTTTGTCGAGCACCATCTAAGCCACGCGGCCAGCGCGTTCTTTGCTTCACCCTTCGAGGAAGCCGCAGTGCTGACGGTGGACGGCGTGGGTGAATGGACCACCACCACCCTGGGCCACGCCACCGCCTCCTGGCAGGACGGCACACGCAACCGCATTGACCTGACGCAAGAGCTGCGCTTCCCGCATTCGCTGGGACTACTCTACTCCGCGTTCACCGCCTGGCTGGGTTTCGAGGTTAACGAAGGCGAATACAAGGTAATGGGCATGGCCCCCTATGGCCGTCCCGCCTATCAGGATCGGCTGGAACGGCTGGCGACGCTGCACCGCGACGGCAGCCTCCAGCTCAACATGGACTATTTCAGCTATCACTATTCGCCCGAACGCACCTTCAACGACCGTTTTGTGCGCCTGTGGGGCGCACCGCGCGTACACGACGCCGAGTTTTTCAGCGAAACCACCGGCCACGATCTACGCGGGCGCGAGGCTGCCGCGCAGCGCAATCAGTATTACGCCGATGTCGCGGCCACCATCCAGCGTTTCACCGAAGACGCGCTGCTGCGCATGGTGCAGCAATTGCACGCGCAGACCGGCGCGCGTCATCTGGTGATGGCGGGCGGGGTGGCGCTGAACTCAGTCGCCAATGGCCGCATCATGCGCGAGACCCCCTTCGAGCAAGTATTCATCCAGCCGGCCGCGGGGGATGCGGGCGGCGCGTTGGGCGCGGCGCTGTACGCATATCACGTACTACTGCACCAGCCGCGACGCTTTATAATGGAACATGCTTATTACGGCGCAAGCTATGATGAGGCCGCGTGCGCCGACTTTCTACGCGGCCGGGGCATCGCCTACGAATTGATGCCGGACGAAGCGGCGCTGGCTGACCGGATCAGCGAGGCCTTGCTGGACGGCCAAGTCGTGGGCCTGTTTCAGGGCCGCTTCGAGTGGGGACCGCGCGCGCTGGGCAATCGTTCGATCCTGGCCGATCCGCGCCGGGCCGAGATGAAAACCATCGTCAACACCAAAATCAAGTTCCGCGAGCCTTTTCGTCCCTTCGCGCCGGTCGTACCAGAGCAGCATGCGCCCGAATTTTTCGATCTGGGCCGCGCCGCCGGGCAATATCCTCCCCGCTTTATGTTGATGGTCAGCCCAGTGTGGCCGCACAAGCAGGAGGTGATCCCTGCGGTGTCGCACATGGGCACGGGCCGCCTGCAAACAGTGCGCCGCGAGTGGAACCCGCGCTACTACGACATCGTGGACGCCTTTGGACAGAAAACCGGCGTGCCCGTGCTGATGAACACCTCCTTTAACCTGCGCGGCGAGCCAATCGTCACCACCCCGGCTAATGCTTTCCACACCTTCAGCCAAAGCGACATTGATCTGCTGGTGCTGGAGCGGTTTATCGTGCGGAAGCAGGCAGCGTGACGCTGAGGCAGTAGGGTGGATTGGTAAGTTGGTAGCCAGAAAGCTAGACCCTCAGTACTGACCACTAAACCACTGGATACGGAACACCCTTCACCGTGCCTAAACTCCTTACGCCTTACTTCTTACTCGCTCCTGTTTGCGCGGAAGCTCTGTTACACCTTCACCCCGCTCTGTTGCCACCCTCGGTGCAAGCCGCGGTCGGACAGGGGCCATTCGGTGCACCGCCCGCGCCACCCGCGTTTTATACGGCCAGCCACGCGCTCTATGTGCCGGATGCCGCGGCTGGCTACCGCACCGCCCCTCACTTGGACGTGCTGCTCCACGGCCACCGTGAATTTTCGTTTCGCGTACGCACAGACGCGCGCGGTGCGCGTGGTCCTGCTCTGCCCGCGCCGGTGGATGTAGCCGCGCTGGGCGACAGCTTCACCTTTGGCTACGGCGTGAACGAAGCAGCCACCTGGCCCGCGCGGCTGGCCGCGTTGACCGGCCTGCGCATCGCCAATCTCGGCGTCAACGGCTATGGCCCGCAGAGCGAGCTAGCCCGGCTGCACAGCGATGCACTGCCGCTACGCCCGCGTGTGATCGTCTGGCAATTCTTCACCAACGATTGCGACGATGCCGCGGTGTTTGCCCGCTGGCAGCGCTCCGGCCATCCTGACTTCTACGGCTGGCAGCAAGGCAAACCCGACCCGGCCGCGCGGCCCCTGCCCAACGCGGCCCGCTCGCTGCGCGCCTTCTTGCATCGCCACAGCCGCATTTACGAGCTGCTCAAATACGCCCTGCGCCGCGGCGATCATCCGGTGTCGGTGCCGGTGGGCGACACCCATCACTTGCTTGACCTGGCCCGCGTGCAGCGGTGGAGCGATTTCAGCCGTGCGGCGATCCGCGCGGGCTGGCAGGCAACCCAGGCCGCGCTGCTGGCTGCACAGACCGCGGCCGCACAGGCGGGCGTGCGCCTCGTGGTCATGCTGGCCCCAACCAAGGAAGAAACGGTCTGGGCGCGCCTGCCCCGCGCCGCGCAGCAGTCGTATCCCGATCTGCGCGGCCCCGCGCAGCGCATGGTCGAATTCTGTGCCCTGCACCATCTGCCCTGCCTCGACCTCGGCCCGGCTTTTGCCGCGGCAGCAGACGCAGGCGCGGCGCTCTATTTCGACATTGACCTGCACTGGAACGCGGCCGGCCACACGCTGGCCGCCCAGCACCTGGCCGATTGGCTGTTCAAGGAGATTTAACGGATGAAAGCAAGCAAGCAGGCTGGCGCGCGCGCCGGCGTTCTCAAAGAGTTGGTGCAGTTTCTGTGGGCACGCAAGCTATGGTGGCTGATCCCGTTGATGGTGTTGCTGGTAACCTTTGGCCTGTTGCTAGTCTTTGCCCAGGCCTCCGGCATCGCGCCGTTCATCTACACGTTGTTTTAACCTTCTCTATTTTCATCGTAAGTTGCGCCTCCCCACGCATTATTCTTTAACCTGAAAAAGATCGGGCCGGCGCCAGTGGAGCCGGGCAGTTCACGCCCATTCGCCCCCCTGTTTACCGCTCACCGTCCACCGGCTCGCACCAACTCACGCACCTTGCTGAGGCGCTCTTCGGGCCGCGCGGTGACGAAGGTTTCGCCCACGAGCATGGCCTGCACGCCCAGATCGCGCAGCCGGTGCACGTCAGCCGCACTATGGATGCCGCTCTCGCTGACCAGGACGCACTCGGACGGGATCAGGGGACGCAGGCGGGCGGTGACGGCCAGGTCCACGGCGAAGGTGCGCAGGTCGCGGTTGTTGACGCCGATCACGCGCGCGCCAAGCTTGACTGCACGCTCAACCTCGCTTTCGTCGTGAACCTCAACCAGCGCCTCCATGCCGTAGCGTCGCGTCTCGGCCAGCAGGCTTTTGAGGTCGTTGTCGCCTAACACCGCGGCGATGAGCAGTAACGCATCAGCGCCGATCACGCGCGCTTCCACGATTTGGTAAGGGTCGAAGATGAAGTCCTTGCGCAGTACGGGGATTCTGGCCGTATCCTTGCGCGTTAGCAAGACTTCTTTGACCTCGCTTACATGCTCAGGCTGGCCCTGAAAAAAACGCGCGTCGGTCAATACGGAAATAGCAGCCGCGCCACCCTGTGCATATATGCTAGCAAGCTGGGGAGGATCGAAGTCGCGGCAGAGCAGGCCGCGGCTGGGGCTGGCGCGCTTCACCTCGGCGATCAGCTTGACACCAGGGCCGCGCAGAGCAGCCGCGAAATCCACAGGATCGGGTGCCAACGAGGCGAGCGCGCGCAGGTCAGCCACGGGCACGGCGTTTTGCCGCCGCGCCACTTCATCGCGCTTGTGGCGCATAATTTCATCGAGCATCTTGCCTTGATGGCGCAGACGTTCTTCGCGGGGAGGAAGAGGATTTGGCATAGTCGTAGTTAAGAATACAAGTTAAGAATACCAACAGGACTTACACCGTTGGGTGTCATTTCGAGCAGTAAAGCATAGCTCAGCGTGAACTACATAAGCCCTAAACATCTGACTTTGGGGATAGTCTATCACATTTCCTGGCACTTGTGGAGTTCGGGGAGGGCCGAGAGATAGTCGGGCTACAACGCACCGCGTCACCATATTTTACATGACTATTCTCCAGTCAAGTACGACCTTGTCATTCCAAGAAATAAGACGACGAGAAATCTCTACTTCGGAGGATAATGGACAAGGTGTCTCGTTCCCTCGTGTCTATGGTATCGAATTGACAGCTTTCTTATCAACTCTGTAACTCCTATGAAGATGATATTTGTTTTATTTTGGCAAATCCGTTATATGTGCCATGCTAGTTTACAGTTAGTTCAATGCTTAAGGCGAACCACTCTCTTTACGGTTCGATAAACAATTTCAATGCCCAGAGCAAAACCGGTATACTATGCACAACCCGCTAGACACACGCCTTAAAGCCGCGAGTTAGCAGATAACGTATATTTTGCGGTAGCTCGCCCCGGAGTCGCCGTATCTCATTTTTGCAGGAAAGAAGGAGAAATTCATGTCCCGTACGAGAATGTTCTTGAGCATTGTTCTTCTGATGACGCTAGCCTTGCCGACGGATGCGGCGGTAGCGACCACGGAAGCCTACGCCGCGCACCTCGCCAACCGGCAGGGGCTGTATCTGCTGCACGATCCGCGCATTCTGAGCGTGGCCGACCAGGTGGATTGGGTGTTGGTGGACCTGAACGACACGCGCTACGGGGCGCGGCCGCGACAACTGTACGGCCTGCTGCGCTGGATAGGCGAGCGCCGCGGCCTCGGCGTGCACGCTTTCGCCGGGGATGTGGTGCTGCTGGGGCCGGGCGAGGGCGATGCAGCCGCGGGTGCGGCCTATGC
>JBAQWV010000128.1:0-23098 GCA_049299095.1 Anaerolineae bacterium | reverse complement strand
GGTTGTTGGCCCTGTCGTTGGCGCGCCAGCAAAATCCGATCCAGCCACAAGGCGCACCCCACGGCGGGCTGCGGCGGGCCAAAGTGTCCCACCAGGTCATCGTAACGTCCACCCGAACAAATCGCTGACCCCACGCCCGCGGTGTAGCCCTTGAAGGTGATGCCGGTATAATATTCCATGCCGCGCGTTTCGCCCAGATCGAAGGTGACTTCAGCGGCCACGCCGTAGCCGTGCAGCCGCTGGTACAACGCATCCAGCCAGCCGAGCGCGGCGCGCATGGCCTCGTTCAGGCAAATCGCCTTGCCTTCCTGCAAGATGGCTGGGCCGCCGGAAAGTGCGGGCAATGCCAGAAACGCCCTACGCAGCGCGCCAGTGACGTGCAGCGCATCGAGTGCAACGGCCAAATCCGCAGCGTTCTTGCGATCGAGCGCGGTTTGCAGCGCGGCCAGTGCCGCGGGAGGGGCATCCAACTCGCTCAACAACCCACGAAAAAGCGCCATTTGCCCCAGCGCCAATTGAAACTGCGTCAGCCCGGCGGTACGCAACGCCTCCACCGTGAGGGCCAGTACTTCGGCGTCGGCATCAGGCGTGCCTGCACCGATCAACTCGATACCGGCTTGCGTAAACTCGCGCTGACGACCTGCCTGGGGCGCTTCATAACGAAAGACGGAACCGACGTAAAACAGACGGAGCGGCAGCGGCTGATCGTACAGGCGCGTGGCGACTACGCGCGCGGCAGGAATGGTGAGATCGGGACGCAGCGCGAGGGTACGTCCATCGCGGTCGGTGAAGCGATACATTTCCTCGGCCAGTTGCGTGCCTGCTTCCGAGGCCAGCGTGTCCGCGTATTCAAAGGTCGGCGGGATCAGCTCGTCATAGCTCCAGGTCGAAAAGCAGGCGCGCAGCGCGGCTTCCAGGCTGCGCTTGGCCGCGGCGTCCTCGTAGAGCAGATCCACGACGCCCTGCGGCAGTGGCCATTGGGCGTGTTGGGGAAGAAAACCAGAAAAAGGCATAAACCATCCAAACTTTCAAGCAGAGAATTCAATCCATCAGCTATCCGGGCAATGTGGGACGAGTTTCCAATTCGTCCATGCTGATCTGTCGTCCACGATTTGCAAGCTCGTGGTACGGTGCGACCAGGGGCTACTATACCAGAAAATTTCCTGCCTGACACAATTCGCTCAGGCCGTGGCGATGGGGCGACACGCGAAAGCGGGCGCAGCGGTCAATGTTGGCCGCTGCGCCCGCTTTATGGCTGCCAATGACCGCACATTAGATGCCTTCGGCTGTTTCAGCGACCAGATGATCCACCACCGCGCGCAAGGCTTCCTGGCGGTTGGCATCGCCACCGTTAGCCTTATAGACGCGCAACTGCCGGTCGGCGCTGGTGCCCTCTTCCAGGATGCGATAGATTACCTCGACCTCGTCGCGGCTGCCCAGCTCGTCAATCTGCTCATCTACCAGCGAGAGCAGCTCGCGCACCAGTTGGCGCGCGGGGGCTTCTTCTTCCTTGCCGAAGTCAATCATCAGCCCGTCCAGGCCATCGCGCACCGCGCGGCGCTTGTTTTCCTGGATCAGGTCGCGGCGATAGGAGCGGAAGGTCATGTTGCGGCGGCGCAAGTCCCACATCCACGCCACAATGGCTTGCAGCAGACCCGCCACGGCTACGGCGTCTTCGGCGCGGGTGCAGATATCGGGCACGCGGAATTCGATGGTGGGGAAGGAATAGTGCGGGCGTACATCCCACCAGATCTTCGAGCCGTCCAGGATGCAGCCGGTGTTGACCAAACGCTGCACGAAACGGTCGAAATCGGCCCAGGAAGTGAAGCTTTCCGGCAAGCCGGTGCGCGGCAAGTCCTCGAAAACAATGGAACGATATGACTTCATGCCGGTGTGGCGTCCGGCCCAGAAGGGGGAGCTGGTGGTGAGCGCCAGAATGTGCGGCAGGGTATAGCGCACCGTGTTCATGCAGTCAATGGCGAAATCGCGATCTTCTACGCCGATGTGGACGTGCATCCCGAAGATCAACATGCGCTGGGCGATGACTTGATGGTCTTCGACCGTCTTCATGTAGCGGTCGTAGGGCGAAATTTCCTGGCCCAGCCAATGCGAAAATGGGTGTGTCGAGGCGGCTGCGATCTGCAATCCGCGCTGCTCGGCCAGCTCAAAAATTGCGGCGCGCTGGTTGTACAGCGCATCTTTCAGCTCGGCGACGTTCTGGCAAACCGGTGTGCCCAGCTCGACCATCGAAGCGTGCAGTTCGGGCTTGACACCAGCCTTTAGCTCGCCTTTCTTGATCTCCATCGCCCCTTCTTTGGATTCCATAAACTGGGTGATGAAGGACTTCAGCTCGCGCGTTTCAGGGTCAATGATCTGGTATTCTTCTTCGATACCGATGGTTAACGAAGGGGATGTCATCATATCAACTCTCTTTCACGTCTTATTGGCAGATCATCGTTTCGGCCACCACGGAATCGACCACCGCGCGCAGCGCAGCATCGCGGTTGCTCTTGCCGCCGTTTTCCTTGAACACGCGTCGCTGACGGTCGGCGCTGGTGCCGCGTTCGATCACTTTGAACAGGTGATCCACCTCGCGGCGCGAGCCGAGCCGCTCTACATAGGGATCCACCAGGCGCAGCAGCTCGCGCACCAGCGTGCGCGCAGGTAATTGCTGCTCCTTGCCAAAGTCAATCAGCTTGCCGTCGAGGCCATAACGCTCGGCGCGCCATTTGTTTTCTTCGATCAGGCTGCGCGGGTAGATGCGGAAGCTGATGTTGCGCGAGCGTAGGTCGGCCAGCCAGGCCACGACGGCCTGCACCGCAGCCACCACGCCGACAGCATCCTCGACCACGGGCATCATGTCGAAGACGCGGAATTCCAGCGAGGCGTATTCGTGATGAGGTCGCACATCCCACCAGATGTCGTTTTCCCCGCGAATGGAGTTGGTCTTGATCAGCAAGTCCACGTAATGGCGATATTCCATCGGGCTGGCGAAGTAATGCGGAATGCCGCTGCGGGGCAGGTTTTCGTGCAAAATCGCGCGGTACGATTTCAGGCCGGTGTCGTTGCTGGTAAAAAAGGGCGAACTGGTGGAGAGCGTCAAGATGTGCGGCAGCATGTAGCGCACCACGTTCATTACGTCAATTGCCACGGCAGGGTCTTCAATGGCGACGTGGATATGCGCGCCGAAGATCAGCAACCGCTTGGCGATCACGCGCATCTCTTCGCTGGCCCCTTCATAACGTCCTTGCAGCGGCACATCCCCCTTTGACCAGGCGGCGAAGGGGTGCGTACCGGCGGCGGCCAGCAGCAAACCGCGCTCACTCGCCATCTTGCATACGGCATGACGCTGTTCGAGCAGCGCAGCCTTCAAGTCGGCGACGTTTTGCAACCCTGGTCTGGCTAGACTGGTCATCATCTGCGTCAGGTTGGCGTCGAGCGGCGCATCGCCATCCACACCGCGCAGCACAGGCCGTTCATCTTTGGCGGTACGCGTGATGATATAACGCAGGTTACGCGTCTCCGGGTCAATGATCTGATACTCTTCCTCGATGCCAAGGCGCAGGCTGGGAGCCTGGGTCATAGTCGCCTCCTTAAATGATGGAGCAAAAGACAGGGAAATTACACAGCCACCACCATCGTCGGCACGGTGGTACCGCCGCCAGCGGTGACGTTCAACAGACCGCCCGCGGAGAGGCGCGTCAGACAGCCGCCAGCATAGCGGGCATCGAAAATAAACGGGTCAAAATCTACCAGGCGCGGCTGCACGGCAAAGCCGCCGTCAGGCAACACCACGGGGAAATGCTCGTGGCCCATCTCGACACGCAACTGCACAACCGCAGGCTGTTGCAACGCATCGGCCACCGCGGCCTGCCACTGCTCTGACGTCACATCCCAGCCCAGCACCACCCCCTTGCCGCCGTACTCATCGTTCGGCTTGAGCACGAGCCGCTGCTGATTGGCCGCGATGAAGGGAACAAGGTCAATCGTCGTGCCCTCGAATTCGGTGGTGCGCTCCTCGACGCGCCGCGTCCAGGGGATGTGCCGCTGGATGGCCGCTTGCTCCGTTGCGCTGAACAGGGTCGCGTTGCGTTCGTCGCTGAGCACGGCCAGGCTGGCCTTTTTGTGCAGCAGCTTGCAGGAAAAGCGGTTCATCATACAAACCGCGCGATCGCGCACCGCGTAGATCAGCGGATGCTCCACGCCGTAGCGCGCCAGCAGTTCGTGGGTCAGGATGCGCTTGTAAATGAAGTCCACCGGCGTGCCGTTGGCGCGCAACACACCCCCTTCGTAGGTCAGTTGATCGGGATTGACGATCACCGAATGGATGCCCTGCTGGGCAAAGTATTCCTGGAATAGAATGAATTCGTGCAGCGTGGGCAGGTTGTCCCAGTCCACGATAGCCACGGTCGGCAGGCTGCGTCCGCCCCACTCGCGGTACAATTGTAACAGCGTTTGTACGGTGGCTGGCCGCGCCCACAAAGGCCGCACGGCAAACTGAGCACGGAAGGCCTGCATGAGTGGGGTGCGCAAGAAAACCTCGGCCAGACCATCTTCGTAAGCCACAGCGGCCGGGCTTTCGGCGTTATATTCCAGCAGGCGCAGGCTGGGCGGGCCATCCTCTTCGCTGTGGATCAGCGCGCAGTCCAGTCGGCCAATCGGCACGGGCATGCGCGTGCCTGCCTCGTAGCCAACGATGATTTCTTCCTCTGGCGTCAGCGCCACCTGGGCGCGCAGGGTAGGGTTGCCCAGCATTGCCAGATAGGCTTTGTTGAAGGCAGAGACCAGCGAGGCGCTCATCTGGCTGGCCGCTTGCCATTCCTGGACGGTGACCAACTGCGGGCGCAGCGCGGTACACAGCAGCCGGTCGCCGAACATCAAGTGACCGCTGCGCATACCGTGTTCCAATTCTGCCCATGAGTCCGCCAGCACCTCAGGGGTTGCCAAGTCGAGATAGGTTTGAATCGCGCGATCAATGGCTGCCATGCGGTCTCCTTGAAAATGAAGTTAGTGGGTGGCGTCGCCGTTGGTGAAGAATTCCGGCGCAGGCGCGGCGTCAGGATTCCAGTCGGGGATGTCTTCGTCTGGGGGTAACGGGGTGATCGGCACGCCGCGCTCGGCCCATTCCAACGCGTCGGCCTCGGCCTTGGCTTCGTCGCGCTCGACAAAGACCAGATCGAACGGCACGGCGCGCTGGTCGAGCAGGTGATGGTCGCGCGTCAGCCGCACCAGCAATTGGTAGCGTTCGCCTGGCCGCGGCTGCTTCAGATGCAGGGTGAGCGACACATAGGTATAGGGCACGTCCACCATCGTCATCATCGCCGCGGGCTGGCCGGCAGGGTCAAGGACGACCATCTCGACTTCGGGATGAGCAGCAAATGGCGTGATCTGTACGCGCGTCCAAACGCGCTGCAAGTCGGGATAGGCGAGTGCTTGTGCGCGCAGAAAGCGCGGCGGTTCCTCTTCGTGGAAAAATTCAATCGGATCCATGCAACCAGATTTCTAGCAACGGGCTATAGAATTGATTAAAACAGGGAGGAAACTGCGGCTCGACGTTGAGAACGCAATCGGCTGTGGCTGGGAGGCGGGAGTGGATGGGAGTCGAACCCACCGTGGCTACCTCTGCGGTACCCACCACCGATTTTGAAGACCGGGGCGCCCACCGGGACACATCCACCCCCAGACAGCGTGCGCATGATACACGAGTTACTGACGTTGGTCAAGTGAATTTCGGAAAGCAGATGCCAGCAGGCGTCTTCAATTGATAGACACAGGGTCCTTGAGATCAGCCAGCCGCGAGCGGGCAGGGTTTTCCGGCCGGTACGCTACGGTCACGACCGCGCCGAGCGCGAGCCGTTCATAGTCTGCCCGTTCCACGGTCTGCCGATAACGCAATGGCTTGCCATCTTGCCCTTTTCCCTCCGGGAAGGTGTAAAAGATGTGATGTTGGCGTGCCACTTCGCTGCCGGAGGTAACGCCCTCGCGCACGAAGATCTGCTTGTCTACCACCGTACCTTGCGTCTGTCGGCAGCCAGCCCTGAAACTGCGTTCTTTCACACCCAACAGATAGGCAAGCATGCCAGCCAGAAGCACCATGCCGATTATCAGAAGCAGGTTAATGGGCAACAAGATGCGCAACGATTCTGTATTGCCCGTGGTGAAGAACAAAATCACCACAGCAAGGAGGGTCATCGCCAGAATGGCGGCTCCGACAATGAAAGAGAGCTTGAGGCAGCCATATTTGTTGAACTGCTCCGCCTTGATGGGGCGCTCAGAGGTCGTTTGATTCATACTCGCTCCTAAAAGACATGTGGCGTTGATTGGATCGCCAGATGCGTGCGAGTATGCCCGAAGGCCAAACCTTTGTCAAGCCAAAGTCCGAAAACTACTGAAAATCCGAAAAGCTGACCAGCCGCACATCGAGTTGTGCCAACCAGTGACGGAACGCCGCACCCATCAGCAGATCGAACTCGATCTGCCGCTGCAGCGGTTGTAACTGGTCGCTGGCAGGCAGCAGGGGGTCATCTACGTAATCCGGGTGAATAACCAGTTCCGTGATCACCTCCGGCTTGCTCAGCAGCTTGATGATGCGCTGATCGGAGAGCAGGCGGTCGCCCCACTGGCTCAGCACGAGCAAATAGTCGGGTGCAGGCAGCTCGCCAGGCCGCAGCGGCTTAATCGGCTTAGCCAGCACGTCTGTCCACAGCCGCGTGGGGGTCAAGGCGGACAACAGATAGGGGGTGCGCCAGGCGGCGACATGATATTGCCGCGCCAACTGCTCGGTGATACGCCGCGCCGCGGGCAACGAATGAAAGTGGACGTGCGAATCGAGGTTGTCCAGGTGCAGCCCACGCGTCAGTGCCCAACGCACCTGCGCTTCCAGCTCGGCCGCGGCTTCATGCCAGTTGATCTGACCAAGCACTGCTTTGCGGAACAGCACAGACGCATCCCAGAAGTTACCTTCCTCGCCCACCAGGCTGGGAACCAACGCGGCAGCCAGCACAGGCCGCCCGCGCGTCAGGTTCAGATGCACACCGACGGAAAGCCGCGGATGGCGACGCGCCAGATCCGCCCCTTCCTCGCTGCTATCCTGATTGACCAATAGACTTGTGCTGGTGACCACGCCGGCGTTGAAGAGGTCAATGATGGCGCGGTTGACGGAGGGAGTGTAACCGAGGTCGTCAGCGTTAATGATGAGTTTGGACATAGATTGCAATTGCACCCAAGCATTCCGGTAATCTGTCTTTTTATTGTAACACTGGCTGGCTGCGCTGCAAAGCAGCAAGGGGGTGATTTTTATCGAGGAGTTCGCGGCCAACGAAATCCGCACACAATTGTATTCTTGCTGGAGTGTCCTGCGGAATCGAGAGCTTCTTACTTGAGTACAGACAATGGACATGCTATAATCATGATATCGCTGTCCTGCAGCACAGGACACAACCGCGGACATTTTGCAGCCGCGCTTGCAAAATCCAGGGCTTATGCAGCAGACTAAATTTCGTCATTCCGAGGCCCGAAATTCTGCAATCATCTGTTCATCCTGACAACGTTGCCAACGATGACTTCCGCCGCCCCCCTCCTCATCAGCGCGCTGGTGCCTGCCGCCGGTTTATCCACGCGCATGGGCGGCGCACTGCCCAAACCGTTGCTGCCGTGGGGTTCTACCACCATCATCCAAACAATCGTCACCACGCTCCACCGCGGGGGCGTAGACGAAATCATCGTAGTCACCGGCCACCGGCAAGACTTGCTCGCAACCGCGCTGGCTGCAACGCCTGCCCGCTGTGTGTTCAACCCTGTTTATACCAACGGCGAAATGCTGGCCTCGATTCAAGTTGGGCTGGCTGCTGCCGATCCAGCGGCCGCGGGCGTGCTGCTGGCGCTGGCTGACCAGCCACAAATCGAGCTTGCCACCGTGCAGCAAGTACTCGCTGCCTTTGCTGCCAGCGCAGGTACGGCGTTGGTTATCCCCAGCTATGCCATGCGCCGCGGCCATCCCATCCTGCTGCCGCGACGGCTATGGCCCGCGGTGCTGGCCTTGCCGGCGGGCGCTGCCCTGCGCAGCGTGATTCAACACCACGCGGATGAAATCGTCTACGTCACGGTGGACACGCCAACCGTGCTGGCCGATCTGGACACGCCCGAGCAGTACAGAGTAAGTCGTCAGGAGTAAGCCACCCATGGACACGTTTTATCATAAACTGCGTGAGTACCTGCGCGACGGCGATGCCGTCGCCGTGGCGACCATCGTCGAGGTACGCGGCAGCGTGCCGCGCGAAGTCGGCGCCAAAATGATCATCCATCCGCTCGGCCAGCATTATGGCACAGTGGGCGGCGGCTGCGGTGAAGGGGATGTGATCCTGGCCGCGCTGGATGTGATTCAAACCGGCGAACCGACCACCGTGCGCGTAGACCTTACTGAAGACCCCACCATGCAAAGCCTCGGCGTCTGCGGCGGCCTCTTCAACGTCTTTGTGGAGCGGTGGCAAGGCCAGCCTTAAACAAGAAGCCTCCCTTTCATTGACCATCGGCTATTGAAAATTGACCATGACGCTCCCTCTCCTCTCTTCCCTCATCACCTCCCTCGAAGCGCATCGTCCGGTCGCGCTAGCCACGATCACCGCCGCGCCGGAAGCGGCTTTGCTGGGTCGGCACGCGCTGGTCTGGCTCGATGCCGAACCGCTCAGCGAGCTTGACCTCGGCGAACTGGAAGCGCAAGTGCTGGCGGACGCGCAAAGCGCGCTGGCTGGCCGGGTTCACAAGACCCTGACGTACCCCGCACCCACCGGCCAAGTGAAGGTTTTCGTTGAGGTGCAGCATCGTCCACCCGAATTGATCATCGTCGGGGCCGGACACATCGCCGTGCCGCTGGCGCAGCTCGGCAAGTTGTGCGATTTCACCGTCACCGTGCTGGACGACCGTCCACAATACGCCAACCATCAACGGTTCCCACAGGCTGACAACGTGCTGGCTACGCCGCTGCGCGAGACCATGCGCGACTGGGTGGCTGCGGGACGCCTAGGCACCGACACCTATCTCGTACTCGTTACCCGCGGCCATCAGCACGACATCGAATGTCTGTTGGAAGTGCTGGACACGCCGCTGGCCTATATCGGCATGATCGGCAGCAAACGCCGTATACGCACCGTGTTCGATCTGCTTAGCCGCGAGCAGGGCATTCCCGCGGCGAAATTCACCCGCGTCCATGCACCCATCGGCCTTGACATCGCCGCACATACCCCGGCGGAGATCGCCGTCGCCATCATGGCCGAGATCATCGCCGTGCTACGCGGCGCGGCAAACAGAAACGGCAATTCATGATAGGACCCGCGCAGTGGATGTCATTTCGAGGAGTAAAACGACGAGAAACCCCCGTTTCTGTGACTAACTACCTCTTCTACCCGCCGCAGGCATACCAACCTGCCATTTTTTCCGTTCACCATTAACCCTTATGACTCCCCTATCCCCCACCATCCTCCAAAACATCAAAGTCGTTGACCTTACTCAGGCGCTGGCCGGGCCGACATGCAGCATGTACCTCGGCGACATGGGCGCAGACGTTATCAAGATTGAACAGCCGGGCATCGGCGACGTGTGCCGCGGCTGGGGCCCGCCCTTTATTGAGGGTGAAAGCGGCTATTTCCTCTCTACCAACCGCAACAAACGCGGTCTGGCCCTCGACTACACCAAGCCCGAAGGGCTGGAAATCTTCCATCGCCTGCTCGACGACGCCGATGTCTTCCTGATCAACCTGCCGCGGCAAGCCTCGTTGGACAAATACGGTCTTTCTGCCGAAGCCTGTCTGGCGCGCAACCCCAAGCTGATCCATGTCAGCATCACCGGCTTTGGGCGTAGCGGGCCGTATGCCGACCGCAGCGGCTTCGACATCGTGGCACAGGCAATGGGCGGCTTAATGGAACTAACCGGCGAGCCGGGCGATCCCCCAATGCGCTTCCCGATGGCGATGGCCGACTTCAGCGCCGGCCTCTACGCGCTGATCAGCGTGCTGGCCGCGCTGCTGGCCCGTCAGCATACCGCTGTCGGCCAGGCACTCGACATCAGCCTGGTCGAATCACAACTTAACTGGACGAGCTATCTGGCGAGCAATTATTGGGTCAGCGGCAACACACCGGTTAAAACCGGCAACCAACACCCGACCATTACCCCCTATCAGCCCTTCAAGGCGGGCGATGGGAAATGGATTGTGGTAGCCGCAGGCAGCGAACGGCTCTGGCGCAAGTTCTGCGAGGTGATCCACGCAGACCCATCCCTGGTGACGCATCCACTTTTTGCCACCAACGCGCTGCGCAATGTCAACCGCGACCAGTTGACGCCGATCCTGGATGAATTGCTGGCCGCGCGGCCCGCGCACGAATGGGTTGAGCTGCTCAACGAAGCGGAAATCCCCGGCGGCCCGCTCTATGCCGTGGACGAGGCGCTCAACGATCCGCACATCCAGGCGCGGCGCATGATCGTGGAGATGGAGCATCCTGGGCTGGGCCTATTCAAGTCGCTGGCCTTCCCCGGCCACTTCTCCGGCACACCGATGAGTTACCGCATTGCGCCACCGCGGCTGGGTGAACACAGTGACGAAATCGCTGCCGAGCTAGGTTATGACGCCGCGGGCATTGCTCGGCTACACGAAGAAGGTATCATCACCGGCCTACAGGAGCGTCGCGGCAATGGCCTTTGAGCCGTCACCGTGGCACACTCTGCCCTGGAGCACCGAGGAACCGGTTGAACTGCCCGCGGACGCGGTACATGCGGCTGGTGTTGCCGATGTTCAAGTGCGCAATGCCGCGCGGCTGGCTACGCTGGGCGATCTCCCCGCGCAGCAGGCGCATGTGCAAGGGGTGATTCTTGCATCTTTCGTGCAAGCATTGACCAATCTGCAACCAAGCCGTGTCGAAATCGCTCATCAGCTACGTGAGCTTGCTTCTTTAACCCTGGTAACCGCCAACACAACCCTAGGCGTTGCTGGTGTGCTGCTGCTCGATTTAACCATTCTCGAAATTACCCATTTCCCTGTAGAAGAGGACCCTTCCTTCCATGCCTGATTCCACCTCCTCGACATCCCCCACCCCTCAAGACACCCTCGTTGTCACGCACCACAGCGTCACAATCAACGGCCAAAACGTGCCCTACACCGTCACTACCGGCACGCTCGTGCTGAAGGAAGAAGCTGAAAAAAGCGGCGACGAAGCCGGTGCATCCGATGGCGAGAAACCAAAAGCCTCCATGTTTTTCATCGCCTATACGCGCGACGACGTAGATGACCCCACCAGCCGCCCGCTTACCTTTTCTTTTAACGGCGGCCCCGGTTCGTCGTCGGTGTGGATGCACCTGGGGCTGCTCGGCCCCAAGCGCGTCCTGCTCGACAAAGACGGCTTTGCGCTGCGTCCACCCTTTCGGCTGGTGGAGAACGATGCCAGCCTGCTCGACGTGACCGATCTGGTGTTCATTGATCCTGTCAGTACTGGTTACAGCCGCCCCGTGCCCGGCGAAAAGGCTAAAGACTTTCACAACTACACGAAAGACGTTGAATCGGTGGGCGATTTCATCCGTCTGTACACCACGCGCTACCGACGCTGGCTGTCGCCTAAGTTTCTCATCGGCGAAAGCTACGGCACAACACGCGCCGCGGGCTTAAGCGGCTACCTGCAAGAACGTCACGGCCTCTGGCTAAACGGTATTATGCTAGTCTCCAGCATCCTCAATTTCCAGACTGCCAACTTCAATCCGGGCAACGACCTGCCTTATCTCCTCTTTTTACCCACTTTCGCCGCCACCGCATGGTATCATCGCCGCCTGCCCGTCGAACAACAATCACTATCGCTACACGAATTTCTAAAGCAAGTCGAGAGCTTTGCCACCGGCGAATACGCCGCGGCCTTATTCCACGGCGATACCTTGCCCTCGGCCCAGCGTCAGGCCATTGCCGAGCGCCTGGCGCAGTTCACCGGCCTCAGCGTTGAGTATCTCGAACGCACCAACCTGCGTATTGACATCTTTCGCTTCATCAAGGAGCTGATGCGCAGCGAACGCCGCACCGTGGGCCGTCTTGACAGCCGTTATACCGGCCTGGATCGCGACGCAGCCGGTGAAAGCCTGGAGTTTGACCCCAGCTATGCCGCGGTGCAGGGCGCTTACACCGCCTGCTTCAACGACTATGTACGCGGCGATCTGGGCTACGAGAGCGACCTCCCCTACGAAATCCTCAAGGGCCTGTACGAGACCTGGAGCTACAAAGAGTTCGAAAACCAGTACGTCAACGTGGCGGAAACGCTGCGACAAGCCATGAGCATGAACCCGCACCTGCTGGTACACGTCGCCAATGGCTACTATGACCTGGCAACGCCCTATTTCGCCACGCAGTACACCTTCAATCACCTGTCGCTCGACCCCAGCCTGGCCGGCCACATCAGCATGAGTTACTACGAAGCAGGCCACATGATGTACGTACACCTACCATCGCTGTACCAACTGAAAGCCGAGCTGGCCAGCTTTGTGCAGACCACCAGCGGACTATCGTAAACGCAAGGACAGCTGCTGGAATCATTGAACACAGCGACGTTTAAGGACGTGTAAAGGGGTGAGACGAGAGAGTTTTGACCGTCGCTGAGGTATTCGTTATGGATCTGCGCAGCAAAAAACAGTTACTTGGACTGATCATAAGCCTTCTGCTGATCAGCGCGCTGGCCGCGGGCATTTGGCTCGTGGGCGATCTGCCCGCGCCCACCGATGCCGCACTGCGCGCCGTGCGCCCCAGCACGCGCCTCTACGACCGCAAAGGCCAACTGCTCTTCGAGGCAATTGGCGATGAGGGCAAACAAACCTCGCTGGCCTTCAAAGCAATCCCCGCGGCCTGCTGGCAGGCGACCGTCGCCGTGGAAGACAGCCGCTTCTTTGAGCATCCCGGCGTAGACGTGCTGGCGATTGGCCGCGCCGCGCTGCAAAATCTGCAAAACCGCACCGTGATTTCCGGCGCGTCCACCATCACCCAACAGCTTGCCCGTAACACGCTGATGACCGAGGAGGAGCGTTACGAGCAAAGCCTGCGGCGCAAACTGCGTGAGGCCTGGCTGGCGCTGCGCATCGAGCAGCGATTCAGCAAAGAGGAGATTTTGGCCCGTTACCTGAACCAGGTCTACTACGGCAACTTCGCCTACGGCCTGGAAGCAGCCGCACACAGCTACTTTGGCAAGTCCGCGCGCGACCTCGACCTGGCTGAATGTAGCCTGCTGGCCGGGCTGGTGCAAAATCCCGCGGTTTACCAGCCGCTGCAAAACCTGGAAGCCGCGCGCTGGCGTCAGTCCACCGTGCTCAGTGCCATGGTGGCGCACAACTACATCGCACGCAGCGACGCCGAGCTGGCGCTGGCCGAGCAGCTCCAGTTCGCTGCCACCCCCTTCCCCATTGAAGCGCCGC
Organism: Anaerolineae bacterium; assembly: GCA_049299095.1. Classification (GTDB taxonomy): domain Bacteria; phylum Chloroflexota; class Anaerolineae; order JAAEKA01; family JAAEKA01; genus JAAEKA01. The sequence goes on along the minus strand of JBAQWV010000128.1, from coordinate 9,670 downwards.
ATTTTGTCAGCTATGTTGAAGCCCAACTAGAACGCCTGCTGGGCACAGCGCGCGTCAGCGAAGGGGGGCTGCGCGTGACCACCACCCTCGACCTGGCCTGGAACCGCGCCGCCGAAAGCGCCGTGCGCTACCGCTTGCAGCAACTGGCCGATGCGCCCGACGCGCCGCAGGATCGCCGCATCGAAAACGCCGCCGTGGTGATCCTCGATCCCCAAACCGGTGCGATCCGCACGCTGGTTGGCAGCCCGGACTATTTCGACGCCAGCATTGACGGCGCTCTGAACGCGGCCCTGGCCCTGCGCCAACCCGGCTCCGCGCTCAAGCCACTGACCTACGCCGCCGCCATGGACCCGCAGCGTGCCGCCTCCGCAGGCCGTATACCGTTTACCCCGGCCACGGTGCTGGCTGATGTGCGCACCGCGTTTCTAACTGCTGAAGGCGAACCGTATGTGCCGCAGAACTACGATCTGCAATGGCACGGACCAGTCAGCGTGCGCACCGCGCTGGCCAGCTCCTACAATGTGCCCGCGGTCAAAACGCTGGAAAGCATCGGTATCGCCGCACTGATTGATCAGGCGCAGCGGCAGGGCATCACAACCTTTCAACCGGCCAGCGCAGACAGCACCGGCCAGCGGCACGAGCCGTACGGCCTGGCGCTGACCCTGGGCGGCGGCGAGGTCAGCCTGCTGGAGCTGACAGGCGCGTACAGTGTATTTGCCAACGGTGGCTGGCGCGTCGCCCCCTACGCGATTGCGCGCATCGAGGACGAAACAGGCAAGCTGCTCTGGCAAGCGCCCGCGTCCACCCGCCAGCCTGCCGTGCGCGCGCTCGATGCCCGCGTCGCCTACCTCATCACTGACATGCTCAGCGACGACGACGCCCGCGCTCCCTCCTTTGGCCGCAACAGCCTACTGCACCTCAGCCGCCCCGCCGCGGCCAAGACCGGCACCACCACCGACTGGCGCGACAACTGGACGGTGGGCTATACACCACAACTGGCGGTCGGGGTGTGGGTGGGCAATGCCGACAGCACGCCCATGCTGGGGGTGAACGGCGTCACTGGCGCAGGGCCGATTTGGCATGATGTAATGGAATTAGTGCATCGCGGCTTGCCCGTGCAGCCTTTTGACCAGCCAGACGGCCTGCTGCGCGCCGAAGTGTGCATCGATTCAGGTCTACTGCCGACGCAGTGGTGCAGTCGTCGCCGCGGTGAACTCTTTATCGCTGGCACAGAACCCAGCACGTACGACACCGTCTACCGGCCTGTCGTGGTGGATCGTTGCCGCGGCGGCCTGGCCGACGCCCAAACTACGCCTGCGTGCCGCGCACAACAGGTGCAACGCGTCTATCCGCCCGAACTGCGCGAATGGGCCGCGGCGCAGGGTATCGCCCAACCGCTGGGCAACGCGGGCGACGATCTGGTCGCCAACGCGGCCAACCCAACTGCACCCGCCGCGCTGGACATTCTCAGCCCCGATCCAAACAGCGTCTACCGCCTGTCCGCCGGATTGAACGGCCAATTGCAACAAATTCGCCTGGCCGCGCGGGCAAACGGAACTGTGCCTGCTGCGCAAATCACCTTTTTGGTAGATAATGTGCCTGTGGGCAGCGCGACACGCATCCCCTATGAAATCTGGTGGACGCTGCAAGCGGGCCGCCACCAGATCACCGCAGTCGCCAACAACGCTGCCGGCGAGCCGATTGCCCGTGCATCGGTCTGGATCGAAGTAGAATAAACAGCGCCTGCCCACACTACGGCCTGTGAGGTGTGGCATGATTTTGTAAATCACAACGCGTAAACAGCGTTGGATAACAACCAGAGGTTTTTTATGAAAACAACCAACCGTCCCCTGGCTATTTTTTTCTCCCTTGTTTTAATTACCAGCCTGCTGCTGACGAGCTGTCAGATGCCGCAGCCGCCCGCGCCCGGGCCAAACGCGCCCACAACGGTGGCCGAGGCCACGGTGCAGCCGAACAGCAGCACACCCACCGCACCGGCTGCCACCCCCCTAGACCTGCCGCCGGTAATTGTGGGCACTTCGCCCCAGCGCGGCCAGGAGCAACCGCTCGCCGCCCCTGTGGTGATCACCTTCGACCAGCCGATGGATGCAGACAGCACCGCGGCGGCCTTTGCTGTGTCGCCGGAAGCCGCTGGTGACGTCAGCGTCCAGGATAACGTGCTGACCTGGACACCCACGGAGCCGCTCACGCGCAGCGGCGCTTACCGTGTCACCCTTAGCCAGGACGCACAAAGCGCCACCGGCAAGACACTAGCGCAGCCGCTCGACCTGCGCTTCAACACCGTAGGCTTCCTGGAAGTCACTAACACGCAGCCTGCCCGCGGCAACACCGAATTCTCGGTGGATGCGCCGATCACGGTAATCTTCAACCATCCGGTTGTGCCGTTAACCGGCCTGGATGACCAGGCCGACCTGCCCGATCCGCTGGTGCTTGACCCCGCGGTGGAGGGCACGGGCCAATGGCTCAACACCAGCATTTACAGCTTTAAGCCCGCTGTGGCGCTGGCGAGCGGCACCGCTTACACCGTCACCGTGCCGGAAGGCTTGACCGACCCCAACGGTAACCTGCTGGCAGCCAGCTATGCCTTCACCTTCACCACCAGCCTGCCTGTGGTATTGAGCAGCGTGGAGGCCGAGGGCGCGACGATCTGGCCGACCAAACCCATCTCCGTCACCTTTAGCCAGCCGATGGATCAAGCCAGCACTGAAGCCGCCTTCTCGCTGCGCCAGACCGACACAAAAACCGCTGTCAGCGGCGACTTTGTGTGGCGCGAGGACAACCGCACGCTCATCTTCACTCCGGCCGCAGCGCTGGCCTATGACGCAGCCTACACCGTGAGCATTGACGACAGCGCGCGGGCCGCGGGGGGTGAGGGCACGCTGCAAGCCTATACGTTGGAATTCAACACCGTACCCAAGCTGGCTGTGCGCAGCACCACTCCCGCGGACAAGGCCACCGATGTGGTGGTGGAAGATGCCACCCACATCCTGCTGGAAGGCGTGGTGGATCAAACCACACTCGGCGCGCAGGCGTTCTCGATCCTGCCCAAACCGACCGAGGTATTCAGCTATTTCAACAGCTTTGACAACGACTGGACACTAAGCTGGCCGCGACTGCCTGACACCGCCTACACGCTGACCCTCTCCAGCCAGATCGCGGATGTGTTCGGTAACACACTCGACGAGCAGCAAATCTTCTTCCAGACCGGTCCGCGCAAGCCGTTTGCCCATCTGAACGTGCCCGATAACGTCGGCACGTACAACGCCTACAGCACGACCACGATGTCGGTCAGTTACCGCAACGTGTCGAAACTGAATTTTACCCTTAGCACTCTCAATGAAGCCGAAGGCGCGCGCCTGCTAGGCCCAGATCGTTGGGATGCGCTCAGCACCTTCCAGCCCCGCCCGGCGGCTTTGTTGCGCCAATGGACAGTTCCGGTGACGCCGGAGCGCAACGTTAACACGCTGCTCAAGCAACCGCTCGGCCCGGATGGCGATGCGCTGCCCCCCGGCCTGTACTGGATCGAGATGCGCGCGCCCGAAGTGACCTACGACGAGACCAACAGCGGCGTGGGACAGACTGTGCCGCGCTACCTGCTGATCGTGTCGCCGCTGAACCTGATCACCAAGCGCACCGCAGATGAAATCCTGGTATGGGCCACCGACCTGCAATCAGGCCAGCCGGTGGCAGACCTGCCGATCCGCATCGGCACCGACAGCAAGACCAGCGGCGTCACCGACAAGGACGGCCTGTTCCGTGCGCCGTTATCGCTCAAGGATCCCTGGCAGCCGGTGATCGTTTTCGCGGGCGACGCGACGGCAGCCACGGCTGCGCCGGTCACCGGCAACGCGCCGATCCGTTACGGCGTTACCAGCACCGACTGGCAAAGCGGGCTGTCTTCCTGGGACTTCAACCTGTCTAGCGAAATTCCGCCACCGCCCTATCAAGGCTACTTCTACACCGACCGACCGATCTATCGCCCCGGCCAGACCGTTTACTGGAAAGGCATTCTGCGCGTGGACGAGGATGCGATCCAGCGCCTGCCGGAGCCGGGCACCAAGGTCAACGTCGTCATCAGCAACGACCGCGGCGACCAAATCTACAACGCCGAACACGAAACGAATGCCTTCGGCACGATCAACGGCGAGCTGCCGCTGGCCGAAGAAGCCAGTCTCGGCTTCTATAACATCGAAGTTCGCCTGGTGGGCTGGCCTGCCGACGCCTACTTCCAGCCCTATTTCGGCGTAGGCTTCCAGGTGGCGGAGTACCGCAAGCCAGAGTTCACCGTCAACCTGACCACCAACGCGCCGGAGGTGCTGGGTGGCGACGTCATTTCCAGCACGCTGCGCGGCGAATACTTCTTCGGCGGCGCAGTCAGCAGTGCGCCGGTCACTTGGCGCGTATACAGCGAGGACACCGCGTTCAACTATACCGGCGATACCGCGCGCTGGTACAGCTTTAACGACTACACCGGCTGGGACCCAACCGTGCAGGGCGTGGCTGGCGGCGTCATTGCCAGCGGCTCCGGCAAGACCGCGGTGGACGGTAGCTTTGCTTTTGTGCTGCCTGCCGACATCAGTGACAAAACCACCAGCCAGCGTTTCACACTTGACGCTACCCTGACTGACCTGAACAACCAACAATCTGCCACCAGCGCCACCGTAACTGTCCACAAGGGACTGGTGTATGCAGGCGTGGCCCCACGCAGCTACGTCAGTCCGGTCAATGCACCGGCCACGGTGGATATTCTCACTGTGGACTGGGAGAGCCAGCCGGTTGCCAAACAGGATGTGACGATCACCATCAGCGAGGCGGAATGGTTGAGCGTGCAGAAGAAAGCCGATAACGGCGACTTCTACTGGACGAGCGAAGTCAAGGAAACACCGGTACTGACCGATACTGTCACCACCGACGCGGCTGGCGAAGCCGTGTTCACCTGGACACCCAAAGCAGGCGGCCAGTACAAGATCAATGCCACCGTGGTGGACAAGCTGGGCAATGCCGTGCGCAGCAGCAATTTTATGTGGATCAGCGCGAGCGGCGAGGCGGACTACGTGGCGTGGCAGGTCGAAAACAATGACCGCATCGAGATGGTGGCCGACAAGCCGCTCTATGAAGTGGGTGACACCGCCAAAGTACTCGTGCCGCATCCCTACAACGGCCCGGTGCAGGCGCTGGTCACTGTGGAACGCGGCAATATTCTGGAAACACGCGTGGTAACGCTGGCAAGCAACAGCGAAACGCTGGAAGTACCGATCCTCGCCGATTACCTGCCCAACGTCTATCTTTCCGTGGTGCTGGTCAAGGGAGGCAGCGCAGCCCAGTCAGCCACCACCGGCCCGCTCAGCGACGGCCTGGGCAGCTTCAAGCTGGGACTGGTGAAGCTAAACGTAAACACCGCACCCAAAGCCATCCAGCTAACCTTGACCCCCAGCGAAACCCAACTGCGCCCCGGCCAGGTCGTTACCTTCACCGTGCAGGCTGCGGACGCGGCGGGTGAGCCACTGGAAACGGAACTGTCGCTGGCGCTGATTGACAAGGCGATCCTCAGCCTGGCGAACGACACCAAATCGCCCCTGCTCACCTCGTTCTACCGCGAGCGTGGCCTCAGCGTGATGACTGCCAGCAACCTGGTGCTCAACCTCGACCGCCTGAACCTGCAACTGACCGAAGGCGGCAAGGGCGGCGGCGGCGGTGGCGATGGCATGGCGGGCGTCGAAGTACGCAGCGAGTTTGCGGACACCGCGCTGTGGAACCCGCAGGTGGTGACCGACGCCAACGGCCAAGCCACCATCAGCGTCAGGCTGCCGGATAACCTCACCACGTGGCAACTGGAAGGTCTGGGCGTCACGGTGAACACCGAGCTGGGCCAGGCCACGGTTGACATTCGCACCACGCTGCCGCTGCTGGTGCGGCCTGTGCTACCGCGCTTCTTCACCGCGGGCGACCAGGCCGAGATCGGCGCGGTGGTCAACAACAACACCGACACCGACCGCACAGTGGATGTGGCGCTGTTCAGCGAGGGCCTGACCACCTCCGCGCCGCTCACGCAGACGGTCAGCGTGCCCGCCAACCAGCAGGTGCGCGTTACCTGGCCAGTGGCTGTGCCTGCACCGACCGCAGGCGGCGTAGCCTCCACCGTAGTGCGCTTTGCTATGCAGGAAATCACCCCGGCGGAAGAAGGTGCGGCTTGGCTCGGCGACGCGGTGGAAACCACCGTGCCGGTGCTGCGCTACAGCTCACCGGAAACCGTGGCCACTGCTGGTTCGGTGGACCCCAATGATAGCACCACGGAGGTGGTGGTATTGCGCGCGGATGTAGACACCACACAAGGCGAGCTGCGCGTGCGCCTGGAAGCCTCGCTGGCTGCCAGCACGCTGGCCAGCTTGCGCTGGCTGGAGGCGTTCCCCTACGAATGTAACGAGCAAATCGTCAGCAAGTTCCTGCCCAACGTTGCCACCTACGCGGCGCTGCAAAAGCTGGGTATAAATCGGCCTGAGCTGGCCACACAGTTGAAAGAACAAATTGCCGTGTCCACTCAACGGCTGCTGCAACGGCAGAACCCCGACGGCGGCTGGGGCTGGTGGGCCAACAACGAAAGCGAGCCTTTCGTCAGCAGCTACGTAGTGTTTGGCCTCGTGCGGGCACGCGCGGCCGGCTTCGCGGTAGATTCGGCGCTGCTGGAGCGGGCTGTTGCCTATCTACAGGAGCAACTCAAGCCCGTGGCAGGCCTGAGCAGTGAGCAACTGAACCAACAAGCCTTCCTGCTGTACGTGCTGGCTGAGGCCGACGCGGGCGATGTGGGCCGCACCGGCGCGCTGTATGAGGTGCGCGAGCGGTTGGCACACTATGGTAAGGCGCTGCTGGCCCTTGCCTTTGTCACGCTGGACGATCCGACTTCCCCGGAGCGCAGCCGCGTGCTGCTGGACGACCTGACTGGCGCGGCAGTGGTCTCGGCCACGGGCGCGCACTGGGAAGAAGAGACTGTGGACTGGCTGACTATGAACAGCGACGTGCGCAGCACCGGCCTGGCGCTCTCAACGCTGACCCGCCTTGATCCTGAAAACGGTCTGGCCCCCAACGTGGTGCGCTGGCTGGTGGCTCAACGCCAGGACGGTCACTGGGCGACCACGCAGGAGAATGTCTGGTCCATCTTGGCGCTGACCGACTGGATGCAGACCACAGGCGAGTTGCAGGGCGACTACAACTACAGCGTGGCTGTCAACCGCACAGAGCTGACCAGTGGCACAGTCACCACGGAGAATGTGGCGGACGCCGTGGAAGTGAGCGTGCCGGTGGCCGATCTGCTGGCCGATCATGCCAACGGTGTGACGATCAGTCGCTCGCTCACAGGCAATCAGACGGGCGAAGGCCAACTGTACTACACGACCTACCTCGACTACTTCCTGCCCGCGGCATCGCTGACCGCACGCGACCGCGGTGTGACGGTGGCACAGCAGTATCATTTGGTGGATCCGATCACCGGCGAACGCTCGGCCAAGCCGATCACCTCGGCCAAGCTGGGCGACACCATTGAGGTGAAGGTGACGATTGTGGCTCCGACCAATCTGTACTACCTGGCCGTAGAAAGCCCGCTGCCGGCGGGCGCAGAGGCGATTGACCCCAGCCTGACGAACGTCAGCGTGGCCGCGGAAGATCCCAATGTGCAGCCGGTAGACAACAAGCCGTGGTACTGGTGGACGCCGACCGCGTACGCTCTGCGCGATGACAAAGTGACGCTGTTTGCCGATGCACTGGCCGCGGGAACCTACGAGTACACCTACCAGATGCGCGCCAGCCTCCCCGGTCAATTCCAGGTGCTGCCTGCGGTGGCATATGAAATGTACTTCCCGGAGGTATGGGGGCGCAGCGCCGGTGCGGAGTTTGTGATCGGCCAATAGTGCGTCGCAAGGAGCGATTGCTTCAGGCCTGACAAACCACACCCTAACACGGAATGACAGATGAAAAGAGAGGCCCTGCCGCATGGCAGGGCCTCTCTTAGTTCCGCGGCCTAATGCGCCCGAGGCGCGGCGCACACCTGCTAAAACCAGCCCAACGCCATTGCAATCGCGTGTTCGCGCGTGTGCGAGAGGCTAACGCGCCAACCCACGATGCCCAGTGCGGTCGCGCGCGCCTGCGCCTTGCCGTGCAACTGCAAGCCCGGCTCGCCGGAGGGCTGCCGCACCACCTCAATCTCCACCCAGTCAATCCAGCCCGCGGCGTGTTCAGCCTGCGCAGCCCAGCCGGTGCCCAAGGCCTTGCTCACCGCTTCCTTCGCCGCCCAGCGCGCGGCCAGCGAACTGCCACGCCCGGCGCAGTAGGCGATCTCCGCCGGGGTGTACACGCGATGCAAGAAGCGTTCGCCCCAGCGCAGTACAGCCGCTTCGATGCGCGGCACCTCCACCAGGTCAATTCCGACGGTGTACATCGTTTCGCTGCTCATCATTTCCGGCGCACAACGCCAGCACGCGGGCAATCACTGCGTCAACCGAGATACCGGTGCTGTCAATAACCACCGCATCCGCCGCCGGGCGCAACGGGGCCACATCGCGCGAAGAATCAATGCGGTCGCGGTGCTGCACTTCAGCCAGCACCGCGGCAAAGCTGCGGGAACCGCCGCGCGCCTGCTCCTCCAGCCAGCGCCGACGCGCCCGCTCCTCGGCGGACGCGTCGAGATAAATCTTCCACGGCGCATCGGGTAGTACCCCGGTGCCAATATCACGGCCCACCATCACCATGCCGCCGCGCAACGCCAGGCGGCGCTGCTGCGCCACCATCGCCTGCCGCACGCCGGGGTGAACCGATACCTCCGACACGGTCGCGCCCACTTCAGGGCTGCGGATCGCCCAAGTCACATCCACACCATCCACCAGCACCGTGTACTGGCGGCCATCGTCCTGCGTGGCGGGCAGCACGTCAATGTCTGCATCGGCTGCCAGCCGCGTGACACGCGCCTCGTCCGTCGCCGGAACCGCGCGCTGGTGGGCCAGCCACGCCACTGCGCGGTACATCGCGCCGGTGTCAAGATACACATAGCCGAGACGGTCGGCGACGGCCTGACCGACCGTGCTTTTACCGGATGCAGCCGGGCCGTCAATGGCAATGACTGACGGTGCAATGAACGGGACAGCAACCATGATTATGCGCTGCGAGGTTTGCGTTTGGGACGCGGTGCGCCACTGGCCGATGCCGATGGGCGACGATTGGGTGAGTTGCCTGGCCGCGGCGGGCGATTACCTGCGCTGCCGCGCGGCGGGCGAGTTGAGCCACCGGCACGCCCCGGCGCAGCAGGCCGCGGCGCACGTCGCGGCCGTTGCTCGCTCATCCCCTCCTCGCGGACAGGCGGACGCCCGTCGCGCTCGAAGCGATCCGGGCGATCTTCGCGGCGTGGCGGACGGTTGCCCCCTTCAAAGCGACGGGGACGATCCTCGCGCTCCTGACCGCGCGGACGACGGGGCGCATCATCCTGCGCGAAACGGCTGCGCGGAGAGCGGTCATCGGTGCGGTCGCGCGGTGGCAACTGTCCACCGGGGCCTGTGCGGGGGCGGCGGGCAGGGCGATCCGCGAAATCTTCCCGTTCGTTGCGGTCATTAAACCGTGCGCGGCTGGGGGCAGCAGGTTCACGCCCGCGTTCTGCGCTGTCGGGTCT
>JBAQWV010000127.1:0-20477 GCA_049299095.1 Anaerolineae bacterium | reverse complement strand
CTGTTGCACCGTTGTTCTCCATGTTCGGCAGATGCCAGAACTTCAGCACCACCGGATCTTGACCCGTCGGCAACGCCACCGCTGGCGACACCATGCGCTGATCGCTCACCGTGGAGGGGTTGAGGCCACGCATGTGCTGGGCGCCTCCGTGCGGGTTGGTGGTGACGACCGCCCAGGTGTTCGTGCCGGTGCCTGCCGGTTTGGTCCAGCTACCCAGCCCTGCCTCGAAGCCGTCCGTGAATAGCACGTTCGGCGTGCTGCCGGGCGCGCAATCGCCGGGCGCAGCCACCGTGGTGAAGCTGAAAACCGCTGACGCACCCGCACTGCCGCAGGCATTGTCGGCATAGACACGCCAATAATAGGCGCTGCTGGTATTGAGCGTAACCGGCGGCGTATAGTTGGTGGCGGCCAATCCGTTGGCCGTATGAATGATAGTGCTGAAGCTGGCGTTGGTGGCCAGCTCGAAGCGATAACTGGCAGCCTGCGCGGCTGGGTTCCAAGTAAAGGTTGGCGTGGTTGACACATTGGTGACCGCGTTGGCAGGAGCGGTCAACGTTGTGACGCCGCCGGGCTGGTTGGCGACGTTTAAGTGCACAGTTTCCGTCTGCGAGCCGCCGGCATAGCTTCCGGTGATGTCCACGGTGTAGTTACCGGGTACCGCCGCGGCGGTATTGCCGATGGTCAGCGTGCTGCTGGCTGGCCCATTGACCGGATTAGAACTGAACGCGGCGGTGGCATTGACGGGAACGTTGCTGGCAGCGAGCGTTACCGCGCCGGAATAGCCAATATTGATCGTATAGCTGGCATTGGCTGGCGCACAGATGGCCGCAGAGGCAGGCGCAACGCTCAACACCTCGACGTTGAGGAAGGCCGCGCTGAATGCGCCCCAGTTGCCCGCGGCGTCACGCCCGCGCACAAAAATCAGATGGCGGCCTGTGCTCAAGCTGCTGGTGTTGATGGACGCCGTCACTGCTTCCACCGTTGTGTTAAAGGAGCCGTCGCTGGCCGACATGGTGTGGGGGACTGCGCCTGCTTGCCACGGGGGGATGTCAATGTAATACTCCGCGGCGGCAATCGCCTGCGTCGGCTCTGTGCCGCCGGAGTTATTGAAGCGCGTGTCGTTGATCGTGGCAGTCAACTGGACGGCGTCGCCCACCGTAATGACAGATGGTGCTGCGGTAACGTTCAATGTATCCGGGCCGGCTGGCGTTTGATAAGGTGTACGCGCGACTTTGGCCGCGTATAGCAAGGCGGGTAGATTGTCGGGGAGAATGGTGTTTTCAAAGGTGGCGCAATCCTGGAAGAAATTGGTTCCCAACTCGAAGGTATAGCCCGCAACACCCAAATCGCCGTAGATAAAGTCGTCGGTTGTGCCGTCAGTGGGGTAAAGGCCAATAGACTGCTCCGCCGTGTAGTTGTTGAAGTAAGCGAATTTACGTCCCAGCGTTTGCAAGGCAGTGCCGTTCGGTGGCACGGTGCTGGTGAAGCCCCAGGGCCACAAAACCAGCTCGCTGTAGCTGTGTATATCCACATAGACGCCGGTGGCGGTGGCTGGCGCCGGATCGGTTAGCAGTGACCCGCGCTGGTCGGGGAAGATCGCGCGCATATAAGCCTGGATATTTTGCACTTCCGGTTCCGATGCGGCGCTGGGGCCGCGGTACGTTTCGTCGCAGACGCTGCCGCTGGAGCCGCCGCAGCAGCCCCACTGGAAGTTGAAATTGCGGTTCAAATCCGCACCGCGCGAGGTGCTGGTGGCCCCGCAATAGTTCTGATTGGTGTTCTTGCGCCAGGACAATCCAGTTTCAGCTTGCTTGCGGCCATCGGGGTTGGCCTGCAACATCAGATGGATTTCGTGGTGATCCAGCAGCCAGGTGGCGTCGGGATCAATGCCGTAGTTGTTGATCAGATATTCCGCAAAGCGGGTGGTTAACTCCGCGGGCGTATACTCGCGGGCGTGAATTGACGCAGTGATGAGTAGCTTGGGCTTCGTACCGCCGATGGCGCTGTTGGTCAGCTTCAGTACCATCAGGTCATAGCCAGACGGGCCACCCGCAGTCACCTTGTCCCAACTGTCACCCATATCAACCCAGCTTGCCAGCGTCGGGTGCGCGGCAACCATTGCCTGAGCGGTCTGGAATGTTTCTTCCACCGTGCGGTAACAGGCGTAGCCGGGGATGCCGTTCACCTGTTGCGGGGATATCTGCGGGCGATGGTTGAACTCGGCGGTACGCTCGCTATCTACCTCCACGCGGAAGCCGCTCTTTTGCAGCGCGGCGATCCCGTCGACACTGACAGCCGCCAAAAAATATTTTTCCTTGACGTTGTTATACTCGAACACGTCATAGGCGTGCAGTTGGGCTATATCGGATGGGCTGTTGTAGTAGATGCGCACCACCTGCGGGCTTTCCGGCAAGGGGGTGTTTTCCTGCGGAACGGGCGCGGCCAGGCTGGGAACCGCAAAAAGCGAAAAAATCACGAATGCCAGCAAAAAGCCGGAGAAAACTTGCAAACGATGGGACATGGAAACCTCCACAATGAAGCGGATTTTTTTTAAGCGAGGAATGTTGAGCCATTGTACCCACATCGGCAACGATGGTCAAACGAATTTCTTTCTGTACCACTGTTCAGCCGTTGATTGGCAAAATCGTGGTGCGGCGTTGTCTCCACGGGCTCGACTGGCGCGCGGCTGGCTGCATCATCGCCCTTGTCCATTTTTCCCCGCTTCTTCATCTGTGGTATCATCACCCCTTATAGCCTATGACTGGCCGAGCATTTAGAGAATAACCCGGAGCTATTCGTTTATGGTTTATGATTCAACGCACAATACCAATACCGGCCTCAGTTTTCCGGTTGGCGCGACCGTCTATGAAGAAGGTGTCAATTTTTCCGTGTACGCACGCCGCGCTGAAGGCATTGACTTGCTGCTGTTTGACGATGCCGATGATCACCGCCCCGCGCGCGTGATCACGCTGGATCCAAGGCTGAATCGTACCTACGATTATTGGCACACGTTTGTGCCAGACCTTACACCGGGGCAACTTTACGGCTATCGTGCGCATGGCCCCTGGCGACCGGCGCAGGGGCTGCGCTTCGATGCGGACAAAGTTCTGCTGGACCCGTATGGCCGCGGCGTGGCGCTGCCCAAACGCTATGACCGCAGCGCAGCCGTGCAGCCAGGCGATAACACCGCAGTGGCGATGAAAAGCGTTGTGATTGACCCGCGTGTCTACGATTGGGAAGGAGATTTGCCATTACGCCGCCCCTTTGCAGAGACGATTATCTATGAAATGCACGTGCGCGGCTTTACTCAGCACCCTAATTCGGGGGTTGCGCCGGAGCGCCGCGGCACCTATGCGGGCCTGATCGAAAAAATCCCCTACCTGCAAGCGTTGGGGATTACCGCGGTTGAGTTGCTACCGATTTTCCAGTTCGACCCCTACGGCGCGCCCAGTGGCCGCATCAACTATTGGGGCTATGACCCGATTTCGTTCTTTGCGCCGCACACACAGTACAGCTCGCGGCAGGAACCACAAAACGCCGTGGACGAATTCCGCGACATGGTGAAGGCGCTGCACCGCGCAGGCATCGAGGTGATTCTGGATGTGGTGTACAACCATACGGCTGAAGGCAGCCACCGCGGGCCGACCCTCTGTTTCCGCGGGCTGGCCAACGACGATTACTACATTCTGGAGGATAACCCGGCCTATTACAAGAACTTTAGCGGCACGGGCAACACCCTGAACGGTAATCATACCATCGTGCGCCGCATGATTCTGGACAGCTTACGCTATTGGGTGCGCGAGATGCACGTAGACGGGTTTCGCTTTGACCTGGCCTCGATCCTGTCGCGCGACGAAGTGGGTCACCCCATGGTCAACCCACCGATCCTGCTCGACATTGATAAGGACCCGGTGCTGGCTGGCACCAAGCTGATTGCCGAAGCCTGGGATGCGGGCGGGCTATATCAGGTGGGCAATTTCTTCGGCGACCACTGGGTCGAGTGGAATGGCCGCTTCCGCGACGATGTGCGCTCGTTTGTCAAAAGCGATCCCGGCATGGTGGAAGCCGTGGCTAGCCGCTTCTTTGCCAGCCCGGACATCTATGGCCATCAGAACCGCGAGCCAGAGCAAAGTATCAATTTCGTCACCTGCCACGACGGCTTTACGCTCAACGATCTGGTGTCATACAACAGCAAGCATAACCTGGACAACGGCGAACAGAACCGCGACGGTGAAAACAACAACCTGAGCTGGAACTGTGGCGAGGAAGGCCCCAGCGCCACCCCCGCGGTCGAGGCGCTGCGCGCGCGCCAGATCAAGAATTTCATGGCGATCACGTTGCTATCGCTCGGCGTGCCGATGCTTTCGATGGGCGACGAAGTGCGGCGCACGCAGTACGGCAACAATAACGCCTATTGCCAGGACAATGAATTAAGCTGGTTCGACTGGAGTCAGGTTGAGCAGCAAGCAGATCTGCTGCGTTTTGTGCAACAATTGACGCGGCTGCGCCTGCGGCTGGACGCACTGAACAAAGATAGCGAAGAGATGACGTTGTGGCAACTGCTGCACCAGACGCGCATTCAATGGAGCGGCACACGCCTGAACCAGCCGGACATCAGCTATACATCGCACAGCGTTGCCCTATCGGTGTGGGGGCCAAAACTCGTCTTTCACCTGATCTTCAACGCCTTCTGGGAACCGCTGGCTTTCGAGTTGCCGACACTCGCCTCCGGCCAATATACCCCCTGGCGACGGATCATTGACACGGCGCTGGACGCGCCACAAGATTTCAGCGTTTTTGAAGATGCGCTAGTCATCGGACAGCCTTTCTACATCGCCAATCCGCGATCAGTCATTATGTTAGCCAGTCAGCAGCTCGCCAAGTAGCTAAAAACCTTTTTATCAGATGGGATTTTTATCATGCGTGCCAACTTTGTCATTAAATTATCTCTATTATTCGTCCTAATCACGCTGGCTGCCTGTGGCAGCGCAGTGGAAACAACTCCGCAAGACAACGATGTTGCTGTGGCGACCAGCCTGCCAACATCCGCTGCGCTTACCGAGGAAAACCAATCCACCACATCAACGGTTCAACCAGAGGCTCCTGGGACCACCGAAGCAATCACCGAAACGGAGGCCAGCTCAGCCGCCGAACCGGTCGCGGGCACAGCAGATCCAAACACGGCCGCGCTGGTGGCAGACTCAGGATTTCGCCCTAATCCGAACGGCTTTAGCTTTGAAAACTATGGTGAAGACACAAAAACCACCGATCTGACTGCGGCTGAAGTGTATCGCATGTTCGGCGATGTAGCCTGCACTTCGGTGGTAAACGGCGTCTGTACGTTGACCCCGCCCGGCCAGCAGTGGATGGAACAGATTAACAGCGACATGGCGGGCGGGCACTGCGAAGGCATGGCCACGCTTAGCTTGCTGATGTTCACCGATACCGTCAAAGAAAGCAGCTTCGGCGGACAGAATGCAGCAGACTTGAAGCTGGACAACCCAGCCTTGCAGCGGGAAATCGCCTATTGGTGGACAACACAGGCTACATCGCCCACTGTGGATCGCGTTATCAAGGGTACGCCCAACGAGATTCTGGACATTCTGCGCAATAAAACCGATAAAGAAACCTACACCATCGGCATTTACAAGTCCGACGGCACAGGCGGCCACGCGATTACCCCCTTTGGTGTGGAAGAAGCAGGCAACGGCGTGTATGCGATCCTGGTGTACGACAACAACTATCCCGGCCAAACGCGCCGCGTGCTGGTGGACACCAAGAACAATATCTGGTCGTATGAAGCTGCCATCAACCCACAGACCGAATCGGAGTTATATCAGGGCGATGCGGAGACGCAAACCCTCGACCTGACCCCCTCGTCCGCGCGGCTGGATAAACAAGTCTGTCCTTTCTGCGATGGCGCAGAAGCCACCGGCAGCAGCGGCAGCAAGCTGGCTGCGCCATCTGACACCACACGCTACAACGAAATGTTCCTTGACGGCGATGGCCATCTGCTGATCGAGGACGACGCGGACAATCGCATGGGCATCGTGGACGGACGTTGGGTGAACGAAATCCCCAGCGCGCAAGCAGTCTGGCTCAAGACCGCTTCGCCGCTGGAAGATCAGCCGGAACCGATCTACTGGCTGCCCGCGGATCTGAATGTGACGGCAACGCTGGATGGCAGCACCTTCACCGGCGACGGGCTGACCGACCTGGTGCTGATCGGCCCCGGCTATAGCTTCGGCGTTGAGGGTATTTCGTTGGAGCCGGATCAGGTGGACACGGTACGCTTCGAGCCAAAAGACAGCGTGCTGGTTTATGACACCGACAAGAGTGAATCGCCCACCATCATTGTCGCTATTGAAGAGGACACCGCGGACTTTGACTTTGAAATTCAAGGGGCAGACATGCAAGGCGGCGGCGAATTGGCCGTCCTGCTCAACCAGGCAGCAGGCGATTTGGTCATCAACGCCGACAAACTCCTCAACAGTGGCACGTTCAATCTGGCGATGACGCGCTACAGCGATGAAAGCGAACAGACTTTTTACACCGACGAGCTGGCCTTGCAGGCAGGCGCGATCATCTACATCAGCTATGCCGACTGGACGGAGCAAAGCGCGGGCCTGGTGATCGAAGTAGACAATAACGGTGACGGAGTCATGGATGAAACCTACACCGCCGACAACCAATCCTAAACTGAATACAGACCCAGCCAATACCCCGCCGCGACCAGCAAATTACCGCTGGCTGCGGCGCGGCGTGCTGCTGGCCGCAGTTTTGCTGGTCACCGTGTTTGTGCTGACCCTATTCACCTTCAATGGCGAAGGCGACAAGCGTACCGTCTGGCAAACCAGCGGCGCGGATCCGAAGCAACAGCCTAACCTGCTGGACATCAAAGCCACCATCCAGGGCATTGACCCAGGCAAAGGCGAAATGAATGTGCGACTGGAGTTCACGCCGAACGGCGCGCTGGACGGCGGCGAAGGCTGGAGCACACAGTCGGATATTGCGATCTATACCAGCAGCTCGCTCAAGCCGGAGATCATTCTAAAAGCTGGTCAACGCATCACCGCGCAGGATGTGGCCCTACCTTTGTACGATGGTGACTACAGCCTGTACCCGTTTGACGAGCACACGGCTGAACTCTGGTTTGTGGCAATCAGCCCGGAGCAAGAGACCGCGCTGCCGTTGCGCGTAGAACTGGCAGGACAGGTCTTCGGCTACCGCGTGCAGGGCAAACCCGACGCCGACAACTCAGTGGATTTAGCCGCGCTGGTATTGACAGTGGAGCGTTCCCCGCTTACACGCATCTGGGCGGTCTTCGTCATGATCTTGCTGTGGGCGATGTCTCTATCTGTGGCGGGCGTTGCCAGTTCGATGCTGCTGGGACGGCGCAAGCTGGAGTTTGCCGCGTTCACCTGGATGGGTTCGATGCTCTTTGCATTCGTCGGTTTTCGCAGCGCCGCACCCGGCGCTCCCCCCATCGGTTCGTTGATTGACGTGCTGGCCTTTTTCTGGGCCGAATTGATCGTGGCGGTCAGTCTGGTTACCGTGGTGCTGACATATCTGACCCGCGGACAAAAAACCTGATCACACAGCGCAGCCCGCTCAGGCTAGCTGATACAGTCGAGGTTCAGAATTCGGAAGTGGCAAACCATCGTGAAAGGGCTTCCCCGATCACAAGCCACTTCCGAATTTTTATTTCGGCACGACAGTATTCAAGGTAAGTTGGCCGCGCCGAAATAAGCCTGATCAGAGCTAAGAATGCGCTCCGCGCTCAGGCGCTCGCTACGATATCCAGTAAGCTGGTTCATAACCCAGATGATGAACCACTCTAGCGAGCCTGCGAATCTGAAGCGTGCCCAGATTCTGAGAATAATTCCCCAGATCAAAACCACCAGCGGGGCAAAAATGAGGAAAATGAAGGCGGGATCCGATGCAAAGCCCGGACGAACCAGATTAACCAGAAAACGAAGCACTGCCGAAACGGGTCCTTCCAGACAGAACACAGTCAGGGAGAGGATGCCGAAAGCCCGCAGACCGCGGGATCGTCGCACAAAAAACGCCTTCACCCGCGGGCTTGAGAAGTCCATGAGGTGAATGCAGAAGGTCAGCAGCAACAGCATCGGACCGAGGATGACAATCAGCGGCCCGATACTTGGCGTATCAAAGGAATTCGTCCAGAATCCCCAAGCCCGCGTCATAAGGACGCCGATAGCGGTGTAGATGCCGCCCAAGGCATAGCCATAGAGCAAGATTGACGACCGCTTGAAGTTATCTACCACCATCACAGCCAACGCCGCGCCATAGAGAACGAAACCTGCATAAGGAAAGATGGGGTCCATCGGGCCTACCAACCAGGAGATTGGTACGGCGATGGGCAAGTGGGTCCATTGCACCGGCGCAGCCATGAGCGGACGCAATGCAGGCTGAACCCACGGGTATGTCCACACAAAAAACGTCGCCAGGATGGTCATAATCCAGATAGCGCGCCATTTGTTTTGTGAACGTTGGCGGCCGTTAAGTACAAAAAGGGTAAGCCCGGTAATGATAAGCCCAGTCCCCACCATCGTGAGGGCAGTAGCAAACAACATCCGGTCGAGCGAAGAGGGAATGATGCGCCCCGTGCGGATGAAACCGGTCAGAACACCAATAGATTCAGCCCCAGGCACCAAAGATCCCGGCGTAAAGATACCCAAGTAAAGGTAGTTGATCAGCAGCACGATACTCCCTTTGAAAAGCGCACTGCGCAACATGGCGCTGCGGCTGAGCTTGCCGCTTTTCAAAGAGCCGTAGAGGGAAAGCGTGTTGCCCACACCAGAGATCATGCCGAAAAAGCCAGCCCAGGTAATGAAGTACAGAATAAGGTTCATCAGGCCAGGGGCGCTTTCATTGGCACTACTAGCCGCGGGATCAGCATTAAAGAGCATGGCATGGAAAAATACCACCGTAACGATTGCCAGCCCGCGCAACCAATCTACGGAAACCAAGCGTGTTTTATATACTTGACCATTGAATGAGTCTGGGCGCAAGACAATCACTCCTGTCAAAAGAATGCTTCACTACCAGCGTGGCGAGAGGAAAAAATATTTTACGACATTCCTGCTTTATTTCAAAATGAAGTTTTCCAGATTAGGAGCTACGCAGATGCCAGGAGTGACGACACCACCTATCAGGAAGAAACCTTGCCATTTGGAAGGAAGTGAGGAGTCTTCAGAAACTCGCAATGACAATCCGCCAGCCCGCTTAAGCGAGCTTCATGTCACATCAGCCGGTGGGTTTCAACCACCGGCGACACACCTGGCGCCGAAGCCGCCAGGCTACCAGGCGACGCCCGGCCAACGGGGCTACGGAGATCAGACGTTGCTTCCTTTACCACTACCGTCTCCGGCGGGGTGCGGCGTCTCGCAATGACAATCCGCCAGCCCGCTTGAGCGGGCTTCATGCCGCATCAGCCGGTGGGTTTCAACCACCGGCGACACACCTGGCGCTGAAGCCGCCAGGCTACCAGGCGACGCTCCGTCAACGGGACTACGGATGGTCAGACGTTGCTTCCTTTACCACTACCGTCTCCGGCGGGATACGGCGTCCAGTTGACAACCTAATTGTCAACTGCGTAAGTCCTATCGAATTAAATGGCATTGCAACGCTATCAGGCCGCTGAATACTTGACCAATCGTTCCAATTAGACTATACTTCCGCCATGGCCCGATCCAAAGAATTCGATCCTGATGCAGCCATAGACAAGGCGCTGGCGCTATTTCGGCAGCAGGGCTACGAGGCCACGTCCATTGACGACCTGGTGAAACACC
This sequence comes from Anaerolineae bacterium, assembly GCA_049299095.1. Taxonomy (GTDB): domain Bacteria; phylum Chloroflexota; class Anaerolineae; order JAAEKA01; family JAAEKA01; genus JAAEKA01. The sequence continues at coordinate 10,662 of JBAQWV010000127.1, read as the reverse complement.
TCGGCATTGGCCGCGGCAGCCTGTATGCCACCTTCGGCAGCAAGCATGCGCTCTATCTCGCAGCGCTTGATCGCTACATCGAGCAGATGGGTGGCGGTCAATTGCCCCAGACGTTGGGCGCACGGGATGCAATTGCCGCCCTCCTCCAGCAGCAGATGGAGGAGGCGCTGGCTACGGCGCGGCTGGGCGGCTGCCCGCTGGTCAACTCCATCGCCGAACGTTTGCCGCAGGATCGTGCTGTGGCCGTGCGGGTGCAGGCCAATCTGGGCCAGGCCGAGGAGCTGTTCTTTGCCTTGCTGCGCAACGACGCCACCCTGGGCCTTTCGGAGGCTGAAAGCCGCCAAACCGCGCAGATGCTCGTCAACACGGTAGTCGGGCTGCGCCTCACCGCCAAAGCCCACCCTGACCGCGAACGGCTGTTGCACATCGTCACCGCCACGCTCAAGGTGTTGGGGTGATGGCTTCGTTTGCCTGAGCGCGTGTTTTTTTAGCCCAATTCTGAACCAAACGTTCCAGAATGAGATCAGAAACGCAGACCCAATGTATCCCTCTTTTTTGAAAGGTAGCAATCCATGAAAGCACTTATCGTCAAGAAACATACCAAAACCGGCTTCGAGCAGGTCGAGATGCAGGACGTGGCCCAACCGGTCCCTAACAGCCAGCAGGTGCTGGTGCGCCTGCGCGCGGCTGCATTCAACCCTGCCGATTTGAACATCATTTCCGGCGGCATGAAGATGATGTCGCCCAACAAAGCCCCGTTTGTCGTGGGTGTGGATGGTGCCGGTGTCGTGGAGCAGGTGGGCAGCGCCGTGAAAGGGCTGAAAAAAGGCGATGAGGTCATGTTCTACACCGGTTTGGCGTGGACAGGCACCGTGGCCGAGTACATTGCAGTGGAAGCCGCGGCCTGCGCCCGCAAGCCGACCGGCTGGAGCTTTGAGCAGGCCGCGGCTGGCTCGCTGGGTCTGCTGTGCGCCAACCTGGCCCTTGCGCGGGGCGGCGTGGCCGCGGGCAAGCGGGTGCTGGTGCATACGGGCGGCGGTGCAGTCGGTTCGGCAGCCATTGTGTTGGCCCGGCACGCAGGCGCGCAGGTAGATACCACCGCCAACGGAGCTGACACCGCTTATCTGAAATCGCTGGGCGTTGATCAGGTGTACGACTACAAAACCCAACCCCTTGCCAGCCTGCCCAAAGCCTCCTATGACGTGGTGTTGGACAGCATGGGTGGCGAGATGTTCCTCCAGTCGTTGCCTTTGCTCAAACCGGGCGGCGCCATCGCCTCGCTGGCGGTGATGACGGGCACAGACGATATGCTGCGGCAGGGCATGAAACTGCCCGGCATCATGAAGCTGCTGATGCCGCTGATGTTCCGCAAATTCACACAGGCCGCGGCCAAAGCCGGGGTCAAGCTGGCTGGCGTTGCCACCTATCAAGATGGGGCCACGCTGGAAAAGCTGGCACAAACCGCGGTGCAGATCGGCTATCAGCCGCGCATTGACAAAACTTTTACCTTGAGCGATGCCAAAGCGGCTTTAGACTATTTTGCTCACAACAAGCCGCGCGGCAAAGTGGTCGTTGTAAACTAAAGCAACAGGAGCGTTTCTGTTCGAGCTATGGATCACCTGGCTTCTTTCAATCATAACGGGGACGAGCCGCACGTCATCCACAATCCGATCAGCGGCGAGAAGATCATCGTGCGCACCAGTGGCGCTGAAACCAACGGCGAACGGCTGATTTTCGACCTGTTTTTGCCGCCGGGCAAGCAGGTTCCCAGCCGCCACGTCCATCCCCACCTGGAGGAAACCTTCACCATCCTGCAAGGGGAGATGCAATTCCGGCTGGGGCGCAAAAAACTCACTGCGCGGCCCGGTGACACCGTCATCGTGCCGCGCGGCGCAGCACACTGGTTCGGCAACCGCGGTCGCCAGGAAGTGGTGGCGCGCGTCACCGCGCGCCCGGCGCTGCGCATGGAAGAGATGTTTGAGGCCACAGCCGCGGTACAGATCGGCGACGCGCGCTCGCTGCTCACCTGGATCCGGCAATTGCCTGCGTTGGCCGCTGTGGTGGTGGAGTTCCGCCGCGAAGTGGCAACCCCTTCTCTGCCGCAATGGTTGGTACTGCCCGTGCTGCGCGCGGTGGCTGCGCTGGGTCATACGGGCCGTTCACCCAAAGCAGGCCGATCATGAACGCCTTGCTGCGTGCCACCGCGGCACTGGCCGGGTTGGCCGCGCCGCTGGCGCTTGATCTGCGCGTGCGTCGCAGTGCGCAACCCCTCACCGATGCCTGGCAAACCCTGCCCGTGGCCCGCCGCGGGGATACCCTGCTGGGTCTCAGTCTGCGCCCGCGGCAGATGGCAGCCTTCGGGCTGGAGCCGCTGCGCACCGCCGCCGAGCTGCTGGCCTTTCCCTTCCAGGTGGTGCGCCTGGGCGCATACTGGCGGTTGATGGAGCCATCGCCCGACGCGTTTGTCGCGGACGAGCTGGATCGGCTGGTGGCGCTGGCCGAGCAGGCCGGTAAACAGATCATCCTGGCTGTGGGCGCGGTCAAGACCTTTGGCTATCCCGAATTTTTCGTGCCTGAGTTTTATCAGGCGGGCGCGTTTCGCGAGGGCACGCGGGTACACGCGAACGATCAGCCGCGGCTGCTGGAGGCCGCCTGCCGCTTCGTCACCCGCGTGGTGGAACGCTATCGCGGCCATGCTGCTGTGATCGCCTGGCAGGTGGAGCATGAGGCGCTGGATCCGCTGGGCATGGAACATTCCTGGCGGTTGGCTGAGGACTTCGTGGCGCGCGAAATGGCCGCGGTACGCGCGGCCGATCCCACCCGCCCGATCCTGCTCAACGGCTTTTTGGGTAACTCTGCGCTGGCCGCGGCCACGCAAGGGTGGCGCACGCGCGATCAGGGCGATTCGCTGGCTGGCGCGCAGCGTCAGGGCGACTGGGTGGGGGTGGACTATTACCCGCGCCACGCGCTGTTCAGCCTGGGGCCGGCCAGCATCTATCTGGATGGCAGCGGCACACCCTGGCAGGCGGCGCGGCGGCGACGGCTGGCTGAGACCGCGCAGGCCCGCGGCCAGCGGCTTCTGGTGAGCGAGGGGCAGGCCGAGCCGTGGGAAGCCGTGACCACGCCCCCCGATCCGCGGGCCGCGGCAATGGCGAGTTGCCTGCCGGAGCATCTCATCGCCAACTACAATCAGTGGCTGAGGCCGGGCGCACTGGGTGCGGGGCGTCTCTTCGCCTATCTCTTCTGGGGTGCGGACTACTGGGTGCAGCGCCAACGCAGCGGTGACGCCAGCTATCTGGCCGCGTTTCGGCGCCTTGTGGAGGAAAGCGCAGGGTAGCGGGGCGTTAAGCAGTAGCCAGAAACACGAAATTGGTGTATGCTTCCAGAACAAATCAGGATAAACAGGTTTTGGAGGCAACACAATGCGTATTGCGGTTTCGAGTGACGACCATACACCGCTAGTGGATGCGGTAATTAAAGAGATCGAACAGCGCGGCCACGAGGCGCTGTATTTCGGCCCGCGCGCGGGGGAAGCGGCTGCTGCCGCGCACGATTGGCCGCTGGTCACTGCGCAAGCCGCGCAGCGCGTGGCTGATGGCCGCGCCGACGAAGCCGTGGTACTGTGCTGGACCGGCACAGGCGCTAGCTTGGCTGCCAATAAAGTGTCTGGCGTGCGCGCCGCGCTCTGCCACGACGCGGAAACCGCGCGCGGTGCGCGCACCTGGAACCATGCCAACGTGCTGGCGCTCAGCCTGCGCGCCACCTCCGTGCCTATCGCCCGCGAAATCCTGGCCGCCTGGTTCAGTACCCCGTTCAGCAACGATGAGTGGAACAGGCAACAGATTGAACGCATTCGTCAACTTGAAGACCTATCGTATGAACAAGATGGCGCAGCCTCACAGCACGCCGACGACATCACCTGACCATGCCTGCGTCACCGAATGCCTTCCTGACTGCCCGCTGGCAACAACTCGCCATGCTCAACTTCGACGTGGATCCGGCTCTGCTGCACCCCTGGCTGCCCGCGGGCGTTGAGCTGGACACCTGGAACGGGCGCACTTTCGTCAGCCTCGTGGGTTTCTGGTTTCTCGACACGCGGTTGTGGGGCGTGCCGATCCCCGGTCATCGCAATTTCCCCGAAGTCAACCTGCGCTTCTATGTGCGCCGTCAGGCCGCGGAAGGCTGGCGGCGCGGCGTGGTCTTCGTTAAGGAGCTGGTACCGCGCCCGGCCATCGCCTGGACGGCGCGGCTGCTCTACGGCGAAAACTATGTTGCTTTGCCGATGCACGCGGCAACGGACCCAGCGACGGTGCGCTACAGTTGGCGCTGGCGCGGCCACGAAAACTATTTGCAGCTCACTGCGGGCGGGGACGCGACACTGCCCACGCCCGACAGCCTGCCCGCCTTTATCGTTGAACATTATTGGGGCTACGCGCGGCGGCGCAACGGCAGCACCGTCGAATACCGCGTGGCGCATCCATCATGGCTTGTGCAGCCTGTGGCTGCGTGGGAAATTGTCTGCGACGCGGCCACGCTGTACGGCCCGGTCTTCGCTGATGTATTGCGGACACCCTCGTCTGCGCTGCTGGCCGTAGGTTCATCTGTCACGGTGTATCACGGCCAACGACTAGCACTGGAGTTGCCATGATCTGCATCTTGCGTCGCGTTGGTTTACTGCTAGCCTGGCTGCTGACCCTTGCACCCACAGCCGGGTTCGCGCCTCCTGCCTCGCCCGCAGGCTTTTTGCATGTACAAGGGCAAGCGGTGCTGAATGGCCAAAATCAGCCTGTACATTTGCGCGGGGTCAACATGGACACCTATTATTATGCTTATGCCTGGAATCCCGACGCACCCTGGGAATACGCCGATCAGCAGGACATTCAATATCTGGCTGATCTAGGCGTCAACACCATACGTCTGGCGCTACATTGGCGCTATTTTGAAACCACGCTGGGCTTCGACCTGATTGACACCTATCTTGCCTGGTGCCAACAGGCCGGCATCTATGTAGTGCTGGACTTGCATATTGTGCCGCCTGCCGAAGACCTGCTGAACGACACCATCTGGACAGACCCCCCGCCGTGCAGCAGCAATATCTGGATCTGTGGGCGTCTATCGCTATACGTTACGCGAACAATACCAGCGTAGCGGGCTATGATCTATACAATGAACCTGCTCCACCTGATCCTGCACAATGGTGGGAGCTGGCGCAGCGTGCGGTAGATACTATACGCGCAGTGGACGCCCACCATATCCTGTTCGTTGAGCTGCCGATGAACGAAGGCGCGGCCTTGCAATTGGTGCACGATCCCAATGTAGTCTATTCCTACCACGACTATACCCCTTTTGTCGTGACCCATGGGGGTGCGGAGTGGGTAGGGGATGCGCCAATCCCCACCGATTACAGCTATCCCGGCCCGGCGCTGGAGGGCATGGTGTGGGCCAACTATGCCGCGGATGTAACCAGCTACAACGGACAGTCGAGCAGTTGGGTCCTTCTAGACAGCGGCCTGCTGCATGTGCCTGAAGGCGTCGAGTTTGCCACTATTAAGCCTGCGGCAGGGGGTGATGTAGGTACGGTCTGGTTCGACGACTTTCAAGTGTGGCATAACGGCGTGGCGCAAACCGTAATGAACCCAAGCACGGAAACAGCCTCTGTGAACGACGCCAGCCAGCCAGCCAACTGGTATTTCTGGAGCGACAGCGGCTTCACAGGCGCATGGAGCCATGACGTAGCCCACAGCGGCGCGACCAGCCTGACGATCACGGGCGACGGCGACGGATTCGCCATTTGGGGTCAGAGTACCTGGATTTATACTGCGCCGTTGTTGCGCGTACAACCAGGCGACACTGTACGCGTGCGAGGATGGGTCCGTGCGCCCCAGAACCGGGGCGACATCAGCATTGGGCTGGATTACCTGAATGGCATCTACACCCCATACGACCGTGCACAGTTGCTGGCCGATGTACAAACGCATCTGGATTGGGCAACAGCCAACGATGTGCCCTTGTACGTCGGCGAATTTGGCGCGATGGACCGCGCACCGGACGCCTCGCGCGTTGCGCTAATGCGTGATAAAATCAGCATCATGAATGCAGCAGGTGTGCATTGGGCGCTGTGGACTTATCGCGATATGGGCGACTTGAGCTTTGGCCTGTGGCATGATGTGGAATTGGATACAGCATTGGCCGCGGTGTTGCGCGAGGGTATGGCAAGTGTGCGCTTGTATTTACCGTTGATTACGGTACACTAAAAGATTATAAGAACGAGATGGAGGGTGTGCTTATGAAAACAAGTATGAAGTTTTGGCAAAAAGTTCTCTTGCTGGGCGCGGTTGTGTTGCTGCTCACAGGCTGTTGGCCGGTGCCATGGCTGTCCAAGCGCATCGTTACACCACTTGCCACCCCCGCGCCGGCGGAGCGATCATTCACCCTGATAGAGGTGCTACCGCCCGATGGCGAGTTGGTGGATGTCCTGCGTACCCGTGCGCACCAAGCCTTCGCCGCGCAGCGTCCGCCCTACGTCTACGTCTATGCAGACTGGTGTGCGCCCTGTCGGTCCTTGCGCGCCAGCTTGGACAATCTGCTGATGCAGGATGCTTTGGCGAACACAACGATCATCCAAGTGAATTACGATATGTGGCAGGCCAGCCTGGAGCAGGCCGGCTTTCACATCGCCGCCATTCCGCTGATTGCTGAGATTAATCGCGCCGGCCAGCCTACTGGCCGCTTCATCACTGGCAGCGCCTGGGGCGAGGATATTCCGCAAAACATGGCTCCGCCCCTCAAACAGTTCTTTCAAGGCAACCTAAATAACCAGTCGCACGCGTCGGGTTAACCTTGTAGCATTTCAACGGGGCAACAACCCATGCTACAATACTGATCTGACATCGGTTTCGATCCACCCGCCACGAAAGAGCCTGCTATGCCCGGTAAAACCTACGATCAACTCGCCGTCGGCCAGGTGATCCGCCACACCCTGGGACGCACCCTCACCGAGATGGACAACGTGCTGTTTTCCGCGCTGACCATGAACCCCCAGCCGTTGCACCTCAACGAGGACTACGCCGCGCGCACGGAGTTCGGCCAGCGCATCGTCAATGGCATCTTTACGCTGGGGCTGGCCGTTGGCTTGACCGTGGCCGACCTCACCGAGGGCACGCTGATCGCCAATCTCGGCTACGACGCGGTTAAACACCCGCGGCCCATGTTCCACGGCGACACGCTCTACATGGAAACAACAGTACTCGACAAGCGCCCGTCCAAGTCAAGGCCGGGGCAGGGCCTGGTGCGCTTCAAGCATACAGGCCGCAACCAGCACGGCGATGTGGTGATCGAGTTCGAGCGCACCGCGTTGATGCGCGCTGAATAAAGAGTAAAGGAACAGAATTTCGCATCTAGCATGTGAACATTACCCTCTAGCCCCTTCGCCTGAATTCGTCTGGTAGCGCTAGAGATGATGTCCGTTGTAAAACAATATATTCGTCTTTTAAATATCAGAAACTATTTTCTTGCGTTTCTCTTCATACTCTTCTTCCGTCAGAATTCCTAAATCCCAAGCTTCTTTTAACTTTTGCAAGAGATCAATCGATTCATAAGATTTTTTAGAAGTTCTTGACTTTGTCAGTCGTTGCGATTTCTCAATAGCTTTTAGTGAGCGATATTGCTCTTTAGTCGTTGTTAGCTCTGTTTGAAGTTGGCGAACAAGTTCTTGAGCTCGACTTTTTCCTCCAGCAATCTCCATCCGTTTCTGCGCCACTTCTTTCGAAATAGCAGCATTGGAACTCGCTGCTGCTGATCGCATAGTAGAGCGGAACTTTGAGCCTAAGAGCATTCCTCCAAGTCCGCGTCCAAGCCCCTGGTTTTTTGCCCGTGCCTCTGCTGCCTTTCTAGATAAATCTGCTGATATCTCTGACCACTGCTTAACTACCAACCTTGCTTGTTCGAGTTGGTTGGTAAGGTCAGCGATTTTCTCTTCCAAAGCAGCAATTTGTTCAGAGTTCCCGTCTGACATACATCCTCCGTCTTAATTATTTTAGTAAACAATGACTATCGTTGTATTTAGAAATAAGAACATCACGTGGCCGAGGATTTTTACCACGAAGGCAAAAAAGCAAATTAACACCCTTGTAGTGAAATAAATGCTAGAACTGGTGGTAGAGAAGTGCAAAAGTGTTAAATTATCAAAGAATCATCCATTTATCCAGCTTATGATATCTAACAAACAAAGTATAAAATCGACGCATGCTTCTGTCAAGTAGAAGCGTGCGTGCAATGAAGCAGGCCCGCCGCGGCGATTGAGCCTTTCCAAGCCGCCCCCACACCCCCCACTGGAGTTACGCGTGAAGCAACCATCCCCACTGCGCCGTGCGCTGCTGTTTATGCCCGGCGATTCCTTACCCAAGATCGAAAAAGCCATTAGCTTGCAGGTGGACAGCATCGTGATGGACCTGGAAGATGGCGTGGCCTTCAACCAGAAGGCCGAGGCGCGCCGCGTGATCGTCCAGGCACTGCAAACGCTCGACTTTGGCCGCAGCGAGCGGCTGGTGCGCATGAACCCGATGGGCAGCGAGCTGGCCGAGGACGACCTGCGCAGCACCATCGTGGGGCGTCCCGCGGGCTATGTGCTGCCCAAGGCCGAGTTCCCCGAGCAGGTGGACGCGGTGGCAGAATTTCTTGCGCAGGAAGAGCGGGCGCGCGGCTGGCCGGCCGGGCAGATCAAGCTGCTGCCAATCATCGAAACCGCGCTGGGCGTGGTCAATGTGCGCGAAATCGCGGCCGCGTCCGAACGGGTGGATGCGCTGCTGTTCGGCGCAGAAGACCTCGCGGGCGACATGGGCGCGCTGCGCACGCGCGCGGGCTGGGAAATCTTTTACGCGCGCAGTGCGGTGGTCACCACGGCCAAAGCTTTCCGCCTTGCCGCGATTGACATGGTTTATTTCGATCTGAACGATCTGGCGGGCTTTGCTGAGGAATGTCGCACCGGCCGCGAACTGGCCTACGATGGCAAGATGGTGATCCACCCGCGCCAAGTCGAAGTCGCACAGCGTATTTTCGCCCCGTCCTCCGACGAAATCGCCCGTGCACAACGTATTGTTGCGGCTCATGCCGACGCGCAGGCGCGCGGCGTCGGTGCTTTCGCGCTGGATGGACGCATGGTGGATGGCCCCGTCGTGCGCATGGCCGAGCAGGTGCTGCGCAAGGCCGCGGCTGCGGGCTTGCTATAAACGACCTGCGGCCCTTTAGGCAAGTACTGGTTTATTCCTCGCGGCGCAGGATATGCGTCAGCACAGTTGCGCCGGTACCACCGATGTTCTGTGCCATGCCAATGCGCGCGTTGGCAATCTGGTTCGGGCCTGCTTCGCCGGTAAGTTGCCGGTATAGCTCCACCAATTGATAAACCCCGGTCGCACCGACCGGATGTCCGCGCGCCTTGAGGCCGCCGAAAGTCGCAATCGGTACCCGCCCCGTCGGGCCGATCTCCCCGTCCACCCCCAGCCACAGCCCGCTTCCAGGCCGCGCAAAGCCGGCAGCTTCCAGCGCCAGCACCGACATAATCGTATACGCATCGTGCAGCTCGAAAATATCAATGTCAGTCGGGCCGAGGTCAGCCTGCGCATACGCGCGGCGGCTGGAAAACATCACCCCGTCCAGCACCAGCGGATCGCGGCGGTCGGCAATGCCCACGCTGTCAGTGGCGCTGGCTGATGCAAGAATGCGCACAGCAGGCCGCCGTGCCGCGAGCTTTTCCCCAACATCACCCGCAGCCAGCACCAGTGCCGCCGCGCCGTTGCAGATCGGCGACGCGTCATACAAGCGCACCGGGTCGTGGATCACCTTGCTTTGTTCGTAGTCCATCGCCGTAATCGCCTTGTGAAACAGGGCATGGGGGTTGGTAAGCGCATTGGCATGGGCCTGAATGGCAAAGGGGGCAAACAACGAGCGATTGACGCGGTAACGTTCCAGATACGCCTGCATCAACTGGGCGTTGAGGCTGACGAAATTATGGCCGCGTGCGCCTTCGGTGTCCCAGTCGCTGGCAGTCGCGAGCGCGCGCGTGGTGGCATAGCGGTCGGTGTGGGTCATCTTCTCCACGCCCGCCACCACCACGACATCGTGCAAGCCGCTGGCAACTGCCATCACACCCCAGCGCGCGGCAGCCGCACCGGAAGAGCAAGCGGCTTCTGCCGTGGCCGCCTCGATGCCGCGCAGGCCTGCGGCGTCGGCCACCAACGCGCCGAGGTGCTGTTGTTGGCTCAACATGCCGGACAGCATGTTGCCAAGAAACAGCGCGTCGGCGTGTTCGATTTGTGCATCCGCCAGGGCCGCGCGCACTGCGTCCGCGGCAAGCTGGCGAATCGGTTGATCGGTTTCTTTGCTGACGGGGGTTTGACCTGCACCGAGGATGTAGATGGGACGCATCGTTGCGCTCCTGTAGGACGGGAGAAAGTAAGATGAGAGTTAGAAAAAGGTAAGCGATCAGATAGCCGCAGTATACGCGATATGACGCGACGTGTCAATGCGTTTGGTATTACGGTAGTGTATGGAATTCGGTTGAAATTGTGAGCGAGGCGGAATCCGAGTAAGGTATAGGTGCAAACAAAAACCCGAAAGGAGACCGCCTCGCATGGCAAGCGTACTACCAGAACGACGATCTGTCAA
>JBAQWV010000126.1:0-44553 GCA_049299095.1 Anaerolineae bacterium | reverse complement strand
CTGCCAGCACGCCTGTCACCGTCTGCGTGTCGCCTTCCCGATCGCTGTCGTTCGTCAACACGTTCCCGCTCACAGGCTCACCCTGCGGCGTCTGGTTGATGTCGTTCACCGCTTCTGTCGTGTTCACTGGCGCTGAATTGATACCAAAGTTGATATCCGACACCGGAGCCGCAGTTATGGTAAACGGCTCACTGACACCGTCAGCTGTGCTGCCCTGCGTCGTGCCGATCTCATCGCCCGTGTTGACCCATCCAGCCGGCAACTGCTGGACCGGCGGTGGTGAACCCACCGTACCCGGCGTGGTGTTGATCTGCACGGTATACGTACCCTGATCTACACCACCAAACGCATACGTCCCGTCCGGGTTCACCGGCGCTATGCCAACTACAACTCCGTTGCTGTCCACCAGATTGGCATACAGCCCACCCGCGTTCGTTCCTGTGCCGTCTACATCGTTGTTGTTGGTCGTATCATTAAATACATTACCGGAGACAGCAAAGCAAGCCTTGCCGCCCAGGTGCACATTGTCAACACCAAACTGCGCAAGGAAAATTCCACTGGCGGTCAGCTTGAACATCAAGGTCGCCGAATCCGGCCCTGTATACGGCATATCCAGCGTGAAACCACCCGCCTCAAACGGGAAGCTACCACCTGCTGTAAACGGCGTAAAGGGATTGCTCGCGTTGACTGTCGCACCCGCTGAGGTGACAATAGTCACACTATTATCAGCCGCGTATTTCACAGTGGCATACTTCGTGCCACCCAACCAAATTTCCATATCGGTCGGCCCACTGAGACCAGTCCCCACTCCCACATCCATGGTCAACGACACCTTGCCGCTATTCGAAGCTGCAATAGCAGTCAAGCCGCTCACTGTTTGCGACAGAGTGGCATTGTTCGTGGAAGAGACAGCAACATTGTTGCCACTGAGCGCAACCACCGGCCAGACGGATGGGATAGGACTCGCTGTCCAGCCTACCGGCGCATTGATAGGAACGGTACTGCTAAAGTTCCCGTTGGTTATGGTATCCTTGACTTGACAAGCCGGCCCACATTGCAAACCAGCCAAATTGATATTGTCAAGATAGAAGTCGTCTCCTGCTGAATGCCCAGGAGCATTACTGAGCACGGTCATCTTGTACTCCAGCAAGGCTGTATCTGGCCCGCTGTACGGGATCAGCAGCGTGAACCCACCCGGCTCCGGTTCATAGTCGCCGGCAGTATTCTGGTCGGATGTGAAAACAGTGAACGGGTTGGCGGGATCCACCGACGCCCCAGCTAATGTCTGAATGCTCACATTCTGCGTCGTTGCTGTGCTGTTCGTCACCGTGGCATATTTAACGCCACCCAAGTAGATGTCCAGCTTGGTAGACGCCCCAGCATAGCTGTCACCTTCCCGAGAACCCAGATCCATCGTCAGTTTGACAAAACCACCATTCGCCGCAGCCCCAGCGGTTAGCCCGCTGACACTCTGAGCAAGTGTGGCGTTATTAGCTAAATCGTACTCGTTCTCTACGCGATGATAGGTTGTGTTCAAGCCCCAATAGCCAATAGTCGTTGTCCAATTGTCTGGAGTACTATTAGACGCGCCGTTATCAAATGCCCCATTAGTTACCAGATTGACAGGTACACACACGCTCGCCGGCACAGTTGCCATAGCCTGGTTCGGACTATCTCCCATTCGGAATGAAGGATCGTTATCAGGCGAATTCGGCGCAGTTGCAGACATAGCTAATGCTGCGCCGACTGTACTGGTTAGCATGATCAAAATCACAAAAAAAACCATTACTGTCCGAAAAACAGTCCGGTATCCCCGCGATAAAAACTGTGATTTCATAAAACTATACTCCTTGTAGACTGATTTGAAAATAGTTGATTCCTGCGCTTTCAACTCAGTCGCAGGCCGCTCTATTTTCATGTGAATACACACAATACCTAGAAACATCCTCTCAGAAACAAAAAGTTTCTCGCCATCTTAACCCTTACTCAGAAACTTGACCGGTTGATCCGAGTGGCATGGGTTGGGCGAAACGCTCTCCCGGTCACCCTGTGTCACGCGGACAGTCAGAAGTTGCTCCCTTTGTCAATACAGCCTCCGGGTAGGATAACGGTCTCTGACTTAAAAATAGCCGCTCTGGGTGCTTTTGGCCATCGTCAGAGAAGCAGGATTGCTTCAGCTTACGGCCTCGCATTGTCAGAAAAACGAAGTCACAGCGGCAATCTCCTCAGACATTAGCCCGCGCTGGTTTTTTAATGGTTGCACGCAATGCGCATAACCATCAACCCAGAAATATTACTGTTATGTCACCCTGAGCGAAGAGTCTCGAATTGTTCCGCCCGGAATACTAATGAGGCAAGAACATAATTACCCATACCCCAGTATAAATTGATCCTTATCAAACAGATCACATCGCCTGATAGAGATCCCCAAGCAACAAGCGTCTTTTTACTGTATACTCAAAGGGTCACTTGCACCATTTTTTACTGAGATCTTTATCTGGCGCTGCTGGATCAAAATCAACTTTAGTACTTGACTTTTTCACGAAGGAGCTTATTTAATTTCGCTATTTATCATCGAGCCATCCTCCATATTACACTGATGATTTTACGATAGAATTACAAAATATATGGTAATACGCTTATCTTTTCCCTCTAATTGTTAAAAAATCCTTTCTAAATGAATTAAAAATTAAGAGCAGATACCTGGAATTCAATTTAACACATTTAGACAAGAATAACAACTGTTTTTATTATTACGATTTAATTACAAACGCCCACCAAGATAATACTTACAAGATCGGCGCTTACATAGTTCATAATCATTTCGAGGAAAAACAGCGAAAAATCGTCACTTCTGAGGATAAAGGGGCCGGGTTTCTCCCCCTTTATCGCTCAAGAATGACTGCGTCTGTTAAATGCGCAACTCCTGAATACAAAAGACAGGATAGTGTGAGCTTGCCCACGCTACCCTGTCTTTTCACCTTATCTTCAAAGCAAACTTATGAATTACGTATAGAAGTTACGCAGTTGCCAGAATTGATGACACCACCAAGACACAAAGGCACTAAGTTGACCTTATCAGAAGTTATACAGAACTCCAGTAAAGGGAACATATCACTCCGAACGCAGTGAGGAGTCCCCGGATAAATCCTGCTGTTAATAGGCCCGCGCAAAGATCGCCACGCGCTCCGTGCGCTGCCCTGTGTAAAAACAAACACCTTCGCCTTCCGGCTTGTCAAAAGGCAGACAGCGGATCGTCGCCTTCGTTTCCGCCTTGATACGATCCTCATCTTCGTTGCTACCTGCCCAATGAACACGCAGGAAGCCGCCTTCATTCTCCAGCACCTGCTTGAACTCATCGTAAGACCGAATGCCGCCGCGCGTGTTCGCCTCGCGGAACGCAGTTGCCTGCGCCAGCAAATTAGCTTGAACTTCAGCCAGCAGAGCCAGCACCGCCGCGGCCGCGCCATCCGCCGGCACACCGAACTGCTTGGCCTTCGGGCCGCCCGCAGCCTCAAGCTCGCGCGAGCTATCGCGCCGCACCAGCACCACGGCGTTCTGGCTCACATCCTTCGGCCCGATCTCGATGCGCACCGGCACGCCACGCATCTCCCAATCGTTAAATTTGAAGCCCGGCGTCAGCTCCTCGCGGCCATCGAAATGCACGCGAACGCCCGCCGCCCGCAATTGTGCCTCAATCCCGCGTGCGAACTCCATCACCGCCGCACGCTCCTCTTCCTTCTTATAGATCGGCACAATCACGGCCTGGATCGGTGCCATCACCGGCGGCAGACGCAAGCCCTGATCATCGCCGTGGGTCATAATCACCGCCCCCACCATGCGCGTACTCAGGCCCCAGCTTGTCGTCCAGGCATATTGCATCTCGTTATTCTGGTCGAGGAACTTGATATCGAAGGCTTTGGCAAAATTCTGGCCCAGAAAATGGCTCGTACCGCTTTGCAGCGCCCAGCCATTCCCCATCATCGCCTCAATCGTATAGCTATTCACCGCGCCGGCAAACTTTTCGCGCTCGCTCTTCACGCCCTTGATCACAGGAATCGCTGCGTCGTTGATAGCAAAGTCAGCATACACATTCAACATCTGAATGGTTTCAGCTACAGCTTCCTCGGAAGTCGCGTGCGCGGTGTGCCCCTCTTGCCACAAAAATTCCAGTGTTCGCAAGAAAGGCCGCGTGCGCATCTCCCAGCGCACCACATTGGCCCACTGGTTGATCAAAATCGGCAGATCGCGATAGCTTTGTACCCACTGTGCATACATATAGCCAATAATCGTCTCGCTGGTCGGGCGCACCACCAGCGGCTCCGTCAACTCCTCACCGCCACCAATCGTCACCACAGCCAGCTCTGGCGCAAAGCCTTCCACATGTTCCTTTTCCTTTTCCAGGAAACTCTTGGGGATAAGCAGTGGAAAATAGGCGTTGACGTGGCCCGTTTCCTTGAAGCGGCGATCCAGCCCGGACTGCACCGCTTCCCACAGGCTGTAGCCATACGGTTTGATCACCATACAACCGCGCACCGGTGCGTTTTCCGCCAGTTGCGCTTCCCGAATCACGTCCAGATACCAGCGGGAATAATCCTCGCGGCGCGGGGTAATTTTACTTGCCATAGATTATGAAACTCCTTGAGGAGGGGTGATAAAATGGTTATTCCCGAACAACGAACTTCGTTACCGGGTCAGATTGCCAACGCACGATAAGTCACACGGCGCTGGCTCGTGGCAACAATCAATGGCCCCCCTGGCAGTAGCGCACGCGCCTCACACAGCCGGGGGGCAAAAAGGGGATGGGAAAGGAGATCGCAACACGGGTAACATAATGGTTCTCGTCTGCCGCCATTGTACGCAGCCCCGCGCCCCCATGCAAATCACAGCCAGAATGGACGGTTACTCCAAACCAACGTGCACCTCTGCCTGCAAAGTCATCGTCGTCTCGACCCCTCCCGGCAATGTAGCCGCCGCCTTCGGCTTTTTGCCTGCGCACCCATCAGCCTTGCCGTTCAACTCAACGCGACCTAGCCCATAAATGGCACTGTCTGCACCCGCGCAGCCAGCTCTGCGCGCAGCTCAGCCAGTTCGATCTGCACCGTCGGCAACAACGCATCCAACGCCACCAACTGCTTTTCCGTCGCGCTGCGGCGCTTCAACTCCACACCACCTTCCTGCAACGCCTTCGCGCCCACCGTCACGCGCAGTGGCAGGCCGATCAGGTCCGCATCGTTGAACTTCACCCCCGCGCTGGGATCTTCGCGGTCATCATACAGCACCTCGATGCCCGCCGCGATCAGTTCCGCGTACAGCGCATCCGCCACGCGCGCCGCGTCCGGTGCTTTCTTTGGCAACACCACCAGATGCACCTGGAACGGTGCGATGCTAACCGGCCAGATCAGGCCCGCCGCATCGTGCGACAACTCCGCCACCGTCGCCAGCAGCCGACCCACGCCGATACCATACGAACCCATCACGATAGGTCGTTTGTTGCCCTCCGCATCCGTGTACAGCGCGCCCAGCGCCTCCGCATAGCGCGTGCCCAGCTTGAAAATATTGCCCACCTCGATCCCGCGCGCCATCTGCAAAGCCGCGCCGCACGCCTCGCAGGCATCACCCGCGCGCGCCGCCACAATGTCAGCCACAATATCAGGCGTATAATCGCGCCCACAGGTTACGTTAAGCAGGTGATAGCCCGCTTCGTTGGCCCCCGCCACCAGATTCGGTGACGCCGCAGCCAGATCGTCCACTACCACCACGCAGTCATGCACACCAACCGGCGAACCGTAGCCCGGTTGCGCGCCGATTGCGTGAATTTCCTCCTCGCTGGCAGGTTGCAAGCCGCTCGCGCCGACCACATTCGCCAGCTTGGTCTCGTTCACATCCATATCTCCGCGCACCACCGCGAAAATAATGCGTCCACTGCCCGTATCGCGCAGAAAAACCGCCTTGGCTGTGCGGCTGGTAGGAACGTTCAGGAACGCGGCCAGCTCTGCAATGCTTTTGCAATCCGGCGTCGCCACCTTTGTCACCGGCAAGAGGGCTTCGGCCGCGGGCTGCGGCTTGCGCACGCGCGCCACCTGCCGGTTGGCCGCGTAGCCACACGCTGCACACAACAGCAACGTGTCCTCGCCTGCATCGGTGAGCGCCATGTACTCATGCGACAAGCTGCCACCCATCATCCCCACATCCGCACGCACCGCGTGTACATCCAGCCCACAACGGCGGAAGATATTAAAGTAAGCCTGCCAGTGCGCGCGATATTGCCGGTCTAGCCCAGCCTCATCCACGTCCAGCGAGTACGAATCCTTCATTGTAAACTCGCGCACGCGGATCAAGCCCCCGCGCGGCCGCGGCTCATCGCGAAACTTGGTTTGCAAGTGATAGATCATCTGCGGCAACTGGCGGTAAGAGCTGATCTCGCGGCGTGCCAGGTCGGCCACAACTTCCTCGTGAGTCATTGCCAGGGTCATCTCGCGGCCCGCACGATCTTTCCAATGCACCAACTCCGGGTACGCCGTATGCCAACGCCCCGTTTGCTGCCACAAGTCCGCGGGATGCGCCACCGGCATCGTCACTTCCTGCCCGCCAATCGCGTTCATCTCCGCGCGGATAATCCCCTCGATCTTGTCCATGCTGCGTCGTGCCAGCGGTAGATAGGAATAAATACCCGCGCCGAGTGGCTGGATAAAGCCCGCGCGCAGCAGCAGCTGATGGCTCGTCAGTTCAGCGTCGCCGGGAGCATCCCGCAGGGTCTGGAAAAAAGCGCGCGATAAGCGCATGGTTGCCTCCAATAATTACCAATTCTTGCTGTTGTTTGGGCACTCTAACGGAATATCAGCCGATAATTCAGCCCCGGTCACCACTTCTTCGAATTCGCTTTACCGATTATCAGCCAGCGCGCCGCGCAGCACGGCCAGCACGTCGGCGGGTGTGGACACCCGCGTGACCAGCGCCAGCGCGCTGGAGCCGGTTTGCGTTTCCGCGTAGATCACCTCCAGCACGCGCGGCCAGTGCGCCCCCAATACTACCATCGGCTTCACCGGCAGCTCGCCCGCCAGCATCATATTCCACACCAACGCCAGCTCGGTGAGCGTGCCCAGCCCGCCATCTACCACCACAAAGCCCGCACTTTCGTCGGCCAGACGCTGAATGCGCGCGGACAGTCGCGCCGTCTTGCGCTCCTCCTGCATCCAAACATTGGGCGGATGGTGATCGAAGGTGGCGCAGGTGTAGCCAATCGTCGGCGCTTCCACGGCCCACGCACCGCGCAGCACCGCTTCCATCGTGCCCGCGTAGCCGCCGGTTGCCACAGCATAACCTGCTTCGCCCAGCAAGCGGCCCAGTTCGACACACTCGGCGTATAAAGGACTATCCACGGCGACGCGCGCGCCGCCAAAAACGGTAATAATGGGGGATGTTGTCATGGCAGGTTGATTGAAAACGGGGAAACGGATGCGCCAACAGGAGGCGAACAAGGTAAAACAGGCCAATCGAGGGCGGTCGGCTGCATTTTGCCGTCGTTACGTACGATAGAAGGCGATCACCTGTCGCAACGTTTCGTCGAGGGGGATGGTGGGGTGCCAGCCGATGGCGCGCTGGATTTTGTTGATGTCTGGCACGCGGCGCAGCATGTCCTCAAAGCCAGCGGCATAAGCTTGGGCATAAGGTACGAAGGTAATGTACTCGCGCCAGGCGTCCGCGCGACCATGTACCTGCGTCAGCGTGCGCTGCGCCAGCTCCAGAATGCTCACTTCCTCGGTAGAACCGACATTGAACACCTCACCAATCGCCGCGTCTGTTTCCGCCAGACTGGCAATCGCACGTACCGCATCTTGTACGTTGCAGAAACAGCGGGTTTGCGCGCCATTGCTATACACCGTCAAAGGTTGACCGGCCAGCGCCTGCTGCACGAAGCGCGGCACCACCATGCCGTACTGGCCGGTTTGCCGCGGGCCAACGGTGTTAAACAGGCGAAAGATGCTGACCGGCAGGCCATGCTCGCGGTAATACGCCAGCGTCAGGAATTCATCTACCATTTTAGATGCTGCGTAGGCCCAGCGATTGCGCGAAGTCGGCCCCAGCACCACGTCGTCATCCTCGCTGTAAGGCACATGCTCGCTCTTGCCGTATACTTCGGAGGTCGAAGCCAGCAGCACACGCACGCGATAGCGTAGCGCAGCCTTCAGCACTACTTCCGTGCCCATCACATTGGTCTCGATGGTGTGGACAGGGTTTTGAATGATCAGTTGTACCCCCACCGCCGCGGCCAGGTGAATGATCAGATCGCATTCGCTGACCAGCCGATCCAGCACCATATCGTTGTTGATGGTTTCGATCACAAAGCGGAACCGTTCGTGTGCCATCAGGTGCTGAATGTTAGCGAGGCTGCCCGTCGCCAGATTATCAATAACCGTGACGTGATAGCCGCGCGCCAGCAGCAGCTCTGCCAGATGGGAGCCGATGAAGCCCGCGCCGCCGGTGATGAGTACTTTGGTCATGGGTAGCAGATAAATTCAGTAGGCAAGTAGACCAGTGGCAGGTATACAAGGAACACCCCCTTGTGTACTTGTATACCTGCCTACTTTTACTTGTCCACCTCTGTTAGGCCCGAATGAGGCCCTTGTCCATCAGGTAGTTGACAAGGATGTGGGCGTTTTCTTCCGGTGTGTTGGCGACGGTGTCCAGCACGATTTCAGGGTGATCGGGCGCTTCGTAGGGATCGTCAATGCCGGTGAAGCCCTTGATTTCACCGCGTCGCGCCTTGGCATACATACCCTTCACGTCGCGCTGTTCGCACACTTCAATCGGCGTGTCTACAAACACTTCCACGAAATGGTCACTGCCGACCAGCGCGCGCACATCGTTGCGCGTGGCTTTGTACGGACTGACCGCCGCGCATACCACCGTGCCGCCGTGGCGCACGATCTCGCCTGCCACATAGCCGATGCGGCGGATGTTGGTGTCGCGGTCTTCGGCGCTGAAGCCGAGGCCCTTCGACAGGTGTGTGCGCACCACATCGCCATCCAGCACCGTGATCTGGCGACCATGCTCCAGCAGCAATTGCGTAAGCACTTCGGCGGTGGTGGACTTGCCGGAACCGCTCAGTCCGGTGAACCAGATACAAACGCCTTGCTTATGGCGGGGTGGATAGGTTTCGGCCAGGATGTCAGCCACCTCGGGGCGGGTGAACCACTCTGGCAGCTTTTTGCCGCTATTCAGGTAGTCCTCGCGCACCTGTGTGCCGGAGATGTCCGCGGTGCGGACGCTGCTGGCGATGCGCGATTCTTCTTCGTAGCGGTCTTCGTCGGGGAGGTAGACGAGCTGGCGGAAGGGAACCATGCCCACGCCAAGTTCTTCGGCGTGTTGCGCCACCAGTTCCTGCGCGTCGTAGGGGCCGTAGAAGGGCTTACCGGTGGAGTCTTTGCCGGGGCCAGCATGATCGCGACCCACGATCAGGTGATTCGCGCCGTAGTTGCGACGAATCACGGCATGCCAGACGGCTTCGCGCGGGCCAGCCATGCGCATGGCCAGCGGCAGCAACGCCAGCAGGATGCGGTCAGGATCGTAATAGCTACTGGCGAGCGCGCGGTAGGTGCGCACGCGCGTAAAGTGATCCACGTCGCCGGGCTTGGTCAGGCCGACCACTGGATGCAGCAGCAGCGTGCCATCCACTTCCTGCGCGGCGCGCTTGGTCAGTTCCTCATGCACGCGGTGCAGCGGATTGCGAGTCTGGAATGCGACGACGTTCGAGTGACCAAACTGGGCCAGGCGCGCGCGCGTTTGCGCGGGGGTCAGGCGCAGATCGGCAAAGTCATAGTGCTTGGGCAGGTTCAGCACTTGCAGCCGGCCTGCGATGTTCAATTTTCCCCAGCGGTGCATCTCTGCCACCAGTGGATGCCGCAGATCGGTGGAGCCGAACACCTTGAGCGCGGTCTCGTTCAAGTCCCACGGGTAGATTTCCTCAATGGTCATGACCGCCAGCAGCTCGTTTTTGTCATTGCGCAGGGCAATATCCTGGTCGAGTTTAATGTCCGGGCCGGCGTTCACCGGCAGCGTCACGGGAATGGGGAAGAGTGCGCCATTCTTCAGACGCATTTCATCCAGCACGCGCTGATAATCGGCCTGGCCCATGAAACGGTCCAGCGGCGAAAATGCGCCAACAGCCAGCATTTCCAGATCGCATACGACGCGGTCGGAAACCTGGATCGAAGGCAGTTGGCTGGCGTAAGCTTTCAGCGCCTCGCGCCCGCCCTGTGATGTGACTAAATCTACCAATGCGCCGCCATAGGGCGCAATCAGCGTAGCCTGTTTCGTTGCAATCACGATACGGCAAAGCTCCTTACATAGGATTTGGGCCGAAAGTCAGGCCCACAAAAAGGCCGATGAGCGGCGATTGCCGGTCAATCGGCCAGTGCGATTGAGCTGATCAGCGAGCAAAAACGCTGTTTGCCTGCTCAGCAAGAACAGCGCCCCCGGCAGGACTCGAACCTGCGACCAAGGGTTTAGGAAACCCCTGCTCTGTCCTCTGAGCTACGGAGGCATGGGTGAATGATAGCACAGACTGGCGTCACGGGCAAGCTGTGCGGGCTGATTGTGCTACGTTGAAGCGTATGCTATACTTCTGCTATCAAATCGGCATAACGGGCGGGTTCGACTGGGGAAAAGGAGGACAGGATGTTAGTACTACGTTTTTGGGTTTGGTTGGGGGTCATTGGCTTGGGTTGGTTGGCCGCGCACAGTGTATCGGCGCCCGCGGCAGAACCCACACCGACACGGGCGGTCTACTTTCCCCTTGTGCCGCTCGATCAGCCACGCATCCGCCTGGCCGCGCTCTACTACGATACAGAAACCAGTGGCGAGCCGGATGAGGCGTTTCGCGTGTGGAATGTTGGCGCGCTGCCGTTCGATCTGGCTGGCTACGCGGTGGGCGACGGTCAACGCACCGTAACCTTTCCCGCGTTGATCCTGCCCGCGGGCGCGGGGCTGTGGTGCGCCGGAGACGCGCACGCCTTTACGCGCGCGTTTGGCTACGCGCCCGGCTGCGAATACGCCACGGACAGCGATCCCACAGTGCCCAACCTCAGCGGCGCGGCCTTGCGCTTTGCCAACACCGGCGGCCAAGCCGTGCTGTTCAATCGCCAGAGCGAGCGGGTGGATATGCTGGTGTACGAAGCGGGCAACGCGGCGCAGCCCGGCTGGCAAGGCCCGGCCTTGTGGCCCTGGACACCCAACAACAGCTTTGCCGCGGAGGGACAAATTTTATACCGCAAGTTCGACCGCGCCAGCGGCCAACCGTGGCCCGACAGCGACCGCGCAGCGGACTGGGCGCAGGATCCCGCGGACTTGCTACACGGCCAGCGCGTGCAGTATCCCGGCTGGGATTTGGAGCAACTCGTCCAACCCGCGGCAATCACCGCCAGCGGCGTGCTGACGGTGGCGCTCGCGCCTGACAATCTGTGGGACGCGGTCAGTGCCACGCTCAACCGCGCGCAGCACAGCATTGATCTTGCCAGCTACACGCTGGAACACGCGGCCCTGGCCGATCTGCTGGCGCAGCGCGCGGCCAGCGGCATCACAGTGCGGGTGCTGCTGGAAGGCGGGCCGGTCGGCGGGATCAGCGACCAGCAACGCTATGTAACACAGCGCATCGAGGCCGCGGGTGGTCAGGTGTGGTACATGACCAGTGACCGCAACGCGACTGACGACCGTTACAGTTATCATCACGCCAAATACATCCTGGTGGACGACCGGCTGTTAGTGGTGAGCAGCGAGAATTTTAGCCCCGATTCGATGCCCAACGATGATAAAAGCGACGGCACGCTGGGCCGCCGCGGCACCGCTCTGATCACCGACGACTTGACGCTGCTGGCGCAGGCCCGCACGCTCTTCAATGCCGATCTCGACCCTGCGCATCACTTTGATTTGTTTCGCTTCAACGCGACCGACCCCAAATACGGCATGCCGCCCGCGGGCTTTGAGCCGATTACCAGCAGCGGCGGCAGCGGGTATACCCTCGTCCACGCGCAACCGCTGCGCGTGACAGGCGATTTCGCCGCGGAGCTGCTCCATGCGCCGGAAACCAGCCTGCTGCCACCGGAGGAAGGAGGACTGCTCGGCATGGTGGCACAGGCGGGCGCGGGGGACACAGTGCTGGTGGAGCAACTGTACGAGCGTATGGCGTGGGGCGGAGCCAACGATACGCCGCTGACTGCGCCGAACCCGCGGCTATGGGCCTACATCGAAGCAGCGCGCCGCGGCGCAACGGTGCGCATCCTGCTTGACAGCTTTTTCGATGTTGTACCCAACCGGCAAACAGTGGATTATCTGACGCTGCTGGCGCAGGCGGAGGGGCTGGACTTGGCCGCGCGCCTGGCAAACCCGGCCGGGCTGGGGCTGCATAACAAGATGGTGCTGGTACAGGCGGACGGCGAGGGCTGGGTGCATGTGGGTAGCCTGAACGGCAGCGAGGCTTCGGCCAAGATCAACCGCGAACTGGCGTTGCAGGTGCAGTCGAACGCGGCGCAAGCGTATCTGGCTGAAGCGTTCTGGCATGATTGGGACGCGGCGCAGTAAGGGGCTGGCGTGCCGCGCGCTGTGTAAGAATCGCATAGAGTGCAGGCCGAAGGCTGGCAAAACAAAAAAGGAGCAGAGAGATGTTGTTCTCTCTGCTCCTTTTTGTTGTGGTGCAGGGTCAGCCCGCGGGCACTTAGCTGGGGATAACGCCTAATTGCTGCATCAAGCCCAAAGCATTGGTGGTCTGCCATTCGGCAGTGACCTTACCGTTCTTGACTTCGCGCATGAATTGTCCGGTTGCCAGCACGCGCTTTCCAGTTGCCGGCACGCCGTAGAACGAACCGGAATGGGTCATGGCGTTGGTGTAATCAACCGCCACCATGTTGCCTTCCTCGACCACGCGCAGAAACTGCATGTCCATGTCTGTCATGCCCGTGCAGAGCACGCCACGCATAAAGCCAATGTACTGCTGCTTGTTGATGGCTGGGTTACCGTCGCCAATATACTGAAAATCATCCGATAAGAGCGCTTCAACCTGGTCCCATTCGCCATTCATAATGGCGCGCGAGACATCCAGCGCGATTTCTTTATTCTGCTTCATCGTTTTATTCCTTGAACAGGTAGGATTTTGCTCAAAACAAGCATAGTGTTTAGTAGTACTTAATCTACGGAAAATCAAGTAGGTACAAAAAAGTAACTATTGAATATCAGCTATGAATAACCCCTCCCTCGACCCAATTACCACACCTTACCGCTGTCCCGTGACCGCCACCATGCAATTGATCGGTGGTAAGTGGAAGATCATCATTTTGTGGGCGATCAGTAACAATGTGAACCGGTTTGGTGACCTGCAACGTGCGATTCCCAGCATCACCAAGAAGATGCTCACCTCGGAGTTGCGCGCGCTGGAACGCGACGGACTGATAAGCCGCAAGGTGTATCCGGTCGTGCCGCCGAAAGTTGAATACAGCATCACGCCGCTCGGTGACACCCTGCGCCCGGTGTTGGGAGCAATGGGCGACTGGGGCCAGACCTACGCGCTCCCCTTGCAGGACGCAGCAAAGGCGGAATGACTCGCTGCGCAAAGCAGACCACGGTAAGTATTGCCGCGGCAACTTGCCACTTCCGAATTCCGCAGTAGACACTAACCATGTTATACTCTGCTCACTCACCGGTGAGCAAGCATCATGCGTATTCTGGCTATCAGCGACAAAGTTGTCCCCGCGTTATACAGCCCCACGATCCGTCAAACGGTCGGCGCGATTGATTTGATAATTAATTGTGGCGACTTGCCCGACTATTACACCGATTTCATACGCAGTACGCTCGATGCGCCTTGTTTTATGGTGCATGGCAACCACGCGGCCGGGCAGGAATTTATCGAACCGGGGATGCTGGATGCGCCGCCGCGCAACCCGGCAGATGTGGATGGCCGTGTGGTGCGTGAGCAGGGGATGCTGCTGGCTGGGCTGGATGGTTGTATTCGCTACAACGGCAACCCGCGCTTTCAATACACACAACGCCAGATGTGGGTGAAGGCATTGCGGCTAGCCCCGCTATTGATGGTACAAACTGCGCTGCATCATCGTTCGCTCGACCTGCTCGTCACCCACAGTCCACCTGCGGGCATTCACGACGGCCCCGACCGCGCTCATCTCGGCTTTGAAGCGTTTTTATGGCTGATGCGCAGCTTCCAGCCGCGCTATTTATTGCACGGACACAAACACGTCTACCGAAACGACGAGATCGTCGAGACGCAGTGCGGCGCAACGCGGGTGATCAACGTTTATCCCTGGCGCGTGATTGAAATCGAAGGGTAATGCGTATTGCAACTATGTAGTTAGTTGACCTCGCATCTGTGTTGCTGGCAGTCATTACGTACTACGCAATACGGTTTTGCGATCTGTTCGTGCTTGTTGACGAAATTCACTTTCCCCGCCCATGCCCCGACTTCTTGCGATTGATCTTGGCACTTCCAGCGTCAAAGTGGTTATCATGGACGCAGCAGGCCAGCTTTTGGGTGTCGGCAACCAGGAATACCCGTTGCACAGCCCGCGGCCTGGCTGGGCCGAGCAAGACCCCGATGCCTGGTGGAGTGCGACGCAGCAGGCTGTGCAGCAGGCAGTGACCGCGGCAGGCACCGGCCCGCTGGCTGCAATTGGCTTGTCCGGCCAGATGCACGGCACAGTGCTGCTGGACGCGGCCTTGCAGCCACTTGGTCCAGCAATCATCTGGGCCGATCAACGCAGCCGCGCGGTCGTCGCGCAGTTTGCCGCGCGGGCAGGCACTCAACGGTTGGCCGAACTCGCGGGCACAGCCCCAGCCGCGGGCTTCATGGGGCCGACCTTGCTTTGGTTGCAACAGCACGATCCGGCGCGGCTGGCTGCTGCGCGTGCGGCCGTGCTGCCCAAGGACGCACTACGCCTGCGCCTGACCGGTGAACTTGCCGCCGAAGCGACCGACGCCTCGGCCACCGCGCTCTTCGACATTCGTCAGCGGCGCTGGTCGGCGGAGATCATGGCCGCGGTGGGAGTGCCGAATACACTGTTGCCGCAGGTGCTGGAGCCAACCAGCCTGGCGGGGATGCTGCGAGCGGAAGCCGCGGCCGCGCTGAGCCTGCCCGCGGGCACGCCGGTGGTGGCAGGATGCGCAGATCAGGTGGCGCAGGCCGTCGGCAACGGCCTGTTCGATCCCGGTTCCGGTTCAGTGACCATCGGCAGCGGGGGGCAGCTTTTTCTGCCGCTGGCCGAGCCGCGCGGCGACCCCCGGCTGCGACTGCACACGTTCTGTCACGCGTTGCCGCAACGCTGGTATTTACTCGGGGCGATGCTGACCGCGGGGCTGGCGCTGCGCTGGCTGCGCGACCTGCTCGGCCTGACCGCAGCGCCAGATGCGTATGATCGTCTGGCCGCACAGGCCGCAGCGACCCCACCCGGCGCGGACGGATTGCTGTTTTTGCCCTATCTGGCGGGTGAGCGGTCGCCGCTGATGGACCCACACGCGCGCGGCAGTTTTGTCGGCCTGACACTGCATCACGGCCCCGGCCATCTGGCGCGAGCGGTGATGGAAGGGGTGGCGCTGGCGCTGCGCAGCATTTGGGAGGTAATGGGTGAGCTGCACGCACGCCCTGCACAACTGCTGGCGGTAGGCAATGGGCTGGCGGGATCGGTGTGGCGACAGATCGTAGCGGATGTGCTGGGCTGCCCGCTGCTCCTGCCCGCAGGCCGCGAGCAGGCGGGCGTAGGTGCGGCCATGCTGGCGGGCATCGGCGCCGGCGTGTACCGCGACCCCGCAGACGCGCGGCAGATTGTACCTGCACCCGTGGCGACGACCGAGCCTAACGCCGCGCATGAAGCTTTGTACGCTATGCAGTATCACCGTTTCCGCGCGCTGTACCCATGCGTGACAGCAAGAAGCAGCTCATAATCAATTTTTCGCCCCCCGGCTCGCTGCTTATTGGCTCTTCCTGAACCCCATCACCCAAAACGGGCGGTCAATTTCCCGGCAATATGCCTCGCGGCGCGTAGGTGGATCTGCGTTGAAGGGCGCGGCCAGCCTCAGGTCGTTCGGGCTGAAGCCGCCATACTCCGCGACAGTCTCCTCGATGTACGCCGCGTAGCCTTCCACATCGGTGCGCACATGCAGCACGCCCTCGGCGGCCAGCAACGTGTGGACAAGTGCCAGAAACGGCTGGCTAAACAGCCGCTTCACCTGGTGTCGCCGTTTCCACCACGGATCCGGGTACAGCACATGGATCACGTCCACGCGACCCGCTATGCCTAATTGTGGTAGCGCCCAGCGCGCGTCGTCGTCGCTGATCCATAGATTGTCCAGCCCGGCCCGCGCCTGCGCCTTAGCCACAATCCGGCACAGGTCGCGTTTAACCTCGAAGCCCAGCAGATGACGTTCCCGTTGTGTGGCTGCGCGCCCCAACATAAACTCCCCGTAACCAAACCCAATCTCAATCTCCAGCGGCGTGGCGGGCGCAGCCTGCACAAACGCATCCAGCCGCGCACGCTTGGCCGCGCTGATGTCCACAAGGCGGAAATAAGGCTGTTCTTCCGGGATCGGTCGCCAACGAATGTGCGCGGGACGGCGATTCGGATCGCCACCGATCAGCCCGCGGCCTTCGTCGTAGCGGTCGCTGGCTTCCTGCTGCTGCGCCGGGTCCACGTCGAATTCCTCGCGGCCCAGCTTCATGGGAGGTCGTTGCATAAGATGAAACCAGTCAGAAGGAGACAAGTAGACAGGTATGCAAAGAGTGCTTTCCTGTCTACTTGTCTACCTGTCTACCTGTCTACCTGTCTACCTGTCTACTTGTCTACCTGTCTACTTGTCTACCCAACGACAATATTCACCAGCGTACCGCCCGCAAAGATCACCTTGCGCACGGTCTTGCCTTCAATGTGACGCTGAACGTTGACATCGGCCAGGGCCAGCTCGCGCGCCGTAGCTTCATCCACACCCGCGGGGGCTTCAATCTTACCGCGCACCTTGCCGTTCACCTGCACCACTAACGTCACCGCGTCTTCCTTAGCCAGATCTGCGTCCCATGCGGGCCAGTGCTGCACATGCACGCTGGCGCCCGGATGTCGCCGCTGCCACAATTCTTCGCTGATGTGCGGCGCAATCGGAGCCAGCATCAGCAGCAAGCTGTCCACCGCTTCATTCCACGCGTCGCTGCCATACACCGCGCTGCCGCGCGCGGCTTTCAGGGTGTTGCGCAGCGCCATCAGCTTCGCCACCACCGTGTTGAACTTAAAAGCCTCGATGTCGCTGGTAACATCGCGGATGGTCTGATGCGTGGCACGGCGCAGATCGCGCGTGGCCTTTTCATCGTAAGACGACGTGTCCATTCGGCCCTCGTCCACGACCAGGTTCCACACATCCTGCATAAAGCGCGCTACGCCTTCAATGCCCTTGCTGTTCCACGGCCCGCCCAATTCCCACGGGCCGATAAACATCAGATAGGCGCGGATGGTGTCGGCACCATAGCGCGCTACCAGATCATCGGGAGCCACCACGTTGCCGCGGCTCTTGGACATCTTTTCGTTGTCCTCGCCCAGAATCATTCCCTGGTTGAACAGACGCTTCATCGGCTCGTCGAACGACACCAGCCCCATATCGCGCATCGCCTTGGTGAAGAAGCGCGTATAGATCAGGTGCATCGTAGCGTGTTCGATGCCGCCGGTATACTGATCCACTGGCAACCAATAGTCACCCTGCTTGTCGTTCCACGGCACATCGTCCGCGGTCAGGTGCTGGCCTGCCATGTAGTTGGGCGTGACATAGGCGTAATGATACCACGAGGAACACATGAACGTGTCCATCGTATCAGTTTCACGTTCAGCCGGGCCGCCGCAGACCGGGCAGGTAACATTCAGGAAGCCTTCATTGAACTTCAGCGGACTTTCGCCGGTTGGCAAGAATTCCGCATCGTCCGGCAGCAGCACGGGCAGATTGCCGTAAGGAACCGGCACCGTGCCATCCACTGGGCAGTTAATCATCGGGATCGGCGTGCCCCAGTAACGCTGGCGGCTGATCAGCCAGTCGCGCAGGCGGTAATTCACCGCACCTTGACCCAGGCCCTGCGCTTCCAGCCAGGCAATCACCGTAGACTTGGCGCGGTCGCCCGGCGTGCCGGTAAACTCGCCAGAGTTGATCATCGTGCCGTAGTCGTGATGGAACAACACATCGCGATACCACGCCACATCATGCCACATCGCCATTGTGCTGTGGAAACGTTGCATATAGGCATAACCAGCCTGGCAGCGGGCCAGAATAGCCTGATCCGCCGCCACCGAATCCAGCGTCATCGCGTCCTGTTCAAACACCACCTGCCAGCCGCTGCCCACGATGTCAGCCCAGTGGCCCGGCTTCAGATGCGCCTGCAGGATGGCGCGATAGGCCGCAATCTGCGCGTCGCCGGTCAGGTTGATACCATAAAATTCGCCGCGCGCCTCGACCGTAAACGTCTCGATTGGCAGCCCGGCAGCCCGTACGGCCGGTTCGAAGTCGTCGGTCACGGATCCTCGCCAAACCGCACTCTTGGCGCGGCCATCAGGGCGGGCGATCACCGGCACAATCGGCAGGCCAAAGCGCAGCGCAAACTCGAAGTCGCGCTCGTCGTGCGCAGGCACAGCCATGATCGCGCCGGAGCCATAGGTCATCAGCACATAATCAGCAATCCAGATCGGAATGTCGGCCCCGTTCACCGGATTGACGGCATACGCGCCGGTGAAAACGCCGGTCTTGTCCTTGTCAGTCGCGCCGCGCGCGATGTCATCCAACCGGCTGGCCTGCTGCACGTACGCGTCCACCACCGCGCGCTGTGCGTCGCTGGTGATCTGCGCCACCAAGGGGTGTTCGGGGGCCAGCACCATAAAGGTTGCGCCCCACAGCGTGTCGGGCCGTGTGGTGAAGACCGTCACCTCGGCATCCACGGCATCGGCCACCGCGAAGCGCACTTCTGCGCCTTCCGAGCGGCCAATCCAGTTGGTTTGCATCGTCTTGACGCGCTCCGGCCAGTCAATCGTCTCCAGACCGTCCAGCAGTTCCTGCGCGTAGTTGGTGATGCGGAACTTCCACTGGTTCAGTTCTTTTTTGATCACCGGTGTGCCG
Organism: Anaerolineae bacterium; assembly: GCA_049299095.1. GTDB lineage: Bacteria > Chloroflexota > Anaerolineae > JAAEKA01 > JAAEKA01 > JAAEKA01. The sequence goes on along the minus strand of JBAQWV010000126.1, from coordinate 25,413 downwards.
CAGCGTTCGCAGTGGCGGTCGTCGCCCCACACCTGCTCGCGCGCCAGCGTGGTGTTGCAGTTCGGACACCAGTCTACCGGCGCGAATTCTTTGTACGCCAGGCCCATATCGTACAGCTTCAGGAAGAACCATTGCGTCCACTTGTAATATTCCGGATCGCAGCTCACCGCCTGGTGGTCCCAGGCCCACATGGCTCCCATGCTGTGCAGTTGCCGCCGCATGTTAGCAATGTTCGCCATCGTCCACTTGCTGGGATGAATGCCGCGCTTGATGGCGGCATTTTCCGCGGGCAGGCCAAACGCGTCGAACCCGATGGGGAAGAAGACGTTGTAGCCGAGCATCCGGCGATAGCGCGCGGCGGCATCGCTCGGCGTCATCGCGTACCAATGACCGATGTGCAGGTCGCCGGACGGGTAGGGCAACATGGTCAGAAAGTAAAATTTTTCCTTGTCCGGGTCTTCCACCGTGCGGTACAAGCCGTCAACTTCCCATTGACGTTGCCATTTCGGTTCAATTGCGGCCGGGGTATACCTTTCAGTCATCATGGCTCTCCTGAAAAAATAAAAACGCCTCCATCCACGCAGGGACGAAGGCATAAGCTCCGCGGTGCCACCCTGTTTGAAAACAGTACACCGTGTATAGTTTACAGTATACAAAGTCATTCTTGTCGAATTCTGTATACCAGATACTGATTACCGGCTACTGATTTCCACTCGGGGACCGATAACGAGGTCAGACGGCGCTCGCTCACGCCCGCAGGCGGTGACGAGGGCAACTTCCGGGCGAGTTCAGCCTATGCGTGCACTTAACGCTTACGGACTTGCACCACCCGTCCGTTCTCTTGGTGCTGGCTTACTACTCCCGTTCACAGTTATTACATATCCATTTTGAGGCTTGAGTATAGGCGAGAAAGCTGGCCTTGTCAAAACCGTAAACAAAGAGATGGCATTCTATTATGAATGCCATCTCTTCGATCCAGGTGGAGCTGAAGGGACTTGAACCCTTGACCCCCACAATGCCATTGTGGTGCTCTCCCAACTGAGCTACAGCCCCGGATAGGGTTTGTTAAGTGCTGCCGAAACAGCCAGGTGGAGCTGAAGGGAGTCGAACCCTTGGCCTCTACAGTGCGATTGTAGCGCTCTCCCAGCTGAGCTACAGCCCCGCACAACATTGTTGATTATACCTGTCACGCAGGCGCTTGTCAAATAATTGGCGGGCTGCGGCGAACTTCAAGCCGGTCAAGAATCGCAGACTCGACGCGTTGCGTCGAGTCTGCTGGGTTATACCGAAGGTGCGACGTTCAGAAAAAACCAAGGCAATCAGTGCGCGGGCGGGGGTGAACGCACCTAGCCACGGAGGTGAGGACGAAACCTTGTATCTTGCCCTAGGAGAAACAAGCCAAACCTCGCCGACGCCTTCTCTCATTATTTTAGCACATCCAGCCGCGCCTGACAAGCCCTAGTTTCGGGTTGGCTCAGCGGCCAACCGGCCAAAATTGAGCGCCATATCGTTTTCGTCCAGTTCAGGGAAGACCAGCGGCACGGTGATATGAAATGCGCTGCCGCCCTCTGTACCCCCTTCGACCCAGATGCGCCCACCGTGTTGGGTGACGATGTGCTTGCAGATGGTCAAGCCGAGGCCCGTGCCCTTGTAGCGTCGCCGTGCGCTGCTATCTACCTGATAAAAACGCTCGAAGATGCGCTCCCGCTCCTCCACTGGCACGCCGATGCCAGTATCCACCACGGCCAATTCGATCATTTCCCCGCGCATCCAGCCGCGCACCTGCACTGCTCCGCCGTCGGGGGTGAACTTGAGCGCGTTTTCAACCAGGTTAGTCAGCACCTGCTCCATGCGCATCGGGTCTACTTCGAAATCGGGCAGGGCTGCGGGCAGGACCGCAGTCAGATGTAAATTTTTGCGCTCTGCCAGCGGCTCCAGCTTTTCCACGACCAGCGTAACCAGTTCGTTGGGGGACAGCGGCACAGGCCGCAGCTTGATCTGCCCCGATTCAAGACGGCTGAACTCCAGCAAGTCCTCGATCAGACGTTGCAGATGGCCGGTCTGCTCCTGCACCGTGCCGAGAAAGTCACGCTGCAACTCTGTGACCGGGCCGGTTTTGCCCATCAGGATAATGTCCACGAAACCCTTGATCGAATGTAGGGGGGTTTTTAGTTCGTGCGAGATCACTGACAGGAAGTTGGACTTCATACGTTCCAACTCCTTCTGCGCGGTGATGTCGCGCAGAACCACCACCACCCCGCCCACCTGCTCGCCCAGCTCGGTGGTGCGGTAAATGGGGGCGGCCAATGCCTGAAAAGTGCGCGGCTGGCCGTCGCTGGCTGTTCCTGCGGTCATTAGTGGCAGCTCACGCATCAAAAAGCGCCCGGCAGCAGCCGTTTCACTCAACAAAGTGATTAATTCGTCGGCAGCCAGCGCGCTGTCCACCGGTAATCCCAGCACTGGGTCGGTCAGCCCTAACGCGCGCGTGGCAACAGGATTGATCAGCAGCAGCTTGCCTTCGGTGTCCACGACCAGCACGCCGTCGCCAATGCCAGCCAGCACAGCTTCCAGCTCGCGCCGTTTGTCCGCGGAATCGCTGTATAGGCGGGCGTTTTCGACCGCGGTGGCCGCGAGATAGGCGAAGCTCTCCGTCAAGCTGCGGTGAATGGGGGTGAGGCGGTTGCCGTCGGTGGTCCCGACGAGCAGCGCGCCAATGGGTTGGCCGCGTACCATCATCGGCGTCATTTCCAGGCCGCTCACCGGCCACGTCTGCACCGCAAGGGGCAACGCCTGCGTGCGCCCGGCGGCCAGCGCAGCATGCAGGCCGCTTACTTCATCCACAGCCAGCGGCATTACCAACGGCGGCGCAACTTTGGTCGGCGCAACCAGCGTGGTGAGGGTTTCTCCGGCGTCGTCCAGCAGGGCCACGGCACAGTAGGGCGTTTCCACCAGGCGGCTCAGACGGTCGGCAACGGTTTTGAGGGTGTCGTTCAGGTAAAGGGTAGCCGACAAGGCGCGCGCGACTTCCTGCAAGGCGCGCAGTTCCAGCACGCGGTCGCCCAGATCGGTGGCAGTGCGCTGCAGGGTGCGGGCCTGGGCAGCCAGGTCTTCGCTGTGCGCGGCCAGCGCCAGCCGCAAGCGATCTACTTCGGCCAGCCGGCCTGCTAACACCAGACTGGCTCCTACTGTGCCGAAGATCAGCACCAACAGCAGCCCATAGCGCGTTAGAAACAGTGGATCAGCCAGAAAGCCCAATCCGTCATAGGCTACGAACAGCGCGAGGATGTACACCGGGCCAAAAGTGAAGGGCAGCCAGATGAGCCAGCGCGCATCTGGCCCGTAAACCAGTGTGCGCAAGGCCAGAACGGGGTAAATGAGGTACAGAGGGCTGGCGATCCCTTCACCCAGGGCTATCAATGCGCTGACAAACAACACGTCAACCCCCTGCGACAACCAGTACGGGAGCGTCGAAGTCGCTTTTTCACTGAGCGGCGCGACGAAATAGAGCGTGGCGAGCAGGTTCAGCGCCGCGTACATGCCGACCACCCAGCGCATACGCGGGTCAGAGGGCTGCATCATCAGCCAGATGCCGGCTGCCAGCAACAGCCACTTGATCAGCAGGCCATAACGCACTTCGTTGGAGCGCAGACGGGCGAAATTGACGATCATCGCGGGGGCGGTGTGGGCGGCAAGGTGGGCGCGACGGGCGGATCGGTCGGCGCGGGTGGTGAAGTCGGCACGGGCGTAGGCCCACTTGGCGGTGGAGGGTTGCCACTGCCCGGCGCGGGTGTCGGAGTGCTGGGAACGGGAAGGGCTGACGGGCTGGCTGGTGCAGTAGCCATGGCTGTCCGCGTGGCGGTCGGCACGGCGCGGGTAGGCAGTGGTGTAGCGATGGGTGGTTTGGTGGCCGTCGGGGTGGCGGGGGGCGTAACCGTCGGGGTAGCGGTGGGCGTGACCGTCGGCGTCGCGGGGGCGGTAGCCGTCGGGGTGGTGGTGGCCGTCGCCGTGGCTGTGGCGGTAGCCGTCGGTGTTGGGCTGGCAGTAGCGGTTGGGGTGGCGGTCGGCAGCAACAACTGCACTGGCTGGAACCAGATACCATCATTACCTGCGCTGTACAGCCGGTTGCGTCGCACCGGATTGAGCGCCAGGGCGTTTAGAGGCTGATCTTCACGCGTGGCCAGCATCTGCCAGGTTTGCCCGGCATCGTCGGAGCGAAAGAGATGATCAGCTTCGTCCAGGGCAAACAGCGTTTCGCTAACCCGCGGGTCAAGTAACAAAGTGTGAATTCGCCCCTCGGCAGCGGGCAAAGCGGTTGCCGTCCACTGCAAACCACCGTCCAGGCTGTGAAAGATGACGCTGCGGCCGCCGGCAAAGACTTCACCGCTGCGCGCAGGCGCGGCGGCGAGGCTGGCAATTTCAACCAACGGGGGCAAATCGCCCGCGGGTTGCCAGCTTGCACCAGCATCTGCACTGCGCCACAGCCCGCTACCCGCAGAAACATACACCCGCGCCGGATCGAATGCATCCACAGCCAGCAGCAGGCTGGCATTGGTTGGCGCAGACGCGGGCAACGCCGCGGCCGCGTCCCAGGAACGCCCCCGATCAGCGCTGTGCCAGATACTCGCGCCCTGTGCGAGATAAAGATGATCGGTGGTTTGTGCCGAAGAAGCCAGAGCAAAGGACAACGGCAGGGCAGTAGTCGTCCAGCGTCCGCCAAGCTGCCAGGAATCGCCGCGGTCGGCGCTCCAGAAGAGCCGCGGCTCGCCGTCCTGTTGTGCCACCGCAAACACCATCTCAGGATTGGCCGCGCTGACCGTCCAGTACAAAAGCTGCGTCACGTCGAGGCTGGTCGCGGGTAGCCCTTGATCGGCGCGCAGCCACGAATTGCCGTCGTCCGGGCTGCGCCAAAGGTTGCTGGCGGTTTGGACGTAGAGCAGCGCGGTGGAACCGCTGCCTGTGGCTTCGATGCGCAAAATGGACTGGCCGCGCAAGGCCAGCGGCTGGCTGGTGGTTGGTCGGGTCAGTACCAGCGGCAGCGCCAGTAGAGGAGTTAAAAAGAACAACACGCCCAGCAGCAGGGGCAAGCTGCGCTGACGATACCAAGTCACTGACGGGGCAGGCAGGTTAGCTGTGCCTTGAGTATTCATACTTAACGCGGCGGCGGCGTGGCAGTAGGTGGTGGTTCAGTCGGTGCGGGCGGTGCAGGGGGCGCGGCGGGCACGGGTGTCGGCGTTGGCACGGGCGTGGCTGTAGGCTCAACGGTGGGGGTGCTAGTGGCTGCTGCCGCAGGTGCGCGCGTGACGGTGGCGGCTGGCAGCGGCGCGGGTGTGGCTGTGGGGACGCGCGTGGGAACCAACCCTACCGGCAGGGCCGCAAGATCAGCCGTAGTTTGCACCAAGCGCGCGGCCACCCAGCCCGGCTTATCATCCACACAGCAAACTACCAGCCAGTCACTGGCATCGTTGCGTCCGACCAGCGCCAACTGCGTCCCGACTTTCAACTGGCCCAACACGGGGTAGTCGGTGCCGGGGCCGAGGCGTACGTTCAGGTTTTCGGCTTGCACCGCAACAAAAGGCGTGGGGGCGGCCTGCGCTGTGACGGTGGGGGGTGTGGGTTGTAGCTGCTGCAGAGCCGCGCGGGCGACAGCCGGGTCACGCACCGGCAGCAGCGCGGCCTGGTTATACAGACCGAGCGCGGCAGCTTCGTCGCCCGCGGCGCGCATCGCGTCCGCGCGTGCGACCAGCAGACGATAATACAATTCGATGGCCTGACCGTCGGCGTATTCAGGCTGTTCCTGCAACAACTCAGCCAACCGCGCTTCGGCCTGGGCGGTGTCCTGTTGATCAAGTGCCTGGCGCACGTTCAGATAACGGCTGGCCAGCTCGCGCTCGGCGCTCGCTTCAACATTGCGCGGACGTAAGGACAAGGCCCTGCCAAAGCGAGCAATGGCCTGTCGGATCGTGTCGGCGCTGGCATCAGGCGTCGCCAGCAGCGCGCGGCCATCGCGCAGGTACGAGACGAAAAGCACCTCGCGCACGGCATCCTGTTGATAGGTGGCGTCTAGTTCGGTGAGCTTCTCCAACTGGTTGATGGCTTCAGCGGACCGACCGTCGTCATAGGCGGCGACGCCAGCGCGGAAGAGCGCGCTGACTTCACGCTGGTGCAACACGGCGTCAAGTTTGGTACTGGCGTCGGCGTAGACCGCATCGGCGGCCAGCACGGCGCGCAGTTTGGCTTCGGCGGTGTCCCAGTCTTCGGCTTGAATGGCGGTCAGCGCCTGTTCGTAGTCGGTGGCAACCTGCTCCAGACGTGCGGCGCGCTGCAAGCCTTCCTCGGCCAACCCCGCATACCGCGCAGGGGCTTGCTGGGCCAACGTCGAAAACGCCTCTTTGGCCCCCAGGTAATCGCCCACGGCTAGATTGGACTGGCCGCGGTTGTAAAGGGCTTCGTACTCGGCATTGCTGTTCATGCCGGGCAGCCAGCCCTGCCACCAGGCAAGTGCGCCCAAAGCGAACATCACTGCGATGATGCCAACCAGCCAGCGCAGCGCGCCGCCCGAACGCCGCGGTTCCAGCCGGACATCCTGTACCGGCGTGGCTGTTCCCGGCTCAACTGTCTCCAGTTGCAGCAGCCAGCTGGCTTCGTCAATCAACGAATCGAGGCCGGGCCAGTTGGGCTGTACAGTTTTCAGGCGATGGAACTGCTCCAGTGCCTGCTGCCATTCACGGCGCTGGTAATAAGCCATGCCCTGTTCGTAGAGTGCATCCGCATTGGGCGCACGGCGCGGAGAAGGCTGGGTGCTGTCGTTGGGCAGGGTCATCGGACATCATCCTCAGGGAGTGGTGGGGGCAACGGTGCAGGCAGGCTGCTCATTGTGTCGGTGGCAGCAGGTGTACCCGGCGAACAGTAAACAGGTTCTTCGACTTCGTTGGGAATGGTGTTGGCAACGAGTGGGAAGAAAAGCTGGTTCATGGTTCCGCGGATGCGTAGCCCGTAAATATCGGTCCAAGTGTTGAAGCGGCTGTCCAGACGGTTGTGATTGGAAAACTCCAGCATGACAGTCTGACCGGCATAGGCCGCGAGGTCAATCTCAGCGCGCTGCCATTTCAGGTCAACCAACGCCACGGGTATGGCGAATTCGCGGCTGACACCAGTGCGCAGCAGAACGGTCGCTTCCGCCGCGCCCGCGGGCTGGATGGTCACATCGAAGGTGTCGGCCCAGCGGAAGGGTGGTGTAGGTGTGACGGGGCAAAGGATGTTCCAGATGCTGGCCGTGGTGGTAATCTGGTCGTAGCTTTGCAGACGATACCAGAATTCCAGTTTGGGATTGGGAACATCTGCCAAGCTGGGCAGGGTGATCTGCTGGCTGATGCCAGACCAGGAATCGCCGCATGTGAGCGTGGGAATATTGCCGGGCAGGGCACAGGCGGCCCAGGCGGTGCTGCCCAGCCGCGCGGCAGGGATTGTTTGGCCTGCGATCAGGTCTTGCTCGGCAATCAACGACAGATCGAGCATGCTGGTGGTGTTCCAGCCAGTGAAGTTCATTGTGCCAAACGTACCGTTGGCGACGGGGTCTACAAAGACCGTGTTGTGCCCGCCGGCCAGCGCCCAGCTTGACACGTTGCCGGCCAGATCGGTGGCGCGCATACGAAAGCTGTACACCTGACTGCGTTGTGCATTAAACGTACCCAGGGTGGCTGTGGTTCCCGTCAACCAGGGCTGCCATGTGCCGTTCGTCCCCTGTTTCACTTGTACATCATAGCCGACAATGCCGGAACCGTCTATTTTGTCATCACCAGCCCACTGCACCGGAATTTGGGCGTCGTCGGTTTGTCGGGGCAGCGGCGTCAGTTGCACGGTCGGAGCCTGTCCGTCAATCCTGACCGTGTGGGTGCGCTCGAGATAGTTGCCGGCGCGATCGGTTGCACGCACGGAGAGGGTATGCGTGCCGTCGCCGCTGATGGAAAAGCTGCTGTCGTTCGGGACAGGTTGCCCGTCCAGCAGCGAAAGGGTGCTGGCCACGCCGGAAACGCTGTCAGTGGCGCTGACCGCGGCTTGCACCGGCGTGCGGAACCAACCGCTGGCCGGCTGAGTGGGGGAAAGCTGTACGTTCAGGGTCGGCGCGGTGGTGTCGTAACGCAGAGCGTCGGCCAGCGTTACCAGCGAAGCAAGGCTTTTATTGCCTGCGACGTCTTCCAGCCACAGGTAAAGGGTATGGGCACCTTCGGCGGGGGCCTGCAAGCGCAGGGTTTGCGCGGGTGCGGGTGCAGTGGTGCCCGCACCCGCATTGGCGGGCGCGGTGAAACTCCAATGCAGCAGGTCAGCGCCCGACACATCCGAGGGGTTGAGCCAGGTGAGTGTCCAGTCGTTGACATTACTCCAGCCCGCGGGCGAAATCGTTGGGCTGGCGGGCGCGGACGGGGCTTCATGATCCAGGTTGATGTTGAGGGTGAGCGGCCCGGCCACAAAACCGGCGCGATCTTCACCGTAATACTCGATCACATAGCGCGCCGAGTTGTTGAGGGCAAAGGTGGCTGCGCCGGTCGTCTGTTGCCACGCACCTTGATTAAGCCGGTAGCGCAACAGCAACGGCCCACTGCCCGCGTCGGTCAGCGATAGGGTGACCTGTGCGGGGCCAATGTACCAGCCTGCCTTGCCCTGGGTGCCGGTAACATTCGATTGTAACGTCGGCGGGTCAGTGTCGTAGCGGAGCATCCCGACCTGCACGAAGGCGCTGCGATTGCCTGCGCCGTCGCGCAGCGCCACCCACACGGGCCATTCGCCCTGGCCGGGCGCTTGCAGACCGGTGATTTGCTCAGTGGCGGGATACGAAACAGCCGCGCGCGGGTTGACATTGTCGGAACCGATCCAGACGTCAATGCTGGCAATGCCGCTGATGTCGGTTGGGTTTTGCCAGGTGAGGCTGAAAGCGTTTTGCGGCGACCAGGTAGTGGGTGCAATTGCTGGCGCAATCGGCACGGCGGGCAGGTCGAGGTCAAGCGAGATCACGCGCGTGTGGCTGATTTCGACGTTACCAGCGATGTCCACGCTGTAATAGTTGAGGCGGTAAATGCCAGATGTTTGAAAGTACTGCGGTGTGGCGTTTTGCCACGAGCCGTTATTCACTCTGAGGTATGTCACCTGCACGCCGGAGCCGGGCATGGGCGGAGAGCTGCCAACGATATCGCTGGCCGCTAGCTGTACGGTCACCGGACGCGTGTAGTAATTGGTAGATTGAGGCTGTGTGGGCGAGGCAAGCAGGGTGGTGATGGGTGCGTGACTGTCTACTGGCAGATTGAGCTGTCTGACCGCGGAGCGATTGCCCGCTTTGTCTTTGCCATAGGCCGTGATACGATGAAATCCGTCGGCAGCAAGTGCTATCATCGTGCCGGCCAACGGCGATGCACCGTTGAGTTGATAAACGATCTTGTCTGGCCCGGAGATGAGATCGGTCATGGCGAGGGTGACGGTCAACGGTGTTGTGTACCAGCCGCTGACCGCAGGCACATCGCTAAGACGATAGCCCAACAATGGTAATTCGGTATCAATGGGTAACGGGTAATTGATCACCGGCATGGTGTTACCCGCCCTGTCCGCGGCGGTGATGGTGATTGTGTGAACGCCGGACGCGGCTACCTGCGTGGTGGTGGCTGTGTTCAATGCGCCATCATCCAGCCGCCAGCCCCAAGATTGGATACCGCTGGCATTATCAGCCGGAGTAAAGCCCAACGTCACGGTGTTGGTATACCAGCCAGTGCTACCGGGCGGCGTGGCGTTGGTTACAACGACGTTAGGCATGGTGGCGTCGTAGCGAAATGCGTTCAGGTGAACGCGGTAGTTGTTGTGATCTACGTTGCCCGCGGCATCCTTGAGCCAAACCAGGATGGTATGAGTACCCTCGCCGGGAACCTGAATATTGTTGAGTGTGTTAGTCGTGGTGATGTAGATGCCATCAGTCGGGAATTGTGGCTCTTCATTTAGCTTGTAATACGCGCCGACGATACCGGATGTATCCAATGGATTGGTCCAGCTTTCGCGGAAGTTGTTGACGTTGGTCCATGAATTCGGCGTGCTTGTCATGCCGGTGAGGATGCCGGGCGCAGTTGTATCTACCTGGATATTGTAGACACTGCTTTGCTCCTCTGGCCCCGCAACCGTATTGACCTTGAACTGGATACGGTTTTGTGTGGCGCTGTCAGGCAAGACCAGTCCCGTCACTTTTAGTTGTACAGTGCTGGCGCTCAGAGCGGTTACTGTCAGGCCATCAGCGCCCCAGGCAGTCCACGAAATCCCGCTGTTGAAGGAAACACGGTAAGCAGCACCCGCGGGGTTAATTCCCGCATCGCTGCGCGCGGTTATGCCCGCGATGACAGGCGTGGCAGTCACCCAACCAGTGGGATAGAAGCTGGTCCAAGTCGGGGTTTCCAGCAGGATACGGGTCTTCGCCCCAGGTGTGATCGCCTGCGCCGCTGCTGGACGCGCCTGCTGGCTGCTGCCAAGCAGCCATGTTATCATCAGCCCTATCCCCAGCCAGACATACCCCAGCCGATGATTAGAGAACAAGCGCCTTTGCAGGGTATGAATAACAGCTATATCCTTGGTGTTGAGCAGGTATTTCATTATACAATGGTGGCAAATTTATACCCCAGCCCTCGCACTGTCTGTACATATTTCGGATTATCAGGATCCGTCTCGATCTTCATTCGCAAACGGCGCACATAGACCGCGATCTGATTGTTGTAGCCATCATAATCATAGCCCCAAACATGGCTGATAATCTGATCGTGGGTGAGCGTGCGCCCCGGATTGCGCATCAGGCAGTGCAACAGCCGGAATTCTATCGGTGTCAACTCGATTTTGGTTCCATCAGGCAACCGGGCCGTATTGGTAATAGCGTCAATCTCCAGACCATCAATCAACACCGTACCTTGTGGTTCAGTAAACGTAAAGGCATCTGAGCGGCGCAGCACCGAACGCACGCGCGCCAGCAGCTCGGCCGGCTCAAAGGGTTTGGCCAGGTAATCGTCGGCCCCCACATCGAGGCCCTGCACGCGATCTGTGGTTTCGCCCTTGGCCGAAAGGATAATGATCGGTAAGTTCATAGTGCGCCGAATACGCTGCGTGACCTGCAAACCATCCAGGCCCGGCATCATCACATCCAGAATCGCCAAGTCGGGCGTTTGCTCATCAATCAGACGCAGCGCGTCCAGTCCATTATCTGCGGTAGTTACCTTATAACCTTCCTCAGACAACAGAAACGCCGTCATTTTCAAGCTAGGCGGATCGTCATCAACGATCAGCACATGCATAGATTCTCAGCCTCCGGTCATGACCTACCGTCATGAAGTTGAAATTGAACACCCTTTACGTTATTATACGATTATAGCATTTTACATTACTATCAGCAACACCAGCGCGATTAAGGAACAAATCAAGGCACTCAACCAAAGCGTGCTCAGGAAGTATCCCCAGTGGGAACATTGGCCACCGCTGCTGCGTTTACTTCACAGATACTTCTTCACTTCATGAGGCTTCCCATGTCTTTGCAACAGATCGTCACCGAAAATCTGTATCACCCCGAAGCGATGGAACTGGCTTATCAGCAAGCGCGCAAAGAAGGCAATGAGCAGGCATTTACTGCGGCAGTGGCAAGCAGCTATGCTCAAAACAGCGACAACCTATTGCTGGCTGCCTGGCATTACCGCCTGCTGCACGCGGCTACCAAAGTTAAAGAGCGCGTCATCGCCTGGAACTGGGCGCTGCCGCTGGGCATCCTGAACGGCCTGCTGCTGTGGGCGCTGTCTGACGATCAGCGTTTCAATCTGCGCATCCTTAACCCGCTCACCGGCGATTCACATACACTCATTCCCCTGATCGCATTGCTGGCGGTACCAATCAGCGCCTGGTTCATCACCCTGTTTCTGACCGCCGTAGGCAACAAACGCTGGAGCCGCGTGGCGCTGGCCGCGGTCATACTGGCGCTGAGCGCCGGCTATGTACTGCTGTTGCACGCGCAGATCTGGCCGCGGCTATTTCAAGAACAGTATTTAGCCTTGATGGTACTGCACCTCGGCCTGCTGGGCTGGGCCGCCGTCGGTTTCACCGCGCTTGCCCGTCCCCGCGACGCTGAAAACCGTCTGGCATTTCTTGCCAAGTCGCTGGAAGTGCTGGTGGTGGCGGGCGTGCTGGCAATCGCCGGTGGCATTTTCACCGCCATCACCATTGCACTATTCGCCGCATTGAATGTAGAGATACCACCGGTGGTGCAACGCCTGTTCATCGCGGGCGGTGGTGGGCTGATTGCCCTGGTCGCGGCCGCGTTGGTGTACGATCCCGCGCTGGAGCCGAGCCGCCAGTCGTTTGAAGAGGGCCTGAGCAAGCTGGTCGCGTTGCTGATGCGCCTGCTCCTACCCTTAACAGTGACGGTGCTGCTGGTTTACCTGGCGTTCATCCCCTTCAACTGGCGCGAGCCGTTCGACAACCGCGACGTGCTGATTACGTTCAATGTGATGCTGTTCGCGGTGGTGGCGCTGTTAGTTGGCGCATCGCCTGCGCACACAGATGTGTTGAGCGAGCGTATGCAAACCTGGCTGCGCCGCGGCATGATGGCGCTGGCCGTGCTGGCCTTGCTCGTCAGCCTGTACGCGCTGGCTGCCATCGTTTACCGCACTGTGCTGGATCGTCTAACACCCAACCGCCTGACCTTCATCGGCTGGAACCTGGTCAACATTGCCATTCTGGCGCTTTTGCTGCTCCAGCAACGCCGCGCCGGACGTGCCAACTGGCTGGCCGCGCTGCAACGCACCTTCGCCACCGGCGTTACGCTCTATTTTGTGTGGACCATCGTGGCCCTGCTGAGCCTGCCCTGGCTTTTCCGTGGCAACCCGATTGAAGTCGCCAACTTGTCCCCGCGCATTCAACAGATCGTTTACGACCGCCCTGAGCCGATCATCCTGAAATGCTCCACCAGCCCGCACATCTATCTACTTCAAGATGGTAAGAAACGCTGGATCAAGGACATTCCCACTTTTGAAGCGCGCGGCTATCGCTGGAACGATGTCGTTTACATTTTTTGCGACGAGCTGCGTGAAGTGCCTGACGGCCAGCCGATTCCACCCGATGCCGGGCCACCACCTCAGCCTTGACCGGCAAGGATTGGGGCAAAAGTGCAGCGATAGGTTGACTCTTTCTTTAGAGTGTTCTACAATTGAAGCAGGTTCGATTCTTCTCGCTCCCCTCTGGAGCTTTCACGGTCTGTACAATTGTAAAAATGGAGGTTTTCTTATGAGCATTTTCGATGATGTCAAGAAGCAGGCAAGCAAGGCCGCCGATGCCATTGGCGACGCAGCCCACAAGGTGGAAGACAAGGTTGGAGACGTCAAGGATGCAGTCGGTGACAAGGTAGATGACGCCAAGGACGCGTTGAAGGGTGCCGGGCACGATGTTAAGGTCGAAACTAAGGCTGCGGCCTATGATGTCGAGAACAAGGTGGACGACGTCAAAAGCGCAGTCGGCGACAAGGTAGATGATGTCAAGGACGCGGCAAAGGACGCAGGTAAAGATGTCAAGTCCGACGTCAAAGCCGTCGCTAACGATGTCGAAAGCAAGGTGGACGACGCCAAGGATGCAGTCAAGGACGCCGGCAAAGATGTAGACAAGAAACTTGACAGTGTCGGAGACAAGGCTGAAGGCGTTCTCGATGATATCAAGGACGCAGCGGAAGATTTGATGGACGACGTGCAAGGGCTAGCGAAGCGCCTGTTTGGTCGCAAATAAAGCACACGCAGATCACAGAAAGCGGCGTAACGTAAAAACGTTCGCCGCTTTTTTATTGCACTGTAGTTCGTTTGGCGAAGTCCCGCGCTCATGTTACACTTTCTGCATGACAAATCCCCCTGTTCGTTTGCTTGATCTGGATCGCGACGCGCTGCGCGCGCAACTGGCCGCCTGGGGTCAACCCGCTTACCGCGCCGATCAGGTGTATCAATGGCTGTTTCAGCATGTCGCGCTCGATCCGGCAGAAATGACCAACCTGCCCGCGGCGCTGCGCGCGCGGCTGACCGCGGAAACGCAGATCGCCCTGCTGGAGCCGGTGACAGAAACGGTTTCCCGCGATGGCAACACCACCAAAACGCTCTTTCGCCTGTACGATGGACAACTGATCGAAACCGTGCTGATGCGCTATGACCGGCGCAACACCGTCTGCATCAGCAGCCAGGCAGGCTGCGCAATGGGCTGTACCTTTTGCGCCACCGCGCAGATGGGCTTGCAGCGCAACCTGACCCCAGGTGAAATCGTGGCGCAGGTGCTCTACTTCGAACGCCGTCTACGCGCCACCGACCAGCCCGCACGGCGCGCGGTCAGCGCAGAACGGCGCGGCACGGTGGCTCCGCGCGTCTCCAACGTGGTCGTGATGGGCATGGGCGAGCCGCTGGCGAACTACACCAACCTCTGGCGCGCGCTGCACCTCCTGACCGATCCCGCGGGCGTGAACCTGGGCGCACGCAAGATCACTGTCAGTACGGTGGGGCTGGTGCCGGCCATTGACCGTTTCGCAGCCGAGGAGTTGCAGATCAACCTGGCCGTCAGCCTGCACGCACCCAACGACGAACTGCGCGCCACCCTGACCCCGATCAATGACCGTTATCCGCTTGCAGAGCTGATCGCGGCCTGCCATCGTTACACGGCAACCACGCACCGCCGCATCAGCTTTGAATACGCCATGATGCGCGGTATCAACGATACCCCGGCGTTGGCCGAAGAACTGGCAACACGGCTGCGCGGCCTGCTGTGCCACGTCAACTTAATTCCCCTCAACCCGGTAACTGGCTCCCCCTTCCAGCCCTCGCGCCGCGAGGATGTGGACGCGTTTGTGCATATTCTGGAGCAGCGCGGCATTCCGGTCACGCTGCGCGTGCGCCGCGGCATAGACATTGACGCGGGCTGCGGCCAACTGCGTGCCCGTGTCGCGCAGAGCCATCCTTCCGCGCGTGCCTCCGCTGGCTGAGCCGATCGAAACTACAGGATCACGGATACTTTACTGGGGGGATACTTTGGCCCTTTAGGAAGTCTCGGCGACGGTGGCAAGGCTCTGTGCCAGCGCGAGAATGGCCTTCACCGCGGTTGAGCCAGCCACGGCACGCACCGTCAAATCCTGGGTAGCAGTATCTTGCGAATTGAGCAGCCAGCAGCGCCGCCGATCTGCCACAATCATCACCGTTTGCTGACCGCCGATGGGCGTGCTGTGCAAGTCCCAAGCATACACAGCCGTATAAACCGGCCAACGCGCTACGGCCGCGGCAAACGCCTCCGCTTCTGGCTGCGGCCAGCGCGCTTTGTTCAGGGCCTTGATGGCTTTGTCCTCGCGTCCGCCGCGCGCCTGCGCGATGACCTCGTTGAGCAGCCTCCACGGCCACACGCCAGCGAAAGCGTCTGGCTGCGCGGCGGTCTCTAGCGGCCTCAACACCTCATGCACGCGCGCTTGGAGCGTTGCGTCGCGGGCGAAAAAGCAAAAAGTGTGGCTATCGAGGTGCGTGAAGCTGTGCTCCACCCGGATGTCCGGCGTGACGTTGAAGAGATGAACGTCTTCCGTGCCATCGGGTAACCTGCCCACCAGCACCAATGACGCGGCAGGACGCAGACAACTGGTTACCAGCGCGGTCAGCGCGTCATCCAGCACCACGACCTCGCCGGTTTGCGTGGCAAGCCCGCGGCGCTGCAAGCTTTGCAGGCCCGCTTGCAGCCGCTGCTCCTGCTGCTTTTTCGGCACACCGGCCAGCGGATTGGGAGGCAGGCCGTTCATGCTGGCGAAGCCGAGCAGATCCAGCAGGGCCAGCAGTTCATCCAGGCTGAGGGTAATCGCAAAGTCATCGTTCATGGTGAAGCACTGTCCAATACCGGATCGCGCAAGGCTGCGAGATGGATGCGGGCCACTGCGAGCATGGTGGGCAGCCACAACAGCGCCAGCGCGCTGAGAAGCTGCGTCAGAACTAGAAAAACCGCGCCGGGCCGGGCGTTGAGCAGCGGCGGCAGCGCCACCAGCAGCGCCAGCAAGCCAATCGCCACCCGCAAACCCTGATCCAGCCGTCTGGCCGCCTGGGTGAACCGCACGGAGCGCCCGCAGAGCAGGCTCAGGAAGTTGGGCACATTGATCGTACCTGCCACCAGCTCCAGCGCAAAAACGACAACGGCTACCACTCCGGCCAGCGGGGAAACAAACCAGGCAACCCACAGCGCCGACAGCCCAAAGATCAGAAAGAGTGCAGCTACCAGCAGGCGATGCCCGGCCACCGCCAGATGCAGCAAGCGTCGGCGTTGCGCGCCGGTGGCCCGCATGGCGGCCTGATACCAGGCATGGATGCGCAAGCCCGCCAGACCGCCGGCTGTTCCGATCAAGCCTGCCACGACCAGCACCGCGCGCACCAGGGTCGGGGCTGCATGGGGTTGGCCCGAAAAAAAGACCACGCCGAAAAACACGAAGGTCACTATCCCCAACGCCAGGGCTGTGACGACGCCGGCCGCGAACCACCCCTCACTTAGGAGCGGCACGAAGGCGTCTTTGGCTACGGCCCGTTTGAGATCGGCAGGAATTTGCATGGTACTCACCGCGCGGCAGCCACAAGACGCTGTGCCAGCACAAGGACTGCATCCACAGCCGTTTGGCCGTCAACCGCACGCACCTTGAGCGTAGCGCCGGTTGCGTCCTGCGGTTCCAGCAACCAACAGCGCTGCTGATCGGACACAACGACCACGGTGTCTGTGCCTGCGACCTGTTCACTACGCAAGCCCCAGGCGCACAAAGCGGTGTAGATTGTGCCTGCTGTGCAGGTGGCGACAAAGGCTTCGGCCTCGGCGCTCGGCCATTGGGCGTGCACCAGGTTGCTGACGGCTGTTTCCTGCCCCTGACTGCGGGACAGGCGAAACACATCGGCGAGCAACGTATCCGGCCAAAGGCCGTGAAAATCGCCGTGCTTTTGCGCGGCCAGCAGCGCTTGCAACGCGGCTGAAACCCGCGCTTGCAGCGCAGCCGCATCGGGCAGATAAGCAAAGCTGTAAACAGCCAGCCGCGGCGAGCTGTGTTCCACCAGAATATCCGGCGTGGCATTGAAGAAGTGCGGATCGGCGGAACCATCCGGCTGCAAGCCGCTCACCACCAACGACGCGCTGGGCAAGACACAGCTCCCCACCAGAGCGACCAACGTATCATCCAGCAGCACGCTGTCGCTGCCTTGCACGGTGATCAGCTCGCGGTTGATGAGCGTTTCCAGCCCGGCGCTAAGCCGTTCGGCGCGCTCTTTTTCGGTCACACCCGCGAAGGGGTCTTCGGGCAAGCCGTTCATGGTGGAACTGCCCATCAGTTGCAGCAAAGCCAGCAGTTCATCGCGGGTGAGGTTCAGAACAAGCTCGTTACGCGCCATCGGTTATCCTCCAAAAGCCCAGGAAAGGGGTGAAAGCAGCCGTGAGCCAGCCTCGGCAAGGCCATTAAAGGTATTGACCACACCGCGGCCCATGTCAGCGCCGGTTTGTGTGACCTGGTTCCAGGCGTCATTGGCGGCTCGGCTCACTTGACCCGCCATCTCCTGCGCGCCGTTCCACGCGCTGCTGAGGGCCGGCCCCACGCGCTGGGCTGCGCCATCTACCACGCTGCGCCAGGCGTCCTTGCCCCAGCGATCATAGGCATATTGCAAGCCCAAGCCCACGACGAAGCCGACCGCGGTGCCGACACCGGGCACGGGGATCATGGTACCGATGGCCGTGGAGACGCCGACAATACCCAGTCCGGCGGTGACATCTGCGCCGGTGCTGGTGAGAAATTCACGGCTGAGCAAGCCTTTATCCTGGTTGGCGCCGAAGCCGAATTCGTAGATGTTGCTGCCTAGCGTCACCAGGGTGCTGATGATGGCCGGGCCTTTGACGTTTTTCAGGAAGCCGTTGGTGGCCCACAGCGGCGGAGTTTTAAGGCCGCCAATGCCCTTGATGTCGTCGAGAAGCTGGGCTGCACGCGCGGCAAAGGGGCCTTCGCCCTTGACCGCGGTTTTGATCATCTCAAACAGCGAATGAGATTTGATGGATTGCTCAATTGCTTTTTCGCCAAAACGGGTGAAGTGAGCCGGTAGCCCCAGGGCTTCTTTAGCCGCATGAGAGCCAAAGGCGCGCCAGAGGCCGTCGCTGCCCTGCACAAAGCGCACCATCTTGCTCCACTGACCTCCGGCTGCGAGAATGCTGGCCAATGCGCCGCGGTCTTTATACGCCCAAAGCAACGTTTTGGCAAGCGTTTTAACCGTATCTTGCCAGGTCCAGCCGTCGTTGCGGGCCGCGGCTGGGTTGTCCGCCGCGCCGGAGCCGGTTGTGTCAGCAGGTACGCCGGCGGGCACAGCCGCGGCGCCACCCTTAAAAGGCGCTGACGCTTCTTCCTCGGCTTGACGCATGAGCTGGGCAATGGTGCGCGTGACAGCATCTGCTTGCTGCAGGGCCTGGCTCAGGCGCTGCGTGGCGGGCAGCACGGTATCTTGCATTTCAGCAAAGAAAGCCGCGGAACCACGGCCTTCCCAACCGCCGGACTGCAAGGTGCGCAACGACTGTTGCACGCGGCCCTGCATCTGGGCGGTGGCCTCGGCTTGCTGACCGAAGCGCCGGGCCACTTCCTTCAAAGTATCGTATTGCACTTGAATGATGTCGTTGCTCATGGGGTCACTCCTGCGCTTCAAACTCAAAGCATCTCGTACTATGACCTAAAAATTTCCGTGATGGCGCTTGTCAAGCGGGTGCTATCTCATTATCAACACCAAGAAGCCGCAGGCTTTTGTGGTGATCAAATTGCAGCACCAGCGGCTCTTCTGCTGTTACCACTGTCATATCCCACATGAAGTACAATCCCACAGCTAACACGGCTTCGCCTTCTTCCGCTTCCTGATCGTTGAACCAATGCGCCGGTGCTTCGCTCAATGGCCGTGTCTCGCCGCTGCCGGCGCGCAGGCGTTCAAAGATCAGCATATTTTCTGCGGTAGACCAGATAGTCCAGTCCGTTACCCAAAGCAACACGGCCGGGTGCCAATTCAGGTGGATACGCAGGAGCTTAGCCAGCGTCATTTTGTGTCCAGCATCGCTGGGAATACGCCACGTTGCCAATGGTTGCAACGATTGAGCCTTATCTGCAACCTGGGCGGCAAGCCAGATTTACGCTTCGTCTTCGCTGATACAGTACACAGATAGACCTTAGCTTATTGCGTGGCTTCTTGTCGCAGCTAGTCTCCAACCAGCCACGTTCCACCCGCTTCGGGAGCAATCTGAATGTCGTAGCTGAGAAAACCGGGATGCGCTTTGTCGTCGCACAGATGGGCATCGGCATCGTAATAGCCTGCGGGCAAATCCAGCGTCAGGCTTGCGCCCGGCTCCAACTGTTCGCCCGATCCAAGGCGGTTGCGCCCCCAGAAAGTTTGCGAGGAGGCTTTCTTCACGCGCACAGAACAGAGCGCGCCGCTTGCGCCGTTGATAATCGTGAGGGCGCTGTCGCCAGAGCTGTCACTGCCACAGGCCAGCGTGGTCAGCGCCAGCAGCAGGCCCACACAGCCCAGAATGATCCGTCTGACGCGGGGAAATGTATATGCCAAAGTAGTACCCATAGTGTTTATCTCCAAAAACCGGATCACTGCAAGCAATGGATACCCCTGTGCTGTACGCGGAATTGTGCATCCGATCGCTTGACTGTTGTTTTGGATTTATGTTTCACCAGGCGCTTCTTCACAGCCCTTCTCCGATCTGTTCACCTCACCACCTCCCGCCCATAGCAGGAAAGCCGCTGCTTGCCAGACCAACGCACGAGTACTCAGGTAGTGAACAGATAGATAAAAACCTGATTGTCCCTCACCAGCACATAGCCATCGCGCAAGCTGTTTTTAGCAAATGGCATCGGCTCGTAACGTGTGCCGGTAAGCCTGAGAAAGGCAGGAAAGGCTGGATCAACAGTAACGAGCGGCTCCAACACCGGTGCAAACCAGGGTTGCATGAACTCTTTGGCTATGAGCAGCTCTGGCGGACTGTCTTGCTCTTGCCACTGACTTTGCAGCACCTGCAAGGCCGCTGCATCAAAAGTAAGCACAGCCACCAGATCGTAATCCGTTGGGCCAATGGCGCTGCCTGATACCCCCTTCGGTGCGATCTGCCAACGCGCTTCCACCGGCAGCGCCGGCAGTGTAATCAACTCGCCCAATTCGGCGATATCGGTGCGATAGGTGGCGAGTGCGGAGACCTGCGGCGTGGCAGCCGCCTGGCGACCTTCTCCCGCCGGGCAGCCAGTCAAGATGAATAAACAGGCGATTGACAGCACACAAGAACAAAGCAACGCTCGTATCGTTGGAATCTTTTTGCGAGGGTGATCAAGGGAACTGCTCCTGTTACTGTCCATCTCGCTATCCTTGTGCAAGCCCGCGTAGCAACACATCGTAAACATGTGTACGGGCAACACTCTGAATGTGGACACGTTCAGCATCGTCTGTCACTGGCGTCATCAGCCACAAAGCAGACCCATTTTGCAGCAAAGTAAAATCTTGTTGGTGCGTTGCGCCATCCTCCGCGCGCGTAAAAAGCTGCAAAATGGAAACCTGCGGGCTGGCCGCCAGTGTTTTAACCAGGGCAAGTGCCAATCGCGGCGGTGCAGCCGCCGCGGCCAACAACGCCAGCGCCTGATCGCCTGCACCAGTCCCGGCCAATTGACGCAGCCGGGCAAAGTCACTCCCCTTGATGTCAATGACACCGTCAACAGGCTGTTCGTCAGCCTGCACCTGGCAAGTTGCCAGCGCTTGTTCGACTAGTTGTTCACTTGCTGCTAAAACCGTGAAGCGGTGCAGCACATCCTCCAGCGGGCGATGTACCACGCAGCTTGCACCGCGGCGATAGCCAAACCAGCGTTGTGGCTCCGTCTCTTCACCCGCCCAATGAAACACAAACAGCGCGGCATCAGGCGCAGTGCAGGCATTGACCGCGCCCAACACGCCCACATGAACCAGCAAGCTACCATCTTCCGCACGTACACGCGCCAGATCGCGCGCGCGCAGCCCGCGGGCAGCCACCACCGCGCTCATTGCGGCCCGTGGCGCATCCAGATCACCGAGAGGATCGCCACCCAAGCCGGGCAAGGTAGTCACGCCCAGCAAGCTCAACACCAATACCAGTTCATCGCGCGAAAGGACGACGTTCACCGCGTCTTGTTTCTTTTCAGTTGCCACGCTGGGGTCTCCTTATTATTTTTTGTCGGTCTTATCTTTGATCACCTTGCCCAGCAGTGCCGCAAAGGGGCTGAGCGCAGCCAATCCCAGCGGCGCGACCGAACCGCCTTCAGTCGGCACTGTGCCCGCTGCCCCGGAACCGCCAGCATTGATCACGCGCACTGTTTCCTGGCCTGCCGGGGCTGCCATGCCGCCTCCGCCACCCATGAACCGTTGCTGTGCCTGCTGCACCGCGGCCTGTGCGGCTGCATCAGAGCCGGAAGGCATGGCATAGCCGCTGGCCATTCCCCCGATCCCGCGGCCAAAGGGGCTTTGCACCGCAGTGGCTGGCGCGGTGCCGCTGCCAGAACCACCGGACGAGCCACCACCACCAGTCGAGGCAGCGGGCGCGTCCGTCTTGGTTTCTGTCTTCACCGGTTCAGCCGCGGTCGGCTCTGCGGGCGCGGTCGTTGGCTCGCCACCACCCATGCCGCCGCCGGAACCGCCGCCGCCCATACCGCTGTCGGTCATACCTGTTCCGGTCAAATCGGTAGGCATAGCAACTTCGCCGGCCGTGCCGAACCCATAATCTGACCCCACGCCGTTATCATACTCAAACGGTCGTCCAGTCGTGCCGAATTGTCCGGCGCCGCCCAGCTCTGACCCATCCATGCCGGTCGCTTCAGGCGGCCGCGTTGAGTACGGCGTGCCATCCAGGCCTGAACCGCTGCCGCCCCCTGAACCACCGCCGCCATAGCCGCCGCTGTCGTAGGCTGAACCGTCCTGCGCGGTGGGGTCCCAACTGGGCTGCAAGCCACCTTGTAGTGTATATGGCATGCCCTGATCGTCATAGCTGCCTTCGTCGGCAAAATTGCCAAACGAACCGTCGGCGCTTTGCCAGGTGGTAGGATCACCAAAGCCGCTGCTGTCATCGCCGTAAGCGCCGGAATCGCCGTCATAGAAGCCGTTGCCCATGCTGCTGCCGTCGCCCAGCAGATCGTCAAAACGTTGCACCAGGTTTTGCAGCATGGACTGGATTCCTGCATCGGTAGCGGGCATAAAGTCGCCATTGCTGGCTGCGCTGCCGCCACCGGAGCCACCAGACCCACCGCCTGCATCGTTGGCAGCCGCACCACCAGAGCCACCACCTGCATCGTTGGCAGCCCCACCACCGGAGCCACCACCTGCATCGTTGGCAGCCCCACCACCAGAGCCACCGCCTGCATCGTTGGCAGTCCCGCCACCAGACCCACCGCCGCTGGCATCGCTGCTGGCATCACCACCAGACCCACCACCACCATCTGCGCCGCCTCCGGAGCCGTCGCGCTGTTTAAACGGCGAAGAAGCTTCTTCATCGGCCTGACGCAGCAGGTCGCTGATTTGGCGGGTGACTTGATCCCCCTGTGCCAATGCCTCAATCAGACGTTTCACCGCTGGGAAGATATCGCTGTCCATTTCGCGAAAGAACGCTTCCGAGCCACGCCCAATCCACGCGCCCGCGCGCAATGGCTGATAGCTGCGCATTACCGCCTGTTGCATTTCAGCATTAGCCTGCGCCTGGGCTGCAAATTTGGCCGCAATGTTCTTCAGGGCATCATGGTTGGCTTGTACAATGTCTGCCATGGATTAATCCTCCTGCGGGAGTACTTCAAAACAGAAGATACAAGAAAACAAGTTGATACGGTGACGGAAACGAAAGCACGCATCGTAGCTGCACTACCTCACTTCTGTCCTATTTCACTATCTTACTATCTTATCACACGGTTCTCACGCGAGTCTTGAATTTTTTCTGAAGATTTCCTGAATTTTTCGTGAAGTTTGCCATTACAATCATGTCTTTGGCGCGCAGGCGAAGCAATAAGTCGGCACGTATACAGGACCACAAGACAGCGGGAGTGAAAGCGTTCATTGTAACGACACTATCTCACTACCCCACTATCTGCGCCAACTTATCCCGTAACTCGGCAGCCGTACAGCGTTGTGCAGTTTCCGGCGGCCCGGCCGGGTTAATCCACCACAGGCCATCCGTGGCAGCCACCCAACTGAGCGCGACCGGTTGTCTATCACGACCGGGTAGCGGACCGGTTATCAGCAGCCCCAACCTGACCGCGCGGCGCAGCACTTCGACTAGAGGAGCGACCTGACGCGGCGCGGCGCCGGCGCTGTGTTTGGCAGTGTGTGTGTCGGTCAGCAAGCTGTCCACCACAGCATCAGCAGAAGCAAGCGCGGTAAATTCATGCCGGTTCGGTGCGGGCAGGGTGTAGCGCGTCCAGGCCGCGCCCGCATGGCTGTAGCTGATTTGCTGTTTGGTCTGGTCGCGATCCTGCACCTGCAAGACAAAGAGTTGCTCCGGCGCAAAGGCCGTAGCCAGCATATCCGCGACATCGGGCGCGACTGCATAGCGTTCAGGCCCGTTTGGCAGCAAGTAGCCTGTTTCGATCAGCCCCGCGCGCGCGTCGGCCAGGTCTGCGACGGTGACGCCGAGATCGCGCCGGGCGGCCGCGTCCAGCGGCATCTCGTCGCCCAGAGCCAGTTCCAGAATGACCGCCAATTGCGCATTGCTAAGAATCATAAGTTACTCCAGGGCGGCATCAGGCAGCCTTCCTGGCCTGCATCCATTGCATGAACTGGCGCGACCGCTCGGCGCTGCGCGCGTGCAGCACTGCCTGCATATCGGCCCACACAACCGGCCAGCGCGCCGGATCAAACAGGGCGATCATGGCATCGGCAATGGGGGCTACCTGTTGCGCCAGTTGGCTGAGGGCCTGGCTTTGGCTCAAGCCGGGGCGCGCCTGGTCAGCCGCGAAATCAATCGGGGGTTGGGTCAGGTAGGTCACCAGATCATCAAGCTTGACTTGATGTGTTTGCTGGTGGGCGGCAGCCGGCCAGGCCAATGCCTGCCATTCGCCGTTGCGCACGCTGAACTGTATCACCAGCAAGGGATGCTGGTATTGCAGGCTTTTGGTTTGCTCGGAGTGCTGCAAAGGCAAGGCTGTAAAGGCATGCCTTGCCACCAAAAAGTGAAAGTCGTGCTGGACTTGATCCAATAAGGCGGGAAGTTGGCTTGTCATAGGTGTGCTCCAGATGCAGGGAGATTGTTATCTTGTCCAGACACCGTTGATGGGGTCGAAGGTATAGCCATAGTCCTTAGCATTTTCCATCAGGTATTGCAATTCTTTGTAGCTGGCGCGTCCGGCATTTTTGGGATCAAGAACGTCGGCAATGCTTTCGCCGACATACTGGATATGTGGCACGCCGTTTTCCATCTGCTGTCGCAGGAAGGACTGATTCACCTGCCACATGCGGTCGCTGCCAAGCGTGTTGTACATACCGTCCGGCGTCTCAAACCAAATGCCACCGCCGTTTTTAGCCTGAGCAATGTAGCTGTCGGCATAATCTGCTGCTTCCCACGGTTTCCACGGGCCAAGCACCACACGGTCGCCTGAGCCGTGCGTGGTCAAACGCGCTAAATCATCTACCAGGGCTTGCGAACCATCAGCGCCTACAGCTATTTTGCTGTACTGTTCGGAAATATCCAAAACCTTTGGAATGCGCGCTGCGGCCTCTGCTGCATCAAAAGTGGGTGGAAAGTCTATTTTGTTGATGGCAGCAATTTCATCAGCGGACTTGCCGGCGAATTTTGCAATGCGCCCGGCATCATCAGCGACTGAGCCGGCGCGCGCCACGTCGTCGGCCACTGTCGCCACCCGCGCCACATCATCCGCGACGGTGGCGCCCTTCAACACTTTGGCAACCTTGTCCGCGCCTTTGGTTCCCAACACTGTAGTAACCACCGCCACCGTGCCGCGACCGATGGCTTCCCAGGGGTGGCCGCTTTCCCACGCCTCCACGTAGGGCTGCTTGATTGCATCCCACAGCTCGCCGGGGTGCGTGATGCCGTACCACAGCCCCTTGGCCGTGCCTACGGGGTCGGTGACCATGTTCCACACGCCGGTGACCATGTCCTTCAACTCAGCCCCTGCGCCTTTAAAGAAGTCGCCTACTCCGCTCCAGAAGCCGCCACTCTCCTCCTGCTGGCCTGCGCCGTCGGCGTGGCCCCGGAAGGGCTGCGATGCCTCTTCTTCGGCTGCGCGTAGCACGCTGCTGATCTGCCGCGTGACCTGCTGCGCTTGCTGCAAGGCTGCGCCCAGCCGGCTCAGCGCGGGCAGCACCTCGCTGCTCATCTCGCCAAAGAAGGCGGCAGCCCCGC
>JBAQWV010000125.1:0-99277 GCA_049299095.1 Anaerolineae bacterium | reverse complement strand
GAACTTTGCTGTGGAGATCGGCCAGCAGGCGGCTGGGATGATGATGGACGATTTGCGCGCTACTCATCTGTCACAACCTTAACCAGATTGCTTCGTGCCCCTGTCGTTTATTGCCCGCCCGCTCTCTGGTTGTTACCAATTCGCCGCGTCGGTGGCATCCTCCAACCTGACCGCATGTTCCGCCTGATACAGGAGTTTTTTCAGGCTGCGGCTGCATTGCAGCGGTGCACTCGGCGGCGCGTAAACGGACGGCAGCGGCGTCGGCTGCGTGTTGTAGGTCGCGTTGAAACAGGGTGACCCCTGCCGGATCAGCCATTGTTCTGCGGCATTCAGGTCATGTCCCAGCGTGGCAAAGGCTTCCGCCTGTGAGCTGTACAACTCAAGCGTGAAGTGCATGGACTTCGGCCAGTTTGCCCACACAAAGCGTCCGATCTGCGAATGTCCCTTGAAGCCGTTGAGCAGATGATCCCATACGCGCGCGAAGGCCAGGTGTGATTGCCCCACATAAAACACCACTTCGGCATCACGAAACAGATACAAATCCAGGTGTTTCCACCCTTCTGGACACTGTTCAATCAGCAAAAAACGTTTGAGGGAGAGCGCAATCACGGGGGATAGAGTACTTTGAGCCATCGGTTGACTCGATTCTCTCCTAACGGCTCACCCCGGCAGTTTTTCCCACTCAGCGATGGGGCCAGGCTCCACGCTGAACAGGGGATGTACTGCGGGGGGCTGCGGCGTACCCTTCCATTGTTCATGCACCGCGGGCGAGCGTCGCGCTAGCTTGGCAAGCAGATGCTGCCATTCGTAGGTGAGCTGGCCGGTGGTGACGGGGATGGAAGCAGGTGGCTGTCCCTGCGCGCCGAACTTGGTCGCGTCGAAATGATAGCCGCGTCGCGTGGCCTCCGCGTGTATCGCGGCCAGATACGCACTGATCGCGCCCAGTGGCGCGGGGTGCTGCTGAAAGCGGTGCAGTTGCGGGTGCTGCTGATAGCCGCGCGTCTGACCGCGCAGCACTGCCTGCGCGAGCAGCGCCTCGCGCCACACCGCGGTCAGACCCTGGCGGTCGAGATAGCAGGGATGTAAGGACCAGAGTCGCATGGTGCATCAGCTTGATAGGGCGTGCGAATTGCTGAAATTTTTTGTGTACAGCGTATAGGCCGCGGCAAACTCAGGGACGAGGAAGAGTATCGTCCACACGACAGACACCACCGCTGGATTGAAGCCGCCGATGCCGAACTTGAGCGTGAAGATCATGTCTAGCAACTCAACTACAAAACGCAGCAATAGCAAGGAGAAAAGCATTTTGCCATCGCGCTTCAGCAGAGCGAACAGGCCAAGCACAAAAATACCCATGTTGCGGGTAGCATAGAAAAAGGTGATTGGTTGAGCATTGTCAAAGGCGATGCCGGTGTTCATAAAGATGCGTTGCGGCGCGAAATAGCCGATCAGCGCGGTACTCAGGCTGAGCAACGTCAGAAAGGCCGCATAGTACAAAATCCAGCGCGGAATGGCAGGGCGGGTTGGCATGGGGAAGTTGTGTCTCCTGATGGAGTGGCATTGTTGAGTCTGGATTGTAGCTAGATAGACGGGAAAGGCCAAAGAGGGGAATGTCCGCACAGGGTAAGGCAGGTCAATCATGTGTTGGGGGAATGTTATCTGCCGATGAACCACGTCATTTCCCTGATGGCTGCATATTCGATGCTCCAGAAAGTGGCTTGGATTGATTTTTGCTCTCGCGGGTCGGCAATGCCCTCGGCATACCAGTCCAGGTCGAAAATTTTCTCCCACTGGTTGTCTGCGCTCTGGTCCTGCTCATGCAGCGGCAGATGCCAGTCGTTAAGAACATAGTGCCACAGATCGAAATCGGAGAGGAGTACCCCCGCGTCTGGAAGTTCTAGTGCCAGCCTGACCGCTTTTTCACCACTTTTCACATGGGCCGCTTGTCGCAGGTCAGGCCGCCTTTTGCGCGCGCTTTGATATTGATACCACCCCCACACGGGATTGACCCCTGGGAGAGGCGGCTCGCCAATGCGCCGAATCATCTGCTCTTTCATCCAGCCATAGGCGCGCTTGAAGGCTTCGTCCTCGTCATAAGGACGCGCATACAGCACGCCATGCTCGGCTAGCTGCCTGAAAGCCGCTTCGGATTGGATGGACCAAATCTTCATAGTCTGTGATTGCCGGAGAGAGTGAGCTGCTGCGCGCCTGTGAGCGCGCAGCACGGCATCAGATGCCCAAAAGTAAAATCCAGGCTGTACCGATAGTCATGTACACCAGCGTATTGGCTATGGACGACCCAGCCAGCGGCGCACCGTAGCCACATAATCGCGGTATTCCGCCCCGAATTTGGCCGCGAGGTAAGTTTCTTCCGGCGCGATCAGCACAAAATGGCAGAGCAGCAGCGAAGGCAGCAACATCAGCAGCGTCCACGGCATCCGTAAGGCCAGCCCCAGACCACCCAGTAACAACATGCTGCCAAGATATAGGGGATTTCTTGAGATTGAAAATATTCCCGTTTTGACCATTTGGCTGGTCGGCTGGCCGGGGTCGGTCGGCTGCTTATAGCGGGCGAATTCACGGCGCGCGGCCACGATCACACTGAAACCGGTGATGCTTAGCAGAATACCAACGAGAAGAAGAATGCGTTGTAAAATCCCCTGCGGCCATGCAAACGGGGCGATAAAATGCAAAGCGACACCGATCAGCCAGGGAACGCCGAAAACGACCTCGGCGATCTCCCATGGATTGCGATGAGCGGCATCGTTGTTCATTCGGTGAGTCTCGATCTGGCTGCTTCAGCGGGCGCCAACCATAGCCGCGCCACATTGCGTTCCTCAATTGTTCAGACAGGCCTACGCGATTTCCAGACATTGAGCATGATCACCAACTCAAGCTGTCGAGAAATCATCCGTTGCCAGTATATAGCCATCTTCAACAAACCACCAAACAGGACGCGCAGCAAAAGCAGCCAGACTAAAAAAGCGCAGACCAACTGGTCTGCGCTGGGCAAGATATTCGAAAGGTGATTACGCGATGGTCAGATCGTCGCAAATCGTGCTCAACCGCGCCGTTCCGCGGGATCGCGGGTAACTTACCGGCTATGGGGTCGGCGCGCGGTCAGCCACAGCGCCATGCCGATGAACAGCACAGCATCAATGCCTGCCTGGATCGCGGGAAAAGCACCGGTCGCGGCGTTTACGGCGGTGCCGCCGCCGAAAATCTGCGGGGGTGGTGTGGTTGACGAGGCCACCACGGTACTCATATGATCGTAGATAGACAGAAACAGCCAGGCCAGCGCCACAGCCCATACCCACAGCCCACGCTTACGGGCAAACAGCCACATCACTACCGGCGCAGTCAGCGCGATCACAATGTCCCCGAACGCAGGCAGCAGCCAGGCCGGATGATCGGTGCCGCCGCTGAAGATGTTTTGCAAAATGGGGATAGCGATCAGACGTCCGATTTGCAGCACGCCCCACACCAGAAACATGACGAGCAGCGCGCGCGGCGGCTTCAACTGCCCGACTGGATGAGCGGCAGTCTCAAGGCGCAAATGTCGCATCACCACCACCGCGGCCCACACATCCAGCACAGCAAACAAGGCCAGCAGCAGGCCAGTGGTTCCCTGGCTCATACCGAACCACGTATCGGGCTTGGCGGAAATCAGGTTCAATATCAGTGTTTCAACACGCGCCAGCGCGGACACGGCAAACCAGATCAGCGCGGCCAGTCGCGGCCAAAAGCCAGCCTGACGCCAGATCAGCCAGGCGATAAGCGGCGCAGAGACGCCGATCAGCACATCCACGATGGATGGGTAGAGCCATTCCATCGCGGCATGACCGGCCAGAATCGCCTGCACAGTGGGAAAAGCGGTGACGCGCACGATTTGCAGCATACCCCATAGTGCCGCAGCCAGCAGCGCGGGGGGTGTGGTACGTTTTAGGTATTCGGAAGTGGTCATTGATCTTCTCCTGAGGCAGGGTTACGCTTCATCTTTTTTCGCCAGCAACTCTGGCACGACAAACGCAAAGGGCATGGCCACCATGATGAACAAAGTGATGGGCACCCAGACAAACGCCAGCACGACCGAGAGGAGATTCAGCCCCAAAGCCATGCGGTCGCGGGCGCGGCGCTGCCGCACCTCCTGTACAGTCATGCGATAGGTCGCCAAATTAGTATCCACAAACGCATGCTTCCATAGCGCGTTGAGCATCACCGAGGAAAGCGCCATGTTCAGCGGATACAACGCCACCACGTAGGGGTTCAGGATGTAATCGCCGACAAACGCAGTGATAAAGGGAAATAGGCTGGAGAAGAACAATATCCCGATATTCAGCCAGAGCAGCTTCGTATCCACTTTATGAATTTGATGGAAGATTGCATGGTGATTGATCCAGAAAATGGCGATGATGAAGAAACTGAACAGGAACGCAAAAAACTTTGGCGCAATCTCCTGTAAACCGGCCTGGAACGCGGCGAAAGAACTGTTTTCCAACTCCGGCACGCGCAGTTCCAGCACAAGGATGGTCAGGATGATGGCGAACATGCCATCGCTAAAGGCTTCGAGGCGACCTTTGGTCATCGCTCCTCTCCTTTGTATGTGGGGAATTGGTACATCATAAGTCTTCATGAGCAAGAAAAGGCCAATCCTGCCCGGATTGGGGGCAGGATTGGCTTTGATGCGCATGGATGACTATCGCTATGCCTGGATTTTGGTCAGCGTTTCCTTAGTCATAGATTGTGGGTCTACCAGCGAGCCAAGCTTTCGGCCTGCCTCAGACGCAAAGAGAGTGCTATTCCATGAGCCGGCAGCTTCCGCATTTTCCCAGTGCATCAGCAGAACATAGCTGCCGTCCGCGGCGCGAAATAGCTTACGTCCCAGGTAGCCCGCGTGCTTCGGGCCGACTTCAGCTTGAATCTGTGCTTCCGTTTCTTTCATTACGTTGGGGTCTGCATCGGGAAGCAGTTTGTATCTGGCCATTTCGATGTATGCCATTTCATTTCATCCTTTTCGGCTTTGCCGGGTTAGCTTTGCAACTGCTTGATAGCAGTCGCCCAATCCTCCAGATGATGCACTGCCACCACCTGGCCGTTCTCAACGGTGTGAATGTCAATCGTCATGGTCTTGAAAGACTTGGAACCGTCAGCTTCTACACCCATGAAATTGCCTTTGGGCGTGCCAGAAGCCAGGCTGCGCACAACCACCTGATTACCCTCGGCGATCATTTCCTGGATTTCCCATTTCAGATCGGGAACCAGCTTCCAGAAATACTGAATCTGGCCGATCAGTTGCGCCTTGCTCTTGGCATCCACAGAACCTTTGGACAGAAACCCGTCGGCCAGGAGTTTATCCATCGCTGCCGCCAGATCGGTGTGTGCGTTGACAGTCAGACAATCGGTGTAGAAGGGGCGCACGATATCCTTTACGCTTTGCATTTCGTATCTCCTTGATTTGTGTTATAATCTACATGCGTGAGCACGCAATTTTATATATTATACGTGCGTGATCACGCATTTGTCAAAAAACCAAGGAGACCGTCATGACAGAACTTTTCAGCCGTTGCCAGCAGGCCGCCTGGGGCGGTTTTTTGAGCGCATATGCCCGCCTCAACCGCATCATCGAAGAAGATTTACAGGCCCATTCCCACCTGACCCACGTCGAATTTGAGATTTTGTTGCGCTTGTCGTGGAGCGACCCCCACCGGATGCGTATTCAAGATTTGGCCGCCGAGAGCATCCTGACACGCAGCGGCATCAGCCGGGTGGTAGAGCGGCTAGAGAAGGCCGGGCTGGTGACACGCGAAGAAGCCCAGGAAGATCGTCGCGGCGCGTATGCCGTGCTGACCGAAGCGGGTGCGGAGCGTTTTCGCATTGCCGCGCAGAAACACAGTGAATGCGTCCACACCCATTTCCTGAACAAGTTCAACGAGGAGGAGCTACAAATAATGGCAGCGTTTTGGCAGCGACTGTAACACAGCGCACTAAACGAGATCAGTCGGTAAAGTCTCCCCGACATCACGCCTCGCCAGCACGTAGCGCAAGCGGATTTCGTCCAAGACAGCCCCGCCGGGGCCAACGTCGTTTTTTGTCGCCCCATCTGCACGAAAGCCGAGGTATTCGTAGAAGCGGATAGCGCGCGCGTTGCCGCGCAACACCCACAGCGTAGCTACTGCATAACCGTGAGCAGCCAATTCGTCCAGTGCAGCGTGCATCAACGCCGAGCCGCACCCTGCACCCCAAGCCGCCGGATGGACGTAAAGCGCATAGATTTCGGCCACCGTCGCGGCATCGAGGTCTTCATCGCGCTGGGGACCGGTGGTCAGCCAACCCTTGACCTGATCATCCTGCTCTGCCACGCGCGTGCGCGTCACCGACCCCGCCAGCCATACCTGCCAGCGCGCAGTGCGAGTTTCCACGCTTAACCCATCCAGCACACTGTCAGGCAGCAGGCCACGGTAGCCCGCTTGCCATGCCAACACATGAATCGTCGCAAGCACTTGCGCATCGTCAGGCGTCGCCGTTCGGATCAAGATTGCCATTGTTCCTAACCTCTTTTGAAAGGGCAGTCGCTCATATTGTACCCCGCCACGCCCCCTTGCCGGAATTCCCGCCTTGCGTTATCATGCCAGCCATGATCGCCCTCCCCAAGCCTCTGCCACCGCGCCGCCTTGCCCTACGCGTCACACGCGACGCACAGCGCGCGCTGCGCGCTGGTCACCCCTGGCTTTACGACCGCTCCATTACCTCGCAAAGCGCCTCCGGCGCGCCCGGCGATCTGGCAGTGATCTTCGACGATCATCGCCGTTTTCTTGCGGTCGGGTTGTACGATCCCGCTTCACCGCTGCGCGTGCGTGTGCTGCAACACGACCAGCCCGCGCCGATTGACGCGGCCTTTCTGGCGCAACGACTGGCCGCCGCGGCACAGCGCCGTGCGTCGTTGTTGGCTGCCTCTCCGCGCACCGATGGCTATCGCCTCATCTATGGCGAGGGCGACGGCCTGCCTGGGCTGGTGATAGATCGTTACGACCGTATCCTGGTTATCAAACTGTACAGCGCGGCCTGGGTCCCCTGGCTGCACGGGCTGCTGCCCGCGCTCACCGAGCAACAGCCCGCCGAATGGGTCGTGCTGCGCCTCAGCCGCGCGGTACAGGCCCAACCCCACGCACTGCTGGGGCTGGCCGACGGCGTAACGCTGGCTGGTGCGCCCCCGCCAGAGCCGTGGACCTTCAACGAAAACGGCCTGTGCTTCGAAGTAGATGTCTTGCGTGGGCAGAAAACCGGCTTTTTTCTCGATCAACGTGACAACCGCGCCCGCGTCGAAACGCTGGCCGCTGGCCGCAGCATGCTCAATGTCTTTGCCTACACCGGCGGTTTCTCGCTCTATGCCGCACGCGGCGGAGCGTCCGCAGTCACCAGCCTTGACCTCAGCGCACCCGCGCTGGCCGCCGCGGTGCGCAATTTCTCGCTCAACCGACATCTGCCGGCAGTAGCTGCCGCGCAGCATGACATCATCGTTGCCGATGCCTTCGCCGGGTTGAAACAACTGGCCGCGGCCGGCCAGCGTTTTAGCCTTGTTGTCGTAGATCCGCCCGCATTTGCCAAGCAGCAAAGCGAAATTCCCGCGGCCCTGCGCGCCTATGAACGGCTGGCACGACTGGCCGCGGGCGTGGTGCAGTCGCGTGGCCTGCTGGTCATGGCCTCCTGCTCCAGTCGTGTCTCTGCGACCGAGTTCTATGCTGCGGTGCGCCGCGGTGCAGCCGCGGCCGGCCGCACATTCCACGAATTCGACCACACCGAACACGCATTGGATCACCCCTCGCCCTTCCCCGAAGGCGCTTATTTGAAATGTTTGTACGCCGAGGTGACATAATCCAGCGTCGCAGCGTGTACAGAAGGCTTCTTGCGCACTGGCAAAACAGCCCGCGTCGGTTATAATGGGTGGGGCAATAAATCTGTTTACGAGGTATGAGCTATGTCCATGGAACAAACACGCAGCAAAATCACCGCGCGCATTTGGCAATCCATCGCTCAAAGCGGCGTTCCGGTAGATGTAATCCCCCGCGAGCAATTGGAGACGCTGGTCAGCGCCATTTCCGACGGCGTGCTGGTGGCTGTAGACGAGGCGCTCGACGAAGCGGGCCTGCCCTCGCGCTATGAGCAAACCGCGGCCGCTTTAGGCAGTGAAGAGCAGGTTTTGTGGGAAGGTCGCCCCTTCCTCTCAATGGTAGACACCTATCGCATCACCAGCGAGCGGGTGCGCATCACGCGCGGCCTGCTCGGAAAAGAACGGGAAGATATCGAACTGATCCGTATTCAGGACATTGACCAGACGCAGAACCTCGGTGAGCGCGCCCTTAATATCGGTGACATCACCATTCGCAGCGCAGACCCCTCCAAGCCGGAAGTGGTGTTGCGCAATGTGACGCATCCGGTGGAAGTGCACGAAATCCTGCGCCGCGCCATGCTGGACGCGCGCAAGCGTTTCCGTTACAGCATCCACGAAGAGATGTAGGCTCGCGGCTGCTGTGAACGACCCTTTTTCCTCCGTTACCATCCTCGGCATTCCAATAGACGCCATCACCTACACGCAAACACTGGCGCTGATTGGTCAGTGGATTGACGAGCGCGGCCCGCACCAGATTGCCACGGTCAACCCTGAGTTCGTGATGACCGCCCAGACCGATACCGAGTTTCGCCGTGCCTTGCTAGACGCCGATTTGCGCGCGCCTGACGGGGTAGGGCTGCTCTGGGCCGCGCGGCAATTGGGCCAAATCCTGCCCGAACGCGTCACTGGTTCCGATCTGACGCCCCTGCTGGCTGCCGAAGCCGCACGCCGTGGCTGGCGTTTGTTTTTGCTCGGTGCCGGGCCGGGCATCGCCGCGCAGACTGCCACCTGGCTGCAAGCTCGCAACCCCGGCTTGCAGATTGCCGGCGTCTACGAAGGTTCCCCCGCGCCCGCAGAGGCAGACGCGCTCGTGCAACGCGTGCGCGCGGCCGCTCCCGATGTGCTGCTGGTGGCCTTTGGCGCCCCCGCACAGGATCTGTGGATCGCCCGACACAAGGACGCGCTGGCTGTGCCGGTGATGATCGGCATCGGCGGCGCGTTCGATCACCTGGTCGGCGTGCAGCGCCGCGCGCCGCGCTGGGTACAGCGCATCCATCTCGAATGGCTGTTCCGGCTGATCACGCAGCCGTGGCGCTGGCGTCGGCAGTTAGCATTGCCGCGCTTTGTGTGGGCCGTGTGGCAGCAGCGCCGTCAGAAGGTGAATACATGAGCCAGAGCACAATCCAGCAGTGGATCGCCCGGCTGGCCGGTCAGCGGGTGCTCGTGGTCGGCGATATGTTCCTCGATGAGTACCTGGTGGGCCGCGCGGTGCGACTGAGCCGTGAAGCGCCTGTGCCAGTGCTGGAGCGCACACACAGCTTTGCCGTGTTGGGCGGCGCATGTAATCCCGCGCACAACGTAGTCGCTCTCGGTAGCTGTGCATTGATGGCGGGCGTCATCGGTGATGACGCCGCGGGCACGCGGCTGCATGAGGCATTGCTGGCTGCGCGCGTCGATCCTGCCGGGGTCGTGATGGAGCCGGACCGTCCCACTACTGTAAAAACGCGGCTGATTGCGGAAAGTGCGCTGCGCGTGCCGCAACATCTGGCCCGGCTCGACACGATTGAGCGCGGCCCGTTGCAGCCTGCCACAGAACGCACGCTGCTCGAACGGCTGGAGACGCTGGCCCCCGGCTGCTCCGCCATTATCGTCTCCCATTACCGCAGTGGCGTTGCCACCCCCGCACTGGCCGACCGCGTGCGCCAGTTGGGCCGCCAGCACGATCTGCTGACCATCGCCGACGCGCAGGCCGATCTGGCGCAGTTTGCCGGGTTCGATCTGGTGAAGTGCAACCGCGCCGAGGCGGAAGCAGAGCTAGGGCAGCCGTTGCACAACGAGGCCGATTTCGAGCGCGCGTTGGCACGCTTGCTGCCGCATCTGGCCGTGGAGAATCTTGTCATTACGCGCGGGTCGCAGGGCATCTCGGCGATGCAGCGCGGCAAGCCCGTACTGCATGTCCCCGCGCTGCCGGTGGGCGAGGTGTACGATGTGGTTGGCGCGGGCGATACCGTGGTGGCGGTGCTGGCGTTGGCGCTGGCCGCGCAGCTGTCGTTGGGGCTGGCTGTGCAGCTCGCCAACGCCGCGGCCAGCCTGGCTGTGCGCAAGCTTGGCAATGCAGTGGTGCACCCCGCCGAGCTGGCTGACGTGCTGGCGCATCCGCTGGAATAAGAAAGTGAGACGCGAGACATGGGCGAAAACGAATTCAGCGGCCGTATGCTGACGGCTGAAGCGGCTGCGGTTTGGGCTGCGGGCTGCCGGGCTGGCGGGAAAACGTTGGTATTCACCAATGGTTGTTTTGATTTGTTACATCGCGGCCATGTGGATTATTTGCAGCGCGCCCGCGCGCTGGGCGATGCGCTGCTGGTAGCCTTGAACAGCGACACGTCGGTACGCACGCTCAAAGGCGCGGGGCGACCAGTGTTGCCCGAAGGTGAGCGTGCCCAGGTGTTGGCTGCCTTGCGCGCCGTAGATGCGGTGGTGATCTTCTCCACGCCGACTGCGGAAGCGTTGGTGGCGGCTCTCCGTCCGGCGATCTACGTCAAAGGAGGCGACTGGGCCACCGGCCCGCGTCGTCCACCGGAAGCCGCGGTGGTGGACGCTTATGGCGGCCGCGTACACTATCTGCCCTACCTGTCGGGCCACAGCACCAGCGAAATTATCGCTCAGATTCGAGATCAGGTATGACGCAACTTTCCTCCGGAGAGCCAACTCCCGTTGAGACGCTGTCCGTAGAGACATTACCGGAAGATACGACCCCTTCTCTGGCACGTTCCAGCAGCATTATTGCCGTCGGTAACATCGCTAGCCGCGTGCTGGGCCTCGTGCGCGAGACGACGATAACGTACTTCTTCGGCGCGACCGGCCTGGTTAGCGCGTTTCAGGCTGCCAGCACCATTCCTGTTATGATCTACGACTTGCTGGCGGGCGGGGTGTTGAGCGCGGCGCTGGTGCCGGTGTTCAGTGACTATGCGCGCCGCGAACGGCGGGCTGAGTTCGGCGCGGTGGTGGGGGCCGTGATGACGCTGATCGGTGTGGCGTTGGCGGCGCTGGTGGTGGCGGTGCTACTGCTGGCTGAGCCGCTGGCACAATTGATGGCGGGTGGGCTGGGGCCGGAGCTGGTGGCTACCACGGCCCATTTGCTGCGCATCATGGTGCCCGGCGTGTGGTTTTTAGGGGTATCGGCGATTGTCACAGGCGCGCTGTACGCGCTCAAGCGCTTCACGATTCCGGCGTTTGCCGCGGCTATCTACAATTTCGGCATTATTCTGGCCGCGCTGCTTTTTCACGAACGCCTGAGCATCAACGCGCTGGCGGTGGGCGTGCTGTTGGGCAGTATCTTTCAGTTGGCGCTGCAAGTGCCTGCGCTGCTGCGTGCTGGTGTTGTCCTCAATATCAGCTTGCGCCATCCCGCGCTGCGTCGCATCTGGTTGCTTTATCTGCCCATCCTGGGCGGTCTGCTAATCAGCCAGGTGCAGGTGATTATTGACCGGCGGTTGGCTTCCTTCACCGGCGAGCAAAGTTTGGCGTGGATGCGCAACGCTACCACGCTCTTTCAGTTGCCACACGGCCTGGTGGCGGTGGCGGTGAGCATGGCAGCTTTGCCGACCCTGGCGCAGTTTTTCGCCGCGCACAACGAGACCGATTTTCGTAACACACTCGGCCGCGGTCTGCGCACCGTGCTGCTGCTGATTTTGCCCGCCACCGCCGGCTTGCTGGCGCTGGGCACGCCCATTGTGCAGTTGCTCTTCCAGCGCGGTGCCTTTATGCCCAGCGACACGCACGCAGTGGTGCTGGCGCTCAACCTGTACCTGATCGGTCTGATCCCCGCATCGCTGGACTGGTTGCTGAACTACAGTTTTTATGCGCGCAACGACACCCTGACCCCGGCACTGGTAGGGGTGGTTTCCGTGGGTATCTATCTGGTGTTTGCGCTGCTGTTGGTGCGCCCCTTCGGCTATCTGGGGCTGGTGCTGGCCGATTCCATGAAGCACACCGGCCATTTTCTGCTGATGTGGTGGCTGCTGGGACGGCGCATTGGCAACCTGCGCGAGCTGCGCGGCGGCGAGACCTTGCTGCGCACGGCTGCCGCCGCGCTGGTGATGGGCGTGGGCGTGGTGCTGGTGCGTTTTGGCGCGCAAAGTGCGCTGCATGTCGGCTGGCTGGGCAATCTGATGCTGGTGGCGCTGGCCGGCGCGGTGGGCGCGGTGGTTTACCTGATGACGGTCAGTCGGTTAGGGGTGGAAGAAGCGGGCCTGCTGGTCGAGCGGTTTGGCCGTCAACTGCGCCGCGCAGGCCGCTAAAATTGACCACCGTTGAAGATTGGCATATAATCATTGGGTTATTTTGATGAAAAGAGGTTTTGCAGCAATTTATGGCTAACAAAGCACGCAGACCCCGTTCTGCCAACCCCCGCACATATACCAATGCCGGCAATTTGCCCGCGGTTCAGCCGAAGGATATCGAAGCTGCGGCCCCTCAGGCGCGGCCAGCTACTACCCGCCCCTCAGCGCGCCCTTCCACGATGGCTGCACGCCCTGCCAAGCAAGTGGACTTGCGCAGTGAATACCCGTTTATCGGCAAGGATTTACGCCGGTTGGGTCTGACCGCCGCGGCCATGTTTGCCGTGCTGATCCTGCTCAATCTGGTTTTGAACGTAGTCCGCTAGAATTACTGATCTTGTGCTGAAAGGCTGCCGGTGACGTTGAGTTGTCGGGAGCCTTTTTTGTTGGCTGCGGTGCGCGGTTCGAGGATGGCAGTGACCAGCGCGTGCAGTAGCCAGGCCAGCCAGAAGTTGCGGCTGAGCAGGTAGAGCACGCTGCTGACGCCTAACAGCGCCGCACGCAGCACACGGCTTTCGGCCCGGCCCGGGGTGCGCAGATCGCGCCAGAGCCACAAGTTCAAGGCTCCCTGCGCGGCGATGACCACCACAGTCAGCCAGGTTCCCGCATAGACCGGTGTGGCAACGCCGCGGGCTGCCAGCAGGTCAATCAATACGCTGCGGTAAAAGGCCCATTGCCACTGCAACGCACCCGCCAGCATCACCAGCATGACGGTCAAGGCAAGGCCGTGGCTGAAGGAGAGGTAGGGCCGGATTGCACTGTGAGAGCGGCGGTAGGTGATGCCTGCGGCCACGAAAACAACTAACGCCGTAGTGGCAAACAGCAGGCCGCGACCCAATTCCCAGTTCAAGGCAAACTGGCTTAGCCCCAACTGGCGCGGGGAGAGACGCCCCTGTATCAGCGCGATATAGCCGGGTAGCACCAGCCAGAGGAGTTTGGCCGCCCAAATGAGGAGTTGGCCGGGTAAACTGGTCAGCCATCGTACCAACGTACCGTGGGGGCCGGTCAGCCAGACCGCCAGCCAGCCAGTGTTAGCCACGACGGCATAGATGGCGATGGATGCCCAAACCCATGAAAGCAGCGGCGATGTGTTGTCCATACGAAGTCTGATAGGAAAATCGGGCAAACCGCAGGCGAATGGTATAATACCTGGGTAAAGAAAAACCGGCTTCCTAATAGAAGCCGGCTCGGTGATGGGTGTGGGCGAGAAGGGACTCGAACCCCTGACTTCTGCGATGTGAACGCAGCGCTCTAACCGGCTGAGCTACTCGCCCTGAACACCGAAAAATTATAACACTAAAGGACGAATCAGGCAAGTTTTTATGCGGCGAAATCAAAGTTACCGACTGGCATTTGTGATGGTGGTGGTGATGGCGGCGCTGGGGTTTATCCTGTCGATCAACCAAGCGCACAAGGTGAAGCTGCCGCGTGTCACGGTTCCTGCGGATCTCCAGCAGTTTATTGATGATGTTGATCTGGCCGCGCTCTTGCCGCGGGTGACACCCCCACCCACTGAAGTCAGCCGCACCGCCACTTTGGCTGTGGTATTGACGCCGGAAGCGGAGGTGGCCTCCGCTACGGCAACTGAACCAGCACCCGCACCATCAGAGACAGCTCCTGCGGTCGAAGTACCAACCAATACACCGGCAGTGGTCGAAAACCGCCAATTCGGCTTGTCGGGTGGTGTGCAAGCGCGTACCGACGATTGCCCGGCCGCGGGAATCTTTGGCAGCGTGCGCGATGCAGCAGGCAATCCGCTCGCCCATGTACGCTTGTGGCGTTATGATCAGTTCGGCAACGAAGACCTAGTGGAAACTGGCAGCAGCGATACCGACCGGGGGCAGTATCAACTGTTGTTCGAGGATAAGCCAAATGTTCAGTATGTGCAGGTGATTGATGCCAGTGGTGTGCTGATCAGTCCAGTGGTAGAGGTGCAGCACCGGCAGGGAGATACGCCGGATGCGCTGTGCCACCAGGTAGACTGGCAGAGTAATCAGTAAACGACTTCTGCTGTACATTACTTTCAGGAGCTGCGCAGTGGCTGTCATTGCGAGAGAGCGCATTCCGTCGGGGCGGGATTAGCGGCGGATAAGATTCCCTGCTTCTTCGTGCCTGCGGCGGAGATGAAAATAAAAGTTGTCATCTATCCGCGTTGGTAAGGACAGTTGCACAGAAATTGTTTTGGCAGTATGATACGTGCTACCTATTGATTTCATTGGACTGAATGAGGAGGCCCGCTGATGCATCACCTATTTTCTCAGCAGAAACAGCTATTCCTTCGCTATGCCTGGATCAGTCTGTTGGTTTTTATCCTGACGTTGGGAAGCGTCGGTTGGTACGCGCCTGCCCAGGCCAGAGTGTCCGACCTCGCCCCTGCTGCCACAGCCACCATGCAATTCACCCAACCTCTCTACACCGTTGACATGAATACCGCGGTCACCATCAGCCTTGTTGTAGAGACTGCCGAAAACATCGGCGGCTGGGAGGCCGAGTTGGTTTACGATCCAACACGCGTGACTGTCACGGACGTTACTCCTGGCGCATTTCTGGGCAGCACTGGCCGCACCACTGCCGAACTCGAAAAGGCGTTGGCAACGGGCCGGCTTGCCATTGGTGGTTATTCCTACAACAACCAGCCCGCACCGTCTGGCTCCGGCGAGTTAGCGCAGATCACGTTGCAAGTCGGTTCACTCACGGGACAGACACCGATCACACTGGAAAACGCCACCGTCGGTAGCATGGGCACGGCGCAAACCGTGCAGGCACAAGACCTGGTCACGCAAAATAC
The DNA here is from genome assembly GCA_049299095.1 of Anaerolineae bacterium. GTDB lineage: Bacteria > Chloroflexota > Anaerolineae > JAAEKA01 > JAAEKA01 > JAAEKA01. Next base: position 84,042 of record JBAQWV010000125.1, on the reverse strand, counting down.
CGTTTTAAACATCATTGACCCGCTGGCAGCCACCGTGGCGAACTTCGACGCCACATCGCAAGCCAACGGCGTATCGTTGTTGTGGCAAACGACTTTCGAGCAAGACCTTCAGGGATTCAATCTCTGGCGCGGGGCAACTCCTGACGCGCCCGATACCCAGCTTGGCTCCATCGCAGCCACCGGCGCGGGCAACGGGTCTCTCTATCAATGGTTCGATGCTACCGCCCCCCTCGGTATCTCCTACTACTGGCTGGAACTGGTGAATAGCGATGGCTCGACCCGCCTTGAAGGGCCAATAAGTGTCAACCATCAGACTCCGACCGCAGTGACGCTCACCAACGCCACTGCCAACAGCCTCGGCACGCCGTGGGCCGCTGCGGGCGTGTTCGTCTTGCTGGCAGCATTGGCCGTCCTTCTGGCTCGCCAACTGCGCAAGCGGGCTGCCTGATTCGCAAATCATGAAGACTTTGGTGGTCGTTAGCGACGAGCGCCAAAGTCGTTTAAGTTGTAACGCTCAATAACGAAAAAACGACGGGCCGTTCAGCCCGTCGTTTTTTTTGTTGTAGATCAATCGAAAGCTAATTCGGCTGCTGCATCACGCGCAATTGCACGCGCAAGCGGCGCAGCGTGCCCAGCGCAGGGGCCTTGGTGTTGTCGTATTCCAAGTCCAGCACCTTGCCCATCAGGCGCAGCGTTTGCGCATCCAGCACAAAGCCCAGGTTCGGTGCCAGCAGCACCGCGTCCCCGCGCGAAACCAGCTTCTCTCGCAACGCCTGATTGCCGTAAGCATAATCGCTCATCAGCACCTTGGTCACCGTGCGGATGTCGCTCTTGTCGAACAGCCACACCTCCAACGCGGTCACGCGGTCATCATCGCCTTGCAGCAATTCCGAAACCGTCACACCACATTCGCCCCAGTAAGTACCATCTGAGCCTTCGATGTCAAAGCTTTCGTCGTATTCTTCATCGCCCTGCGCAAAGCTGGCAATGAATTCCTGGCCGGTCATACTGCGTTCAGCCAGCGCGGCCGCGGTCGTGGGCTTCGCCGCGGGCTTAGCCGCCGCCGGTGCAGGCGTTACCACCTGTGCTGTGCCGGGCCGATACAACGGACGCTCAGCTTCTACATCTGGATCACCCACAAAGTCTTCTTCGTCCACGCGCCCCGGCCCGCGGCGCAGCAGCAGCCACGCGGCCAGCGCCAACCCTGCCAGCAGCAACAGCACGCCGAGGAAGGTCAGCAGACCGTTGCCACGCTTGGCTGGTTTTTCCGAACCCTGGCTGGCTGGCTCGGTCGCCGGAGTTGTAGCGGCATCCGCTGGCTGTGCAGTCGCCCCGGCTTCCGCAGTCATCTCTGGCAGCTTCAGGCCAATGGAGCTGGCCAGAAACCGCACACGATCAACCAACTGCACATTGCCTTCCGCCTGGGCGCTCGTCAGCACCTTACCGGCGATAGCTGCCACCTCTTCCTGTGTGCCCAGCGCCTGCAAATTGCGCACCGCCGCCTGATTATCCTGCGTCAGCGCATATGCCGCAGCTTCCGCGGCCACCACTTGCTGCTTGGCTGCTGGTGCCAGATCACTCAACTGGGCATTGGTCCACTTCACCGGGGCAATCAGCCAGCCCAGCAGGAACCAACCTACCAACACACCTATCAAAAACGTAATTGCAAGAGGAAGAAAAGAACGATTTTGGTCTGCCATATGCGACCTCCTTATTGCGAAACGACCCAAAGATCAAGATGACGTTTGTGTACGCTTGCCGCGTGGATGCGCCTGGCGCACCACATCGTGCAGGCGGGCTTGACTGATGTGAGTATACCGTTGCGTCGTCGCCGGGCTTTCGTGGCCCAGCAACTCCTGAATCAGGCGAATATCCACGCCTTCATCCACCAAATGCGTTGCAAAGGAATGGCGCAGCGCGTGCGGTGTTACTTTGCGCTCGATGCACGCCTGCCGCGCATAACGCTCCAACATGCGGATGATGCTGACGCGGCGCAGACGTTCGCCGAAGCGATTCAAAAACAAAGCATCGCCACTGGCCTCCACGGCCAGCTTGGGCCGGCTTTTCTGCAAGTACAACCGCAACGCGGCCTCGGCCACGCTGCCAAAGAGCGCGATCCGCTCCTTGTTGCCCTTGCCCAGCACCTTGACTTCGCGGCGGCTCATGTCTACATCGCGCAGATTGAGCATTTCCAGCTCGCCAAGACGAATACCGCTGCCATAAAACAGTTCGATAATCGCCAGATCGCGCTGGCCTTGCGGTGTCGTCAGGTCCGGTGCCCGCAGAATCGCCAGCACTTCGTCGTAGCTCAAGACGCGCGGTTGGTGTACGCCCAGCTTGGGCGACGACACATCCGCCAGCGGATTGCGTTCCAGCACACCCTCGCGCACGAGGTAAGTGCAGCACGCCCGTACTTCCGACAGCCGCCGGGCAATGCTGGCCGGGACGTAATCGGCGTTGCGCAACTCAGCCAGCCAGCGCCGCACCAAATGCTTATCCACTGCGGGCCAGACATTGACGCCGTGTGCCTCGGCAAACTCGATGAACTGGCTGATTTCCGTGCGGTAATTGCGCACTGTGTAGGGCGACACATTGCGTTCAGCTTGCAAATACTTTACATAACGATCCAATTCTACCCGCATGACAATCCATCCGCTGGCTGAGCGTGTCGAACGGTGGCTGAGCGTGTCGAACGGTGGCTGAGCGTGTCGAAGCCACCGCGTACAACCGAACTACGCCGCCGGACTGCGCGCCGCTTCCAGCTTTTTCAGATCAAACGTATGGGTGCACACCGTACAGCGCGCCCGCTCCTTGCCAGCCTGCGTCAGCAAACCACCACAGTCGGGGCAGGGCGTTGTCAGCGGTCGCTGCCACACCACAAAATCGCACGCTGGATAGCGATCACAGCCGTAGAAGGTGCGGCCCTTCTTGCTGCGCCGCTCCACCAGCTCGCCTTCACGGCATTTGGGGCAGGCAACGCCCATCTTCGCCACCAGCGGCCGTGTATAGCGACATTCCGGATAATTGGAACAAGCAATAAACTTGCCGAAGCGGCCAAAGCGCAGCACCAGATCGTGGCCACACTGCGGGCAGGCCTCGCCAATCGGCTGTGCCTGTACCTCCGAGCGCTGCATGGTAGCCTCGGCAGTACTCAACTGGCTGGCGAACGGCGTATAGAAGCCGCGCAGCACCTCGACCCAGTCACGGCCTTCCTCGGCAATCTCATCCAGCGCCTCTTCCATACGTGCGGTAAAGCCCACATCGAACACGTCCGGGAAGTGCTGCACTAGTTGATCGTTGACCACAAAGCCCAGCTCGGTGGGATAGAGCCGCTTCTCGCGCAAATCCACGTAGCCGCGGCTCTGAATGGTGGTCATAATCGGCGCGTAAGTGCTGGGACGACCAATGCCGTTCTCCTCCAGCGCCTTCACCAGCGACGCTTCGGTGTAGCGCGGCGGCGGCTGGGTAAAATGCTGTTCAGGCAGCAGGGCCAGCAAGTCGAGCAGTTGTCCCAGATGCAGCGCGGGCAGCCAGCCGCTGGTATCTTCTTCCTCCTCGTTGCCCTTGCCGTTTTTCTTCTGGTTTTCGTCGCGGCCTTCTTCGTACACGCTCAAAAAGCCTGGGAAGCGCACGCGCGAGCCGCTGGCTCGGAACAAATACTCCGGGGTGTCCAGCGTGGCGGCCAACGCTGCGGCCGCGGCGGCGCTCAACGCGCCATGCGTGCGTTGCGGCAGCGCGGCAATGTCCACCGAAATCGTGTCAAAGACAGCGGCTTCCATCTGGCTGGCAACAAAGCGCTTCCAGATCAGATCGTACAGCGCGCGTTGCTCGCGGTTCAGGTGGCGCGCCATCGCTTCCGGCGTGCGTAACACCGAGGTGGGACGAATGGCCTCATGCGCTTCCTGCGCACCCTTGGCGCGCGTCTTGTACATCGGCGGGGTCGCGGGTGCGTAGGCGGCGCCGTAGCGTTCAACAATAAACGCACGCGCCTCTTCCTGCGCCTGCTTGGAGACGTTCACGCTGTCAGTACGCATGTAGGTAATCAACCCTACCGGCTCGTCGTGACCGATGTCAATACCTTCGTAAAGCTGCTGTGCGCCGCGCATCGTCTGCCGCGCGCCGTAGCCCAGCTTGCGCGAGGCTTCTTGCTGCAAGGTGCTAGTGGTGAAGGGGGCCGCGGGTCGCCGTCGTCGTTCCCCCTCGCGCACCGCAGTCACCAGATAGTGCGCGTCGTTCAGGTCGTTGACAATCGCCTGCGTGTCGGCTTCGTTGTGCAAGTCCACTTCGTTGCCGCGCAGCCGGTGCAGCTTGGAGAGGAAATCGGGCCGCGGCTTTACCGGGCGCGTCTCCTGCTCGGCCAGCCGTGCATGGATAGACCAGTACTCGACGGCAACAAAGTTTTCGATCTCGCGCTCGCGCTCAACCACCAATCGCACCGCCACCGACTGTACGCGGCCCGCGGAGGTGCGCCCGCGCACCCGTTCCCACAGCAGCGGGCTAATCTTATAGCCCACCAACCGGTCGAGGATGCGCCGCGTCTGCTGCGCGTTCACCAAATCCATGTTGAGCGGGCGCGGGTGTGCGAAGGCCTCGTCCACCGCGTCCTTGGTAATCTCGTGGAACACCACGCGGCTGCTGTGCGCCGGATCAATGCCGGTCGCTTCCATCAAGTGCCAGGCAATCGCTTCGCCCTCGCGGTCAGGGTCAGTCGCCAGAAAAACTTCCTTGGCGCGCGCCACTTCGCTTTGCAACTCCTTGACCGTCTTGCGTTGGTCGTTGGTCACACGATACGTCGGCTCGAAGTTGTTGTCCACGTCCACAGAAAGCTGCGACTTCAGCAGGTCGCGCACATGCCCGACAGACGCGCGCACGGTGTAATCCTTGCCGAGGAAGCGGCCTACAGTGCGCGCCTTGGCCGGCGATTCCACAATTACCAGCCGGCCAGTGCGCTTGCCTGTAGACGCGGCAGCGGCCTTGTTGCCCTTGGCCGGGCTGCGTTTCTGCTTGCCAACTACCGGCTTGGGCAGGTCAGCATGATCGGGAGTTGCGCCGATCTTGAATAATCCTGTGCCGCACACCGCGCACACACCGCGCGCGGCGGGTCGCCCGTTCGCCATGTAGATGGCAAACCCTTGTGCCATGGGGCGGGTTTGTTTGCATTTAACGCAATACGCCTCGACCGCAGTGGTCAAGGCCGCGCGGATATCCTCCGGAGCGGGGCCGCTGGCGGCAGTAGCCTTGCTGGCACGGGCCGGTTTGCTGGCCGGCGCCGTCACCTCAGGCTTGGGCAGGGTGGCATGGGCGGGCGTTTCCCCCAGACGGGTCATGCGTGTGCCGCACACCGGACAAGTTCCCTGCGTGGCCGCGCGGCCATTTTGCAGCCAAACCGGTTGCGCATCCTGCATTTCCCGCTTTTCACGGCATTTTGTACAATATGCTTCCATAAAAATTCGTTTTTGTTGGGTAAAATGATGGTCCCGACAGTCGGAACCGAGATTTTTTTTGAATTAATCTGCTGGCTTGAACCAGTCTTTACGGTAAACAGCCAACACTTCGAGCTGTGCCAGGCATTTAGCCGATCTGGTAATCGGCGCGCGACTCGCGGGCACGCACATAGGTCATGCTGCTCACCTGCCGCGCCAGGCCTTTCAGCTCCAGCAACGCCAGCGTACCGGACACCGTCGGTGCGGGCAGGTTCGCGGCCCGTCCCAGCGCATCTACGTGCAGCGGCTCGGCGCTCAGCAAGTCCAGCAGCACGCGTTCGGTCGGTGTGGTGGGAACGACGGCGCGCACCTCGGCTTGCTGCGTCATCTGCGCGAGGTTCAGCTCTTCCAGCACATCATTGACGCTCACTACCGGCTTGGCGCCTTCCTGGATCAGACGATTGGTGCCTTCGCAGGTGCGCTGAAAGATGCTGCCCGGCACGGCGAAGACCTCGCGGCCTTGCTCGGCGGCAAAATCACTGGTAATCAGTGCGCCGCTGCGTGCGCCTGCCTCAACCACCACCGTGCCCAGCGATAAGCCGCTGATCAGGCGATTGCGCGGCGGAAAATTACTGCGTTCGGGCCGCGTGCCCAGCGGGTATTCGGCCAGCAGCGCACCCTGGGTAACAATTTGTTCGGCCAGCCGCCGGTTCTGTTCGGGGTAAATAACGTCTACACCTGAACCCAGCACTGCCAGCGTGCGGCCACCAGCATCCAGCGCAGCCTGATGCGCTACAGCGTCAATGCCTGCGGCCAGGCCGCTCACGACAGTCACACCATTCTGCGCCAGGTCGCCAGCCAACTGGCGGGCGGCTTCCTTGCCGTACACGCTGGCGTGGCGGGTGCCAACCACAGCCACGGCCCAATCGTCTTCCGGCAACAGCTCGCCCTTCACATACAATACGGGCGGCGGATCGTGGATGTTGCGCAGGTTGATCGGGTAATCGTCGCTGTCCCAGGTCAGGACGCTGACACCGGCCTGCTGCAACTGCACCAACTGGGCGGGCAAGTCCAGTTGGCTGCGGGCAGCCAGCAAATTGCTGATCGAACGGCGATCCAGCCCGACTTCGTGCAGGCTCGCGGCGTCCGCGTGCCATGCGGCTTCGATGTTGCCAAAAAAGTCCAGCAACGCGCGCAGGCGGGCCGGACCGATGCCCAAAACCTTGTTGAAGCCAACCCAATACGCCAGTTCGTCCACGATTCACCCCTCCGTTCGCCTGTTGCTCGGCACGGCAGTTCCAGGCTGCCAGCCCGACGCGCAGCCAGCATAAACCATTCACCGGTTTTTGTCAAGCCGAAAAAAACGAAACCGGCCAGCCCCGCGGCTGAACCGGTCTAACGTCATGGAGGCCAAAGAAAAAGCGGGTAGGGCTAGTCTTCCAGCAGGCCAGGCAGTGGATGGATGATGATTTCGCCGTCGGCCAGGCGCTCTTCGGCAATTACGTCGTTAATGTAGGGAACAAGCACCTCACCGAACGGCCCGTTCACTACAAAAATTTCGTTGGCAGGCGAACTCATGACTTCGTCTATCGTCCCCACCTCGCGGCCATCGGTGGTGCGCACACGCAGGCCGATCAATTGAAAGATATAATGTTCGTCTTCAGCTAGCGGCATCAGGTCCTTTTCCGGTACTTGCACCCACTGCCCCACCAACGCCTGTGCAGCGTCGCGGTCAGTGTAGCCAGCCAGCCGCAGCAGCATGGCGTTCTGGTGCGGGCGGCTACTCATCAGCTCGACCGCGCGCGCGTCCGCGCCGAGGTAAACCGTCTTCAGTCCCTGAAAACGCTGCGGGAAGTCGGTTGCGAGGGTCATCTTGACTTCGCCCTTGACACCGAAAACGCTGGTGATTTGGCCGATGGCAATGTAGCCCGCGGCGATGTTGCTGGATTGGCCGATAAAGCTTTCCACGTGTTGCTCCTGGGTTACCCGGTGCTAAACGCATAAAACGGGAGGCCGCAAGGCGCTCCCGTTACCGCGTGCCGGTGGGATCCTGCCGTTATGAAATCTCGAGGGAGACGACTTTGCCCTGGCGCAAAGCTGGAACCCGCAACACCGCGCGCATCGCATTGGCGACGCGCCCGCCGGAGCCAATGACCCGGCCCATATCGTCGCGGCTTACACGCAGTTCCAGCAAAAGGCCATTTGACGTGCGCATTTCTTTCACGCGCACCTGATCCAGGTCGTCTACCAGATTTTCGGCGATGTATTGCACCAGATCCTTCATGGCCTGGCGTCCTGTTACCCTTCGACCTTGGCGGCGCGGGCTGCTTCCAGCGCTTCGAAGACGCCTTCGGCCTTCAGCAGGCGATGCACGGCCTCGCTGGGCTGTGCGCCGACGCTGAGCCAATACAGGGCGCGTTCCCGATCCATCACGATGGTTTCAGGCTCGGTGCGAGGATTGAAAAAGCCGATATTCTCGATGAAACGCCCGTCGCGCGGGGCTTCCTTGTCGGCTACGACGATGCGGTAACTGGCTTGCCGTTTGGCACCCACGCGGCGCAATCTAATCCGTACCATGGAATGTGTCCTACTTTGCCTTCCTGAGTATCTTGCTTGCAGCAAACCGTGGTTTGTGCAATGGTTCAAAACAAGCTAATCGCCCAGGCCATGCCGGGCGATTGAACAGCGGCAGTATACCGCATTTTGTGCGGATGGGCAAAAATGCGGACGCGGCTACGCGGGCCGGCTGGCAGCGGCGCGGCGGATGACCGCGCGCTCCGCTTCAAAGGTCAGGAGGCTTTCAGCCTCAGCGAAGCCAGTTACCCAGCGATTGCGGAACAGCGCCTCGCTGGCTGATTGAAACGCGGGCGGTTGCGCTTGGTCCGAAAGGAGGCGCATCACGTAGAAGCGTTCTTCGCGCACGACATGCGCCTGCGCGGTCTCGAAGCGGTTGGTAGCCCAGCCCAGGTCGCGCTCAATTTGTAACGCGCAGTAGCCGGTTTCCTCGCATACTTCGCGCAGCGCGGCGTCTGCTGGCGTTTCGCCGGTTTCGATGTGGCCCTTGGGCAGGCGGATTTCATGCACGCCTTTGATCTCGCGCTCCAGCAGCAGCACGCGGTCGGTGGCGTCCAGCACCACACCGCCCGCAGCTTGATACATTTTAAGAGGTTTGTTTATCATCGCGGTTTCTAGCCGGTGAGTATAGCACACATTGGGCGACAGAACGAAAGCCAGGCCCGTACCCACATGGGTCAAAGGTTGCTTTCCCCTGCGGGTCGTGGTAGAATTCGGGGCGCAGCTGTGGTTGCGTTCTGCGTGCCGTAGCTGCTGATTTTTCTGTTCATCAGGTCACCGACGCCCTGAGGATCTTACGACTGCTTTTTTCGCAGTCTGGGCGCGTTGCTCAGGCTGTTTTTTTACTTATTTGTTAGTTAAGGAGAGTTCTCTATGTCTACCGAGAAGTACGTTGAGCTGGAAAGCACCTACGTTGCCAACATCTATCACCCGCTGGATGTGGTCATTCACCGCGCCGAGGGTGTTTGGATGTACGACGTAGATGGCAAGCGGTATCTGGATTGCCTCAGCGCGTACTCAGCTGTCAGCCAGGGGCATTGTCACCCGCGGCTGGTGGATGCGTTGGTGGAACAGGCGCATAACTTGACACTGTCCTCGCGCGCGTTCCGCAACGATCAACTGGGTTATTTCAGCGAGGAAGTCTGCACCTTGCTGGGCTACGACATGGTGTTGCCCCTGAATTCCGGCGCGGAAGCGGTGGAAGCCGCGGTGAAGCTGGCGCGCAAGTGGGGCTACGAAGCCAAGGGCGTGCCCGACGGCCAGGCCGAAATCATTGTGTGCAATGGCAACTTCCACGGCCGCACCACCACCGTGATCAGCTTCTCCAGCGAGCCGAAGTACCGCAAGCATTTTGGCCCGTACACCCCCGGCTTCAAATTCGTTGATTTCGGCGACAAAGAACAGTTGGCCGCGGCCATCACGCCGAACACCGTCGCGTTCCTGGTGGAACCGATCCAGGGCGAGAACGGCATCAACGTGCCGCCCGCTGGCTATCTCAAGTACGCTGAAACGCTATGCCGCAACGAGAAGGTGCTGCTCATCGCCGATGAAATTCAGGTCGGCTTGGGCCGCACCGGCAAGCTGATCGCTTCCAGCCATGAAGACGTGCGCCCCGACATTCTGGTGCTGGGCAAGGCGCTGTCGGGCGGGTTCTATCCGGTGTCGGCGATTCTGGCCGACAAGCCGGTTATGAATATGTTCCACCCCGGCGATCACGGCAGCACTTTCGGCGGCAACCCGCTTGGCTCAGCCGTAGCCCGCACAGCCTTGCAAATTCTGGTAGACGAGAACCTGGTTGAAAATTCGGCCCAGCAAGGCGAGCGCCTGATGGAGCGTCTGCGCCGCATCGAAAGCCCGTACATTCACGAGGTGCGTGGCCGCGGCTTGCTGGTGGGCATGGAGGTGACGCACGACGCAGGCGGCGCACGGCGTTTCTGCGAAGCACTGGCCGACCGTGGTATCTTGTGCAAGGAAACGCACGGCACGGTGATCCGCTTTGCCCCGCCGTTGGTCGTAACGTCGGAACAGATTGATTGGCTGGCTGATCAGGTTGAGGGCGTATTTGCCGAGCTTGAGGCGCAGGATTTGCTGCGCGAAGAGGAAGAAGCAGCGTCTACGGGTGTGTAACGCTCTGTTTTGCTGACATGTTGGCGTACTGCGTGGCGTTGGGCCGCGCAGTACGCTTTTTTATTCCCGCCGGATAGAAGCGATATGGACAGGTTTAATTCGCTCTGCGACGCGGAACAACTTCGTGGAGAGCGGTAAAGGGCTAGGCAAGCAGCGCGGCGATGATCTTCTGATCGGTGACGGCGAAAGAGTAAGCCGGCAGGTCGTCCAGCGTGACCCAGCGCCACGCGGCCACGCCGATGGCTTGCGGTTCCCCTGCCAGCAGGCTGCACTCGAACGCGTGCAGGGTGATGCGGAAATGGGTGTACGCGTGCTTGATGCTTACCAGATGCTGCCCCACGGCCACCTCGACCGCCAGCTCTTCCATCATCTCGCGGCGCAAGCACTCTGGCAACGTCTCGCCGGGCTGTTGTTTGCCGCCGGGAAACTCCCACAAACCGCCCAGCATCCCCTCTAGCGGGCGCTGCGCGATTAAAAACTGCTCAGGATGCCCCGGACGGCGCAGCACCGCCGCGCTGACATCCAGATGCGGCAAGGGTTTGCGTGGCGCGCGCACGGGTCGCTCCTCCTGCGTGCCGCGCTGGCGCGCCAGACACAGTTCATACAGCGGGCACATCAAGCAGCGCGGAGCTTGTGGCAGGCACACAGTCGCGCCCAGGTCCATTAGCGCCTCGTTGATCGGCCCAGCCTGCGCTGGTTCTGCCACCGCCACCAGCGCCTCTGCCAGTTGCCAAAGCCGCGCTTCCGTCGTCCCCTGTCCCAGCACCCCGTCCACGTCGTACACGCGTGCAAGCACGCGCTTGATGTTGCCATCCAGTGCCGCGGCGCGCTGACCAAAGGCGATGCTCAGCAGCGCGCCTGCGGTATAGCGTCCGATACCGGGCAGGGCCAGCAACGCGCTGCGTTGGGTGGGCAGATGGCCGTTGTGCTGCTCAACGATTAGGCGCGCGGCTTTGTGTATATTTCTGGCGCGGCTGTAGTAGCCCAGCCCTTCCCACTGCTTGAGCACATCGTCCAGGCTGGCCGCGGCCAATGCCTGCACGGTGGGGAAACGGGCGAGCCAACGTGCCAGGTAGGGAATGACAGTGGCGACCTGTGTTTGCTGAAGCATTATCTCGCTGATCCAGACGACGTAGGGATCGCGGGTGGACGTGCGCCAGGGCAGCGCGCGCAGCTGGCCTTGATCAATCCAGGCTAGCAAGGCTTGTGTCACGGCGGAGGGGGGTGGTTTTGGTAGCATTGACTTCAACAAGAACAGCGCCTGACTGCTACGGGCAACCAGGCGCTGTTCTTTTATGGTAGGGCTTACGCAGTTGGTGCCATTTCGCGAAGTAAACGCCGGGAAATCTTGGTTTCTGAGCATTCCCAAGGCGATTTTTCGGCCTTGGGGGGCCTCAGAGTGATACCTGCTGTATTGCGCGAACTGTGTAAGTCCTAAATGAGATCAAGACACGATTAATGAGCTGCGCTCAAGGTCAAATAGACGCGGTAGACTGTGTTCTTGGCTGCGCCCTTGACATCAATGTAGTAGTTTTGCGTGGTCGGCAACTGGCCCTGCCAGTGCGAGGCTCCCTTGGCATAGGGCAGCAACGCCGTGCCGTCCGCGCCAACGACCTGCATGATCATGTCGTTTTGCGGTGCGGCCACATCAATGGTGGCGGCCTGTCCGGCGACACCGGCAAACATAAACCCTTGTTCAGTGGCGTTCACCATGTCATTGGGCATCATCACCGTGCCACCTGCCTTGTCTATGGCAAGAGGCATCCGGTTTAGGCTGCTGACGACCACTTCCGGCGCGGGTGTGTTGACCGCGCCGCCTGCGACCGTGCCGCCTGCGTTAGTCAGACTGTCGGCGAAGAGCGTGTCATCGGGTGCCAGTTCAGCGGCCTTGGTGAGATCAGCCAACACCTGCTCGCTGCCCGGCGTAGCCAGATTTTCGCCCCAAGCGCGCACGAAGTATGCAGGAGCCAGGTCCGGTTTGGCTGCCAAAGCGGCGTCGGCGCTCTTGCTGATGTACTGCGCCAAATCCTGTTCCCAGCCTTCGGCCACCGTGCCGGAGATCAGCGGGCTGGCAGTGGCAAAAATCTGCTCCGGTGTGTATTGGCGCATGTCCTCGACTGCGCCGGCATAATCACCGTAGAAGACCTTGTTGAGCAGCGGGTAGGCGCTGTCCTTGATCGCTGCGCCGTGCGCATCGTGTGTCTGGCGGATCAGGGCCTGGTTCCACAGCAGCGACCCTTCGCCAATCGCGACATCTTGGCCGCCGGCTTGTGTTGCGGCTTCGTCAATGGACATGAGGGCGTCATGCCACAAGCCTGCCTGCGCATATTCCAGCGCCTTGTTGTTGGCGGCAAATGCCGGATTGTCCTGCATGTCCTCTGGCATGGCAGCGAGGTCCAGCTTTGCCAGCGCGCCATCGCGGACAGTGTGGACTTCGAACGAAGGGCGACGCACGCCACAGGCATAGCAGAAGACATAGGGATCGGTGGTGTTCAGGACAACTTCATTCACGCCATCGCCGTTGACATCAGCAATGCTGCCCGCGCCCTGGCTGGCTGAACCGTTGGTCAACACCAGTTCCAGCGTTTGACCGTCGAAGCTCAGCACATCAAATGCCCCACTGTGCGCGCCCATACCGCCGTCCACGGTAATCCACACGCGGCTGGGGTCGAGAGCCACTTGTTGCACACCATTTTCCATCAGGAAATCTGGCGCTATAACATTGGTGGAACTCTCCGCCACTTCGTTGATATTCAGCCGGGACAGCTCTTGCCACTGCCCATCGGCGTTCGTATAGATCGCGACGAAGTGGGAAGGAGGCGTTTCCAGGTCCCAGTTGCGCATACCGTACGAGTAGGCCATCCACAACGGGGTCTTTTCGTCCAAACCATTCAGCGGCTTGACGGCGACGCCGCCATCCATATAGGCATTCTCTGGCAGTTCGCTCTGCAAGGAGACCACGAGATCATCGGTGGCTATGTCGGGCGCGGGCACGCCGGGCACAGGCACTGTCGGCGCGGTTGGTGCAACCTGCATGTCATGGCCGGCCATACATTCACCGTTCATAAAGGCCCATTCTTCGCATTCGCTGCCGTCGGGGAAGAGACAATAGCCAACTTCGTTGCCCTGAGCGTCCTTGCGAATCTCTGAAACCCCGCCTTTGTCGGTGCAGTTGACAGACGCAGGATTGGCGAGGCCAACGGCCTCACCGGCGGTTTCTGGCTGCTGCGTGGCAACGTCAGTGCCGGGGGTGGGGCGGGTGCAACCGCCGACGATGCTAAGAATGGCGATCAGTGCGGCTACCAGCAGCAGTTTGTGAGATTGAGAATTTGATCGAAACATAGGTAACTCCTGAAAAGATGGGAAGCCGGAAGTGGCAGGCCACATGCAACGAGGGGGCGCTTCACGACATCATCAATGCGCCACTTTCGAATTCTTTTGAAACGACGGTCAAGAACGAAAATCACTTGGCCCGGCGGGCTTGTTATTCAGCGCGGCCTCGATGCGCGCCATCACATCTGGCGTCAGCTTGTCCACCACATCCAGCGCCGCCATGTTTTCCACGACTTGCTGGGCGCGGCTGGCACCCGTGATGACCGTGCTGACGTTGGGGTTTTTCAAACACCAGGCGATGGCAAGCTGCGACTGGGTACAGCCAAGTTCTTCGGCGATTGGAGCGAGTTGCCGCGCTGTTGCCAACTGAGCCTGACCTTCCGCGCTTTCAAAACGCTTGCGCAGCCATTCGTAGCCCTCCATGCTGATGCGCGTGCCTTCGGGGATACCGTTGTTATACTTACCCGTCAACAAACCACTCGCCAGCGGGCTCCAGATCGTTGTGCCGAGGCCGATCTCGCGATACAGGCGGGCATATTCTGCTTCCACGCGCTCGCGATGCAGCATATTATACTGCGGCTGTTCCATTGTAGGGGGAACCAGGTGTTCGCGCCGGGCAATCTGGTATGCTTCCATAATGTCACCCGCGCTCCATTCGCTGGTGCCCCAGTAGAACGCCTTGCCGGTGTTGACCAGATAGCTCATTGCACGCACGGTTTCCTCGATGGGCGTGCGCGTATCGGGGCGGTGACAGAACAACAGGTCCACGTAGTCGAGTTGCAGGCGTGCCAGTGCGGCGTTAGTGCCCTCAATGACGTGTTTGCGGCTCAAGCCGATGTCGTTTGGCCCAGATCCACCCCAGAAGATCTTGGTGGAGACGACCAAATCGGTACGCTTCCAGCCTGCGCGCTGGATCACGTTGCCCATAACGATTTCGGCCTGGCCTTGTGCATACGCTTCGGCATTGTCAAAGAAGTTGACGCCTGCATCGTAGGCTGCTTTCATGCAGTCATAAGCCGCGTCCTCACCAAACTGCTGACCAAACGTTACCCATGCGCCAAACGACAGCGCGGATACCTGTAGTCCCGATGAACCCAAATGACGATATTGCATAATAACCTCTGCTGTTTTTTGAATTTTAGATCTTTCGATGACCGAGGCAGCTATAAAGTTCGGGCTGCTCTGCCTTTCTATTGTAACATAGATTGGTACGATTTGACGTATGGTTTCACCAGATACCGCTTTGATGCTATAATCGCACGGTTCCAACGAACACCCAACTGACACGCTCGGTTCGCTCCAAAAGTTCATAAAGGTACAAGAATGATCTCCTCTTTTTCACACAAATTTGTTTTGCGCGGCCGCGTGCTGATCGTCTTCACTGCACTGATCCTGCTGCTTGGATTGGCAGGCTGCGGCAGCGAGGCACCGACGCCCACGCCGACCCCCACTAAGACAGCCGCGCCGCTGGTGACCCCCACCGACGCCGCCATTGCCCAGGCCAATGCCACCATTAACGCAGGCGCAACCCAAACGGCCGCGGTGACCTTCACGCCCACTGCAACCGACACCCCCACGACCGCACCAACCGCGGTGGTCACAGATACCGTCGCGCCCGCGACAGACACGCCCGTCCCGCTAACGCCGACGCCCGCCCCCGTGGTGGTGCAACCTACGGCCACCCCGCGTCCGGTGGTGGTGCAGGCCACACCCGTCCCCGCGCCGGTTCAGGTTCAACCGACCAATACCCCCGTACCAGTTGCGCCAACCAACACCCCTGCCCCTCCTCCGGCATCCGGCGACGCAGCAGAATGTGCGGCCATTGGCGGCGACGGTTGCAAGTTTAAGTTGCGCGGCGGCCCTGTCACGATTGCCAACGGCGGCGGTGAATTGAAGCTGACATTGGCCTTTGTACACAGCGGCATAGGCAATCAGGCACAGGGCAGTTATTTTATCTGGCTGGAGAAGGACGGCGTCGGCAAGCTGCCTGTGCCGGACAGTGTCCGTAGCTGGACCGGCGAAAAACGCACCGGCCCTAGCGGCTTCTATAACTATGAACACAAGATGGGCCTGAGTGATGTGGGCGGCAGCGTGGCTGGCTGCTATACCATCTGGGTGCTCGATGGCAACGGCCAGCGCGACAGCCTGAACTCCCGCTTCTGCGTTCCCGAAGGCCAGGGTGAGGTATGGATGCTGTTCGATCAGGCATAGCCAGCCGGCCGCAGCCGTCACTTGTCCGGTTAACCTGATTTTTGCGACCCTGATTTGACATCAGGGGGAATCTAGTTTTAATACAATTTGAACCACGCGTATCTGCCATGACGTTGCAAGGCAATCCTTCGACGGCATGGCAGATACGCGTGTTCTGGCTTTTCGCCGCAGCTTCCCCGGGCGACGTTGTGCGCCCAATCACCACTGGCCGCTTGCGGTCAAGGAGAATGCACCGATGCACAGTTTCCGGCACCTGTCTCTGTTCGGGCGCATCGCTGCCATCATGGCAGTAACTGCGCTGTTGTTGGCGTCTTGCGGCGGGAATGCACCTGCATCCCCAAATGCCGACGGACAGTCAGCGTCCTCATCCAGCGCCAAGGGCAACCTGGTGGTCCTGGAATGGGCGGGTTATGAGCTACCCCAGTTTCATGAGCCGTTTACCGCGCAGTATCCGCAAACCAAAGTGGATTACAGCTTCTTTTCGGAAGACGCTGAAGCCTTTGCCAAGCTGCAAAGCGGCTTTAACGTAGACCTGATGCACCCATGCAGCCCGTGGTGGGGCCTGTACGTGGAGCAAGGCCTCGTTCAGCCGATTGACACCAGCAAGCTGACGCATTTTGCCGAATTGGATCCCGAGATGGTGGCGATGGGCCAATTCGATGGCAAACAGTACTTCATCCCCTGGGACTGGGGCTACGAATCGATCATCGTCCGCACCGACAAGGTCAAGACCCTGCCGCAGTCGTGGGCTGATCTCGCCAACCCGGAATATGCAGGTCACCTGGCGATCTGGGATTCGGGCGAGGCCAACCACATCATTGCTGCGCTGGCACTTGGCTTTGATCCGTGGAATACCACCGCGGAACAGGATGAGCAGATCAAGCAATGGCTGATCGCACTCAAGCCCAACCTGCTCACATACTGGGTAGACTTCTCCGAGCTGGCGCAGCAGGTGGGGTCGGGCGATGTCTGGGTTGCCAGCAACGCCTGGGCCGACACCTACACCAGCCTGCTCGATCAAAACGTGCCGGTGGAGTACATCACGCCGAAGGAAGGCCGGCTGGGCTTTGTCTGCGGCTTTGGCGTCAGCAGTCAGACCAAGAACCTCGACCAGGCACTGGCCTATATGGATGCTGTCATCGCCGCGCCGTCCATGGCAAACTTCTCCAACGAATACGGCTACGGCTCCGCCAACACCACCGCGCTGCCGCTGATCGAACCGGAGATCGTCAAACTCTTCTCGATGGACGACCCAACCGCTATTGAAAACACCGTTTTTTACAAACCCCTGACGCAGGCACAACGCCAAAAGATTACTACGATGTGGAACGACGTGAAGGCCGCGCCCTGACATGGAAAATAAGAAGCGCCTTACCGTCTTGATGGGGCCGCCGACCCTGTTCTTGATCCTGCTCTTCGTGCTGCCACTGGTGATCATGGCGATTTTCACCTTTCGCGCCGGCACCTTTGGCGCTGAACGGAATATTTTCACGCTGGACAACTACCGCGAGTTCCTGAGTAACCCCTCCTACATGCGTTCACTTTGGCGTTCGACGGTGGTGGCCTTCGTGGTCTCCGCGCTATCAGTGGTCTTCGCCTATCCGTTGGCCTATTATCTGGTTTTCAAAGCTGGCCCGCGGCGCGTGATGCTGCTAACCATCCTGATTATTCCGGCGTGGACCAGCTACTTGCTGCGCATCCTGGCCTGGCGGCTGATCCTCGGCTCGAACGGCGTGCTGAACAGCATCCTGCTCTCGCTGGGGCTGATCAAGGAGGCGTCGCCGATCCTGCTGTACAGCATGACCGCCGTGACGATAACCCTCACCTACGTATGGATTCCGTTCGTGGCACTGCCGATCTTCGCATCCATGGAACGGATCAATCGCAGCGTGCTAGAGGCTGCGGCCGATCTGGGTTGTGCACCCTGGCAAGCCTTTCTGCGTGTCACCCTGCCCCTTAGTATGCCTGGCGTGCTGGGCGGCTTTTTCTTCGCCTTCATCCCGACGCTGGGCGAATACGTTACGCCGCTGCTGGTCGGCGGCTCGCGCGGGGTGATGTACGGCAACCTGATCCAGGACCAGTTTGTGCGTGCGCTCAATTGGCCGCTCGGCTCGATTATGAGCCTGGCCATGCTGCTGGTCGCGCTGCTGTTCATCCTGATCTTCCTGCGCTTCGTGCGCCTGTCTGATCTGGTGGAGGTGTAACGTGAAGCGCAAGCAACTCACCTCCTTCAACTTCTGGTATTTCGTGCTGTTTACAGCCGCGCTCTACTTGCCGATCCTGCTGCTGATCATCTTTTCCTTCAACGATGCCACCGCATTGGTGTTTCCGCTGCAGGGCTTCACCACCAAATGGTACGGTGAGATGCTGCGCAGCACCGAACTGCTGAATGCAGTGTGGAATAGCGTCGTGGTCGGCATTGCTTCTTCCTTGTTGGCGACCATCCTCGGCACGATGGCTGCAATCGGCGTGGTGCGCTACAAATTCCCCGGCCGCGGCCTGTTCGTTGCCATTGCCGCCATGCCGCTGGTGATCCCCTACGTGGTGCTGGCCGTTGCCATGCTGTTGCTCTTTTCGCAGCTTGGCTCTGTGGTGAATATCCCCCTGTCCCTGTGGACGGTGATGTTGGGGCACGTGATCATCAATATCCCGCTGGTCTTGCTGATCGTGGCCGCGCGCATCATGGGCATGGAGCGCAACCTGGAAGAAGCGGCGATGGACCTGGGCGCGACCTACTGGGGCACGCTGTTCCGCGTCACCCTGCCGATTGCCTTTCCTGCCATGATGGCCGCGTTTCTGACCTCGTTCACCACCAGCTTCGACGAATTCGCGCTGGCTTTCTTCCTGATCGGCCCTGAACCCACGCTGCCGGTTTATATCTATTCGCAGTTGCGCTTCCCCAGCCGGCTGCCCATCGTCGTCACAATGGCCTCGGTCATCATGGTGGCGTCGGTGCTGTTGATCGTGTTTTCTGAATATCTGCGACGTGTGGGCAGCGCGCCCGCCCGTCCTGCCCCTTCCGAGAGTGCATCATGACGACCAACCCTGGCAATGCAAGCGCAACTCCCGCTGTCGAACTACGCAATATCTACAAGACCTTCCCGGCTGGACGCACAGAGACCGAATTCGCTGCGGTCAACGGCGTCAGTCTGACCCTGCGCCCCGGCGAATTCTTCACTATGCTTGGCCCCAGCGGCTGCGGCAAAACCACCACCCTGCGCATGATTGCGGGCTTTGAGACGCCAACCTCTGGCGAAATCTACATCCAGGGACAGGAAATGAGCCGCGTGCCGCCCTATCGCCGTCCGGTCAACACCGTTTTTCAGAACTACGCGCTCTTTCCGCATCTAACCATCGAGAAGAACGTCGCGTTTGGACTGAACGTCAAGGGCGTCTCCAAAGACGAACAGCAGCGTCGCGTGCGCGAGGCGCTGGAGTTGGTACGCCTGCCCACGGTCGGTCAGCGGCGCCCTTCGCAGCTTTCCGGCGGCCAGCAGCAACGTGTGGCGCTGGCGCGCGCGCTGATCAACCAACCCGCTGTGCTCCTGCTGGACGAGCCGCTCGGCGCGCTGGATTACAAGCTGCGGCAGGCTTTGCAGCTCGAACTGAAGGCGATCCAGACCGAGGTCGGCATCACCTTCGTTTACGTGACCCACGATCAGGAAGAAGCCCTGACCATGTCCGACCGCATCGCGGTGATGAGCCAGGGAGAGGTGTTGCAGATCGGTTCGCCCATCGAGATTTATGAGCGGCCCAACTGCCGCTTTGTGGCGAACTTCATCGGTGAAACCAACTTCCTCGAAGGCCGCGTCACACAAGTGAATGGCAATCGCAGCACCGTGCAGGTGGCGGACGGTATCGAAGTCAGCGGCAGCAACTACCAGCCGGTTACCGTCGGTGAACAGGTAGCAGTCAGCATCCGGCCCGAAAAAATTCGCATCCATGAAAGCCGCCCGGAGCCGCAACCCAACCTGTTCGAAGTGTTGGTGGACCGCGTCGCCTACATCGGCTCGGATACGCAACTTTTTATGACGATGCCCTACGGCGCCAAGGTACGCGCTTACGACCAAAACGACTTGTCTACCGTAGACGAAAACTATTTTTACGTCGCTGGCGACCGTGCCTGGATCAGTTGGCGACCGGAAAACGCGCTAGTACTCAACCGTTAACCTCCCCGCTGCGTCAGCGCCCCAGGCTGGCGCAGCCCCCTCAAACAGGTTTCCATCTTTTCGGCCCCAGATCGGCACCTACCCTATGCGCTCCTTTTCCACTATTCCGGGCCTGCGCGGCCTCGCGCGCCTGTGCCCAGACAACACAGACCGTTGCCTGAAGCTGGTGCTGGCCTTTGCCGCGGTGTATCTGATCTGGGGTTCCACCTATCTGGCGATCCGTATCGCAGTCGAGACCATTCCCCCCTTCATCATGGCCGGTGTGCGCTTCGTAATCGCCGGCGCACTGTTGGTAGTGTGGCAGCGTCGACGCGGCGCGCCTGTGCCGCAGCCTGTGCACTGGCGCAGCGCGCTGATCATTGGCGGCTTGTTACTGCTGGGCGGTAACGGCGGCGTCACCTGGGCCGAGCAGGAGGTACCCTCTGGACTGGCCGCGCTGGTGATCGCCACCGTGCCGATCTGGATTGTGGTGTTCAGCTTTATGCGCCGCGGCGCGCCGCGACCGAATGCCCGCACGATCTTTGGCGTGTTGCTGGGGCTGGCTGGCATTGCCTTGCTCGTCGGCCCGTCCAATCTGGCCGCCACGCAGGGCATCCGTCCGATCAGTTATGCGGTGCTGCTGCTATCCCCCATGTTATGGTCGCTCGGCTCGTTGTATTCGCGCACCGCCAAGCTGCCCTCTGCACCGCTGCTGGCAACCGGCATGGAAATGCTGATGGGCGGCGGGCTGCTGCTGCTGGCCGCCACGCTCACGCGCGAATGGGGCAGTTTCGATCCCACAGCCATATCACTGCGCTCCGCATTGGCCTTTGTCTATCTTGTTCTGATCGGCTCATTCATCGGCTTTACAGCGTATATCTGGCTGCTGCACAACACCACGCCCGCCCGCGCCACCACGTATGCCTACGTAAATCCTGTGGTAGCGGTCTTCTTGGGCTGGCTGATTCTCAGCGAGCCTGTAACATCGCCGATGCTGGCGGCAATGGCAATTATTCTCTTTTCGGTCTTGTTGATTTCTGGCGTCTCCTTCAAGCGTCGCCCGCTTCATTCGATTTCACGAGGTCGTTAGCCTATATGACACCCCCCAAACATTCGTATCATGCGCCATTTCTGGAACTGCGTCCACACCCCGACAAAGGGGACTTCGGCATCTACACCACTGCGGCTGTGCCAGCCGGCACGCTGCTACTCCTCTTTGCCGGTGATATTGTCAGCGAAGACCAGCTTGCCAGCGTGCCCGACAGCCATCGCCGCTTTGCGATCCAGATCGAAGAAGGACTGTATCTGGTGACGCTGGGCGATCCCGAAGTGTCGGACTTCTTGAACCATTCCTGCGATCCTACCGCGGGCATGAGCGGGCAAATTGGCGTGGTGGCGCTGCGCAATCTGGCCGCAGACGAGGAAATCTGCATTGATTATGCCATGTGCGACGGCAGCGCATACGACGAATTTACCTGTGGCTGTGGCAGCCCGCGCTGCCGGGGGCGTGTCACCGGCAACGACTGGCAACGTTCCGACCTGCAAGTGCGTTACGCCGGTTATTTTTCGCCCTACTTGCAACGACGCATTGACCAGCAGCACGACGCTGCCTGAACCATCTGGAGCTACAATGACTTTGGCTGATACACATCCTTGGCATCCCTATCGGTTGGTGCAGCCTACAGATCGCCCGGATTACGAAACCCTGATCGAGGGCCTGGCGAGTGCAGCCTGGCCGGAATTCATGCTGCACGATCCTGTGGCTGGTCGGCTGTGGGATGATCTGACCACGCGCTTTGCTGCTTATCAGTTTGCCCTGCTCGCACCGGACGAAGATTTGGTGGTGGGGATGGGCAACAGCGTGCCGCTGGCCTGGCATGGCGATCTGGCTGACCTGCCGGAGCGCGGTTGGGACTGGGCCTTCGAACAAGCCGTTGAAGATCACGCCGCGGGCCGCACCCCCACGCTACAATGCGCGCTGCAAATCGCCTTGCCTCCCGCCGTGCAGGGCCGCGGCATCAGCCGCTTGATGGTACAGGCAATGCGCTCGCTTGGTCAGCAGCAGGGTCTGCGCCAGCTCATCGCGCCGGTGCGCCCCAGCGCCAAAAGCCAGTATCCGCTGGCTGCCATTGACCGTTACATCACCTGGACGACCGCGGAAGGGTTGCCTTTCGATCCGTGGCTGCGTGTCCACGCGCGGTTGGGTGCACGCATCCTCAAGCCCTGCCACGAGGCGATGACGATCACCAGCTCCGTGGCAACGTGGGAGCGGTGGACCGGGCTGCGTTTTCCAGAGAGCGGTGACTACGTTGTGCCCGGCGCGCTGAACCCCGTCAGCTTTGATGTACCGGCTGACTGCGGTGTTTATATTGAACCCAATGTGTGGATGATACACGGAAAAGAGACCACAGAATGACAACGAATCTCACTAACAAAGTTGCCGTTATCACTGGCGGCACACGCGGCCTTGGCTTGGGCATCGCCCAGACGTATGCCGCGGCCGGCGCGGCTGTAGTTGTTGCCGGCCGCACCCAAAGCACGATTGATCAGGCACTGCGCGAACTGCAAGCCAGCGGCGCACAGGCCGCAGGCATCGCCTGTGACGTGGCCGACCTGGCACAGGTAGAGCGTCTCGCGGCCTTTGCCGTGGCGACCTTTGGAAAAATTGACATCTGGGTGAACAATGCCGGCTTGTCCGCACCCTACGGCCCCACCGCCTCCATTCCTAGCAGCGATTTCATGCGCGTGATCAACACCAACATCATCGGAACTTACAACGGGTCGGTGGTGGCGCTGCGGCACATGCTGCCCCAGCACAGCGGCAAGCTGATCAACCTGCTGGGCCGCGGCGATAAAAAGCCGGTCAAGCTGCAAAATGCCTATGCCTCCAGCAAAACCTGGGTGCGTTCGTTCACGCGCGCGCTGGCCGCAGAGTATGGCGGGCAAGGTGTGGATATCTTTGCGTTTAACCCCGGTCTGGTGGATACCGACATGCTGCGTCACGTTGAGGCGGTACGAGGCTATGAAAAGCGCCTTAAGCCGCTGGAGACGGTGATGCGGTTGTGGGCCAACCCGCCCACCGTGCCTGCACAACGGGCGCTCTGGCTGGCATCAGCTGCGTCCGATGGCAAAAACGGCCTGGAAACCAGCGTACTCGGCCCGCGGCGCATGATGGGCGGCTTGTGGATCGAGGCCAAACGGCGCATCACGCGCGAGCCGGGCATGGATACCACGCTCGACATCCGCACCGTGCCGCCGGAGTTGAACACACAGTCTTAAGTGTCGCTGCCAGTTTCTGGCACTCGTCCATTACCACCCGCGGAGTATTCCCTTTGCAAGCAATCATTTGGACGCGCTACGGCGGGCCGGAAGGGCTGCAATTGCAGGAAATGGCCCAGCCTGTCCCCAAGCCCCATGAAATCCTGATCAAAATCCATGCCTCCAGCGTCACCGCGGGCGACCGCGAAGTGCGCAGTATGCAAATCCCCAGCTGGGTCCGAGTACCCATGCGTCTGTATGTTGGGCTGTTCAGGCCGCGTCGCGTTAAAGTATTGGGGCAGGAATTGGCGGGCGAGGTGGCCGCGCTCGGCGCGGCTGTGACCCGCTTTCGCGTAGGCGACCCCGTGTTTGCCGCCAGCGGTCTGCGCTTTGGTGGTTATGCCGAGTATATCTGCTTGCCAGAGACCGGCCCAATTGCCCGTAAACCTGCGACCATGAGCTATGCTGAGGCCGCAGCCGTCCCCACTGCCGGCCTGGAAGCCTGGCATTTTCTGCATAAAGGTGCGATCCGGGCAGGTGAAAAGATGCTGATCAACGGCGCGGGTGGCAGCATTGGTACGTTCTCCGTGCAGCTTGCCCGCTATGTCGGCGCTGAAGTAACCGCAGTGGACAGCGGGGACAAGCTGGCGATGCTGCGCAGGCTGGGCGCCGATCACGTCCTCGACTATACACGCACCGACTTCACGCAGACCGGCCAGACTTACGATGTCGTGCTGGATGTGGTGGGAACGTTGCGTTTGTCGCAGGCACTGGCAGTCCTCAAGCCCGCTGGCCGTTACCTCGTTGCCAACCCAAGTCTGGAGCATAAACTGCGCGGCCCGGCACGGGCGCGGGCCGTGGGAAAACAGGTGATTGCCGATCCTGCGGTGCAAACCGCGGCAGACCTGGACGCGCTGCGCGGCTTGATCGAAGCGGGCCATTTGAAAAGCGAGATTGACCGCTGTTTTCCCCTGGCAGAAACCGCAGCCGCGCATCGTTATGCAGACAGTGGCCGCAAGCAGGGCAACATCATCATCACGGTGACACCGGAACCGCAGGCAGGCTGTCCGGCGCGGCCTGCTAAGCCTTTGGGCTAGTCACGAAAGGGCTTTTTCCATGTCGAGCTATGAAGCAACGATCACGATTGCCGCGCCGCAGGAGACCGTTTGGCGCATTTTAAGTGGGGTGGCGCAGTGGCCAGACTGGCTACCGACAGTGAGCGCCGTGGAGCCACAAACCGGCGCGACGCTGGCGCTGGACGCGCGCTATCGCGTGTTGCAGCCAAAGCTGCGTCCGGCTCTCTGGCGCGTTACCCAGCTCGATCCGCCGCATCAGTTCACATGGGTGTCTGGCGGGCCGGGATACGCCGTGACCGCGGAGCATATCCTTGCCGCGGCAGCACCAGAGGGCGTCGCTGTGCGTCTGCGCATCAGCTTCAGCGGCTTGTTTGGCCCGCTGTTCGGCTGGCTGAACCGCTCCCTGACGCAGAGTTATCTGGAGCAGGAAGCAACCGCACTCAAACACACCGCCGAGGCGGCTGGCTGAGGAAGTATCCGGCCAACCGCACGGGCTGTTTTCGGCTGACAGGAAGCTGGTATGCCAAACACTATGATCCTTCCCTTCAACACCACTGACGCCACACTCGCCAACGCGGGCGGTAAGGGCCAAAATCTGACAAAGCTCGCGCACGCGGGCCTGCCCGTCCCGCCCGGCTTCATCATCTCCACCGACGCCTACCGAGCGTTTGTGGCTGCCAACAAGTTGGAAAACAGTCAACTGTTCCATGACGATTTGTCCGTTGACGAGGCCTCCGACGCGATCCGTGCGCGCTTCGCCGCGGGCGTGGTGCCCGCCGACCTGGCTGCGGCCATTCTCGCCGCGTACCACGATCTTGCCATCGCATCGTTTGCCTCGCACCCGATGTCTGGCTGTCCCGTCGCGGTCCGTTCCTCGGCCACAGCCGAAGACCTGCCCGATCTAAGCTTCGCGGGCCAGCAGGATACTTTCCTCAACGTTATGGGTGATGAGGCACTGCTTCATGCTGTCATTCGTTGCTGGAGTAGTTTGTGGACCGCACGCGCCATCACTTATCGCGAACGCAACGGCATTGCTCACGACGACGTGGCGCTAGCTGTGGTGGTGCAGGCGATGGTCGAGAGCGAGGCGTCGGGCGTATTGTTTACGGCTAACCCGCTTACCGGCAAACGCAGCGAGGTGGTCGTTGATGCCACTCTTGGCTTGGGCGAGGCACTGGTTAGCGGTCAGGTGGAGCCGGATCAGATCGTTATTGATGTCGCCGCGGGTACGATTCTCAGCAAGCAATTGGGAGCCAAGGCCACGGTGATCCGCGGGCAGGCGGGGGGCGGTATTGTCACAACGACGCAGGACGCAGCACAGCGCCAAGCCCTTCCCGACGCAGCCCTGCTGGAGCTGGCGCGACTGGGCAAGCGCGTCGAGCAGGCGCTGTACGACGGTCAGCCGCAAGATATCGAATGGGCCTGGGCCGGCGAACGGTTGTATTTGCTGCAAAGCCGCGCCATCACTTCGCTTTACCCGCTGCCGAACGGGATGCCCGCAGCGCCGCTGCAAGTGCTGTTTTCCATGAACCACCTGCAAGGAATGCTTGATCCATTCACTACGATAGGACAAGACGCACTGAAAGAACTATATCTGGCGATTAGCCGCGTGTTGGGCCGTGAATTTGCAGCCGACACCCAGCGCGAGGTCGTCATTGCCGGTGAACGCGTCTACGGCAACATCACCCCGCTGCTGCACGGCCGCCGCGGTCGGCGTCTGTTGCTGAACATTCTGGGCGCGGTGGAGCCGGGCGCGCAAGAAGCTCTGCGCACCGTGCTGGATGGCCCTGATTTTGGCGAGACCGGCCACACGTTCAGCCTGCGCGGGCTGAACAGCATCGTGAGCTTTCTCATTCTCACCTGGGCGCGCATCGTACGCCTGATGCGGCAGCCCGACGCAGGCAGGCGGGAGGTGATGGCGCGCGTTGAGGCGGAACTAACAGCCTTTCGCACGCGCGCGGCACATGCCGGTACGCCGGTGGAGCGGATCGCGCTGGCGCGCGAAGCTTTTAACCTGCTGACGGTGATTTTTCCGCGGTTGTCGCCACCGATGGCCGTCGGCATTGGCAGTTTCATCCTGTTGCGCCGCCTGGCGCGGCTCAATCTGGGAGATGAGCAACTGGCGCTGGAGGTGGCGCGCGGCCTGCCGCACAACGTTACCACCGAGATGGACTTGAGCCTGTGGGTGGTGGCTGAGGTAATTGCTGCGGACGCAGCTTCAGCCGCGTGTTTTGCCAGTCAATCAGCTGAGGCGTTGGCTGCTGAGTTCGACGCCGGCAGTTTGCCCATTCCTGCCCAAGCTGCGTTGGCTGCATTTATGGATCGCTATGGGATGCGCGGGCTGGCCGAGATTGACCTGGGGCGTCCCCGCTGGCGCGAAGACCCCACGCACATCATGCAGGCCGTGCAAAGCTATCTGGCGATCAGCGACCCGCAGCAAGCACCGGATGCAGTGTTTCAGCGCGGGGCCGAGCGGGCCGAGGCCGCGCTGGCTGAGCTGGTGCAGCGGTTGCAGCGCGCGGGCGTGCTGGGGCCGGTGAAGGCGCGTCTGGCCGCGCGGTTGGGCCGGTTGATGCGCAGTCTTGCGGGCCTGCGGGAAACCCCCAAGTTTACTGTGATCCGCATGATGGGCATGGTACGCGGCCTGTTGCTGCAAAACGGGGCTGAATGGGTTGCAGCGGGCAAGCTGCGCCGTGCGGACGACGTGATGCATCTGCATCTTGACGAATTAGCTGCGCTGGCGCGCGGCGATGGGCGCGACTGGCAAGCAGTGGTGGATCAGCGCCATGCCGCTTACACGCGCGAGCTGCTGCGCAAACAAGTTCCCCGCCTGTTGCTGAGCGATGGCACGGCTTTTTACGCGGGTGTGGGCGCGGGCGTGGGCGACGGCAACGCGCTGGCTGGCAGTCCTGTCTCCCCCGGAATGGTGGAGGGCACAGTGCGCGTGGTGTTCGACCCGCGTACCGCACAGCTTGCCCCCGGCGATATTCTGGTTTGCCCGGGCACGGATCCTTCGTGGACGCCGTTGTTTTTGGCTGCGGGCGGGCTGGTGATGGAAGTGGGGGGGCTGATGACCCATGGCTCGGTGGTGGCGCGCGAGTACGGCATTCCTGCGGTGGTGGGAGTGCACGAGGCCACCACGCGTCTGCGCAGCGGCCAGCGTGTACGCGTGGATGGCTCCGCGGGCCGCGTGACGATTCTGGACGATGAAGTGCCTGCGATTGAAATCGCAGCCTGATGGCACTAAACCGGCTTAAGCCGGTTTGGGCTGGTTGCGCAAAGAATAGTCAGTTGATTGATTTCGCTCTCTGTTGAATTAAAGAGGCGTTTGCATACCGTATGCAAACGCCTCTTTGAATCTACCGGTCTGTTTACTGACTACCGTTTACTGCCCGCGCATCCCTGCCCACACCTTTTCGCTGGTGATCGGCATCGAGTCGATGGCGACACCGACCGCGGCACGCACAGCGTTAGCGATGGCTGGTGCGGTCGGTACCATGGCGTGTTCACCGATGCCGCGTGCACCATAAGGCCCATCATCCTGCGGCACTTCCACGATGATGTTTTCCATGCTCACTGGCGCATCAATCGCGGTGGCGATGCGGTAATCGGTGAAGCTGGGATTCATCGGCTTGCCGTTGCGCAAAATGATACTCTCCAGCAGCGCGGTACTCATTCCCTGCACTGCGCCACCCTCCATCTGAGTGCGCACCATATCGGGGTTGATGGCCTTGCCGACGTCGTAGGCCGACACCAGGTTGATCACCTGGACTTCGCCCGTTTCCTCGTCAATTTCCACCTCAACCGCCTGCGCGCCGGTGGTGAAGTGTACCACGGCCCGCGGCCCCTGGCCCGTCTCCGCGTCCAGCGGGGTGACGTAGGTGGGCATGAAGCGGCCCTTGCCCACCACCGGCCCGCCGGCCCAGGTGCCATCCGGCTTTTGCATGCCGTAGATTACAATGTTTTTGAGCGGGATCGATTCTTCCGTGGCGTAGCTCACCACATTGCCATCAATGATGTCCAGGTCCTGCGGGTCTTCGCCCCAGACCTCGGCCACCATCTGGATAATCTGTAGCTTGGCCTCGCCCGCCGCGCGCAGGATGGCATTGCCCATGCTCCAGGTCAGGCGGCTGGCCACGGTTTGCCACTCGTAGGGCGAATAGTCGGTGTCCACAGTGTTCACGCGCACATCGGTGATCGGCACGCCCAGGCCTTCCGCCGCAAGCTGCGCGGCGATAGTCAGCGCGCCTTGACCCATGTCCACACCGCCGATGTTCACCAGGCAAGTGCCATCCTCGTTGAAGCGAATGGTGCTGGAGGAGCCGGGGTTGGGCGGCATGGCCGGGGCTTTCCACATGGCGGCAATGCCCTTGCCGCGACGCTTGCCTGGCCCGCTGGGCTTGCTGGGTTTGTCCCAGCCGATGGCCTCCGCAGCCTTGCTAATGCACTGGCTGAGGCCGGTGGGGTGCATAATCATGCCGGTGACCGTTTCCTGCCCCTCTTTCAGGCAGTTGATGAGCCGCACCTGCACTGGATCGAGGCCCATGCGCTCGGCCATGCGGTCAATGTGCTGTTCGATGGCCCAGTGGATTTCGGGCATACCGAAGCCGCGCATCGCGCCGCCGATGGGGTGGTTGGTGTACACGCACAGCGAATCGGCATGGACGTTGGGCACGAAGTACGGACCGGTGGAGCTGTAGCCCGCGGCGCGCGTGATGTTGACACCGTACTCGGTGTACGCGCCTGCATCCCAATAATAGGTGTTCTGCATGGCGGTGATGCGCCCGTCCGCGGTCATGCCCATCTTGATCTTGGCGGTGAGGCCCTGGCGCACGAAGGTGGTGTAGAATTCTTCGGCCCGGCTCATCACCAACTTCACCGGGCGGCCTTTGGCTTGCAGCGCCATGATCACGCAAGCGCCCTCCATGCTGACGCCTGCCTTGGCGCCGAAACCACCGCCGATGTAGGGGGTGATCACGCGCAGGCGGCTGTGGCTGATGCCCAGGCTCTTGGCGATCAGGTTGCGCTGGGCAAAGGGGGACTGGCTGGCGCTCCACAGGGTGATCTTGCCGTTGCCGTCCACCTGCGCCACGGCCGCATGCGTCTCCAGCGGCACATGCTGTACATGCGGCACATAGTAGGTATGCTCGAAGATCTGGTCGGCTTCGGCCCAGCCCGCGTCCATGTCACCCTTGCGCACCTTGAAGTGGTTGCTGATGTTGGTACCGGGCTGACGGAAGATGAAGGGCGCGCAGGCGTAGTCCATCAGGTCAGGGTGGAGCAAGGGGGCTTCGGCGCTGGCTCCGAACTCTGGATCGAATACGCCGGGCAACGCTTCATACTCGATTTCAATCAACTCGCAAGCTTGCTCGGCCAGCTCCGGTGTATCTGCGGCCACGCCTGCCACCGGCTCACCGATGAAGCGCACGCGATCCACGGCAAAGGTGGGGCGGTCGGACAAGTAGAGACCGGTGAGGCCGGGGTAGTCCTGACCGGTTACCACTACGCGCACGCCCGGCAGCGCCTTGGCCCTGCTGGTGTCAATACGTTTGATCCAGCCGTGCGCCACGGTGCTGCGCTTGAGCTTGCCATAAAGCAGGTTCGCACCGAATTGCATGTCGTCCACATATTGCGCCGCGCCTGTCACTTTGGCGTTGCTCTCTACGCGCGGAAAGGACTGGCCGACGATGGTTGTTTTTTGAATAGTCACGGTAGCTCCTTGGCATAGCGTCGTAACACGTCAATGCGCAACTTGTAACCTGTAAACAGCGTCTTTAGCTGCCAGAGTGTCGTTTTTGGGTTACGTGTCACGGATTACGGGTTAGGAGGAGGTGCTTGCTTGTTGCAAACGAGCTGCTTCCCGAACGGCATCCACAATCCGCACATAGCCAGTGCAGCGGCACAAGTTGCCTACCAGCCCGGCGCGGATTTCGTACTCCGTGGGATTGGGGTTGCGTTGCAACAGGGCGTGGGCGCTGAGCAGCACGCCCGGCGTGCAGAAGCCGCACTGCGTGCCACCCAGCTCGACCAGGGTTTGCTGGATGGGGGCCAGCCGGCCATTGTCGGCCAGCCCTTCTACGGTGGTGATGGCGCGGCCATTGGCCTCGACGCCCAGCACCAGGCAGGAGTTGACCGGTTCGCCGTCCAGCAGCACTGTGCACGCGCCGCATTCTCCCTCCGAACAGCCGTTTTTTGTGCCGGTCAGCACCAGTTGTTCGCGCAAAACGTGCAACAACGTGTGATGCGATTGAACTGTGATATTGTAAGGCTCACCGTTGACGGTGAGAGTAATGTCGTGTTTCATGGTTGCTCCGGAGGTATACAAGTATGCAAGTACACAAGTATGAAGTAGATGGGCAGCAGGGGATAGCCCTTGTGTACCTGTTTGCTTGTCTACTATCTGATCTCCGCCACTACGCGCTCGGCGCCGCGACGGGTGAGGACACGCACCATGTCTACGCGGTAAGCCGCGGTGGCGCGGATGTCGTCAATGGGACGGGCGGCTGCGGCCGCGGCTTGACTGGCAGCTTCCAGGCCCGCGGGCGAGGTGTCTTCGCTTAGGAGGCGTTCTGCCTCTGGCGCGCGGATGATGGTAGGTGCGACCGAGCCGAGCGCGATGCGCCAGCTTGAGCCAGAGGGTGCGGTCGCATCCGGCCAGCCCAGCACCGCCACATTCATCACCGAAATATCGCCTACTGTGGTGCGTCCCAGCTTGAGGAAATGTCCGCTATGGCCCGGCGCGGGCGCGGGTACGTGGATGGCAGTCAGCAGTTCGCCAGGCTGGAGCGCGTTGCGGCCGGGGCCGGTGAAAAATTGTTCCAGAGGTAGGCTGCGCGCGCCGTTTGGCCCGTAAATCGTTACACTCGCCCCGTAGCAGATCAAGGCTGGCCCGCTGTCAGCCGCGGGCGACGCGTTGCACAGATTGCCCCCGACCGTCGCGCGGTTGCGCAGTTGGTACGAGGCCACCGCGCCACAGCCTTCGGCCAGCAAGGGCCAGCCCTGCTGTACGGCCTGGCTGGTGGCAACCTGGTTCATGGTGACCGCTGCGCCGATTGTGAGGCTGCCATCAGCCTCTACGCGCAGCTCCTGCATTCCCGGCAGAGCTTTGATGTCAACCAGCGCGGTGGGGTGAAAGAAGCCGCGCTCAATGCGAATCAACAAATCGGTGCAGCCAGCGCATACCCGTGCTGTGCCTTTGTGGTCGAGCAGCAGCGCGCTGGCGTCCGCAAGGGTTTGCGGCTGGACATAATCAAAGGGTTGCAAGTGACTTACCTCCTTGTAAGTGTTGCGGCATGTGTACTACGTATTGCATATTGCATATTACGCAATACGCAATACGTAGTATCAGACTCTTCGCGTATGGCAGATGCGCTTTCTACGCGTTGATATCCTCGCGTTCGCGCACGCCGAAGCGCGATGGCGGGAACAGGACAAAGATCAGATTGAGAACGATGCCGATAAAAGCGGCAAAGACGATGGCCGGAATGCCGTCAGGGAAGAAGAAGGGGATTTTGAAGGGGAAGATGCCGTTCTCCAGACCCAGGTTGCCGCCGATGCCCAACACCAGGATCGCTGCGCCAATCGCTAAATTCTTGGGATCGAACAGGTTGACCTTTTCGCTCTGCATCAGGGCAATACCTTGCATCCCAATCACGCCGAACAGATAGATGGCCAGACCACCCACCACTGCGGTGGGGACTGTGCCGACCAGCGCAGCCAGCTTGCCGATGAAGCCCAGCAGAATGGCGATGACGCCTGCGGTCATCAGCACCGGCACCGAGTAGTTGCGGGTGATAGCCATCAGCGAGTTGTTTTCACCGTAGTTGGTGCCTGCGCAGCCGCCCAGGAAGCCGACCACCATGTCGTCTGTGCCATCGGCCACCAGGTTCAGGCCGATCAGCTTTTTGATCTCCAGCGGGGCACGGCCCAGCTCTTTGGCGAGCTGATCAATGTACAGGCTCATTTGGTACAAGTGGGCAGTGGATTCGGGAATGGTGGCGATGGCAATCAGGGCAATGCTGGGAACCAAGGCCCACGCCTGTGGATTGTTGAAGGCCGGCATGGTGATGCGCGGCACAGCGAAGAGCTTTGCGCTGGCGACCGGCGCAAAATCTATCAGGCCAAAGACCATTGAAACCAGGTAGCCGACGATGGCTCCCAGTAAAATCGGCAACATGCCAATTAACCCGCGACCTTGTAGATAAACCGAGAAGATGACGGTCGCCAAGAGGGTGATGAAGGCTACTGTCCAGTTGGCCGAAGCCATGCCTAACGCTGCACCAGCGAGGGCGATACCGATTACGATGGCAACGCTGCCGGTCACGATGGGCGGCAGCACCTTGTCCAGCGCGGCCTTGCCCACGCGCATGATGATCAGACCCATCAGAATGTTGAACAGGCCAGTTCCCATGATGCCTACCTGGGCCATGCGCACACCATTGGGGCAGTAGGTCTGGGCCGCGTCGTTGAAACAGGCCGGATCATACAGCAGCATTGCTGAGATGATGACGGAAATATAGCTGAAGCTCGATCCGTAGTACATCGGGATACGTCGGCGGCTGACCAGCAGGGCGATAATTGTGCCGATGCCGGTTGCCAGCAGCGTGACTCCCACATCGAATTTGGTGAGGATAGCCACCAGCACAGTGGCGGGGAACATGGTCAGCACCTGCTGGAAGCCGAGGCTGAGCATGGAGCCGATGGGGGGGACGTCCTGCGGTAAATAGCCGAACGCCTTGGTCTTGACTTGAGATGTGGTCATGATGTCTCCTTGCGGGGGGAAGGGTCAATAAATGGTTTCGACTGACCGACTGCGAGGGGGTTCATGGAGGAACAGGATGCCAATTCCTGCGAGGACGGATAAAGCAGTTTAGCGGCGGCGGATTTCCTTTCTGGGGACAGGAGAGAGGCCGGACGCAATGCAGCGGAGAGACATGGCGACATGGCCGAGCGGATATAAGGCAATTATACCACGAGCGCGAGATATGTCTAGCATAACAACCGCACAACCAGCAAAAACTCAGGCTGCCAGCAGGTGCAACAAGGTCGCAGCGTAGGCTTCCGCCGCGTCAAAAGCCTCAAAGCTGAGTGTCTGTTGCTGGTGACGGATGGTGCAGCGATAGCCGGTTTGTGTCGTGGTCAGGGTGAGCGCGTCCGCGCCCTCCGCGGCCAACTGCTCTTCCAGCAAGTCGCGCAGTTGATCCTCGCGCGGCAGCCAGATTACCTCTCCCAGCCATAGGTGATCGAGCGCCCATTCCACTGTGCCATGAAACATCACCGCTGGCTGGCCGTACAATGCTTCCGCCGTGATGGTCATGTCGGTGATCACGAAAACCTGACCGGCAAACTCGGCACCGGGAATGGCAAAAAAATCAAGGTGTTGCGGCGTCCAGACGACGCCGGCTGCATGGAGCGTGGTAGCTGTGGCTTGTGAGAGCATGTCTAATTTTCCAAAGGTCGAATGCGGCGGGTATTGGTGACGAACCACATCCCCCCAGACAGGGTACGTACCCACACGCCAGGGTGTTGAAAGCCCGCGATCTGGCCGGGCAACCATTCTTCCAAGCCAGCACGGTCAAAACAGATTTCCACACGGTCCCCCGGTTGGTACAGATCACGCAAGCGCGGCGGCATTGGCTGGCTCACTTACCAACTGAACCGGCCATCCAGCAGCGGCACGACATCACCGCTGACGCGCACCATGCGGATGGTGTCTGGCGTGCCTTCCACATCCACGATGACATGGCTGGGGCGGTGCATTTCCAGCCCCTGCTCGGTGTGGATCGTGGTGACGGGTGCGGTAGCCGCGATCAAGCCGTGCCGGATCAGATATGAACCTAACCCGCCGCTGGCTGAGCCGGTAGCGGGGTCTTCAGGGATGCCCTGATGCGGTGCAAAGAAGCGCAGATGTACGTCGCGGCCAGGATGAACCGTCTCCAGCGAGAACACCGCCACATCCGGGCCGGGCAAGCCCAGTTCGCTGCACAGCGTGGTCAGTGCGGGCACGTCCAACGCCAACGCATTCATGCCCTGCACCTCAACCAACGAGCGCACCGGCACAAACAGTTGCGGGTAGCCGGTGGAAACGCCCTGCACCGGTGTGCCAACGGCGAAAATAGCTTCGGCGGGCAGTTTCAGCGCGGCCGCAAGGCGTTCAACTTGCTCCGGGCTGGCGGTTTGCAGGAACTGCGGCGGCTGGTGATCGGTCACCACGCGCGTGACGCGCCCAGCCGCTACGTGGAGGGTGGCGCTGCGCAGCCCCACCCCCAATTCGAAGGTGACGCGCGTCGTCGGTTCGGCCAACACCACGCGGCCCAGATGGGCCAGTACCCAGTGCGTACCCACCAGCGGGTGTCCGGCAAAGGGGATTTCCTGTGTGGGGGTGAAGATGCGTACGCGAAAGTCAGCGCCGGGCAGGGTGGCTGGCAGTACAAAGGTGGTTTCCGAGGTATTGCACTCCAGCGCGAGCTGCTGCATCTCGGTGTCGCTCAGGCCCAGAGCATCCGGAAACACTGCCAGCGGATTGCCACCGAACGGCGTGTCAGTAAAAACGTCAACTTGGAGACAATGGTAGGTTTTCATAGTGAGTATGGGGAGTATACAGGTAGACAAGGAGCTTTTGCCATTGGTCTACCTGCCACTGGTATTCTTGCCTATCCCTCTCCCTTCACCGCATCCAAAACGCTGCCGAGGACAGCCAGACGGGCGCGCGGGGCAATGCCTGCGGCGCGCATACGAAATAATAACCAGCGCGCCAGTGCATCCAGTGTCGCGGCGGGCAGCGGCTGCAACACTGCCCGCGCCACGGTGTCATCCATCGGTGCGAACTGACCGACCCACGCAGCCAGCCGTTGCAGATCAGCCGCATCTAGCACCTGATGTTCGCCGGTGTCAGTGATTTCAAGGGGCGTGGCCGCGGCTGTGTTGATCAGCTCTGTCGCGCGTTCCAGTGCCTGACCGAATTCAGCGAAGCGTTCCTTGCGGGGGGGCGCACTGCCCGCACCGATAGCCAAAAAGAATTCCATCTTGCTTACTTGCCTATCTGTGTCATTTGCCGCTCATCCAGTTCTTTGTGGGGCCGGGCCGCGGATTGCTACGCTCGTACACCTCGTCAGTCGGCAGGTCACGGCTGTGCGCAGCCGCGACCGACAATTGATCGCAACGCTCGTTTTCGGCGTTGCCGGCGTGCCCCTTCACCCAAATCACGTTGATCTGATGCTGCTCCAGCAAGCGCAGCGCCCGTTCCCATAGATCGGGGTTTAGCGCGGCTTCTTTGGCGTTGCGCTGCCAGCCGTTAGCTTTCCAGCGTTTGGCCCAGCCTTTGCTGATGGCGTCGGCAATGTAGCGCGAGTCGGTGTAGAGCGTGATGTCGCACGGCTGGTTCAGCTTTTCTAGCCCGGCGATTACCGCCATCAATTCCATGCGATTGTTGGTGGTCAGGCGATAGCCCCCCGACAATTCTTTGCGATGCTGTTTGTACAGCAGCACAACACCGTAGCCGCCGGGGCCTGGGTTGCCCAGCGCGCCGCCGTCAGTGTACATCGTTACAGTTGGCCGCTCACTCACTGATTTAGCTCCATCGAAAAAAGTCAGCAACTACTGGCCGCGTCGCCGCAGTCTACCATAGGTGCGCAATCTCGACTAATGGTATAATGTACAGCAAGCGCGCTGGAGCAGGAGAACCAACGCCTGCGGGCGCGAAAGGAGTGTATGATGCGTCGAAACTGGATGATTTTGCTGCTTGTAGGGTGGCTGGCCGCGGCCTGCGTTGCACCCGCCACCCCCATGCCTTTAGCGCCGGTGGTCGAGCCAACGGCTGCCCCAACCAATGAACCCGCCACGGCCACCCCGCCGCCACCAACGGCTACACCGCAGCTTGCTACCGCGGTTCCTGCCGTGCCCACTGCACCGCCACAACTGGAAGGCTCTGCTGCCATTGCCGCGAAAGCGTTGGATTTTGCCGCGCAGGAGTTGAGCGTAAACGCCACACAGTTGCAACTAGTCAGTATGGAAGAAGTGGAATGGCGCAATTCTTGTCTGGGCGTGGATAAACCGGGTGAAATGTGTCTGGACGTCATTACCCCCGGCTACCGCATTGTGCTGGCTTTGCCCGATGGCAAACAAATCGCGGTTCACACCAATTCCGGCGCGCGCTGGCTGCGCCTGACTAATCCGTAGGCTGATGCGTAATGCGTAATTCAGAATTGACTCCGCTGGTGTGCGAATGTTAATACGAGTTACGAGTTACGAGTTACGAGTTACGAGTTACGAGCTGCGAGTTGCGCACGCAAGCGCGTCCGCGTACGCCAATGCCTTTGCAAACCCCGGTACGTTATCCTCTACATCCCAGCAAGCAGACAACACCGCCTGCGCCATGCCCCAACCGGCCAACCGTTGCCGATCCAGATTGAGCAGCTCAGCCAGTTGATCAACCCGCCGCGCCTGGAATCGCACTAGATCAGCGTGGGCCGGCAGCGGTTCGAATGGATTGCGCAGCAGCGCGCCCACCTCATACGCCGGTTCACCTATCACGCCTTGCGGATCAATTGCCAACCACGGGGAGCGTTGGCCCGCCAATAGGTTGAAATGATGCAAATCGCCGTGCAACAGCGTCGGTGCGGCGGCTGAAGCGGTCAATTCCGCAAAAATGTGCTCAGCGCGGTCCACCCATGCCGCAGGCAATGGGCCTGTGCCGCCGTTGAAGCGCGTCCGTAGCCGCGCAAAGCCCTCTCCCCATTGCTGGATCGTCGGAAATTCGGGGAAAAGCGCGTCGGCCTGTGTCTGCCAAAGTTGCTGCATTACCGCCGCGGCGATGCTCGTTGCTGTCTCGTCGTCCAGACCGGCCAGTGTGTGGCCCGGCTGGACACGTTCGATCAGCGCCACGCCGTCTGTTAGGTCAAATGCCAACAGTCGCGCCATGCCGTGCCCATCGAACGCCTGTAGCGCCAATAGCTCACGACAGCGATCCAGCGTGGGCGGCCCAGCTTTCAGCACCGCGTCTGTGTTATCGGCCCACTGCACCGGCGCGACGTAGTGGTAGGACAGTGGAAAGGGAGGCAACAGGCGCAGCGACCAGCGTTCCGCGTAGACGAGCAGCAGCGCGGGCAGCCGATCGAGCCAGACGCGGCCGACTGCGCCGTGAACGCCTTGGATCGTGCGCGCGAAGGCCGCGCCGTGGTCAGACAGCCCGCTAAAGGGATCAAAACCAGGCATGATATGAAAATCGCCAGAAGTCGGCAGGTGACCTATAATTCATCGGGTATTCACCCAAGACGTAATTTCGGAGCTACGTAATGACGCATATCCTCGAACAAGTCCCTCAGCACGGTGCGCCGGTGTTGGATGGCAATACCGCGACCTTCGTCTGGCAGGGCGCGCGGCCGCCCGTGCTGCGCGGCGACTGGAACGATTGGGACGCCGCCAGCGGTCTAGCCTGGCAACGCCTGCGCAAGCCGCGCGGTGTGGTGCAGTGGGAACCAATCTGGACCGCCAGACTGGAACTGCTGCCCGATACCTACATGGAATATTGCTTTGGAACGGACGAGGAGCGTTTGAACGATCCGTTGAACCGACGGCGCGTCAGCAACGGCATGGGCAAGTACAACAATTGGTTCACGATGCCGGAGGCCAGCTTTACGCCGCTGGCGCAGCCCGTGCCGGATGTGCCGCAGGGCGAGCTGATCGCGCTTTCGCTGCCGACACAGGGCACGGTGGCAGGCCAAGCGCGCAGCGTCACCTTCTATCGTCCACCTGTGCCCGGGCCTGTGCCGCTGTTGCTTGTCTACGACGGGCCGGACTATCTGCGCCGTGCGCGGCTGCCGATGTTGCTGGATAACTTGTTGGCCCAGGGGCGTATTCGTCCACTGGCCGTGGCGTTTGTCGCCAATGGCCGCAGCGCGCGCATGGCCGAATACGGCGGCAGCGATGGCACGATCACATTTGTGCGTGAGATCGTGCTGCCTGCGGCCCGCCAGCAGCTAGCTCTGACGACTGAACCCGGTGATTTTGGCGTGCTGGGCGCATCAATGGGTGGCTTGATGGCGCTGTACACTGGGCTGCGTCTGCCGCAGCTTTTCGGCCATGTGTTGAGCCAATCGGGCGCGTTTCATCTGGACGATTACCCGACCAGCGTGCTGTCGCTGGTGGCTGATGGCCCGCGGCTGCCGCTGCGCATCTGGCTGGATGTAGGACGCTATGAGTGGCTGCTTGCCAGCAACCGCACCACGCACGACCTGCTGGCCGCGCGCGGCTATGACGTGACGTATCGGGAATATAGCGCAGGGCATAACTACACCGCGTGGCGCAACGATCTGTGGCGCGGGCTGGAGGCGCTTTTCTCGCCGCGGCCAGCTAGCTGATCAGTTCGATGTCGTAGTCTACCAATTCAGCATCCAGTCGCCAGCGTTGCACGCTGTCCACGACTTTCATCAGTAAGCCGTGCGCATAGTCTTTGTCAGAGGAAATGCAGGCGACGCCGAGCACTGCGCTGCGCAGCATGTCTTGGTGGTCTACTTCGGCGACTGAAACGTTGTATTCGCTGCGCAGGCGCGCGAGAATCGGTTTGATGACGCTGCGCTTGCCTTTCAGTGAATCGTTAAGCGGAATGTGCAGTTCGATTGTTACGATGCCAATAACCATGAGTGATGTCCATCGGAAAGGGGCGTTGTGCTGCAAACCAGCATACCGCTATTGTACAGGTGCTTGCGCATGCCCCCAAACGAGCCGCGGCATCGCTTGAAACCCGCCGCGGTTTATCACGTATAGATAATGAGTTAAGAAACTGAAACCCATGCTGCGGCGGCAGTTTGTGCCGCCGCTCATACAAAAAGGATGAAAAATACGATGTCTTTTCTTGGTAACTTGATCTGGTTGATTTTTGGTGGTTTTGTGGCTGGTTTAGGCTACATTGTCGGTGGTCTGGCCATGTGTCTGACCATCGTTGGTATTCCCTTCGGCGTGCAGAACATCAAGTTGGGCATGGCGACCTTTGCCCCCTTCGGCAAGGAGATCGTGGAATACGATCACGTCAACAGCCCCTTGAGCTTGCTGTTGAATGTGCTGTGGCTGGTGCTGTTCGGCTGGGAAATCGCCCTGGCGCACCTGACGATGGCGGCTTTACTGGCCCTAACCATCGTGGGGCTGCCCTTTGCGGCACAGCACATCAAGCTGATCCCGCTGGCGTTGTTCCCCTTTGGTCGTGACCTGCGCCCTGTGGGTGCGCCGGTAGCCGCCAGCTAAACCCGATCTTTGACACACAAAAAGCGTAACCCGCAGGTCCTGCCTGCCGTGGTTACGCTTTTTTGTTGGCAGTATGGCCAAGCGGTTGAGGTTACAGCTCGCTGGCCGTGGGCAGTGGCAGTTCCAGCGTGAAGCGACTGCCGACGCCGAGCGTGCTGGCAACCTGGGCCGCGCCGCCGTGTGCTTGCAGCACACTTTGTACAATGGCCAGCCCCAAGCCTGTGCCGCTGGCGTCGCTGTTCTGACCGCGATAAAACCGCTCAAAAACATGGGGCAGGTCAGCCGCAGCGATGCCCTTACCTGTGTCCTCCACGGTGAAAAGTACCTTGTCGCGGGATGCCTGGGCTGTGAGGCGCACCTCGCCTCCGGCTGGTGTGGCCTTGAATGCGTTGTCCAGCAGGTTTGCCAGCGCCATTTCCAGCCGCGGCGGATCGCAGCGACACACGATTCGCGGCGTCGGTGGTGTGACGATCAGTCGCACCCCTTGCTCCTGGGCGCGTACCTTGAACGGCGCAGCTGCGGCTTCGATCAGGTCGCGCGCGTCTTCCTCCTGCCAGTCCAGTTGCACCAACCCCGCGTCCAACCGCGACAGATTGAGCAAGTTGGCCGTGATCCATTCCAGCCGTGTGATCTGTGCGCCACTTTCTTGCAGGAATTCGCTGGCCGCAGCCGGATCCTGCGCGGCCGCGCCTTGCAGCAGCTCGTTGAAATTCTTTAACGCGGTGATAGGGGTGCGCAGTTCATGCGAAGCATCGGCGATGAAGCGGCGCAGCGAGTCTCGCTCTGCGGCTAAATCGGCAAAGCTGGCTTCCAGCCGCCCCGCCATCAGGTTGAACTGCTGCCCAAGCTGGCCGATCTCGTCCTTGCCGCGCACCGGCGCACGCACGGAAAGGTCGCCCGCGCCCATCTGCGTGGCGGTGGCAGCCAGCCCTGTCAGCGGCGCGGACAGGGTGCGGCTGACCAGCAACGCAGCCAAGCCGGCCAGCAAGGCCGCACCCAGCCCGGCCAGCAGCATGGCGCGGCGGGCCGTTTCGACGGCGCGTTCACTGTACGCGACTGAACCGCTTAGCTCGACATAACCAACGATGTTGTCGTTGACAATGATCGGTTGGGTGACCGACTGCTCGCTGGACGGGGCGGGGTTGCTGGCATCGGCATTACTGGCCGCGAAGGTTTCTTCAACTTGACGATGATCGAAAACCAGCCGCGCGCCCCAGGGCGTGTCTTCTTGCCGAATTACCGTGTATTCGGTGCCCGCGGGGAGGTCGGACAGCGAAAACTGCTGCTCATCCAGCAAGCCCGCGGAAAAAGTACCATCCTTTTCCAGCGGCACTACCATCGCCGCGGGGTCACCGCCGAACAGACTGGCATCAAGGTCGGGGTATAGCTCCAGCAGCGGTTGCAGCCACAGGTATTCAGCCGTACCGGTGGCAGACTGGCCCGAATCGGCCACTGCGGCTTGACCGGCATCGAGGATGCGTACATGCGAGTTACTGAGAAAGGCCGAGGTGCGCGCCAACTGCTGTAAGGCGAATTGGTTGGGGCGCGGCAAAAAGAGCGGTTCGGCCTGCGTGGCAATTGAATCCGCGTTGGTGCGCAGATAGTCCGCCTGCTGGCGCGCGATTTGCTGTCGGATCAGCGACAATGATAACACGCCGATCAGCGCGACGGTGAGCAGGGTGACACCCACGAAACTGGCAACGAGACGCCAACGGATAGAATGAAACATGATGATTCGGTCAGACCTTGGTCGGCGGCTGAATGGCTGGACGCAAAAGTAAAAAAAGAGGCGGCAGGCGTTCGGGGGGAATGCGCCTGCCGCCAGCAACTTCAATTACGCCTGAGGTTGCGGGGTTGCGTTCTCCTGCAACTCTGGCATCTGGAAGGGAAGATCGTGCAGATCGAAGGGTAGTTTGTCCAGGTCAAAGGGAAGCTGGAAGCTGCCATCGTTGGGCATTCCACCATTGCTACGGAACTGCATGTGGGTGGAAGCAATGGATACACCCAGATAGGCCTTGG
This sequence comes from Anaerolineae bacterium, assembly GCA_049299095.1. Classification (GTDB taxonomy): domain Bacteria; phylum Chloroflexota; class Anaerolineae; order JAAEKA01; family JAAEKA01; genus JAAEKA01. The sequence continues at coordinate 42,636 of JBAQWV010000125.1, read as the reverse complement.
CGGCGTCATCGGGATGCTTGCCCAGCGTGACGGTAACATCCACCGGATCGGTTGCGTCCGTGCGCGTCACAGCGAGCGTCACTTTGTCGCCGGGCTTGTGCGCAGCGACCGCGTCCACCAACGCCTGCGCGTCCGCAACATCCTCGCCATCCATCGCGGTAATCACATCATCAGCCTGTATGCCCGCTTTGGCTGCCGGGCCGTTGGCCACCACCGAGCGCACCAGCGCGCCCTGCACTGTGCTGAAGTCGGGCATGGTTTGGTCAGGCTCTACCGGCATCGTGCCCTCGTCGTCGTTTGGCAAAGCGAAGGGCAGCATCGGTAATTCGCTCGTGTTGGCGTAACGAATACCGAGATAGGCGCGGGTGGCGTCGTCAGGGTTTTTGCCCAGCGTGACAGTCACGTCTTCGGTGTCTGTGTCATCGCCGCCGCGCGCCACGGTGAGCGTCACCTTGTCGCCGGGGGCATACGAACCGATGATGTCGGCCAGGTTGCCATCGGCCACGCTTTCGTTGTCCACGGCAGTGATCACGTCATCTATCTGCAAGCCAGCCTTGGCGGCCGGGCTGCCCTTAACCAGCTCCATCACCTGGGCGCCGGGTACGGCACTCAACGTCGGCTCGGCGGGGGCTGGCACCACAGGCAAAGCAGGTGTAGCTGGCACTGGCGTGCCCTGCGGCGTCGTGGTGCTGCCAGTGTCCGCGGCTGCGCCGCCTAGATAAACCTGCAAGCCCAGGTAAGCGCGGCTGTTACGCTCGGCCACGGTGGCCTTGAGGGTCTTGGTCGCGTCGCCGTGCTGCACTTTCAGGCTGATCGCCTTGCCGGTTTCGAGATTGCGGATAGCGGTAAACCAGTCGAGCGGCTGGTTGATTTGCTGCGTGTCCACGGCCAGCAAAATATCGCCGCGTTTGACGCCAGCTGCAGCTGCCGGGCCATCCGCGTCTACGCGTACTACCACAACCCCCGGCTCGGCCACGGGTGTGACTGTCTGTGCCGAGACCAGCGAGACGCCAAGCAAGGCCGTCAGCACGACGGCCACCATTCCAATAAACAACCAGCGAGTTTTCATACAATACTCCTCCTGAGAGAGCTTTTTTCGATTGAAGCGCAGCCCAGATGCGCAGCGCTTTCATCCATAGAGTCTATCAGGAAGCTGCTGCAAGGATGTTAGAAGCCGGTTAAGATTTCGTAATATGGCTGGTTACGGAGCGAATTTGTAACCAAACCCGCGTACCGTCACGATCCAGCGGGGATTGGCGGGGTCTTCTTCGAGTTTTTGGCGCAGATGCCGCACATGCACATCCACCGTGCGGTCACTGCCGATGTCGCTGTCGTACCCCCACAGCGCATCAATCAACTGGTCGCGATTGAAGGGGCGGTCGGGGTGGCTGGCCAGATAGCGCAGCAAGCGAAACTCAATCGGGGTCAGTTCGAGAAGTTGCTGATTGCGCAGTACCAGCAGCCGTTCCATGTCAATCACCAGGCTGCCAAACACCAAACGTTGATCCGGCGCGGGCGCGGCCAGCTCACCATAGGCGCGGCGCAGCAACGCACGCACGCGCGACACCAGCTCGCGCAGGCTGTACGGCTTCACCAGGTAGTCGTCCGCGCCTAGCTCCAGCCCCAGCACCTTGTCTAGCTCTTCATCGCGCGCGGTCAGCATCAGAATCGGCATTCGACGGCCTTCGCTGCGCAATTGGCGGCATACATCAAAGCCGCTGATGTCGGGTAGGCGAATGTCTAGCAACACCAGGTGGGGCTGTTCATCGCGCGCCATCACCAACGCAAGCTGGCCGGTGTTGGCCCACAGTGCGGTGAAACCTTCTGCTTGCAGGCCATATTGCAGGCCGCGCGCCACCGCACGGTCATCTTCGACGATTAAAATACGTTCGCTTGCCACAATATCACCGCTTGGCGCGCTTAAAAAAGACTTGATAATAGTCGCTGGAGCCGTACAGCGCCTTGCCGCCGCCCGCGCCGGTCATTTCCCAGCCATCTTCGCCCAGTTGACCGAGATAATCGTGGATCAGCGGTGCTTGCATCCAGTTGCGGATTTCCTGGCCGTTGATAAAGCGCGGCCGCCAGCCGCGATATTCGCTGAACGAAATGACCAGATAGTCCCAGGCAGCCGGAGCCGGCGCAGCGGGCGCGCTCGCAGGTTGCTGCGCGGAGGATTTCGGCTTGGCGGCGCGCGCAGTGGCTTTGGGCTTGGGCGGGGCCGGGTGGCTTGATGGACTGGACAATGCTTCCGTCGGGCCGCCCAGCAGTTCGGCCAGGACGTCGGGGGTTTCTTTACGGGCCATCTTGTGCGATCCTTTCGGTCAGGGCGCGGTAATCCTCCGCTCCCGTAGAGGTGGGGGCATACTCGAAGATGTGCTGGCGATAGCCGGGAGCTTCGGAAAGCCGCACGTTGTAGCGAATGGGCGGGCAAAGCTGCGCGGGGTAGTGCGCGGCCAGTTGGTCGAGGATCTCCTGCGATTTTTTGACACGGCGGTCAAGGAAGGTCGGCACAACGTAGCGTAGCGTCAGGTCATCGCGGTAACGCTGGATGCTGGTCATGCTCTGGCTAAACTCCATCAGCCCTTGCAGCGTCATCACTTCCAACGACACCGGCGCCAGTACTTCGCTGGCGTAAAACAGCACGTTGACCGTCAGCACATCCCAGCCGGGCGCGGTGTCTACGACCACGAAATCATAACGGCCATCCAGCGGCTCCAGCGCCTCGGCCAGCGTGCGCTCGGCGCCATAGTCGCGGCGCGCGATCAACCGCTTCAGCCCGGCCAGGCTCTTGCTGCCAGCCAGCAACCACAGCCGCTCGCGCGCGGGGACGATCACTTCATCCAGCGTGGCTTCACCGGCCACGACTTCGTTCAGGCCTTGCGCGGGCTGCACGCCCAGCGACTTGCCCGCCTGGCCCTGCGTGTCTGCATCAACCAACAGCACCTGATAACCGGCCCTGGCCAGCCCGGCGGCCAGGTTGACGGCTGTGGTGGTCTTGCCCACGCCGCCCTTGGTCAAAGAAACTGCGATTCGTCTCATGCCTGCGCTCCTCATGCTTGCTATGGCAGCCAACCGCCCGATTTGCCCCCAGTATACCACAATTTAGCCAAGCAGGCGGGGTGCGCACTTGGCTGCGCAGGCGCGCTGGGCTATAATCGCATGTTGTTGAAATCAGCAGGGACAGTCTCGATACGGTCAGCAGCCAACTGTGTACTACGATTTTGCAATTCGCGGTGGATTGGGCAAAAACGCTGTGGATGAGTTGTAAATTCGTCCACGATGCGAGATACCCTTGTTTTTCCATACACATGGCCGATTGACTGATGAATTACATCTTGTTTGCAGGAGTGACCCCTTGAGCCACATCACGATTGTCGGATTGGGGCCGGGCGATCCCGGTTTGTTGACCCGCGCAGCCTGGGAATTGCTCGTCTCGCTGGACGAACTGGTGGTGCGTACCAACCGTCATCCTACCCTGGCAGCCCTGCCAGCCAGCTTGCAGATCGTCAGCTTTGACGCGCTGTACGCGGCCGCGGATACCTTCGCCGATGTCTACACGCGCATTGCCGATGCGGTGATCGAGCTGGGCCGCCGCCCCCAGGGGGTTGTCTACGCGGTTCCGGGCGATCCGGCTGTGGGCGAAACTACGACCTGGCTGATCCAGGCGCGCGCGGCCGCGCAGGGGCTGCCGGTGCGCGTGTTGAGCGGTGTCAGCTTTCTCGAACCTTCCTGCCTGGCGTTGGGGCTGGACCCGCTAGCGACCGATGGCTTGCAGGTGGTGGATGCGATGGTCGTGGCTGCGCGCCATGCGCCTCCCTTTGACCCAACGCGGCCCGCACTGCTGGCGCAATGTTACAGCCGCGGCCTGGCCAGCGATGTCAAGCTGACCCTGCTGCACAGCTACGATGCGCAGCATCCGGTGACAGTCTTGCAGGGCGCGGGTACCGCCGAGCAGGTGATGCGGCAAACGCCGCTGTACGCGCTCGACCGCAGCGCGGAGTTCGATCATTTGACTTCGCTGTATCTGCCGCCGGTCAGCGAATACGGCTCATTCGAGCGTCTGCAAGAGATCGTGGCGTACCTGCGCGCGCCCAATGGCTGTCCGTGGGATCGGGAACAGACGCTGCAAACGCTGCGCAAGGATGTACTGGAAGAGACATACGAGTTGCTGGAGGCGCTGGATGCCGATGATGACGGCAAAATCGCTGAAGAGTTGGGAGATACCACACTGACGCTGGCAATGCTGGCCCAGATTGCCGCGGAGGAGGAGCGTTTTAGCTGGCCGCAGGTGATGGAAGCGGTCAATCGCAAGCTAATTCGTCGTCATCCGCATGTATTCGACGACACGGTGGTGAGCGGCGTGGAGGAGGTGCTGGACAACTGGGCCGCGATCAAGGCTGCCGAAGGCGGGGACAAGGCGGCATCGCTGCTGGCGAGTGTGCCCAAGGGGCTGCCCGCACTGGCACTGGCGAGCAAGTATCAAAGCCGTTTGCAGCGCGTCGGGCGTGAGGTAGACCTGAACACCGCCGATCCGCTGGCGCGTGCGCTGTGGCAACTGGTGGCCGAAGCGCGTGCTGCGGACGTGGATGCAGAAACCGTGCTGCGCGAATTCTGCGCGCGCGTGGCCGCAGAAACGGATGAATGAAACGGTGACAAGATGACAGGACGGATCAAATTCTCTTAACGCTTCACATCATACGCTTCACGCCTCCCCCGGGCGCACTTGGCGATTCGGGCGCGCTGCGCTACAATGGCCTGCGTTGACCCATTTCTTGCATTCACCCAACCAGGTATCTTATGGAAACCAAGTACGCATTTTTCGAGGGGCAGATCGTGCCCATCGAGCAAGCCAAGATCAGCGTGATGACCCATGCGCTGCACTACGGTACTGCCTGCTTCGGCGGCATCCGCGCCTATTGGAATGAGCGGGCCGAGCAACTGTACATCTTCCGTCTCGAAGATCACATCAAACGCTTCGTCACCTCCGCGGGCCTGCTGATGATGCAGTTGCCCTACAGCGTTGAGCAGTTGCGTGAAGTTGTGGTCGAGTTGATCCGCCGCGAGGGCTTTCACAGCGACACCTACGTGCGCCCGCTCGCGTACAAGGCTGATCTGCGCATCGGTGTGTTGCTGCATGGCATGAAGGACGAAGTGACCATCTTTGCCACCCCCTTTGGCCGCTATGTGGACAAGGAAGAAGGCGCGTCGGTGTGCGTTTCCTCCTGGCGGCGCGTGGATGACAACGCCATCCCCGCGCGCGGCAAGATCGCCGGGGCCTATGTCAACTCTGCGTTCGTCAAGTCCGAGGCGCTGCTGGACGGTTACGACGAAGCCATTGTGCTCAATCAAAACGGCCACGTGGGCGAGGGCAGCGCGGAAAACCTGTTCATGGTGCGCAATGGCCGCCTGATCACCCCGCCGATCTATGCCAACATCCTCGAAGGCATCACCCGCCGCACGATCATGGAACTGGCCGCGGCTGAGTTGGGCCTTGCCACCGAAGAGCGTGAGATAGACCGTACCGAACTGTATGTATGCGATGAGCTTTTCTTCTGCGGAACCGGCGTGCAAGTCGCGGCCATCACCGCGGTGGATCATCGCCCTGTCGGCAGTGGCAGCATGGGACCGATCACCACAGCCATCCGCGATCTGTATTTTGACGTGGTGCGCGGCAACGTTGAAAAATACCGGCACTGGAATACGCCGGTTTATTCCTGACACGCATACCTGGCGCGTCTGATCGAAAGCGATCAGGCACGCACTTCCTTTTATGGTCTTTAAACCTTCAACTGCTACTGACGGCCGTCGCGCGCTGCTCACCGCGGCCGCACTGATCGGCGTTAATCTGCTTGTAGCCCTGCTGACGCTTGCATTGCCGGTGGGAGGCTTTACTTTTATCCTGCTGCTGCTTTTTTTGCTGCTTTGGCTGCCGATTGCCTACGTGCTGTGGCGCGCCTGGGCCAGCCTGAGCCTCGCCTACTGGATAGACCGCAATGCGCTGACGCTGGCATGGGGGCCTGTGCGCCAAACCATCCCGCTGGGCAATATCCAAGCCGTGCGGCGCGGCGCAGCCGTCGAGGCGTTGATCAAGGGTGTTCAGGTGGCAGAAGGGCCGAACGGGCAAGTAGACGAGCCGGCGCGCTTGCTAGCTGAGCGCTGGCCTGCCCTTAAACGTTTCGTGATCTTTGGCGCCGACCTGGGCACGCGGCGCATTTTGCAGGGCCGTAAGGTCTACAGCGTGGCCTCGCAACCGCTCCCCAATCAACTGGTGCTGGATACCACTGGCGGTGTTTACGCGATCTCGCCTGCAGATCCTGATGCGTTTTTAACCGCGTTGGAGGAACATCATCGCCTCGGCCCGACCCATGTCGTGCAACAGCAACGTCATTGGCCCACGATCATGCGCTGGCCGCTGTGGCAAGACTGGCTGCTGCTGGCCTTGCTAGTGCTGGGCATTCCCGGTATCCTGTTGCTGCTGAGCATCGCCCTTAATCGCTTCCCCAGCCTGCCCTTTGCTCTGCCGCAATGGAACGGCCTGGATCGCCGCGCGATCTTCTTATTCCCAGCCTTTGGGTTGGCCGTCTGGCTGATCAACGGCATCTGGGGATTGATTGTCTATGAGCGGCAGCGTATGGCTGCGGCGTTGCTGTGGGGCGGCGCGCTGGCCGCACAAGCTGCGGCGCTGCTTGCCTTGCTGACCGTGACGCGAGGCTAGGCATGGCGTTATTGGCGCGTTTACTGGTTGGACTGTTGCTCAGCAGCGCCATCGGCTGGCTGGCTTATCGGCGTAATTCATTGGCAGCCAGCGGCGTGGCCGGGGCCGTGCTGATCGGCACGATCATCTTCGGCTTCGGCGGCTGGACGTGGGGGCTGACACTGATCGCATTTTTCGTCAGCTCCACCCTGCTCAGCCATTACCGCAAGGCCGACAAGGCCGCCATGTCGGAGAAATTTGCCAAGGGCGAGCGCCGCGATCTGGGCCAGGTGCTGGCGAATGGCGGCGCGGGCGCGCTGTTGGCCCTGCTAGTGTATGCACTGGTGGATTGGCCCGGCCACGCACGCAGCGGCAACCCGCTCTACATCTTCCTGACACTGGCCTATTTCGGCGTGATGGCGACTGTCAACGCCGACACCTGGGCCACCGAGCTGGGCGTGCTGTCCAGACAAACCCCGCGCCTGCTCACCACCGGCCGCGCGGTCGTGCGCGGCACGTCGGGCGCGGTCACGCCATCCGGCACACTGGCCGCGTTGGCAGGCGGCGCATTTATCGCCATAACCGCCTTTGTACTGATCCAGATCGCCGCGCTGGCGACCACTGGCCGCCTGCTGCTCTCCGACTGGCCGCTGCTCGGCATTGTGCCACTAGCTGGCTTGCTCGGCTCCTTGTTCGACAGCCTGCTGGGCGCGACTGTCCAGCAGATTTATTGGTGCGAACATTGCCAGAAGGAAACCGAGCGCGTCGTGCATAGTTGTGGATCAGCCACGCGGCCCCTGCGCGGCTGGTCGTGGATGAACAATGACGCGGTGAACTTCGTGTCATCGGTGGTCGGCGGTGTCTTGGCCGGCGGCTTGAGCCTGTTTATTTTTGCATAGAAATTACGTTTATGGCGCTCTCTGAAGCATCCCTGTCCCCGCTGCTGTCTGTTATCATTCCCGCGTACAATGAAGAACACCGCTTGCCGCGCTCGCTGCAGGCCATTGATCGCTTCCTGCAAACCCAGCCCTATGCGGCAGAGGTGCTGATCGTCGAGAACGGTAGCAGCGACCGCACCACCGAGGTGGCCGATGCCTTCGCGCTCGCACATCCGTATGTGCGCGTGCTGCACAGCGAAAAGGGCAAAGGGGCCGCGGTGCGTCTGGGCATGTTAGAGGCCACCGGCCAGTATCGTTTTATGTGCGATGCAGACCTGTCCATGCCGATTGAGGAAGTAGCGAAGTTCCTGCCACCGGTACTGGGCGATTACGGCGTGGCGATGGCCTCGCGCGAGGCCCCCGGTGCGCATCGCTACAATGAGCCGTGGTATCGCCACATCATGGGTCGCGTGTTTAACTGGATTGTGCGCATGTTGGCGATCCCGCAGTTTCAGGATACCCAGTGCGGGTTTAAGTGTTTTGAGGCGCGCGCGGCTGAAGATGTTTTCCGCCTGCAAGCGATGAATGGCCTGGGGTTTGACGTGGAAGCCGTGGCGATTGCCCTTGCACGCGGCTACACCGTGGTGGAGATACCGATTAACTGGTATTTCGACGCAGACAGCCGCGTGCGGCCTGTGCATGACACGATCCGCATGGTGCGTGAGGTGCTACAAGTCCGCCGCAACCTGCGCACCGGCGTCTATCGCAACGCTTGAACATTCCTTTTTGGCAACAAAAAACAGTCCCGGACAATGTGTTCGGGACTGTTTTTTGTGTGAGCCGCCAGAGGCTCGAACTCTGAACCTAGGGATTAAAAGTCCCTTGCTCTACCATTGAGCTAGCGGCCCATCGGCGGAGAGTATAACACAAACTGACCGGACAGGCAAGCTTACGGGGTGCTGCGTTTGGTTGTTCGCGCTGTCCTGGCTATGATACGGTTTATGCGCGCGCATTCTTTGTGGCGGTTCACAGGTGTTTGGCTGGCGGCGTTCGTGGCCTTTGCCGCTCAATTCCTGCTGGATCAACCTGACTTCTCTAATCCCTTGCTGGCCCGGCTGCCGGTCGTGGTGTACAGTCAGCCGATGGTTGCAGTGGCCATGCTGGTGCTGGCCGCGCTGCTGTTTGCCCTGGCCGCGCCGCCAAAACCGGCCACTCGGCCCGCGCCCGCGTCCCTGGGTAACTTTCAAGACCAGCCCAGCCGGCTGGCTCGGCCCCTTTTTGGGCTGGCGCTGATCGGCTACGGCGCGGCGGTGCTGTTGTGGCTGCTGCACGGCGAAGATGGTGGCGTGTTGGGGCTGTGGGGTGGTGCACTGGTGCTGTTGGTGGTGTCACAAATTCCCTGGCGCAGCGCGTGGCGTTGGCCCATGCAGACCGCGCGCGCGGCCCGCGCCTATGCCCTGCCCGCGCTGTTGCTGTTGCTTGCGGCCGCGCTGCGCCTGTATCGCCTGGCTGACCTGCCGCAGGACGTACATGGCGATATGGCCTCACACGGGATGCAGACGCTCGATCTGCTGGCTGGCCGCGCATCGTCTGTCATCGCCTACGGCTGGGCGGGCATTCCCATGACTGGCTTCTTGCCCACGGCACTGATGATGCGTCTGACGGGCGATCACGGCACAGTTGGCCTGGCACTGGCGTCGGTGCTGGGGGGCGTACTTAGCGTCTGGGGGCTGTATGTTTGGCTACACGCCACGCTGGGACGCCGCACGGCGTTGGTCGGCGCGGCACTGCTGGCTGTGGCCTATACACACATTCATTTCAGTCGCATCGCCGAGTACATGGACCCCATGCCTTTTACGGTCTGGTCGCTGGCCTTTCTCGCCATCGGCTTGCAGCAGCAGCGCAGCCTGCCCTTTGTCTTGAGTGGTGCGGCGTTGGCGGGCGCGGCCAGCCTGTATTACGCCGGGCGGGTGACGCTGGTGATTGTGGCGTTGGCGTTGCTCTACTTATTCCTGGTGGATCGCAGGTTGCTTGAGGCTAATCGTCGTGGGCTGCTGTGGCTGGCTGTGGGCGCGGTGGTGACGCTGGGGCCGCTGCTCTGGCTGTTCATCCTGCAACCGGACGACTGGTTGCAGCGCTCGCGCGAGGTGTGGCTGTTTCATCCCGCGGTGCTGGAGCATTCCCGCCACAAGTACGGCGTAGCCAGCTTGGGGCAAATCTTGTTGGAGCAGGCGCGGCGTACCTTGCTGCTGTTTAACAAGACGATGGACAGTAGTACGCAGTTCGGCTTCCCGCGCCCACTGCTCGACGCAATTACCGGTCCGCTGGTGGTGTTGGGGGCGGGCTATGCGCTGGCGCATCCGCGACGCTGGGCGAGTGGTTTGTTGGCGCTCGCCTTGTTCACGGTGCTGCTGGTGGGTGGCATTTTAACTGATAACCCGCCCTTTGCCCCGCGTCTGGTGTTCGTACTGGCCCCGGCCGTCGGGCTGGCCGCGCTGGCAATTGAGCGGCTTTGGCAAGCCACAGTGGATGCGTTTGGGGAGGAAACCAATCGCCTGCTTTCGCTGCTGGTGGTGGCAATGCTGCTCTATGTCGGTCTGCTGAACTGGACGCTGTATTATCAGTTCGCGGTGAGCAACGCCCGTCCGCGGGCACTCGTGGGGCGTTTCGTTGCCACATTACCCGCCGACGCTGCGGTGTGCATCGTGCCGGACGATGACAATGGTTGGATTCATGCGCCGGAGGAGCGTGAAATCGCTTTTTTCATGGGGGAACGCAAGGGGTATCGCGTGCCACCGGACGAAAATGGCCGTCAGGCCGACCTGCCCGCGCCCTGCACAGAAAAAGGCGCGGTCTGGATTGTGCCAGAACCGCGCCAGTCGGTGCTACCTCAATTACAGCAACGCTTTGCCGGGGGTGTGCTGACGGCGCACGGCCGCCGGGCCGGCGAGATTGTTTTCTTTGCCTTCCGGTTGCCCTGAATTAGCCTTGACCTGCCGCGGCCAGCAGGGTGATAAAGCCGATCATGCTACCGAGGCTTGCCAGTACGAACAGGATCAGCGCGGGGAGCACCACAGCCGCGATGGCTTTACCCGTGGTCAGGCGCTGGCTGATTTGCACGCCCTTGACATAAACGATAAGCCCCCAGACCCAACCGATAAAGGCAATCAGGCCACCGATGACCGGGGCGGGTGAGAAGATGCTCAACAGGTTGGGCACTGCATAGAGCGCGGTCAAGCCGAGGAAGCGTTTGATGTCGCCCGCGCCGCCGAGCCATTTGGCAAAGAGCAACACCCAGATGCTATAGCTCAGCCAGGTTCCGAGGTGGCTAAATGCGCCAGAAATCCAGCCGCCCAGCGCAGCCAGCAGGCGGGCCAGGCCGCGCGGCAATGGCGATTCCAGATTGTCAATCTCCATGCCCATGCGCATGCCGATGGTGAAGTTGCCCATGAATTGTTGCATAAACTCGGCAGCGGCCGGGTCTTGCGTACCCATGGACTGCTCGAACATCTGCATACTCTGCTCGACCTGCTGCTGGATTTGCTCAGCCTGCTCGCCGGTGACGCGGCGCACTGATGTGGCATAGTTCACGACCGCGGCAATGCTACCTGCGAGCATGAAACAGGCCAGCAGCGTCAGGATGCCGCGCTTCATGATGTCTTTGCGCTCCAGCAGCGCCTCGAAAGTGGGCGTGTCCAATAACGCCACATTTTTCAACGTTTGCAGCCAACCGTTCATGACGCACCTCCTGCAGCCAGCGCGCTCAGCAGCGACAGGCCAATGAAACCGCCGATACTTGCCAGAACGATACCCAACACAATCGGCAGCACGGCTGCGGCTACACCGCGGCCCCAGCTTAGCCCGTGCACGGTGCGCAGCGCGGTATAGTTGCACAACAGTGACCACGCGCCCAACCCGGCCACGGAAACGAAGGGTAGCACCGTCACGAGGTTGAGTAACTGCGGGGCCGCTCCCAGTGCTGTGGCGCCCAGCGTCTGGTTCAGCGTGCCCTTGCCGCCCAGCAGGCGGGCGAAGAGCATCGCCAGCACTCCGTACACCAGCCAGCCGATGATCAGTCCTAGCGGGTGCGTCAGAATGCCCAGCAGCGAATTGGCGGGGGTGGGGGCCAGCGAAGACACTACCTGCCAGATACTATTCCATGCGCTGTTGAAGCCGGCCATTGCTTGTGGGTCTTGCTCCATCATCGGCCACCAGCTCATTTGCTTGAGGCTGTTCAGCACAATATCGCGAATGGCAGCCATGTTAGGACTGCTGGCCCATTGCAGCGTGCCACCGATCAGCCCGGCGATGCCCAGCACCACGCCCAGCATGGCCAGCACATATAGCCCTTCGACGAAGGGATTATTGTCGTCGCGCATACGTACGTACGCGCTGCGCTGCAGGAACAGGGCATTCCACAGCAGGCCCAACGGTTTGGTGATAACTTGCATACTTCCTCCTTAACTCACAAATATGTACTACAACGATGACTTGTCATCACGACGATCAGTCTGATGATACTCAACCAGGGTTTGAATTAAACGTCGTTCTTCGGCTTCGCTGTGGATGCGGCCATCCATCCACGCTGCGCGCGCGGCTTCCAGTATCTCGCCGTACAGCGGGCCGGGTGGCAGCCCCAGGCGTTTCAGATCGCGGCCAGTGCTGACCGTGCGTGTTTGTACCAACTCGCGCTCGAAGCGCTCAACGTGTGTCTGAACGGTCGGCTCTGTGGTGATGATCGGCAGCAGAAAGCGGGTGGCATCCGACGCCGGTTGCAGGATGCGATAAATTTCGCTGGGCGGCAAGTCGGGTTGCGCCAGCCGTGCCACCTCCGGCTTGATCTTGTGCAGGTTCTCCAGCAGCGCCAGCGTGCTGTGCATCAAGCTCAACCGCTGGTTCAGCTCGGCAAATGCCTGTGGGTTCAGCGCATATGTCCAGATCGCGAAGTAGAGCTGATCGAGATCGGCGGGCAGGCTGGTTTCCCGTCCGGCCACAGCCACACGCAGGTTGTCGAAGCGGCTCATCACCCAGGCGTCCACGGTCAGGTCGGGGTGAATATACGCCAGCGCGCCGAGCTGTTGCAGCCGGCGTAACGCCAACTCCGGCTGCGTTTCATTGAAGATCAACTCCAACTCGTGGCGCACGCGTGCAGGGGTCACCCGGCTCAGCAAGTCCACCGCGTTACTGATCAGCTCCAGCGTGCGCGCTTCGATCTGGAAGCCAAAACGCTGCTCGAAGCGGGCCGCGCGCAGGATGCGTGTCGGGTCATCCACGAAACTGTGCGTGTGCAGCACGCGGATCAAGCCCGCTTCCAAGTCGCGCTGCCCGTCGTAGAAGTCCAGCAACTCGCCCCAGCGTCCCTCGGTCAGGTTAATCGCCAGGGTATTGATGGTGAAATCACGACGGAACAGGTCGCGCTTGATCGAACCGCGCTCCACCGTCGGCAGCACCGTCGGCGCGGCGTAGAACTCGGTGCGCGCGGTGACGAAATCCAGCGCCAACTCCGGCTGTGCCGGATCTGCGTTGGGCAGGATCCACTTGGCCGTGCCGAAGCGCTGATGCGTGCGAATGCGGCCACCGTGCGCCTGCGCCAGTCGGTTGGCCAGCTCGATGGCGTTGCCCTCCACCACCAAATCCACGTCGAAGTTGGGGCGTCCCAGCAGCAGGTCGCGCACAAAGCCACCCACGGCATAAAGCGGGAAGTGCTGCGCGGCCGCGACGCTGCCCGCCAGCCGCAGCGTATCCAGCAGCATCGCTGGCAGCTCAGCTTGCAGTAGCAGTTGCGTGTTTTCGCGGCGCAGGTCGTTGGCCGATGCGCCCCACAGTTTGATCAGATCGGTGCGGGTGACGATGCCAATGATCTCCTGGCTGATGGGGTCAATCACCGGGATTTGTCCCCAGTCGCGGTCAATCATCATGCGCTGCAACTCGGCAATGCTGGCTGTGGGTAGCACGGTGACGCTGCCGCCGCGCATGTAGCGGTCCACGGTGTGGCTGGCTAGTCCGTGGTGTAGGGCGCGGTCAATTTGCCGACGCGTCACCAGACCGACCAGTTGCGCCGCGGCGTAACGTCCCGCGGCCAGTTCGCCGCTGCCTGCACCGGTGATGACTGGATAGCCCTCGAAGCCGTGGCGCTGTACGATGTTCACCATTTCGTCGATTGTAGTGTTGGGTGAGACCGCTACCGGCAGGCCGTGGGTCATGATCTGCGCCACTGTTACCGACGGCTTGACTTCGGCGTGCAGCGCGGTCAGCAAGTCAGCCTGCACTGCGTCCAGATCGCGGTGGCGGATCAGCGCGGCTGCGGCGCGTGCGTGGCCACCCCCGCCCAGCGCGTGAGTGATGCGGCCCACGTCAATCGCGTCGTTGCTGCTGCGCGCCACCACCTGGATGCGGTCGCCCAGGTCTACCAGCAGAAACAGCCCTTCAGCCTCGTAGGCGTCGCGCAGCGCGTGCGCCAGCGTGCTGATTTCGTCGCTGAACTCTGGCGCACTGGTGGCGGCGATGAGTACCGAGTGACCGGCAATGCTGTGTACCTGCGCGGCCTCGGCCAACTGCGTGTACAGATCGGTCTGCGCGGCGCTCAGCGGATGATACAAAAAGCGGCGCAGCACCTGTAAATTTGCACCTTGTTCCAGCAGCCAGGCCGATGCGCGCAGGTCGCGCGGGGTGGTGGTCAGGTAAATCAGCGAGCCGGTGTCTTCGTAGATGCCAAGTAGCAAGAGGGTAGCTTCGACCTGGGTAACGGTCAGACCGTGTTCGGCCATGCGTTCCACCAGCAGCGTAGTATTGGCCCCGGCCTCGCCGCCCCAGAATTCCCAGCCAGCGGGTAGCTCGCGCTGCGGCGCGTGGTGGTCAATGATGAGCGCGGGGGTGTTCGGGCGCATCCCGCGCAGTGTGACCGCGGCCTGTGCATCTACAATGATCGCGCGCTCAATGGGTTGACGCGGCAGGTCGTCAACCTGTCGGAAGGGCAGGCTGGAGCGGTACAGCGCCAGAAACTCGCGCAGATTACGGTTCAGCGAACGGGGTAAAACGGGGATCGCTGCGGGAAACAGCTTATGCGCGCCCAGCATCGAAGCCAACGCGTCGAAATCAGTGTGTTCGTGGGTGAGGATTACGGTGAGGCGGTCAGCGGTCATAACAAACTCCGGTCTTATTGTACCATAAGCTGACCGGTTTTTGTGGGCCTTTTTCGCAAGGGTGGAAAATACTGGGTAAAGGCCCTGCGGGACTGGGGGAAGCGGCTGTCAGCAGCTTCGTGTTTTAGCTGGATAAATTTGGTCTTCGGTGTCATGACGTGAGCGTAGCTGCCTGTGGCAAGAAATCCATCACTGCGTGAAATAAAAACGAGGAAGCAAAAGAGTCTTGCTTCCTCGCAATGTGTTTCGCAGGCTGTTACGCCTGTTTGATCGTGTCGGTTACTTCTTTGATGGCGGTGGCGGCAGCGTCTGCGGCGGCTTCACCTGCATTGGCAGCGGCTTTGCCAGCCTCGGCTGCGGCTTCACCAGCGGATTTGGTGAGGTCTTCGGGCTTGTTCTTGTCCAGGAACTCGGTCAGCTCATCGTTCAGGCGGCGCAAGCCGGACAGCAACCCGTGGCGAACCTGCTTGGTCATGTCGTTCTTTTGTACGACTTCGGCCGCGCGTGTGGCCTGTGAGCGAACATCCTTGCCGATTGTGCTGGCCCGCACGTCTTCGGCTACGGTGTCAATGCGATCCCCGGCGGTGCGTAAAGCCTTGCGGATTTCGTCTTCGGCCTTTTGGCGCTCTTCACTGTCCCAGGCGGTCTGAACCGCACTCGCAACTTTGGAACCAAGCTGGTTCAATTCGTTGATTAATTGGGTGGTGAAAGAACCGCTAGCATCCGCGGCGTTTTTAGCAGCATCTTCATCAACCGGGCGATTAGTTTCGTCAGTCATAAGTACCTCTTTTTATCTCGTTGCAAACCGACATCCATGCGGTTTTATTATGAGATCAGTGTTTTGGTTTGATCACTCTACTTTACGCAACAAACAGCAATTAGTTTCAGCGAATCGTGGTAATGCGGAGATTGGTGGGCAGTGTCAACGCGTCACCGGTGATCTGGCGTTCTGAGTTGACCCACGGGATGCGCTGGCCCGATACGGGGTCGTAAAAGCCCACCAGCAGCTTGGCTGAGCCGAGTAGTGCATTGCTGTCTACGGTGATCGTGTGTTGGTCAGTGATATATTCGTCAGGCAGCCAGCTTGACGTGGGATGGTTGCCGCCCATCGGTTCGCTGTCGGATTGGCCCACGATTACCCCTTGTTCGTCAATGAGGTGAATAAAGACCGTGTAGCGGGTGTTGGTGCTTTCCGTGGGCTGCCAATACAGCGTTATCGTCAGTGGCTCGCCTGGCGCGACGCGGGTCAGGCTGACATCGTAGCCGAGCAGTTTGCCCAATTGAGCCATGCTGGCATCGGTGCGCACGCGCGGCTGCGGCGCGGTGGTGATGCGTTTGCGCTCGCCAATGCGCAGTTTGCCCAGACTGGCTTGGGGCGCAGTGCGTTTAAACAGGTTAAATGGCCCGCTGGGCCAGGTAGCGGACAGGCGTTCGCCGGTTACCGGGTCAAACAAGCCCGCTACCAGCGTGAATTTCCCCGCGGATAGCGTGGCGGGCAGGCGCATCACATGCTGGCTGCGCACCAGTTCACCCGGCTGCCAGGTATTCGTGGGATGCCAGGCTACGGGCAATCCTTCCCAGCCAACGGCCACCTGGCCGTTATTGTCGAGCAATTGAATGAACGCTGCGTAGTCGCCCCGCCCGGCATCGGCTAATCCTTGCCAAAACAGGTTGATCGTCAGGTCGTCGCCGGGCAGCAATACGCCGCCGGTGGCGCTGTAGCCCAGCAGGCGTGCAGTGTCGCCTAGCGTCGCCGTGTAGCGATGTTCAATGGGCAAGGCCTGGATGGGCGGCGTAGCAGGAGGGGTCTGCACAATGACATCCCCCAGAGTTACTTCGGTGGCCGCATCGTCGGGCTGCGCCAGACCAATCGGGCGCAGGCTGTCAGGATGTGCCAGGCCGAAGCGGAGCGCGTATATGCCTGCGGGCATGCCCGCAGGCACAAGCAGGCCAACGCGTTCCGTGCCATCCTGCGCCACAGGAATATCCTGCTGTGCCCACAAGCGACCATCCGGCCCGACCAGGCTTAGGCTGGCGATATGGTCGCCTTCGGTGTTGCTCAATTCCAAAGTAACTGGCAATACGTCATTAGCAGCCAACAGGGTGCGCGGTGTGTAACGCACCGTGACCACGACGCCGTCATCAAATGTTGCCGGTACTTCGACTATGGTGCTACCTGCTTGGGGCGGAGCCATCCAGCCTGTGACGCGTGTGCTGGTGCTGTACCAGCGATTGGCGAGCTGATAATCGTTGGCGTACAGGTATTGTTCGACATCAGTTTCCAGGATGCCGCCTAGTGACAGGTGCATGGGGAACCAGACGTGACCGCGCGCGAGCGCTTCATCTAGCACGGTGGTGATTTCGCTTCCCCACTCTACACTGGGCGATAGGATTGGCTGCGGGCCGTTCTTGTTGCCGTAGCTCCAGAAATAACCCACTTGCCAAGGGTATATGACGAAAACTGTGTCTTCGGCGCGCCCCCATTGCATCACCTGCCCGATCAGCGGGCGGTAATCCTCTTGCGGGTAACGCTCCTCCGTGTAAAAGGCACTGAGTGATAACACGGCCAGCGCGATCATGCTGCCCACGAACAGGCGCGGCAGTGCGCTGCGTGCAGGCAGCAAAACAAGCAGCTGCTCGCGGCTGCGGATTGGATCAGGCGGGGACCAGGTGACGGCCAGCAGCAGCAGGAAAACCGGCAAAACCAGCAGCAGCAGGCGTTCCCCGCGCTCCGGGAAGAAGGGGTAGGTCAGATTGACCAGCCAGCCAAGCGCCAGCACCACTGTTAAAATAACGCCGAGGAAACGCAAGGTTAAGCCATGCCCAGCTTGCAGCGGACGCTGCTGCCACAGCCGCACCAGTCCGCTTGCCAGCAAGATCAAGCCGATCAGTCCCAGCGGCCACCAGCTTGCCAGCGGGCCTTCCAGGTGGCCGATGCTAAATGCGGAGAAGTGCCGGAATAGGTACGAAAACAAGTTGAGCGGGCGGTCGGCGTCAACGACCACTTTTTGCGAGACGTATGGCACCAGCTTTGGCCCGGCATAAATAACCCACGGCAGGAACAGCACGCCGGCCAGTCCTTGCGCGCCGAGCCAGGTGAGGAACTGCGCGCGTTCGGCACGCTGCTGCCACAGCACCAGCAGCCCGGCGAGGGCGATCCCCACCAGCAAGAAGCCGGCATAGTATTGGGTGT
The DNA here is from genome assembly GCA_049299095.1 of Anaerolineae bacterium. Classification (GTDB taxonomy): domain Bacteria; phylum Chloroflexota; class Anaerolineae; order JAAEKA01; family JAAEKA01; genus JAAEKA01. The sequence continues at coordinate 24,729 of JBAQWV010000125.1, read as the reverse complement.
ATAGCGCCAGTGTGATTGCCGCGACGTACCCGCCCAGCCAGCGCGGGGCCGGGGGGCGATAATCGTGGCGGATGCGCCTGCCCAGCCGCAACCAGCGGCCAGCCGCACCCACGGCCAGCAGCGACCACACCGCCATGAGCGCGTACATGCGTACTTCTTGTGAATAATAGATGTGCAGGGGATTGATGGCGAGCAGCACGGCGCCGGCCAGTCCGACGCGCCGTCCGCTCAAGCCATACCCGACGAGGTAGATCAGCGGCACGGCAGCGACGCCGACCAGCACCGAAAACCAGCGCAGCGCCACTGGCCCCAGGCCAAAAAACTGGGTCCAGAGGCTGAGCAAGACATAATAAAGCGGGGGGTGAATGTCGAGCGCGGTTAACCGCGCGATTTGCAGCAATGATTGGTTGGCAAACCAGACGCTGTAACCTTCGTCCCACCACAGGGGTTGAAAATCCAGGCGCGTGCTGCGCAGCAGCAGGGCCAGCAGCGTCAGCAGCGTGACAAGGATGATGTCGCGGCGCTTACTGGCGCGTCCAGACGACGTATAACCAACGGAAGTCGTTGTCATTCTGAGTGTACCGCACCGCGGGGGAAACCTGCCGACCGGCGCTGTTGACCAGCCATACCGCAAAGCTGTTGCCGGTTAGGGTGCTTTTCCCGCGCGTGTCATAGATCAAGTTGGCCTGGCGATAGTCTGCAAAGGTGGCGCTGGGTGCAGTTCCGAGCCAGGGGCCGCTGCTGGTGGCGGGCGACAGCCATTGCTGGCCAGTTGTTTCATTCACCACCCGCATGTAATAGCCAGCCAGCGGTGTGTCGCTGGCATCGTTTGCCTTCACGCCCACGCGCAGGAAATCCTGCGTGTAAGGGAAGGTGATTTCTTCGGTCAGGACAAAGGGATATGTGCCAGCGGGCGCTGCCGTGGCCGCTGCTGCAACTGGCTGAGCTGTCGGCGCGGCCGGTGCAACGGTGGGGGCTGCCAATCCCGCGGCTATGGCGACGGCGTCCAGCGGGCCTTCGGCGCTGACCACTTCCGCGGCCAGCCAGCCCGGCTGTCCCGCGAAACAACAAACCTGCCACCACTGACTGTCAGCATCGCGACCAATAATATCGAGCCGTTCACCCTGTAGCACCTGGCCCAATACGTCGAAGGTTTGCCCCGGCCCGTTGCGCAGATTGACGCGTGGGTTGTTGACCACAACCTGCGCCTTGGGTTCGGGTGTGTTGGTGGCCGTCGGGGTTGCGGTGGGTGTCTCCGGCGTGGCAGTGGGCGGTTCGACAAGCGCGGTCGGCTGTTCAGCGATGCTCTGCACCGTGGGCGTGATTGGGTCAGAGACTGGCGCGGAGGTGGCAGTGGGTAGCGCGGTTTCTGTCGGCGTCACCGGCAAGGACGTGGGCGCGGTGGTCGGGGTGAACGTGGGCCGCAGCGCCAGTTGGGGCTTGGGTGTCGGTGTGGGGTACTCGACCAGCGTGTTGACGAGTGCACAGCCGGTGGTTACCAGCAGCAAAGTCAAGGCGACGAGTATGACGAGCTTGGATGTCCGCAAAGAGCGCGATCTCCTGGTACAAAAAATCCAGTCTGCCGAGGGACAGACTGGTGAAGTATAGCACAGGACAAAAGTTTGGCGTAATTTACGCAGACTAGGACTTAGCGCGTGTCGAAGTAGCTGACGTAAATTTCCTGACCGCCGTTGGTCTCGAAGGTGACGGGCAGCGACAGTTCATTACCGTTGTTGTCTGTGACCATGATCGTCCATTCAGCGTTGCCCGCCACGGGCATATATTCGTACTTCAGGTTGTACTCGCGGCGGTTGCCAATCGGTGTGCCAAATGCCGTCGGCGCGGAGTATTCAAACACGTTGTTGGTCAGGAAGGGGCGGCTGACATCTGCGCCGTTGCGTAAGACCTTGAGCCGCAGGCCCGCAACCGGGGCGTTCAGGGGTGGCTGGCCGATGAACACCTTGAGCCAGATCGTCAGCCAGGGGTTGTCAGTCATCCACCGCTCCGGGCCTTCGGCGCGCACCACAGGCCGGAAGGGCGCAGGTGTGGCGGTTGGTGGCGCAGGTGTGGCCGTGTCCGCGGGAATCGGTGTATCTATCAGAACGGGTGTCGAGGTGGGGAAGGGGGTGGGTGGCAAGTCAGGTGGAGCCACCGCGACAATTTGTTCAGCGCCACCACCGGGAGCGGTGAGCTGGGCGGTGACCCAGACGGTTTGGCCATTGTAACAGCAAATCTGCCACCAGGTTTGGGCATCGTTGCGACCCACCACGGTGTAGCGTTCATTCTGTCGCACCTGCCCGACAATGGGATAGGCGACGCTGGGGCCGCTGCGCACGTTGATAATCGGGGCGGTGACGATTACATACGGCTCCGGCGTGGGGGTGGGCGTGTCCACGGGGGTGGGCAGGGGTGTCCAGGTGGGGGTTGATGTGGGTGTGTAAAAAGGCGTTTCGGTGGGCGTCAGCGTCGGAAAGGCAATACCTGCCAGCACGGTCAGTGTAGCAATGTCAGCGGGCGACAGACCACCAACTGGTGACGGTGTCCACGTAGGAAGAGCCGCGGCGCGCGTTGGTGCGGGCGTGGGTGTGGGCGCGCCGAGCAGAATCTCGCCCAGCGAGCAGCCCAGGCTGGTCGCCAGTAAGAGCAGCATAAGCGCAGCCAGTCGCCAGCGGCTGGGGTTGGAAGAAACAGCAGGTGTCATCGGGATCGTCGTGCCAGTCTGGCCCCGCCTTAAGGGAGAGCCAAGAAGATGCTATCAAGACGTTGGCGACGCGCGGCGGGTTCCGCGGCACAAGCCAGCTTGGCAGTATAGCATAGGCCCCCAGCCTGACAAAATGCCCACAAGAACTTGCCGTTTCCCTGCTTTTGGTGTATGATCCGGTGAATTCAACGATGCCGCCTGTTCGCCGGCGGCTGATGTTTTTTAGGAGCAAAGTAACATCTCATGGAAGTATTGCTGAAACAAGACGTGAAGGGCGTCGGAAGCGCCGGCGACATCAAGAAGGTTGCCGCGGGCTACGCTCGTAATTTCCTCATTCCGCAGGGGCTGGCCTCCGCGGCCAATCAGGGTGCAGCCAAGCAGGCCGAGCAGATCAAGGCCGCGGCTCAGCGCAGGCAGCAGCGTGAACGCGCGTCTGCCACGTCGCTGGCCGAGCGCATCCAGGGCGTTACCTTGACGTTCCACGCACGCGCGGCGGAAACCGGCAAGCTATTCGGTTCGATCACCGCTTCGGACATTGCTGAGGCGCTGGAAAAGAAGTTGGGTGTCGAAATTAGCAAGCGTCAGATTGATCTGGAGCATCCGCTGCGCGATCTGGGCGCGCACCAGGTGCCGGTGCATCTGATGAGTGACTTGACCCCGGCCGTCAACGTTGTGATCGAGCGCGAAGCAGAATAAACTGCGTTGCTACATAGTCAATGACCCCGTTCCTGCGAGCGGGGTTTTTGATTCCTGTCAAGACAATTTTTATGACCTGACATAATCGTACCATATCCTGAAACGGGGATGTTGCTATGTTTGCCGCGCTGCCCGTGGCGGGGTATAATCCAGCTTCAAATCGTTTATGTTGGCGGCGGCAAGAGCTGGCAGCCGCCAAATCAAAGGATTATCTGTATGGAAATGAATGGCAAAAACGGTACAGGCCGTATCCCCAGGGTGGGCATCCCGTGTGCGCGTGACAAATCGCAGCGTTATTATGGCTTGCCGATTTTTATTCAGAACACCACGTACCTGCGGGCAATTACGGATGGTGGCGCAGCGCCGATCATCATTCCCTTACAGTTGGACGAAGAGACGCTGCGCGTGATCTATGAAACGGTGGACGGTGTGTTTTTGCCGGGTGGCGAGGATATGGATCCCACGCAATATGGCGAAGAACACCACGAGATGCTGGGCGCGACCGATCCCGAACGCGACCGCACCGAAATGCTGCTGAGCCGCTGGGCGCTGGAAGATGACAAGCCGGTGATCGCGATTTGCCGCGGCGCGCAGGTGCTGAACGTTGTCAACGGCGGTTCGCTGTATCAGGACATCCGTGCACTGCGGGAAGGCTCGGAGAAGCACGATTACTTCCCCCCGCAGTTTGAGCGCGTGCGTATCAGCCACGAGGTGCAAATTGCACCGGACAGCCGGCTGGGACGCATCTATGGCCTGCGCACGGAAGTGAACAGCATGCACCATCAGGCGATGAAAACACTGGGGGAGCGTTGCCAGCCGATTGCCTGGGCGCCCGATGGTGTGGTCGAGGCTATTGAGGTGACCGGCCAACGCTTTGCGCTGGGTATCCAGTGGCATCCTGAGGAGTTGGCAACGCACTTGCTGGATACGCCCAGCCGACAACTATTTGCGGAGTTCGTTGAGCAGTGTCGCGGCTACGCAGCCCAGCACGCTTAAGCTTTTTCGCTCGCTTGTTTTCCCTGATGTTATCCCAAGTTCGCTTGGGATAACTTTTTGGGATAAGCGATGATTTGGAATAACTGTGCAAAATCCCAAGTTTTCCCAAATAAAATTTGCGATAACTGTCGCTAGATGGGGATTTGTGGCGCGTTGGGGTTTGAGCTTAGCGGCGCTGGTGGTTGCTATGGTGTTTTTTGCCGGCACAGCTCACGCTCAAGACCCTTGCGATGCAGGGAATTTAATCTGGAATTGCCGCTTTGACAGCTTTACCGGCGCGCCGCCGCGTCAAGTTCCCGCTGGTTGGTCGCCCTTCATCGTGGCGGGCGATCTAACCTACATGCAGGATTCAGACACTTTCTTTGGCGCACCTTCCTTGCGTATGTGGTCGAACGGCGGCACGTTTACAGCCGGGATTTTGACACAGGTTAGCAGTGTGCAACCAGGGGCTACCTACGAAGCGTCGTGGGGCTGGGGTGGGCCAAACGAACCCGACACTTTTGGTCGCAGACTGGGGATTGATCCCACTGGCGGCGCCGATCCGTTGTCGGGCAACGTGGTTTGGGGGCCGTTGCATTACGGCCCCGGACGCATCCTGAATCGTCCAGGCCCGTATTCGCAGGATAATCCCAACCTGAACGTGTCTGTTGTGGCGCGCGCATCTACTGTCACCGTGTTTGTGTGGGTGGAGCATCCGCGTTCAACCGGCGATAATCTGATCTTTGTTGATCAAGTGGGTCTGCGACAGGACGCTAGCCAGCCGGTTGCTGTGCCACCGACGGCGACGCCCACGCCGTTGCCGCCAACGGCGACGCCCGCAATCATTGCAACCACCGCGCCTGCTGCGACCGCTGTCACTCCAACTGCTTTGCGCGCTGCGGCTACAGCCACGGCACAGCCGCCGACGGCCACGCCCACTGAGTTACCAGCGACCGCCACAGCCACGCCTACGCCTACCACTACCGCTACGCCATCTCCTACTGCCACTGCCACCGCTACACCCACCACCACACCAACAGCCACCACAGTTCCCACACCACTGCCGACGCTGGCCGCGCGGCCAACTGCCACCGCCTTGCCATTTTATACCCAATTCAGCCGTGCCAGCCAGCGCCAGCCGGCTTTGTTGCTCTACAGCGGCTTCGGTTCCCTCGTTCTTGCGGCAGGTGCAGCCGGGTTGTTGTGGGCCTTGCTGCGTCGCCGTTAAATGCTTCCTTTTCGAAATAACACCGGCTGCGTAACTGCTATTCCTTAACGCACATAGATGGGGTTGCTGAAAATCCAGCCGCGGCGTTGGCAGTAGGCGCGCCGCCATGCCTCCAGCCGGTAAACGCCCGGCTCGCGCACAGCGTGCGCAAGCGTGCGCCCGCGAGCCTGAGCGATCACCGCACCATTGCGCAGCAAACGTAACTCGGCAGGCGCGGGCAGCTCGGCGTGCAGATGCAGGTCGGGTCGCCATGCTACTGTGTCGCCCATGATCGCTGTGCCATCATCGTGCTGTGCAGCGAAGCGAAAGCCGCGGGTATTGCCCAACCATTCGTAGCCTATCCAGCAATGACCAGCCCGCAGTGCCGCATAAACCTGGGCACGGTCGTGCGTGAGGTCGCTGGTAAAGGGGTGTTCGCATAGCAAGTGAACAGAAACGGTGCGGAAACAGTGCGCGTAGGGATACACAACGCGCCGGAGCGGCCCGACGCGTAGGTGCAGCGCGTGGACATCGGTGCCGCCGATGCCAACGACTGGCCGCTGCTGGCAGAGTTGATCCCAGCGTGCGAGCGTTTCCGGCAGGGGACCGGTGCTGAAGGCCGCGGGCAGCAAGCCCACCAGCAACGCGCGCAGGTGGTTGGTGGTGTATTGACGCAGCTCGGTCATGTAGTTCCACAGTTCAAGACCGGTGTAATCGGTCACCCACCAATCGAACCAGGGGTAACTGTCGGGGATGAGTGCGGTCGAGCGTTCGTCGGGATGCGCCAGAAAGGTCAACCCCCCTTGGGCAGCCACCGCGTTGATCAAGACTTGCGGGTTGCCTGCCGCGGTCAGCGGGGCGCTGTGGATACCCAGGCAGAGCAGGTGATTGCCCTGCGGCTGGCGGGCTGGGTCGTGTATCTCCGCGCTGATCAGCGTCAGCACCTGCTGCCGCCAGCCTTCTTCCTTCCTGGGCAGCACGTTATGGTCGGTCAGAATGACGAAATCCAGCCCGACGCGGCGCGCCGCATCTACGATGTCCTGCACCGTGCCTGTGCCGTCGCTATAATCGGTGTGCATGTGAATGCTGCCGACGTATTCAGTCCATTGGGTCATAGTGTTCAGAAAAACAAGGCCGTGCGGAGCAGCACGGCCAGGGGATGTTACAGGTCGAGGTCGTCCTCTTCGACCAGATCGAAATCTTCTGGTTCGTCGAGGGGGGCGGGCGCGTCGGGAACTGCGGGCAGCGCGCGCGGCTTGTAGCGTTTGGCGTCCACAATGCGCCATTGTTCGCCCTCTGGTAGCACGGCTTTGCGGGCAAAGACCAGGAAGCCAGTGTGCGCCACCATGCGATCCGCCGGGCGCAGCCGGTCAGCAATCGGTTTGTACGGACGCAGCAGCAGCTCCTCAACTTCGAGATCGGCGAAGCTGTGCGCTTCCAGTGCGCGCAGCAACTCGCTCACCTGGTTGGTGGTGGGGAGCAACGCGCCGAAGAATCCGCCTCCCTTCAGCGCGGCATGGGCTGCGGGCAGGCAGCGCCACGGCTCGCGCATGTCGAGGAAGAGCGCGTCTACGTTGCGCTCGTCGAAGCCTTCGGCCGCGTCGCGCACTTGCATGTTGACATAATCCAACAAGCCGAAACGCGCCAGGTTTTTGCCGGCCAGCTCGCTCATGGCCGCGCGCTCCTCGTAGGTGTACACGCGACCACTGGGCATCACCGCGCGTGCCAGCGCGATGGTCAAGCCGCCGCTACCTGTGCCCGCTTCGACGATACGGCGACCGGGGTATAGGTTGAGGCGCTGGATGATCTGCCCGGCGTCCTTGGGAAAGATGATCTGCGTGGTGCGCTTCAGATAGCGGATCAGGTCATGCGTGGAGGGTTCCAGCACCAGGTAAGCGTGGCCGAGCTTGGTGATCAACATGCGGCCTAGCGGTTGGCCGATCAGATCGTCATGCCGTAGGAAGCCGCGGTTGCTGTGCCACTGCTGGCCGCGTTGCAGCTTGATCAGGGTGCGTCTTTGATCTTCGGCCACCAGCATCACGGTGTCGCCTTCGCGCGCGACCGGTTCCGGTTGTGGGTCAGCCGCGGCGATGGAAGCGGCTGCGAAATCAGCGTCGGTGGGGGAGGGGATGAGTGCTTGTTCAGTCATAGGCTGATTATACCTCAAGCGTGCCATAGCGCGGCAAACGGCCTGACGCGTTGACGGATGCGTGCAAGCGTGGTATAAGGTGGACGTTAAATTCGGTTGACGAGGACTTTTTATGCGGCGAGCTAATCTTCAAGCTGGCATTTTTGGCGGTGTGTTTGCGCTTATTCTCGATGTTATCACTGTTTTACCCTACGTCGGGCTGTGTTTAGCCTTGCCGCTGTTTCCGGTGGCCTTTTTTCTGACCGGCCTGGTGGTGGTGCGCATTGCTGATAGCCATCTCAGCGTTGGGCAGGCAGCAGTGAGCGGCGCGGTTGCAGGCGCTATAGCTGGCATCATGGGCGGGCTGGGCGCGATGTTCCTGTCGCCTGTCCGGCTGGCGGTGGCGGGCGGCGCAGATCAGGCCGTGCGCATTTTGTCGCCAGGTATGGTGCAGGCGCTGATCGAACGCGGTCTTGATCCCGTTGCCGTGATGGACTTCGCCGGTGGTGTGGGCGCGGGCTTGCTGTGCGGTGGTTTACAGTTGTTATCGGCAATCATGTTAGCGATGATTGCCGCGGCGCTTTTGGCTGCCTATCGCGGCACGTAAATTTTGGTACAAGCTACGCAAAGGAGTTTGAACAAACGGCATGAAACGATGGCTAACCCCGATTTTGTTTGGTGTTCTTGCAGTGATGTTGGCAGCCTGCGGCGGCGCTCCCAAAGCGCAGCCTGCCCCGACCTATACCCCTTATCCCACTTACACACCCTTCCCGGAGCAAAAACCAGTTATCACCGACATTGACGATCTATACTGCGATTTCGGCTTTTGCATCGGCCATCCCACGGGCGCGTACTTGACCGATGTAGACGCGCCGGATGAGTGGAGTGAATATGAAAGCGGCGTGCTGATCGGTGTCAATACCACAGGCTCCTGGATGGGGATGGATTGGGAAAAGGTTGGCAAGTCCGAATGGCAACTGGAAGAACAGGCTTTGGATGTTGCCAATAACTTAGGCGAGGCTCAGGGCGACGTGCGCATCGAGACAGTGGGAAATTTCGATGTCGCACTGGTCTCCAGCTTTGACAGCGAGGACGAAGATTTGCCCTACGGCTCCAACGCAGCCTGGCATTGCGGCGACCGCGGCTTCCGCGCCTCGGTCTTCGCCAAGAGCGAATCGTTGCCCGAAGTACTGTTACTGGAAGCGATTGCCCGCTTCACCTGCGGCAAGGACTGAGCAGCCTTCAATAATCTTGCGGTAAAAAAACTGGCGACTTGTGTCGCCAGTTTTTAAGTCCGTTCAGCCAGCCAAACACCGCCCAGCAGCAGCGCTGCGCCGATGACTTGCGCGGGAGCAAGTTGTTCGTGTAGCAATAGAGCGGCTAGCAGCATGGTCAGCAGCGGAATCAGGTAAATATAGACCGCCGCGCGCGGCGCACCCAGCCACGTCACCGTTTCCCACCACCATAAATTTGCCAGCAGGCCAGGGCCGAGGCCCAACGTCAGCACCGCCAGCGCCGCGGGCCACGTCCATACGCTGCCGGTGTTTGTCCACAGAGCCAGCGGCAGCAACATGGCCGCACCCAGCACAGCCACAGCAGCCGTCACCAGCAGCGGGGGATAGGTGCGCAGCCAGCGGCTGCCCAGCACGAAATAGAGCGCACCAGCCAGCGAAGAAAGCAGCACCAGCAAGTCACCGAGCGCGGTCGTCTGGTTGATCTGCACGCGCAGCCCGCCCGCGCTGATGACCCACGCGCCGATCAGCGCCAGCGCGATGCCTGCCCATCCCGTCCAGCGCAGGCGTTGATGCAGCCAAATCAGTGCCAGCAACGCGGTGAAAACGGGAACGGTGTTTGCCAGCAGGCCGGTATTCATCGCAGTGGTGCGCGCTTGCCCGCTGATCTGCAAGCCGTATAGCAGCGGCACACCAAACAACGCCACAGCCAGCAGGCCGCGCCCATCTGTGCGCACGGCCGCGGCAAAGCGCGCTGTCTCGCCGCGCCAGGCCAGCCAAGCCAGCAACACCAGTGCCGTCACCATCCAGCGCGCCGCGACCACCGTCAGCGGGGCCAGACTGCGCAGGGCGACCTCGTTCAGGATGAAACTGGCAGCCCACAAGATTAGCACCGCGGCGAGCTTGAAGATACGCATGGTGGGAAGAAAAAATGAGGAGTAAACAGATTGCTTTCTGTTTACTCCTCATGACTACTTCTGCTTTTGCTCGCCCCACAGCTCGGCCAGCCGCACGCACACCGCCGTGGTCAGCGCCATGTCCTGCACCGTCACCCATTCCAGTGGGCCATGCACATCGTGCATGCCGGTGAACAGATTTGGCGTCGGCACGCCCATCTCGGTCAGGCGCGAGCCATCCGTGCCGCCGCGGATCGGCTCATCGTAAGGTTCGAGGCCGAGGTCGCGATAAGCCGTCCGCGCCAAGTCTACCGGGCGCATATCCTCTGCCAGCCAGTAGAGCATGTTGCGGTACTGCGGCGTGATCGTGCAGGTGATCTTGGCGCGCGGGTCGCCCGCATTGACCGTCTGGCAGGCCATGCGCACCAGATCGCCGTGCGCCTGCAAGCCCGCCATCTCGTAATCGCGCAGGATAAACGCAATTTCAGCGCGGGCGGCGTTACCCTGCATCTTGAAGCAGTGGATAAAGCCTTCGCGGCCGCTGCTGGTTTCCGGTGTGCGTGTATGCTGTGGTAACACGTTGATGATCTTGGCAGCCAGCGTCAGCGCGTTCACCATCTTGTCCTTGGCTGTTCCGGTGTGGGTGGAAACACCCTCAATCACCACTTCCGCCTTGTCCGCCGAGAAAGATTCGTAAACCAGCGAGCCAGGCTCGCCACCGTCCAGCGTATAGGCCAGATCCGCGGCCAAGTCCGCGGGCAGTCGCGGGTCTACCCCGCGTCCGATCTCCTCGTCCGGGGTGAAGCCGATGCGAATCGCTCCATGCCTGATTTCTGCATTGCGCAGCAGCTCGGCAGCCAGTGTCATGACAATCGCGACCCCCGCCTTGTCGTCCGCACCCAGGATCGTTGTGCCGCTGGCCGTCACCACGTCGTGACCGATCTTCCTGGCAAGGTCAGGCGACGTGGCCGGCGAAAGCTCCAACTCCGGCGCATCGGGGAAGGGCAGCGCGCCACCCGGATAGTTGCGATGGACTTGCGGCTTGATGCCGGTTCCGCTGAAGCCGGGGATCGTGTCCACGTGCGCCAGAAAGCCGACAGTCGGCGCATCGGTAACACCGCGGGCCGGGATCGTGCCCAGCACCGTGCCGTAGTCAGTCACGCGCACATCCTGCGCGCCGAGGCTACGCAGTTCATCTGCCAGCGGGTTCAGCAAGTCGTACTGTTTGGCTGTGCTGGGCGAGGTCGGCGAAGTGTCGTCGGCCATCGTGTCAACCTGGACATAGCGCACGAAGCGCTCTTCAAGCTCCGCAAAGAATTTTTCGTGCATGATATTTTCCTTTTGGGCCACGAATGGGTCCGAATTGTTATGAAAACGGGCAGTTATTCAGCCTTTGTCATTCCGAGATGGCGTAGCCGGTCAGCGCGAGACCGCTGCGCGGCGGGACGCCGCTTTGTAGCCTGATAGATTGTCATTGTAAAAGACCGCGTCGGGGCGGGTATTGGCTGTCACAAAACAGAACGGCTTGCTTCTGACGCCTTACGTGACATCCGCCACCAGCTCGCGCTGGCCTTCTGCGCCTTCCAGATGCAGCGAAAGCGCCTGCGATACACTGTCGCTGCCCATTGTGATGCCGTAGATCGTATCTGCGGCCTCGATGGTGCCGCGGTTATGCGTAATCACGATGAACTGCGTCTGCTGTGCGGCCTCGCGCAGTGCCGCGCGGAAGCGATCCACGTTGGCCTCGTCCAGCGCCGCGTCCACTTCGTCCAGGATGCAGAACGGCGGTGGATTGACCTTGAGGATCGCCAGGATCAGCGCGGCCGCGGTCAAGCTGCGTTCGCCGCCGCTCAGCAACGGCAGCGCCTGCACGCGCTTGCCGGGTGGCCGCGCCACAATGTCAATGCCACTGGTCATGGGGTCGTCCGGCTCGGTCAGGACAAGTTGGGCGGTGCCGCCGCCAAACAGCGTGGTGAAGCGCTCTTTGAACTCACGCGCCACCGCGCGGTAGGTGGTCATAAACTCGCGCTTCATCACCTCGTCCAGCTCTGCGACCACCTGCTGCAGCGATTCCGCGGCCGCATTCAGGTCAGCCGACTGCGACGTGAGGAACTCAAAGCGTTCCTGTGCCGCGGCATACTCTTCCGGCGCGTTGGGGTTGACGCTGCCCAGCCGACTGTATTGCATCCGCAACCGTTTGATCTCTGCCACGATGCCGTCGGGGAGCGCATCCACCAGCGGCAACCGTTCCACCAGCGGGCGCAGCGGCAGCGGCGGCTGGTTGTCGAGCGCCTCGCTCTCCTCCAGCTCCACCAGGCCAACGTCGTGTTCGATCTCGCCGCGCAGGTGCGCCATCTCGTCGCGGGCGCGCTGTAAGGCCAGCAGGGTACGGTTGTGCGTCTGCTCCTCGGCTTGTAGGTGTTTGCGCTCGGTGGCTTCTTGCGCAGCCAGCGTCGCTCGGTCGCTTTCCAGTTGCGCCAACTCAGTTTCCGCGGGGTCAATCAGCGCGGTGAAATGGTCAATCTGTGCGGTCAGCTCGCTGTCTTCGCCGTGCATTGCGTCGACGCGTGCTTGTAAGGCTGCATGATCAGCCGCCAACGCCTCGGCGCGGGTCTGTTTGTCGCGCAGTTCATCCTGAAGCTGCGCCAGCGCGCGCTGCTGGCCGGTCAATAAAGTTTGCTGGCTGGCAACGCGCGCCGCCACCACACCGGCATCGGTGCGTCGTGTCATCAGCTCCGCGGTCAATTCGCCATTGTCCAGCTCGGCCACGGCTGCCTCTGCCGCGCTGACCGCCTGCCTGGCCTGCTCGGCTTCGGTGGAGAAAGTCGCCAGGCGTTGCCGCGCTTGCTCGGCGCGCGCGCCGCTGGAAGCTTGTTCTTCCGCCGCGGTCGTCAGGCGTTGTTCGCTGCGCCGCACCTGCTGCGCAAGCTGTGCGGCCTGGCCTTGCAACTGTGCCAGCGCGGCGTTTTCGTTTTGTTCGGCGCGCGCCAGTGTCGCCAGTTGTTGTTCTAGTGCGGTTAACTCTTGCCGCTGGCCTTGCAACTGGCTTTGTCGCGCGGTGCGTTGTTGTTCATGATCAGAAACGGCCTGGCGCGCCTGCTCCATCTGTTCCGGCAGCTCGCGCAGCGCGCGCTCGCGGCCCAGCACTCCCTGGTCGCGCCGTGGTGCCACACTGCCACCGCTAACGCTGCCGCCGGGGCGCACAATGTCGCCCTCCAGCGTCACCACGGTAGGGCGTTCGGGGTAGCTGTCCAGCACGCGGCGCGCGGTGGGGAGGTCGCGCGTAATCACCACGCGACCCAACAGGTAGTCCACCAGCTTGCTCAGCCGCGGCGCAGCCTTCACCAGGTGCGAAGCCAGCCCGACCACACCGGGGCCGCTGGGGGCTTTCATCGGTTGGCCGGTGCGCAGGGTGTCGAGCGGCAAGAAAGTGGCGCGGCCGCCGGGGGTGCGTTTCAGCCAATTAATCGCCTGCTCCGCGTCGGCCCACTGCTCCACGATGATGTCCTGCAAGCGGCCGCCGAGCGCGGTTTCAATGGCCAGTTCCAGCTCCGCGGGCACTTGCAACTGGTCGGCGACCGCGCCGATGATGCCACGCAGGGGGGAGCCCTTGGCATCGCCCAGGCTGCGCATGATCGCGCGCGAGCCGCCGCTGTAGCCTTCGCCTTCGTCCTTTAACCGTTGCAGCAAGTCCAGTTGGTCGTGCAGGCGGTCGGCGCTGCGCCGCGCGGTGGCTAGTTGCTCATTGTGCCGCGTGAGATCGGCTTCGCCCTGCGCAAGGGTGCGCTGCAATGCCTGCCGCTGATCGGCCAGTGCGCCGCCCTGGGCCGCGAGATCAGCCAGCCGTGCTTGCAGTGCGGCCATTTGTGGCTCGAATTCAGCCTGATTGGCGCGCGCCGCGGCCAGTTCTGCGTCCAGCCGCTGATGCTCTTCGTGCAGGCTGCCCTGACGGCTGCTTTGCTCCAGCAGCTTGCGCTCCTGCACGGCGATTTCGTTCTGCAGGTGGGTGAAGCGACGCTGCGCAGTGACTAACTGGGTTTGCCGCGTCCGTCGTTCATTTTCCAGTTGGTCGAGGCGGCTTTGTGTGTCGGCAATGGCGGCGCGCAGGGCGCTGAGGCTGGCTTGTTCTACCTGCCGCGCGGCTTCGGCCGCGTTTACCTGCTCTGTCTGCGCGGCGATGCGCGCGTGCAGTGGGGTCAGCTCGGCCAGCATGTCGGTGCGCCGCGCAGCCAGTTGCCGCAGCCGTTCGTTGCTGACTGCCAACTCGCGCTGCGTGCTTTCGGCGCGCCGATGCAAGAGGCTGCTTTCGCGGTGCCAGTCGCCCAACTGGTTGCGCAGCGCGGTGTAGCGTTGGCGCAGGTCTGTGTCGCGCGTTTCCAGCGTTTGCAGCGTGCCCGTGCGTGTCTCTACCAGCGCGCGCGCGGCTTGCTCATCGGTGTGGGCGGTGTCCAGCAGGCGCAGCGCCTCGTGCCAGCGATGGCCGTACCAGATGCGCAACTGCGTGTCGAGATCGGCCTGTACCTGCATACGCTCTTCGGCGCGGCGTGCCTGCACTTTCAGGTAGCGCAACCGTGGCTCGATTTCGCCGAGGATGTCCTGGGCGCGCTGTAAGTTGGCGCGCGTTTCTTCCAGTTCGCGCAGCGCGGTGGCGCGCTTGGCCTGATGGCCAGTGATGCCCGCGGCTTCTTCGATCAGGGCGCGGCGTTCGTCCGGTTTGAGCGACAACGCTTGGTCAATCAAGCCTTGGCCGATCACGGTGTAGGTGCGTTTGGCGAGACCGGACTGCGCTAGCAGGTCGCTGATGTCGCGCAAGCGCACCTTGGCCCCGTTTAGATAGTATTCGTTTTCGCCGGAGCGGTAGGTGCGGCGGGCAATCACCACCTCGCCGTAGTCCACCGGCAGCCAGCCGTCGGCGTTGTCCAGTGTCAGGCTGGCCTGGGCCATGCCCAGCCGGGCGCGCTCGTTGGAGCCGCTGAAGATCATGTCTTCGCTGCGTTTGGCGCGCAGCCGTCCGTAGGTGGTTTCGCCTAGTACCCACTGAATGGCGTCGGCAACGTTCGACTTGCCGCTGCCATTGGGGCCGATGATGGCGGTCAGGCCGCCTTCAAAGAGAAATTCGGTCTTGGCTGCAAAGGTTTTGTAGCCTTGAAGTTCCAGTTGTTTTAAGCGCATGGTTCAAAGGACGCGGCTACCCAAGGGCGCTGCGCAAAAGATTTTGATAAAGCGGTGCGAGAAGAAGCTGAGCCAGAAGGCCCAGCACCAGGAGGACGAGGCCGATCAGCAGCAGACGACGGCGATGCTGCAACCAGTAGGGCAGGTAGCCGGGCCAGAGGTCCAGGTTGGCAACCGGCTCGGCCAGAGCGGCAGACAGCACGACCACGCCGACGATGCGCAAGATGAGCCAGAGCGGCCAACTTGCCAGCAGCGCCAGCAGTGGATTTTGTGCCTCGGAAACCAGCGAAGCCGCGGTGAAGCTGACGCGATCCAGCGCAGTGACCAGTAGCCACAAGCCGGCAGTGCCGCCGGTGAGGGCGGTCGCGCCCACCGCGGCCAGGTCTTCCACCAGTTGGCGACCCCAGGCCAGCGATGGAGCGATGTGCGTCAGCGTGCCATGCTCGCCCCATTGCAGCCAGGCATTGCGATATTCCAGCCCGCCGCTGATGGCGCGGCCCGTGTTGACATCGAAGAGTAGGCTGGCCGTGAACACACACAGCGATTGCATGCCGATCCAAAACAGGGCGAACAGGATGGCGCGGTCAGGACGGCCTTGGCGAACGGCCCAAAAGAACATCGTGACCAGTACCAGCCCACTGAGCAACGGCAATAAAAGACGCTGGCCGAGCAGTACCGGAAAGAACGTGGTGACCACGATGCCCGTTGCCATGGCAGGAAAGACGATCCAATCATCCAGCAGGGTGCTTGCGGGCTGGTCAGTGGGGGTGGTGGTTTCGTTGAGTTCGTTCATCGGATGGTAAAGTTAAAGCGCGGCCAGGCCCTCGTCGTAGGAGCGCAGGGGTGTGCGCAGCAGGCGCTGGGCGCGGCGGCTGTCGAGCGTGCAATTGCGCGGGCGGTTCAGTCCGCTGTCCAGACTGCTGCCCGCGGCGATGCCGGATGGGTCCAGCCCCAGCCGCGCAGCCAGCCGTGTGCCCATTTCGTAGCGACTGAGCGGCTGCGGCCCGGCCACGTTGAGGATGCCGGTATAGGGCAGGTCGGCCAGTTCGATCAGCGCGGCGGCGAGGTCTTGCACCCACACCGGCGAGCGAATTTCATCGGTGAACAGGGTGATCGGTTGCTGTGCGCGCAGGCTGTCGGCCACCCACGCGCTGATCGGGTCAAGCGGATCGGCGCGGCAGATCAGGGATGTACGCACGATGACGGCTGCGGGCAGTGCGGTCTGCACCAATGCTTCTGCCGCGGCTTTGGCTGCGCCGTAGGGTTGGCGCGGGCCGGGCCGGGCGTTTTCGTCGTAGGGCGGGTGTTCGCCGTCCAGCAATACATCGGACGAGAGATGTATCAGCCGCGCGCCCAGCGCGGCCGCGGCCTGCGCCACGTAGCCCGCGCCTGCGGCGGTGACTTGTTTCAAGTGCGGCTCGTTCTTGCGGTAGGCGGTATGGATCACTACGCGCGGGCGGATGCTGTGCAGCAGCCGGTGGACCGCGTCTGCGTCGGCTATGTCCAGCTGATGCAAGCTGATGCTGGGCTGCACGGCAGGCTGGCGGCTGTGCCATGTGCCATGCAGAGGGACACGGCCGGCAAGCTGTTGCGTCAATTCGCTGCCCAGCAGGCCGGTGGCACCGGTGATCAGCCAGGGCGCGTCAGGCATTGTCACCTGCGGTAGCATCTCCGTCAGCTGCGGCTGGGTGCTGTGGCGGTACGATCATTTCTTCGTATTGATGTTTGGCCACGTAGCGTAGGGCATCTGCGGCCGCAGCCTGCGAGGCCAGTTGTTTGGAACGCCCCTGGCCGATGCCCCACACACCGTCTTCGATCAAGACATGCACCGTGAAACAGCGGTCATGGTCGGGGCCGTCAATGGCGACGGCTTTGTAGCGCGGGGTCAGACGGAAGGCGTTTTGGCTCCATTCCTGGAAGCGGCTTTTGGCGTCTTTGGCCGCGGCAATGTCAATGTAACCGGGTAGTACCGGATCAACGAGGGCGAAAACCAGCTCTTTGACAGCTTTTAGCCCCTGATCGAGATAAAGCGCACCCACGAGCGCCTCGAAGGCTCCGCACAGGGTGGCGGGACGCTCGCGTCCGCCACTGTCAATTTCGCCGCGGCCCATGAGTAGGAACTCGCCCAGCCGTAACTGCACGGCGAATTTGGCAAGTGTCTCCTCGCGCACCAGCGTGGCGCGCAGGTTGGTCAGATTGCCCTCCCGCATCTCTGGGAAACGGTTGTAAAGAAATTCGCCGATGATGAAGTCAAGCACGGCGTCGCCGAGGAATTCCAGGCGTTCGTTGTCGGCTTGCAGCAGAATGCGGGTTTCGTTGAGATAGGAGCGATGGGTGAGGGCGCGCTGGAGCAGGGTTTTGTCCTGAAAGATCAGGTTGCTGGCTTGTTCGAAGCGTTGGGTTGCTTCCAGCGTCGCGCGGGCGCGGGCGGGTAAAGATTCTTCGTGCATTGTTGATAGCCTCTACAGGCTGATCAACTTCCCTTTGGGCAGGTCAGCGGTCAGGCCGATTTGCGCATAGGGAAGTTTACCAGGAGAGAATGGTCGGTTGAAGTGACAACGAATAATTATAGCATACGTTGGGGGAAAGCAGCGAACTCGGCAGTTGGCTATGGAATGCGGTGGAAACGTGTGCCGCCGAATTTGATTCGATGATGTGGGTGAGGAAGCTCTGGCCGGGGGTTCTGGCGAGCGTCTGAGGATGTTTCATTCGGGTGCCGGAGCTATTGGTAGGTGGCGCGATGTGAAAACGCCCTGTTGTTTGCATTTAGGGATGTAAACTCCGCGCGCAAAATCAACCGAATTTTGCATGCGTGAATTTAACAAAATGTGCCCTTTGCACTATAATGACGCTATCTTATCTTTGTTCGTGACGTGCGCATTCAGGCGCACGTTTTTGTATGTCTGGCCCTGACGAGATCATGGCTGGAGGAAATATTTATGTTAAAACTGTTTCGTCGTTCGCAGGAAGAAACGCGCGCGGATGAGCAGCGCATCCACGAGAGCCTGGAGAAGACGCGCGGCGGCTTCATGGGCCGTCTGGGTACGCTGTTTCAGGCCAACGAAATAACGGAAGAGACGTGGGAAGAGTTGGAAGAAACGCTGATCATGGGCGATGTAGGCATCGAAACCACTGAAACCCTGGTCAAGCGGGTGCGCGAGCGCGTGGCGCGCGAGGGTATCAAGCGGCCCCAGCAGGCGCAAGAGGTGCTGAAGCAAGAGATGCTCACCATGCTGGGTGGGTCGCAACCGATGGAAATTGACGAGCCGCGCTTGCTGACGGTGGTGCTGATCGTGGGCGTGAATGGCTCTGGCAAGACTACGAGCATCGCCAAGCTGGCCCGACTGTACAAGCGGGATGGCCGCAAGGTGGTGCTCGCGGCCGCAGATACCTTCCGTGCCGCCGCGGTGCATCAACTGGAAATCTGGGGCGAGCGTGCGGGCGTGGATGTGATCAGCCAGGGCCAGGGTGCGGATCCTGGCGCGGTGGTGTACGATGCGATCCGTGCGTCGCAGGAAAGCCGTAATGCCGATTTGTTGATTATTGACACCGCGGGCCGTCTGCATACCAAATTCAACTTGATGAAAGAGCTGGAAAAGGTGCGCAACGTGGCGGCGCGGCAAGTGCATAAGGCCCCGCACGAGACCTTTTTGGTGCTGGATGCCACCACCGGCCAGAACGCGCTGAGCCAGGCGCGGCATTTTAAGGAAGCGGTGGCGATCAGCGGTGTTATCCTGACCAAGCTGGACGGTACGGCAAAGGGCGGCATGGTGTTTGCCATTGCGCAAGAACTGGGGCTGCCAGTGCGTTTTATTGGCACGGGTGAAACCATGGAAGACCTGGCCCCGTTTGATGCACGCGTGTTCGTCGACTCGCTGTTCAAATAACCCGCAACTCAGAGCAATACTTTCCTTGCCACCAAAGATGATCTTTCTGGTGGCAAGTGACACAAACCGACATTAAGTCGTAATACAGGACACTCTCATGGACGATATTCGGAACCGGCTCACGGAGCTTGGGGAGCGTGTGGACACGCTCAGGAGGCGACTTTGACGTTGCCAGCATGCAGGTGCAGATCGAGCAATTGGAAACGCAGGTAGCCGATGCCAGCATTTGGAACGATCCCACCACTGCGCAGACGATGATGCGTCAGTTGACTGACCTGCAGGGGCAGGTGGCGGTGTGGAACGGACTGACGCAGCGCGTCCAGGACGGGTTGGAGCTGCTGGAGCTGGCGGAAGCGGAAGAGGATACGGACACGCTGACGGCCCTGGCTGAAGATGTCGCGCAGATTGGTGACGAGATCGGGCGTCTCGAATTTCGATTGGCTTTGAGCGGCCAGCACGATCAAAGTGGCGCGATTTTGTCGATTCACGCGGGCGCGGGCGGCACTGAAGCCCAGGATTGGGCGGAGATGTTGCTGCGCATGTACCTGCGCTGGGCCGAGCAGCGTGGCTTCAAGGTGGAGCTGACAGAGCGGCTGGACGGCGAAGAAGCAGGCATCAAGAGCGCCACCATCGAAATCGAGGGTGAATGGGCTTACGGCTATCTGGGATCGGAGCGCGGTGTGCATCGGTTGGTGCGTATCAGTCCCTTTGATTCTTCAGCCCGACGCCACACTTCGTTTGCGCTGGTGGAGGTGCTGCCGCTGCTGGACAACGATATTGACCTGGACATCAAGCCCGACGATGTGCAGATGGACGTGTTCCGCGCTGGCAGCGCGGGCGGTCAGCACATGCAGAAGAACTCGACCGCGGTGCGCCTGACCCACATCCCCACGGGCCTGGTGGTGATCTGTCAAAATGAGCGCAGCCAGATGCAGAATCGCCTGTCAGCGATGCGCGTGCTGCGCGGCAAGTTATATGACATGGAGCTACAAAAGCGCGAAGAGCAGATGGCACGGCTGAAAGGCAAGCACGTCGAGATGGGCTGGGGGAACCAGATTCGTTCGTATGTGTTGCAGCCGTATCAGATGGTGAAGGACCTGCGCACCGAGTACGAGGTGGGCAATCCGCAAAGTGTGTTGGATGGTAATCTGGATGGCTTCATGGAGGCGTGGCTCAAGGAGCGCATCGGCGAAGACGTGTCCGAAAATTAACCCGAACGAAACGCAAGCCCCTGATGGTGCGACCCATCAGGGGCTTTTTGATTCTTGCTATGAGGGTTGAGGCGTTTTAGTGAGATAGATTGACATAAGGCAAATATGTGCGAACACGATATGCAGGGTAGTGATACCCCAGATCGGCCCGTCCTGAATCGATAATGCCGTCTGTGCGCGTACTGACCACATGCAAGCCAAGCGTCTGGGCTGTTTCGCTTGCAGCATCTACCGCCGGACTGTTGGTTGTCTGGCCGGTGGCGGTATGAGCCAGATAATAAGCACTCAGGGGGCCGGATACGAATTGCGGATTGGCTTGTAGGTCAGAACTGCCAGGCGTCACGTTTGAATAGTTGCCGAGACGGTTATTGAAAAGTAAATTTTGAACGGATGAAGCTGGTTGGCCGCTGCTGCTGCGCAGGCCGTAGTCGTTGTTGACAATGATGTTGTATTTCAGGGTGGGGGCTGCGCCATCGAGCAGGAAGATGCCGTCGGTATTCTGGTTCTGGCCGTTTTCAGCGATGGTGTTGTTTTGCACAGAAGGGGAAGCGCCCTTGATGGTGATACCTGCCCCGCCAGTCCCAGCCCGATTACGCACGATAAGATTATTTGCGATGCGGTTGCCAGAATTGACACTGAGGACGCCGCCACCAAATTGCCCGGCCTGATTCTCAGTGATTTGGTTGCCGGTAATCTGGGTCGTGCTGTTGTCCAGATAGATGCCGGCACCACTTGCTGCGGCTGTGTTTTTGGCAATATAGTTACCATAAATTTGACTGCTATCTATCAAGCCTAGAATGGCCGCGCCTACCGGAGCCGCGTTATTGGTAAAGGTGTTGTGAACGATGCTGGCCCTGGTGAAATTGTTCGTCATGAGCGCCCCACCACTAAGGCCCGCGCTGTTACGGTCAAAGCTGTTTTCGGCAATCGTTGGGTTGGAATAGATATTCACCACCACCGCGCCACCGTAATGGCGCGCAACGTTGTTGCGGAAGGTGTTCTTCGTGACTGTAGGATGGGAATGCTCTTCGATCTGAATGGCTGCACCATCATTAGCAACATTGCCTTCAAATACATTGTCACTGATCAGAAGCGAGGTGTTGGAAAAAATCTTTGCGCCGCCTGCCACACCGCTGTTGGCTTGGTTAAAGCTGATGGTATTGTGGGTAAGCGAACCCGTGACATTCATCTGGAGCGTGATGCCCGCGCCATCGCTGCCTGAAACGTTATGGTGAATGTTGTTGCCGCTAATGTCAACCACACCATTCTCTTGTACGACAATTGCCCCGCCAAAACGTTGGGCTGTATTGTGGGCAAAGGTACTTCTTTCGACGCGTAGGTTGCCGCCAGAAGCTGCCAAGCCCGCACTGTCCATGCTGGCTTGGTTATTGATGATAGAACTATCAGCAACGATTGCATTGGGACTGGACATCAAATGGATGCCCGCCCCGGCTGGCGCCTGGTTGCCATCAATCAAGCTGCTGTTGATCGTAATCGGTGAGGCATTCGAGAAGATCCCACCACCGCACATCCCATTGGCTCGATTACTGATGAAACGTGAATTTTCCACCTGCGCTTGCGCGTTATCGTGGAGCTCCAGACCACCGCCAGCCTGATAAGCTGTGTTGCTCTGAAATAGGCAGTTTTTGATTGTTGCAGTGGTCCGACCCAACGTCAGGCCGCCACCATAAAGTGCCTGATTATTGACAAAGCGTACCCCATCTAGGATAAGAGTAGCTGACCAAGCGTTGATACCGCCGCCAATACCTTCGGATTGATTGTTTTCAAACAGACTCTCGGCAATCGTAGCCGTTGAGTCGCCTACAGTTAGCCCAGACCCAAGCTGCCCTTCGGTGTTGCGAACCGTGGAATTGAACAGCGTCAGTTCTGAGGTTGCCAACACACAAATAGCTCCTGCCGCGGTTGTACTACTTGTGGTGTTGTTTTCAACCAGGCAGTTGCGTACATCGGCTTTGCTTTGTGCTGTCACTGCCAGAGCGGCTCCGTCTGATGCTGTGTTGTTGCTCAAGATCACGTTCTCCAGCAGTGGGTTGGAAGCGCCAGTAACAGCAATGCCCCCACCCAAGCCAGTAGCGCGATTGTTCGTCACCACAAGATTGCGTAGCGTCGGCGCAGCACCGTTGCGAATGGAGATGCCACCACCGCTCTGCCCGCCACCCCCTGAGATGGTAATCCCTTCAAGCAAAGTGCTGCGACCAATCGTGTTGCCTGTGAACGTGACAACAGCTTGGCTGCCATTACCGCTAATTATTGTATTGGCAGTGCCCGCGCCTACCAGGCTGACCCCCGCGCGTACGGCAATGGTTTCGTGGTAGGTGCCAGGCCCAAGCCGCAGGACGGCAGGGGTACTGGCAGTACTGATTGCTTGTTGGATATTGGTATAACGACATCCACTGGGGCAGATTTCAAAAGTTTCTTCCTGCCCGAAAGCTGGAAGAACATTAAAAAAACATAAAATCAGAGAGGCAAGCAGGCTGGCGACTACAGCGATGGGACGCATCAACAAGGTGGACATGGGGAGGTCTCCTGGGTGAACTCTGGATTTTGAGAGGACGTGGTGTTAAACACACATGATGGATGTTTTACATACCAATTGTGTGTAGAAGATCACGAAATTAGAGTATTAATGACGAGGAAATGGCGACGATTTAGCGGAGCGACAAATAATTAATACTAAATATCACAATAGTACAAGACTTGTTGTTTGTCAACCTACGAAGACCTGACGTTTAAATGACGATTAGCAATCGTTTGCTAAGCAAGGCCGCTGAAAAATAGAGGTGGCTGGAAAGGAAACGGAGAGAAAAGATCAGGGGGCAGCAGTCGGCACAGGGGATGTTTCGGGCGCGACTGATCCTGTGACAAGCGTTGAAGCCTCCACAGGCGGTGCAGGAGATGGAGTCGTGACGATTGCAAGATCGGGCGGCGACAACGGAGGCCAGGGCGTGAATGGTTCGCCGCGCTCGTATTGGCCGCGCAGATATTCACGGATCAATGCAAGCTGCTGGAGCAAGCCAGCCCAAGACTCGCCGTTCCAGTGGGTTAGGTCAGTCAAGTTCAGAAATACAGGCCAACCCTCCTCGCGCCGGCCATTGGCATCATACGCCAGCAGCAGCACCAGCGCCTTGCCCAGCGTATCCGGTGTTGCCAATGGTTGATTATAGCTGGCTTGCACAGCCACGCGTCCCCGCTCAATTTGTGGTTCGAAGAAGGCCGGGCTGGTGGCTGAAATATCCTGATAGCGTCGCCCGTTCCATGCCCAGTAGTGATACACGCGTGGCGAGTAAACAAGGTCCAGCCCAAACGCGTACTCAAAATGCGCGTCCAGTACCTCCACTTCGGCCACCCCGTCACCGTCGTTGTCGGAGAGAAACTTCGGGATCATTGGGTTGCGGATGAGGTTACTATATGGCACTGCGCCGGTCAGCTCGCGGATGCGCCAGCGTGGCGTGGCGCGGCTGGCTCCAGCCGCGGGCGTCAATTGCAGCACATAAATGCGTGTACAAGCAAAGCAAGAACCGCCGTTGGAGGCCCAGATCGGCAACTCCAGCGTGGCGTCGCCAGTTAAATCGCTCCAGCCGAGCGGCGTGTCCCAACTCGTGCCGTAGCCGGCAAACTGGATATCCTCGTCACTACCTTCATCCTCGAACAATAGCTGTGCTGGTTCGCCACTGCGCAGATGATAAATTGCCAGACGCGGCAGCTTCACCCCCGGCGCGGAGCCGTCATCCGCCGACGGCATAAAAATGGCGGCCACGACGCGATCATTCTCTTCGCCCGTGACTTGTTGCTCACGCAGCGTATACCCTTCCCGATCCAACCGCGCCATCAACTCATCAAAAGCACCGAACGAACGCGCCAGCGGGCCAGGTGTGGCCGTTGGTGTCGGTGAGGGTGTCGCGGTTCCTGTTGCCGTGGCAGTAGGGGTTCTGGTGGCAGTGGGGGTGGTCGTCGCGGTTGGCGTGGCCGTTTCTGTCGCACGTGGAGCCAGCACGCTACTGCGCGGGGTAGGCAATGGCGGCGTGTCGGTGGGCAGCGCGGACAATGCCGCCGGATCCGCAGTGGGCAAAGCCATAGAGGCACACCCCGTCAGAACCACGAGTAGGAAGCCAAGCGGGATTATAAGCGACAAACTGCGCAGCGCGCGGCGAGGCAGCATAACCATGCGGCGATTGTAGCACCCGCCCAAGGGGCTGTCAAAACAACGCCCCGCACATGGCGGGGCGTTGGAGAAAGCGATAAATTTTTCTGATTGAGATATCCAGAAGATCAAGCCGCCAGCTCGACGACGAACTCTTCCTCGTCTTCTTCCATCAAGTCCTCTTCGATCTCTTCTTCTGGCACCACAACGATCTTGGGCGTTTTGCCTGCAGCCGCCTTACCGGTCGCCTTGGCCGTCGGTACCACCTTGCTGCTCTCTTCGGCTGCGCCCTTATCGTTCAATCCTGCCCGCTCGCGGATTTGGCTGGCGATTTCGTTAAAGATCGCCTCGTTTTCCTGGAGGAAAGCCTTGGCGTTTTCGCGGCCCTGTCCGAGGCGGGTGTCGCCATAGCTGAAGAATGCGCCGCGCTTGGTGACGATCTCATGCTCCACGGCGAGATCA